>JAFUNR010000020.1 GCA_017472965.1 Oscillospiraceae bacterium | reverse complement strand
CCCGAAAACATTATTATACTGTTTTATTGAGCCGCCCCTTCGGCCGGTGCTTTTTGCTTGGTGGAAACAACAGGGCTCGATTGAAGATTGTCCGCACTGCGTGCGTACAACTTCCGGAATTGCGGACAGGCCGCCGTAACATGTAAGGCCTGCCTGCAATTTCAGAGGTTCTCGCCCAAACTGTTTTCCGTCAAGCAAAAAAACACCGGCCATCGGCCGGTGCTTTTTGCTTGGTGGAAACAACAGGGCTCGAACCTGTGACCCTCTGCTTGTAAGGCAGATGCTCTCCCAGCTGAGCTATGCTTCCTAATAAAAACCGACCCCAGTAGGGTCGGTGGAGCGGGTTACGAGGCTCGAACTCGCTACCTTCACCTTGGCAAGGTGACGCTCTACCAGATGAGCTAAACCCGCATCTCTCTTTTCGAGTGCAATTTATAATACCACATCCCGCAGAAAAAGTAAAGAGATATTTTGAGGTTTTCTCACTTTTTGTAGGGTTCACCAAACTTCGTTTTCATTCCGCAAAAAAGCTGTGCGTTTTTGCCGAACACCTTACCGGCCTTCTTTTCGCTGCCGCAGAATTTCCGAGGGTGACACCCCCATGATCTGCCGGAAGGCACGGGAAAAATAGCTCAGTTCGCGAAAGCCGCAGGCATAACAGGTCTCGGTCACCGGGGTGCCGCTGCGCAGCAGCTGAGCGGCATTTTCACAGCGCACCATATTCAGAAACCCCACAAAGGTCTGCCCCGTCAGCTTTTTGAATTCCCGCGAAAAATAGCTGACACTGAAGCCTGCCGCTTCGGCCGCATCCTGCAGCGAGATGGCGTTCATATAGTTGCTGCGGATATAGATCACCGCTTTTTTCAGCGCCTCCATCCCCGATACCGCCGCACCGTCTGCAGGACTGCCCGGGTGCTGCCGACACATATACAGCAAAAATTCCAGCACGGCGGTACGCGCCTCCAGCACCTGCAGCGGGCCCTCCTGCACGCAGGAGGAAAATGCCCGGTCGTACAGCGCACAGGCCTTTTCATCGCGCACCGCCACATCAAACCGCACCCGCCCCGGATCCAGACCGTTTTCGCGGCAGAAATTCGCATCCACGATCATACAGTCATAGGTCATACCCTCCGGCCCATCGTGATAAAAGCTGTGGGGATCGTTGGGATTGACGGTGACCATCATGTCCGGCACAAAGGAATATACCTCAGCCGCGACCATCACCACACCTTTTCCGCGGCGGCAGCGCAGAAACTCCGGATTCTCATGCCAGTGTGTATAGGTCATCCCCTTGTTTTTTTCGGCGGATACATGGTCCTTATGGCAGATCACAGGAATTTTCTCGTTTCTGTACAGGCTGTATGAATGCCGCTCGTACCATGCGTTGATCATGCTGCATCCTCCAAAAAGCAAAATAAATCAAATACAAAGGCAAAATTCGGTATTGTACTTGCTCTGCAGTTATTATATAATCTAAATGTACCCGTGTGCAACAATTTTTTGAAATCGAGGTGTAATTATGTACAAGTTCCCCATCGGCGTGATGAACGCATCCTTCCGTCTGCCTTTTGAGGAATCTCTGGACGCTGCCGCCAAGCTGGGCGCAAAAGGCATCCAGATGTATGCCACCCACGGCGAATACTCCCCCGAGGAGCTGGACGCCGCCAAGCGCCGCGAGGTGCTGAAAAAGCTGAAGGACAGAGGCCTTGTCTTCTCCGCACTGTGCGGCGATCTGGGCCGCGGCTTCGGCAACAAGGAGCTGAACCCCGAACTGATCGAAAAATCCAAGCGCATTCTGGATCTGGCCAAGGATCTGGAGACCGATATCGTCACCACCCACATCGGCGTGGTGCCCACCGATCCCGGCCACGAGCGTTACAAGATCATGAGCGAGGCCTGCTTTGAGCTGAGCCGCTATGCCGACAGCATCGGTTCCCATTTTGCCATCGAGACCGGCCCCGAGACCAGCGCTGTGCTGAAGGGCTTCCTGGATCAGCTGGGCTCCACCGGCGTCGCCGTCAATCTGGACCCCGCCAATCTGGCCATGGTCACCGGTGACGATCCTGTACAGGCCGTTTACAATCTGAAGGACTACATCGTTCACACCCATGCCAAGGACGGTGTCATGCTGGAGCGCGGCAACCCCGAATGGATCTACGGCGTGATCAAAGCCCCCGAGGATGTGGCCGGCATCCGCTTCTTTGAGGAAGTGCCTCTGGGCACCGGCGCAGTGGATTTCCCTGCCTATCTGAAAGCACTGGAATCCGTCGGCTACACCGGCTACCTGACCATCGAACGCGAAGTGGGCGACAACCCTGCCGCAGATATCGGCACCGCCGTCAACTTCCTGAACAAGATCATGGAGGAGAACTGATATGAGCAAGCTGAGAGTAGGCGTCATCGGCGTCGGCGGCATTTCCGAAATGCACATTGGCGGCTACAAGGCCAACCCCAATGTGGAGATCGTCGCTTTTTGTGATATCAACGAGCAGCGTCTGAAGGAAAAGGGCGAAAAGCACGGTGTGACCCATCTGTACACCGATGTAAACGACATGGTGAAAAATGAGCAGCTGGATGCTGTCTCCGTCTGCACCTGGAACTGCGCCCATGCCAAGTGCACCATTGCCGCGCTGAATGCCGGTATGCATGTACTGTGCGAAAAGCCCATGGCAATGAACGCACAGGAAGCACAGGACATGATGGCTGCCGCCGAAAAGAGCGGCAAGCTGCTGATGGTGGGCTTTGTGCGCCGCTACGGCAACGATATGGATGTGCTGCAGGATTTCATCCGCTCCGGCTACTTCGGTGAGCTTTACTACGCCAAGGCCAACTACATCCGCCGTCACGGCAACCCCGGCGGCTGGTTTGGCGATAAGTCCCGCTCCGGCGGCGGTCCGCTGATCGATCTGGGCGTACACGTCATCGACTTTGTTCGCTATGCACTGGGCAACCCCAAGCCCGTTTCCGTCTACGGCGCCACCTTCCACAAGCTGGGCAACCGTCCCAACACCAAGACCGCCGAGGGCTACTCCTCTGCCGACAAGGGCAGCGAGGATGTCTGCGATGTCGAGGATATGGCCACCGCACTGATCCGCTTTGACAACGGCGCCGTGCTGAATGTGGAAACCAGCTTCTGCCTGAATGTGGACGACAACCGCGGCACCATCGAGCTGTTCGGCGAAAAGGCCGGCGCCAAGATCGACCCCGAGCTGAAGCTTGTGAGCGAAGCCAACGGCTACATGACCGATGTCACCCTGAAGTTCCCCACCGCGCTGAGCTTTGACGGTCTGTTCCAGAAGGAGATCGACCACTATGTGGACTGCGTACTGGGCAAGTGCGAGTGCCGTTCTCCGGCCGAGGATGGCTACGAGCTGATGCGCATTCTGGACGCCGCCTATGAATCCGCCCGCACCGGCCACGAAGTGGTGCTGTAAGGAATGGGAGGAAGCAATATGAAGATCGGCGTATCCAGCTACAGCTTTTCCAAATACACCGCCGCCACCGGCTGTGACCGTCTGGCCCTGTGCGACAAGGCCAAGGAGATCGGCTTTGACGGCATCGAATTCACCGACCTGAATGTAGAGGATCCCATTGCGCTGGCCAGAGAGCTGCGCGCCCACTGTGAAGAGATCGGTCTGGAGATCACCGCCTATGCCATCGGCGCCAACTTCCTGTGCGAAGACCCCGAGGCCGAAGTTGCCCGCGTATGCCGCGAGGTGGATGTCTGTGAAGCACTGGGTGCCGGGCTGATGCGCCACGATGTGTGCTATGCCCTGCCCAAAAAGCACCTGTTCTCCTGGCGCGATGCCGCCGATTTCATAGCGCCGTACATCCGCCGCGTGACGGAGTATGCCGCCGCCAAGGGCATCCGCACCTGCACCGAGAACCACGGCTATATCTTCCAGGATCCTGCCCGTGTGGAGGCACTGATCCTGAAGGTGGGTCATCCCAACTACGGCTGGCTGTGTGACATAGGCAACTTTATGTGTGCCGATGCCGATCCGGTGAAAGCCGTCACCACCGCCGCCCCCTACGCCTTCCATGTGCACGCCAAGGATTTCCTGTATAAAGCAGGCGGCGAGCAGCCGGACGGCTTCTTCCCCACCGCAGGCAAGAACTGGCTGCGCGGCACCGCACTGGGTCATGGCGTTGTGCCCGTGGATCAGTGCATCCGCATCCTGAAGGGCGCGGGCTACGAAGGCTGGCTTTCGCTGGAATTCGAGGGCATGGAGGATTGCATCCCTGCCATTGAGACCGGCTTCCGCTATCTGAAAAAGCACGCCTGAAGCACCTGAAGCATTCAAGCCACTATAAAACAGCCGCAGGCACAGCAGAAAATTCTGCTGCGCCTGCTTTTTGTATGTCGATGAGTCTTTACCTGGATATGCTATCCATCCCTTCCTGTGTCGCAGGTATATCACCCGTTCCGCACAGAACGGATATCATCGAAAAACACCCCTTTTGTCTTTCGACAAAGGGGGTGTTTTTCATGGTGCCTCCGGTCGGAATCGAACCAACGACACGAGGATTTTCAGTCCTCTG
>JAFUNR010000019.1 GCA_017472965.1 Oscillospiraceae bacterium | reverse complement strand
CTGTACGATGGATGCTTATCAAAATCTTATCAGTGGTGATAAACCACCATGGGAGGGGCAACACAGTTGTTTCGGGTGGTTGTCACCCTAACAATAATATTATACGCAAAATCGACCAAAAAAGCAAGACGGGGCTTTCTCATTTTGTGACCCTAATTCTATATTCCGTATACCGCCATGCCCGCTACTGCGGATATTATAATTAAAAGAATAGGCGACAGCTTTTTCTTTGCAAAATGCTTATATCCAAACATTGAAGCTACCAAAAGCGCAGTAATGGTGATAGCTTGCACATTTACTGTTACAGATGAAATCGCTCCAAAGCAGTTTCCAAAGACCATATAAATACCAGTTGCAAGCACAATACCGATAACACAAGGTTTCAGACCACGTAGAACGGCTTGCACATATTTGTTTTTCAGTACTGTTTTCAGCAAGGCAGTTACCAACAGGATAATGATGAATGACGGAAGTACAACCGCCAGAGTTGCCACGATTGCACCAAGCATTCCTGCCTGACTGCTTCCCACATAAGTTGCCAGATTCACCATGATCGGTCCCGGTGTACTTTCGCTGACAGCAATCATATAGGTCAATGTTTCATCACTGAGCCAACCATATGAAAGCACCACATCACGAATCAGAGGAATTGCGCCGTAAGCTCCACCAAAAGCAAAGCAGCCGACTTTTAAAAAGCCAAGAAACAAATCCAGATAAATCATTTTCCTGCACCGCCTTTCTGTTCAGGTGCGCCATTCAGAATAAAAATCGTCAGACTGACAGCTGCTGCAATCAGCATTAAGCTGATAGAAGAAAAGTTCCATGCGAAAATATTGATAAACAGCATGACCACGCAAGAGCAGAGCATAATCGCTCTTGGCAGTTTCTTTTTGTGCATCTTCTTTATCATGGTAACAGCCGCATCCAGAATCAAGATGCCTACTGCAATTTTGATTCCTTTGAACGCATTTGCAATGATGGTTAATTCAAGGAAGTTATCCAAGAACATAGAGATCAGATAGATAACAACGAAAGACGGTACGACAATACCGAGGGTAGCTACAAGAGCACCAATGAATCCGGCTTTTTTATATCCGGTGAAGGTCGCACAGTTAATGGCGATGGGACCGGGGGTTGACTCCGCAATGACGGTCACATTCATCATTTCGTCATGGGTAATCCATTGTTTTCTTTCCACGCAGTTGTTTTCAATCATGGCAATCATGGCATAGCCACCGCCAAAGGTGAATAAACCGATTTTTGCAAAAGTTAGAAACAGGTCAAGAAAAATATTCATTCTTGTTCGTTCTCCTTCCGATATTCACATTGGCAGATCGTCATATCACGGTCAACAGTAAGGGATGCACTCTGCATTAACTCAAACTGTTCGGTAAGGTAATCCACGGCATCCTGCAAAGGGAGATAATGTGTGTGGTAGCCGTATTTTTCGCCATATACCAATCCGGCGTCTTTCATCACTTTCAGGTGCTGTGAAATTGCAGATTCTGAGATACCAAACTTTTTAGAAAGAGAGCGCACACAATGCTTTCTTGCCAAAAGAGCTTGATATATTTTCAAACGCATTGGCTCACCCAATGCTTTCAACATACGATCAAGTTCCATGTTGTTGCTCCTTTTGCTTTAGCGGTTACTTAATTATAAGGCCATCATTTGTTTAAGTCAACACTAAATTAAAAAGCCGCAGGATTTCTCCCACGGGCGGTGTATGGAGAATGAAACAACATTTATCAAAATCTTATCACCGCTGATAAGAATACTATATGTCAAAATAAATAAGTGGTCTGAAATCAAGCGATTTCAGACCACTTAGAATCAATATGCAATTATTCCCACTCGCTTACGAGTTCTTTCCCACAGTTACTTTTCGCCTTATTTTGGGCTGATTTCCGTGAGTTTTCTCTCGTTTTGCTTTGCTTTTCTCTGTATTATCGGTGTTCTCAGCCCATTTGGTACTGTTTTGGTATCAAAGTCTGGTATCAATTATCAGATCGATTGATGATACCAGGGTTTTACCGAAACATTCCGCTTCAGAGAAGAGGGGGATCAATGTCGCCATTTCCGTTTGCCCCAGAGGGATCGAAACATTGACAATAAATATCTTAATTAATCGTAATAGGAAATGAATTTCCGCGAATCGCCATTTGCTTTCGTACTCGTTTCATTCAATACCCTTCTGTATATTCCAGCTTTGGTCTCCACGTATAACGCATCCGTGATCGCAATTTTCAGTGGTTTCGCAGAATCCGGGAGATCAAGAATTACATCAATCAGACCGAAAGAACGTACGCACTGTATGCCGATAGACGTAAGAACGAACAACCTATCTGCCCGATCAATCGCTATATCAATTGCACCTCTCGGATCAAATCGCGGAATTGTATGTAGCGCCGCTTGTAATATGCCTTTTTCCTTGGATATCGCATCATCGTTGACATACATATATACAATGTCATCTGATGAGTTTGCGGCATAAAACGCCTGGCCGTCGTTCGACAACACTACATGTTCATAGTCGGACAGAGCCATGGGAGTGAAATCTCTTTCTTTCTTCGGGAAACTGTCGCATTTTTCCCATTTGCTTGTGGGCGGGATCACCTGATCTACTCTGGGAGAATTCCGCGGCGCGGTTATCTTTTCACTTTGCCAGTCACGCCAGATCCACTCGCCGCGCTTGTACGCCTCATCCAGATCGTGATATCGGCTGCAATGACCTTCCTCTGAGAAATACGAAAATTTGAAATCATAGCCTGCAAACAGCAGCGCTTCCCTTGCTTCTTCATCGACCGCACGACTCCATCCGAAATAATCGTTCGGCTCATTTTCAGAGTATTCCTCGTAGATCCGCAGGGGTTTCGTCTCGTATTTTCTGATCAGATATGGTATCTCATTTCCGCGGCCCATAGCCAAAAAGGACGGCGAACTCATATACACACGGTGAAAATAATCGGAATGAAACCATGCCATTACAAACGCCGAGATACCACCTGAAGAACCGCCCGAAACCATGTGCATATCGGGTGATTCCGCAATCTTGACAGCATAAGTTTCGGAAATATACGGAAGCAGCTCAAAAACGATGAAATCACCATATTCTCTGTCAAACAGATCATAACTGTTCATTCGCATCCCACGCTCCGTACCGTCAGGCATTTGTATTTTCCCGGGCATCACCCCGATGCTTATGCAATACGGTGCTTTTCCTTCATCTGCAAGACGGAGCATGGCATTGACATTTGCATCGTTCTGACCATCATGTTCAACCAACACCGCAAGCGCATCACATTCTACAAGCGGAAGTGAGATTTTGAAATCAAAGGAAATCCCCGGCTTGTACTCTTTTCCGATCAGAGTACCCTCTATCACTTTAAGTTCTGTCACTTTTATCTCTTCCTTTCGTTTTGTACTGTTTTGCATCAAATCGATACTATTCGCGGTATCAATTATCTGTTGCTAACAAGTGTCCGAAAACACAAGGGTTTTCGGGCACTTGTTAGTCAGTTTGTATCATTCCCACTCGCTCCTGAAAAATAAATCTTAAACAGATTTGCTTATGGGATTTAGTTCAAGGTCTTAGGATTATTTCCATTATTCAGACAGCAGAGGCTATCTGATTTTTTGTTGCCATACTATTGCCACAGTATCAATTATACCAAACATAAAAAACACAAATTGATCATTCGAAGAACTCAGCATATAGTAGCTTAGAAATATTATACATCGTCTTTGAGATTCAGAATATCCCCTAAAGCGATGTATGTGTGGATAATACACTGCATAGCCTGTTCTCTTGTTACATTAGAATGAACACCCGAACTCTGCGAATTGTTAATTTGCTCCATCCAATCGACTAAATATATGGTTTCGCTTCCAACAAGGGTGTTTTTTGCCGCTTTTCCTTGAAGGGTTTCAATAACTGCGGACAATTTGTTATTATAGTGATCGCCCGACACATCAATTTCTTTTCCGGTTTTTGTTTTGAAGAGCTTTTCTTTGTAGTTAGGAAGGACTTCATCAAAAAGTTGTTTTGCTGTATCTTCCCACAATCTTCGACAAGAGGTAAGGACTTGGGAATACCTTTCGGGATTTCCGTCTTCCATCATATCTTCAATCGCAGATAATTTTTGGAGAGTCGCTGTAGAGAGTTTAGAGAAAGACAAACTCACTTTTTCTTGATACTCTTCAAAGATTTTTTTAGCAGTATTGCCAAATTGTAAATCCATCTGCCATTTTATTGCATACCCATAAAACTGAGCTTTAAGAACAGAAAGTCGTTGCTCATTTGTTTTAGCTGTGTTGAGCAAATTGTTGGTTGCCTGATTCACATTCTCGGTCATTCTACTCGTTGCTAAAAGCGCCATATCGCCAGATACGGAAAAACCCTGCGTAGAAAAATTGTTCAACGCATCTTTTGAATTACTGATTATATTCTCCAGTTCAGCAACAAGGTCTGTAAATACATATGTTTTTTTGTCTTTTTTATCAACATAACTTCGCCCATGTTGAACAGCTACATCCCACGCAGATGTGGTAAGATATCCTTTATCATTCCGGGGGTAGCCACCAAGTTCGTAATTTAGCCACTCAATTGCATCGACATCGTTCACTAAACGAGCAACTTTCATGCATTGCAGTAAGGCGGAGGAAATAGTAATTTCTCCGTCCTCAATGCCATTAATTATCTTTTCACAAGCCGCTATTGCTTGTAATCTTTTTGTAGCAAAATCCCCCATTATTGCGCTCCTTTCACTGATTATCTGCTGTCAGCGCATTTCCGTATATCAAGTATATTCAAACCAAAAAGCAATAACCGAACCATCTGCAGGATTTCCTCCATAGATGGTTCGGTTAATAACCTGCAAACCTGCTGCAATTATTCTTTTAAAAATGTTGCCATTTTGTTGCCACAAGTGGCTCCGAAAGTTCGAAAACCCTTGATATTAAAGGCTTTTTCCGACCTCTGAAATTATTCCCACTCAATGGTGCCGATGGGCTTCGGGGTGAGGTCGAGGCAGACGCGGTTGATGCCTTCGACTTCGTGGGTGATGCGGTCGGTGATGCGGTGCAGCACGGCATAGGGGATCTCTTCGATGGTGGCGGTCATGGCGTCGACGGTGTTGACGGCGCGGATGATGGCGGGCCAGCCCTCGTAGCGCTTGCCGTCGCGGACGCCCACGCTCTTGAAATCGGGGACGGCCACGAAGTACTGCCAGACATGGTTCAGGTTGTTATTATCGAATTCCTCGCGCAGGATGGCATCAGCCTCGCGCAGGGCGTTCAGGCGGTCGCGGGTGATGGCGCCCAGGCAGCGTACGCCCAGACCGGGGCCGGGGAACGGCTGACGGTAGACCATGGCGTGGGGCAGACCCAGAGCCTCGCCGACGACGCGGACCTCATCCTTGTACAGCAGCTTCACCGGCTCGACCAGCTCCATGGTCATCCATGCGGGCAGACCGCCCACATTGTGGTGTGCCTTGACGCCCTTGGATTCGATGATATCGGGGTAGATGGTACCCTGTGCCAGGAAGGAGATGCCCTCCAGCTTTTCGGCCTCCTCGCCGAAGATCTTGATGAATTCCTCACCGATGATCTTGCGCTTGCGCTCGGGCTCGGCAACGCCGGCCAGCAGGTCAAGATAGCGGTCGGTGGCATCGATGTAGATCAGGTTGGCATCCATGGCTTCACCGAACACCCTGATGACATCCTCGCTCTCGCCTTTGCGCATCAGACCGTGGTTGACATGCACGCACACCAGCTGCTTGCCGATGGCTTTGATCAGCAGTGCAGCCACAACAGAGGAATCCACGCCGCCGGACAGTGCCAGCAGCACCTTCTTATCGCCGACCTGTGCGCGCACCTCGGCGATCTGCTCCTCGATAAAAGCCTCAGCCAGAGCACGGGTGGTGATGCGCTCCATGCTTTCGGGACGAACATTACCAGACATATTTACTCCTCCCATTGATTCAAAAATAATCGAATTGCTTCCACGGATATTATTATACTCGTTTCGACGCATATGCGCAAGAAAAATTACAAGAAAAAATGGAGATGTGCCTCTCTGTTTTTGCGAAAAAAGGAGATGTTAATCTGCGTTGCTTGCCAAAACAACCGTGTGCGCCTATAATAATGCCATACGGGAAAGGAGAAATGAGATATGCTCAGTCAGAACATCCGAACGCTGCGGGCCCGCAAGGGACTTTCGCAGGATGAGCTTGCCGCACGGCTGCATGTGGTACGCCAGACGGTGAGCAAGTGGGAACAGGGTCTTTCGGTGCCGGATGCGGATATGCTGGTACAGCTGGCCGATATTTTTGAGGTATCTGTGGGCGAACTGCTGGGCGAACAGCTGCCGCAGGCCGGACAGCACAGTGAGCTGGAGGCGATCGCACTGAAGCTGGAGCAGCTCAATGCACTGCTGGCCGAGCGCAACGCACAGCACCGCCGGCTGCAGCGGGTGTGCGCGGTGTGTCTGCTGGTCTGCGCGGCAGTGGTGGGCGGCAGCGTACTGCTGCCCGCGGTCAACCTGTCGCTGCTGATTTACCGCGATATTTCCTCCGATGCGGCATCCATCGGCATCATCGGCGGCGCAGACGGTCCCACCGCTGTTTTCGTCACAGGGACACCTCCCGATTGGGGTACCCTTTTGCTGATCGCCGCGGCGTGCATTGCTGCGATCGTCGCCGGTATTCTGCTGCTGTGGAAGGCCGGGAAAAAGCATTGAGTTACCTTTTGAGACACAAAAGAACGGAGCCGCTGCACTTTCGATGTGCAGCAGCCCCGTTTTTTGTTTTTTAAAGCGAACAACCGGAGAGAGATTACTCCTCGACAGCCTTGCGGGCAGCCAGCTCTTCGTTCATGGTAGCCAGGGTCTTCTTGTCCAGATTATAGACCAGAGCCAGACCGACGAACTGCATGACAGCAGCAACCATGTACAGAACAGCAACCAGCGTACGCAGGTTGACAGCCACATCCCAGGACAGCAGGGTGACATCGATCATCTCGCTGCCGGTCTCGGGGTCGATGGCATTGTTGACATAGCCCAGAGCGTTCATGATGAGCAGAGCAACGGCAGGGCCGACACCCTGAGCCAGCTTACGGAAGAAGGAGTGCAGAGAATAGACAACGCCCTCCTCGCGCTTGCCGGTCTTCCACTCGTTGTAGTCGATCGCATCGCCCATCATAGCCCAGGAAACGGTGGAGTAGATGCCCAGACCCAGACTGTAGACCAGCTGGCAGACAATGTAGCAGACCAGATCAAGGCCGATATTGTCCGGCGTGATGACAAACATACCCAGGCCGCCGATGATAGAGGCAATGGCGCCAACGATGGACAGCTCCTTCTTGCCGTACTTGGTAACCATCTTACGGGCAAGCGGAGTGAACACAACGATGGGGATCATGGCAAACATGGAGACCAGACCGGAAATCTTCGGATTCTGGAAGTAGATCTGGAAGGTGACAGAAACAGCGGTGGCAGCACCCTGCATACCGATGAACATACCCATAGCGGCAATGGTCGCACCCACAGCGGGACGGTTATGAACGAAGTTCTTCATAGCCTCGATCACATTGAACTTGGGCTGTTCCTCATTGCAGGTGATCTCGGTATCAACGCGGATCTCTGTATTCTTGATCATAAACTGGAAGCACAGGAAGCCCAGAGCACCCATGACCAGAGCAGCCACGAAAACCATCGGGCCGTTCAGAGACTTATCCTCGTTATAAATCAGGAAGGGCAGAATGACCATGGGAGCCATGTTACCCACCATGGAACCGATGGAACGCCATGCAGACAGCGAAGCACGGTCAGCAGGATCGTTGGAGATCAGGGACAACAGAGAACCATAGGGCACATTAGCCACGGTGTAGAAAGCATCCCAGATCACATAACCGGCGATGAAGATGATCGCCTTGGCCCAGACGGGAGCGCTGGGGAAAGGCAGGAAGCAGCAGGCACCGCCCACGATCAGACCGATGGAACCGACCCAGATATACTGCAGGAATTTGTTGCGCTTATAGGTATGCTTGTCGGCATCGATCAAGGAACCGATCAGGGGATCATTGATCGCATCCCACACCTGCACAACAACGAGCAGCAGAGAATACCACAGACCCATACCCATGACCTGGGTCCAGAACAGAGCCATGGTACCTTTCAGGGCAAAGCTCATGTTGCAGCCCAGATCGCCGGCAGCATAGGCGAGGCTGTCGCGCATGCCGAACTTGCGGTAGCCCTTTTCATCAAGGGCAACTTGTTTAGCCATTTGATAATTCCTCCTCATTTATCCGTGCAAAGACGGCTTTCTGCCAGCCATGCAGAAAACCGCACTTTACCCTTATACTGTATATTATAGCGTATGGCTGCACACAGATAACAGGGGCAAAACATCTGTTTTGTGACACCCTTAACAAAATGTAAACATTTTTCGTATGGCAAATCACACAAAACGATTGCTTTGAACGATAAATATGTTATAATATTTACAGAAAATACAAAGAGGTGATCTCTCCTTGTACAAGCTTTGTGTATCCGAACAATCCGCACAGCGGCAGCGCGAACTTGAGGCAGGGCTGCTTGCATTGATGCAGACCCGCCAGTATGAAGACATCACTGTCAGCGATCTGTGCGATCATCTGGAGATCCCCCGCAAATCCTTTTACCGCTATTTTTCCGGCAAGGACGGTGCGCTGCACGCTCTTCTGGATCACACCCTGATGGAATACCCTCAGGTGGCCATGCCGGATACGCAGTATGGCATTCAGCAGAGCATGGAGATGTATTTTCAGTTCTGGAAAACACAAAAGCCCCTGCTGGATGCGCTGCAGCGCAGCGATCTGACCAGCCTGCTGATCCAGCGCTCCATTCTGCTGACCGTCGTGGACGGCAGCATCACGGTGCACAGAGCCCCCGGCGATGACAGGCTGACCCACGAACACATGATCGTCTTTGCCCTTTCGGGACTGCTTTCGCTTGTCATCCAGTGGCATCATTCCAATTTCCGTGAAAGTGTTCCCCGTATGGCGGCCAGCGCCAGCCGTCTGCTGATGCAGCCGCTGTTCCCGCTTTTTCCCGGACAGTGAGCCCACCAAACGCCGCCTTGTCAAAAGCGGCGTTTTCTTTTTGTGCCGCAGTGTCACAGATGCTTTATTCTGTGGCTTGTATCAGTTCTTTTCATGATGTAGAATTATATTTGTATAAATAGGGCATCCGGGCAGGTATTCTGTCCGGACAACAGAAAAAAGGAGATAATTATGGCTGAATTTATCAAACTGGCTGCCGGCGGTCTGAAGGAGCTGCACCGCATGGACGAGCGTCTGGTTTCCTACAATGTGGAGATGACCGAAGTCACCGGCGGCACCTTCTGGACCCGCTACACCGATGCGCAGGTGGACGGCACCGAGGAATTCCCCATGATCGGCGACTGGCGCGATATGGGCAAGCTGCAGCAGTGGTATGAGCCCATCGACCTGTACAACCCCCGTCTGCGCAAGCTGGCGAAGGATCTGGGCACCGCCTGGGTGCGCGTTTCCGGCACATGGGCCAACAAGACCTACTATGATCTGGAAGGCAAGTACACCGACGGCACCATCCCCGAGGGCTTTCAGAACCTGCTGACCAGAGAGCAGTGGATCGGCGTGCTGGAGTTTGTCAAGCACATCGGCGGCAAGCTGCTGATCTCTGCCACCAACTGCCCCGGCGTACACGCTGCAAACGAGCCGTATCCGCTGGATATGGTAGCCAAGCTGTTCGCTTTCAGCGCCGAATACGGCGTGCCCATCGCCGCCGCCGAATTCACCAACGAACCCAACATGATGGCTATGAGCGGCCTGCCCGTGGGCTATACCGCTGCGGATCACGCCCGCGACCACGATATCTTCGGCGCATGGCTGAAGGAAAATTACCCCGACTGTCTGTTTGTCGGTCCCTGCACCGTGGGTGATATCAACATCAATATGGGCGGTCAGAACAATGTGGGCGGCGGCATCGCCAATGCCCTGCAGATGGTGACCACCGAGGAGCTGCTGGGTGATCAGCAGGTCAAAATGGATGTATTCAGCTACCATTACTATAACGGCATTTCCGAGCGCGGCGCCGCCATGGGCGGTCACTGGCCGGTGGAAAAATGCCTGACCGACGAATATCTGGCTGTGGCCGGCGACTGTGCCCGCCAGTACATTCCCCGCCGCGACAAATATGTGCCCGGCGGCCAGATGTGGGTCACCGAGAGCGGCGACGCCGGCTGCGGCGGCAACACCTGGGCCCCCACCTATCTGGATGTGCCCCGCACGCTGAACGAACTGGGCGATTTCTCCACCGTCACCGACGGCATCATCTTCCACAACACGCTGGCCTCCTCTGCTTACGGATTTCTGGAGCACGGCAGCTTTGAGCCCCGTCCCAACTATTTCGCCGTGCTGCTGTGGAACCGTCTGATGGGCGCTGCCGTGTACGAAACCGGTGAGCCTGTCCGCGAGGGTGCACATGTCTACTGCCACAGCCGCAAGGATGGCAAGGACGGCTGCGTGTATCTGGTGATCAACAACTCCACCACCGACACCACCACCGTCACCCTGCCCGGGGATGCCGTGCAGTATGTGCTGACCGGCGACGGCAAGCTGCGCAGCCGCGTGATGCTGCTGAACGGCAAGCCTCTGGTGCTGGGCGAGAACGACGAGCTGCCCTGCCTGTGCGGCGAGACTGTCGCCGCCGGCGATGTGGTTCTGCCCGCCGGCGCCTGTGCCTTCTTTGTACTGTAAACCTCTGCCCTGTTCCCGCTTTTTTCACGGAGCTGCTGCAAATTTTGCGGCAACCCCGTTTTTTTATGTCTGCAGCCGTTTGCAATGGGCCGCAAATGTGATATGATTAAAACAATCAAACGGCCATGTGCCGAAAGGCGGTAATGTATGAGCGAAAAATGGAAACAGGCGATCGTCTATCAGATCTATCCCCGCTCCTTCTGCGATTCCGACGGGGACGGTGTGGGCGACATTCCCGGCATTCTCTCAAAGCTGGACCATCTGGCGGAGCTTGGCATCAACACGATCTGGCTTTCGCCGGTATATGCCAGTCCCAACGATGACAACGGCTATGATATTTCCGATTACAAAGCGATCCATCCGGATTTCGGCACCATGGAGGATTTTGACCGGCTGCTGGCCGAAGCAAAGGGGCGCGGCATCGATATCATCATGGATCTGGTGATCAACCATACCTCCGACGAACACGAGTGGTTCCGGCGGGCACTGGCGGGCGAGGAAAAATATCGCAGCTATTATGTGATCAAAAAGGGCAAAAACGGAGGCGTGCCCAACAACTGGGGCAATTTCTTCGCCGACTGTCCGTGGGCGCCCTTCGGCGATGCCGCCAATGATGAATGGTATCTGCATCTCTTCAGCAAAAAGCAGCCGGATCTGAACTGGGAGAACCCCGAAGTCTATGACGAGATCAAAGAGATCCTGCGATTCTGGCTGGATAAAGGCGTGGCGGGCTTTCGCTGCGATGTGATCAATGTGATCCACAAGAACAGCTATGCCGACGGTAAAAAGCAGCTGGCGCTGACCGGTATTGAGCACTACCATTCCACCGAAGGCTGTCATGACATTCTGCGCCGGCTGCGCCGCGAGGTGCTGGATGATTACAATGCATGGACAGTGGGCGAGACGGTGATGGTAGATCTCCAGCAGGCAAAAGAGCTGTGTTCGCCCGAACGCCGCGAACTGGATATGGTTTTTGCCTTTGAGCACATGGAATGCGATCAGATCTATGTCAAGTGGTTCAAAACGAAATTCCATCCCATCCGACTGATGCGCTGTCTGACCAAATGGCAGACCGGACTGGACTGGAACAGCGTATACTTTGAAAATCACGACCAGCCCCGCAGCGTCTCTCGCTTTGGCAACGACGGCAGATACCGTGTGCAAAGTGCAAAAATGCTTGCCGGCCTGCTGCTGAGTCTGCGCGGCACTGTCTACATCTATCAGGGACAGGAGATCGGCATGACCAACGGGGATTTTGCTTCGCTGAACGAGATCATGGATATCGAAAGCCACAACGTGGACAAGATGGCAA
Source organism: Oscillospiraceae bacterium (assembly GCA_017472965.1). Taxonomy (GTDB): domain Bacteria; phylum Bacillota; class Clostridia; order Oscillospirales; family Ruminococcaceae; genus UBA1762. Next base: position 7,995 of record JAFUNR010000019.1, on the reverse strand, counting down.
AGGGGCTGGGCATTCTCAATCCGTGGCGGTGGCGGCTGATCCGAAAAACCAGCCGTGACAACGCCCGTACCCCTATGCAATGGAGTGCCGCCCCCGGTGCAGGCTTTACCGCCGGCAAGCCGTGGCTGCAGATCAACCGCAATCATGCACGCATCAATGCAGAGGCTGACCGCGCCGATCCCGACGGCATCTTCGCCTTTTATCAGAAGCTGATCGCACTGAAAAAGCAGAGTGATATCCTGCAGAAGGGCAGCTTTACCCAGCTGCATGCCAAAGGAAAGCTCTACGCCTTTGCACGCGAATACAACGGGCGGAAGCTGATCGCTGTGTGCAGCTTTGCGGGCAGGACGCTGCCGCTGCCAAAGGGGCTCTGCGGAAAGCTGCTGCTGAGCAGCTATACCGGCACAGCGGATGCCGCCGCGCCGCTGCAGCCGTGGGAATTCCGGCTGCTGGAATGCTGAGTGCACTGTATGCAGGAAAGGAAAACAAATGGATAAGACAATGCTTCGCAACAAATATTGCTTCGGTATCGGTACAGTCGGCCGCGATGCGGTATATTCCCTTGTCAGTATGTACTTTATCACCTACCTCACCGAGGTCGTGGGCCTATCCGATACATATCTGGCTGTCATCGGCGGCCTGATGGTAGCTTTTCGTGTATTCGATGCGCTGAATGACCCCATCATGGGCACCATCGTGGACAACACCAATACCCGCTGGGGCAAATTCAAGCCGTGGATCCTGTTCGGTATGCTGAGTGCCGGCGTGCTGACGGTGCTGCTTTTCAGCGATCCCGGTCTGACCGGCGGTGCGTATGTGGCCTTTATCGCCGTCATCTACCTTCTGTGGGGCATGGCGTTTACCACCAACGATATCAGCTACTGGTCACTGATGCCCGCTATCAGCAAAGAACAGAAGATACGCGAAGGCGTGGGCGCAGTGGCCCGCATCTGTGCCAGTGTGGGTATGTATGCCGTGGTGGTACTTTACACCATGGTGCCGTCGCTGTTCGGCACCACACCGCGCAAAAGTTACTATCTTTTCGCGCTGATCATCGTTGCGGTGATGTGGTTCTTCCAGACCTTTACGCTGATCGGCGTGCGGGAGGACCGCAGTGAGCTGGCCCGGCAGGAGCGCACCTCTCTGAGCGGCATGGTGAAGGCGCTTTTCAAAAACGATCAGCTGATGGTGGCCGCCGCCGCCATGGCGCTGTTCATGATCGGCTACTGCACCACTACCTCTTTCGGCATTTACTATTTCAAGTACGCCTACAAAAACGAGGGCACCTATATGCTCTTTGCCGCTGTGCTGGGCGCGGCACAGCTTCTGGCGCTTTCCATTTTTCCTCAATTCAGCAAAAAATTCACCCGCCGTCAGCTGTACACCGGTGCCACCATCGCAGTGGTGATCGCCTACATTGTATTCTTCTTCAGCTTTGAAAAGCTGCCGCTGATCATTATCGCCGGTCTGTGCCTGTTCTTTGCGCAGGCTTTCATCCAGCTGCTGATGTTGCTGTTCCTTGCGGATGCGGTGGAATACGGCGAATGGAAGCTGGGCAAACGCAATGAATCCGTCAGCTTTGCGGTACAGCCTTTCATCAATAAGCTGGGCGGTGCTGTAGGCACTGCTGTGGTGACTGTAACATTGATCGTTTCCGGCATCAACGATGTTTCCAACCGTATCGCCGCACTGGATCCCGTTACAGATGCCGAGGCCATCACCGCACTGATCAACGGTGTCACCGGCTCACCCCTGTGGATCATGAAACTTTCCATGATGATCCTGCCGCTCATCTGCATCGTGGCCGGTTACATCCTGTATGCGAAGAAATTCAGGATCGATGAAGCCCTGTACGCGCAGATCGTGGACGAGCTGAACAGTCGAAAATGATCACATTCTGTAAAAATTCTCTTTTATTTTACGAGGTGTAATGCATGACAACTCTTGCCGAAACGGTATTTGAGCGTTTTGAAGTGCGAAAAACCAAAAAACAGAAGGCCGCCTTCCGCGCATGGGCCAGTGCCTTTGCCGAGGAAAACGGCTGGAGCGCCCATGAGGAGAAGGGCAGCTTTGGCGCGGTGAATCTGGTCATCGGCGATCCCGAAAAGGCCGGGGTGGTCTTTACCGCCCACTACGATACCTGCGCCGTGATGCCGTTTCCCAATTTTATCACACCGAAAGCGCCGCTGATCTATCTGCTGTATCAGATCCTGATCAGCGTACTGCTGCTGGTGCCCGCCTTTCTCGCCTATGCGCTGCTGCTGCGGTCGGCGATCCCGCAGATCGCCTATCCTGTTTTTCTGGTGCTGCTGTGGGCAGACCTTTTGCTGCTGATCGCCGGCCCTGCCAACAAGCACACGGCCAACGACAACACCAGCGGCACCCTTACCGTGCTGGAAACGCTGCAGGCCATGCCGCCGCAGCTGCGCGAACAGGCGGCATTCATCCTCTTCGATCTGGAGGAAGCCGGCCTGCTTGGCTCCTCCGGGTATGCCTCCAAACACAAAAAGGCAATGGAGGACAAGCCGGCGATCAACTTTGACTGTGTTTCGGACGGGCGCGATATGCTGTTTGCCGTGCGCCGAAAAGCACGCCCGCTGGCAGATACCCTGCGCGAATGCTATACAGATACCGAGCAGGTGAATGTACAGGTGGCGACCAAAGGCTATATCTATCCTTCCGACCAGAGCTCCTTCCCCTGCGGCGTGGGCGTCGCAGCGCTGAAGCGCGGTATCGGCGGCATTTTGTACATGGATCGCATCCACACACCGCGGGATACGGTCTTTCGCGAGGAAAATATCGCGTTTCTGGTGGAGGGATCTATCCGGCTGACGGAAAGGCTGCGTACGCAGACGGAGGACTGATCCCCTGCCCTCACCCGTATTTTTAAACCAAACGCACCGTCGTATCCCTGTTGAGGAGATACGACGGTGCGTATTAATTTGCTTATTTCATTTACCTGCACAAGAACAATACCACACTCATCATTCAAACAGCTCTGATTCATCCTGCAGCCGCTTTTTGTGTATCCACAAGCGGTACAGGCCCCAGCCCAGCAGGCCGGCGAGAGCCAGATTGACCAGCCCCAGCAGATTGATTTTGCTGCCGAGCGTGGCAACCATTATCATATTCTGTACGCCTGCCGCCAGATTCAGCAGCAGCAGCGGCACGGTCACATAGATCAGCCGATCCAGCTGACGGATACGGGAATGGTTATCCGAAAACAGCTCAAAAGGACCATCCTGCGTTTTTTTACGGAAGTAGACCCACTGATTCACCGTGCCGATGTATTCCGCGCCAGTCTCCTCCACAAATGTGATATACTCCTGGCTTTCTGCGTTGGCCACCGGCTTTGCCAGCCGCTGCAGGCACACCGCATATTCGCCGGGCTCGCACTCCTCAAAATCATAGCGGCAGAATCCCACAGCTTTTAACGCCAGCCCCTGCTGCGCCATCTGCGCAAGCCATACCTCTTCCTCTTCGAACTCCCACAGCCAGAACCATTTGTGCAGTGTTTTCATCGTATTTCCTCCTGCAGAAATTTTTCGCCGTTTACCGCCAATTCACACAGGCGGTGATACTCCTGCAGCAGCGCCGTGCGGCCCGCCGCGGTAATGATGTATTCCTTCTTGCGGCTTTCCTGCTCCCCGGGCAGGGAATCGATCCAGCCTTTTTCCAGCAAGGTATTCAGCGCACCGTACAGCGTACCTGCCGCCAGATGCACACGCCCGCCGGAAAGTGCCTGTACATTCTGAATGATGCCATAGCCGTGCCGCGGCTGCAGCAAGGAAAGCAGGATGTAATATACCGCTTCGGTCAGCGGCGGATTACCCATAAAGCACCCCTCCCGTCTTTATCGGCTTCCGTTATATCGTATGCCGATATATTACAATTACATTATATCGCCTGCCGATATATTTGTCAAGAGATATTCTGAAAAATCACTGCGCCTCCGCACACAGCGGAGCAAGCCGGCGCAGATGCTCCAGTACAGCACAGATAGGCGGCGACATCCATTTATCCTGCCGGTACAGCAGCTGCCGCCAGACGGCAATATCCAGCTCCGGCACACGCAGACGGACAATTTTTCCCTGCTGCTGCGCAACATAGGTGACATGATCCGGCAAAAAGGAAATACCTGCCCCCTGCGCCGTCAGTTCGCAGAGCAATTCGGTACGACCCAGCTCCAGCACAGGAGCGGCTGCAAGTGACCGCTGCGCCAGCGCTTCGTCCAACAGGCGGCGGTAGCTCATGCCCTTTTCCGTCAGCAGCAAAGGCTGCGCCAACAGCTGCTGCAGCGATACGGCATCGCACTGCGCCAACGGATGCCGGGACGATGCGATAAAATGCACGCCGATACGCTCCTCAGCGGCGATGGTATAGGCGGCATCGTAGATGTGACTGTCCAATGTGCAGACAATATCCGCCTGATTGTGATCCAGCAGGCGGAAAAGCTCCCCCGTACCGGCAGTGGTGATATGCACCGTCACACCGGGGAACTGCCGGCGGAAATCCGCAAAACCGGCAGCCACCAGCGGACTGCACAGCGAATCCGCCATAGCGATGCGTACCTGTCCCTGCGGCTCACCGCTACCGACAGCGCCCAGCACCATCTCCTGCGAAAGGCGGCAGATGTGCTGGGCATAATCCAGCGCCTTCCTGCCGGCTGCAGTCAGGCTGACACTGCGACCGATGCGGTCGAACAGCGGCACCCCCAACTCCTGCTCCAGCTGACGGATCTGAAAAGATACTGTCGGCTGGGAATAGCCCAACTCCTCTCCGGCGCGGGTAAAGCTGCCCAATTCGGCAACAAATACAAACAGCTGCAATGTTCGCAGATCCATATTTTCCTCCGCTTATTCATTTAATTTTTCGATGCATTGAATCTAAACTATTCATTGGACAAATACTGCATTCTATTATATACTAATGTCAAATGTTGTCAAGCAAGCTTGACTGAAAGTGTGAGGTATGAAACATGGAACTGATCCGGGCAGTTTATAACCTGTTATGGGGTGATCTGTTCGCTATTCCGCTGCCGGGCGGCGGCAGCCTTGGCATCTCGCTGCTGGTGCTGATTTTGATCCCTGCAGGCATCTTTTTCACCTTTCGCACCAAGGCGCTGCCGATCCGGCTGTTTCCGGAGATGCTGCGTCTGACTGCGGAAAAGAACAGGGGCGGCAAACGCGGCGCGCTTTCCGGTCTGCAGGCGCTGATCGTTTCCACCGCCACCCGTGTGGGTATGGGCAATATGGTCGGCGTGGTGGCTGCGGTTTCGGCCGGCGGTGCGGGCGCTGTTTTCTGGATGTGGGTCACAGCATTGATCGGTGCATCCACTGCTTATGTGGAAGCCACACTGGCGCAGCTGCACAAAAAAGAAGATCCCCTGTACGGCGGCTATCGCGGCGGCCCGGCCTACTACATCCACGATTTCTTTGTCAAAGACAACAAACGGAAATTCAGCGTGCTCGCTGTGCTTTTTGCGCTGTCGGGTCTGCTGTGCTGGTGCGGTGTCAGTCAGGTCATCAGCAATTCGGTGGCCTCTGCCTTTGAGGATGCGTTCCGTATTCCTCCCATCGTTTCCACAGTGATCCTTGTAGCGCTGGCTGCGATCATTGTGCTGCGCCGGAACGCCACCGTCAAGGTACTGGATGTTATAGTCCCCATCATGGCGGCTCTGTATTTCTTCATTGCACTGACGATCATCTTTATGAATCTGGAACTGCTGCCCACCATGTTCCGCCGCATTTTTGAAGAGGCCTTCGGGCTGCGGCAGGTGGTCGCCGGCGGCTTCGGTGCAGCACTGATGAACGGCGTCAAGCGGGGACTGTTCTCCAACGAAGCAGGCAGCGGCTCCGCCCCCTGTGCTGCTGCGGCGGCGGATGTCAGTCATCCGGCCAAGGCCGGCTTGATTCAAGCGTTCGGCGTCATCATTGATACCATCGTCATCTGCAGCTGCACCGCCTTTATTATGCTGCTGGCACCGGAGGAAAAACTGGTCGGGCTGGAAGGCATGGCGCTGCTGCAGACTGCCATGCGGCATCATTTCGGCGATATCGGCGCCATCTTTACCGCTGTTTCGCTATGGCTGTTCTCTTTCTCCACCTTCATCGGCATTCTGTACTACGCCCGCTCCAATGTAGCCTATCTGTTCGGTGACAGCTGGCGCTCCCAGAACATTTTCAAGATCATCTCTCTGGTGATGCTTTTCATCGGCGGTTTGGCCGCCTACACCTTTGTGTGGGATCTGAGCGAGATCGGCGTGGGTTTGATGACGGTCTTTAATATGATCGTACTGCTGCCCATGTCCGGCCGTGCGATCCGTTCGCTGAACGAGTACACCGCAATGCGAAAAGAAGAAAAAGCAGCGGCAAAAATGAAATAATACCTTCTGCCAAATACCCCGGCTGCAGTGCACTGCAGCCGGGGTTTCTTGACTTCATTTCTGTAATGCAGTATACTTTTTTCTGCAAGCATCAATAAGGATGGTATTTACGGATGAAAACAGTGCTGTTTGATCTGGACGGAACTCTGCTGCCCATGGATCAGGACGAATTTTTGAAAGCCTATTTTGGCGGACTGGCGGCGCACCTTGCTCCCCACGGTTTCGAGCCGGATAAACTGGTGCGCTCCATCTGGGCAGGTACTGCCGCCATGGTGAATAATGATGGCAGTCTCACAAACGAAGGGGCCTTCTGGAAATGTTTCGAGGAGATCTTCGGTCCGGATGCCCGCAAAAGCGAATCGGTTCTTGATGAATATTACCGCACCGATTTTCAAAAGGTACAACAGGTCTGCGGCTATGCACCGCAGGCAAAAGCCCTTGTGGACGAGCTGAAATCAGCCGGTGTGCGCGTGATCCTCGCCACCAACCCTCTGTTCCCTGCAATCGCCACCCACAGCCGGATCCGCTGGGCAGGTCTGCAGCCGGAGGATTTCGAACTGGTGACCACCTACGAAAACGCCTGTCACTGCAAGCCGAATCCGGAATATTACCGCGACATCCTGACGCAGCTGGATTTGAATGCTGCAGACTGCATCATGGTAGGAAATGATGTCGGCGAGGATATGATCGCGCAGCAGCTGGGTATGCAGGTGTTTCTGCTGACCCCCTGTCTGATCAACAAAAACAATGAAGATATCAGCACATGGCCCCACGGCGACTTCGCAGAGCTTCGTGCATTTCTGCGGAGCAACGCTTTCTGAGATCTTACGCAGCACTTTCTGTATTTTCGCAGTTCAGTCCCGCTCAATACACTGTCTACGGTATCATTTTCAAAGCAAAAGAACCGTTTCTCCCTTTACGGAAAAACGGTTCTTTTCTTTATACGAACAAGTGCCCTTCACCACAAGGGTGAAGGGCACTCTTTAGCTCGATCGATCCTGTGAGATCAGGAATTACTCGTTGATAGCGGAAACAACGCCGGAACCAACAGTACGGCCACCCTCACGGATAGCGAAGCGCAGGCCTTCCTCGATAGCGATCGGGGTGATCAGCTCAACGTTCATAGCAACGTTATCGCCGGGCATGCACATCTCGGTGCCTTCGGGCAGGCTGACAACACCGGTAACGTCAGTGGTACGGAAGTAGAACTGAGGACGGTAGTTGTTGAAGAACGGAGTATGACGGCCGCCCTCTTCCTTCTTCAGGACGTAGACCTGGCCGGCAAACTTGGTGTGGGGCTGGATGGAGCCGGGCTTAGCCAGAACCTGGCCACGCTCGATCTCGGTACGCTGAACGCCACGCAGCAGAGCGCCGACGTTATCGCCAGCCTCGGCGAAGTCCAGCAGCTTGTGGAACATTTCCAGACCGGTAACAACGGTCTCGCGCTTCTCGTCGGTCAGACCAACCAGCTCAACTTCCTCGTTGACCTTGACGGTACCACGCTCAACACGGCCGGTAGCAACGGTGCCACGACCAGAGATGGTGAAGACGTCCTCAACGGGCATCAGGAAGGGCTTGTCAGCCATACGGTCGGGAGTGGGGATGTAGCT
>JAFUNR010000002.1 GCA_017472965.1 Oscillospiraceae bacterium | reverse complement strand
TGTTGGGATGCAAATCCGTTCCAAGTAACCGATGAAACAAAAGCAATGGTGACGAATAATATTTGTTACTTACTCAATAATTTTCTGAAATGTTCTGCATACGAGAATATCATTTTTTGTTGGGTGATGCACGAGCAGAGAATTATCGATTCCATACTTAAGAAGCTGGATACACAGAACTGTGAGGTGAAATGCGTCTCGCTTGTAGCGGATGAAAAGACTCTGTGCGAAAGATTATCAATGGATGTAGAAAGAGGTGTTCGCTCTGAAGATATAATTGAGCGAAGCATAGCAAGAATACCGATGTATCAAGCACTCAATACCATTAAAATTGATACCAACGCCAAAAACGTGGCTATGATTGCCAATGAGATTAAGCAGTTGTAATACTGACAAATTCAAATTTGGCGGTCCGTTTCCACTCTGCCGAACGGATTAAGGGCGTGTTTTTATGCACCGTTCACTGCAGACACCTTGACAACTTTGCCGGAATGCCGTAAGCTGATAGGCAGTGCACCGAATGTTTTTGCATGAAAAAGGAGGATCCTCATGTCCGCACTGCTCATCACGGGGCTGATCGTCCTGTACAGCTTCCAGACCCTGTTCTGCACGCTTTTCAACGACCGCTATACCGGCAGCAAGGCGGCCTCGCCGTATGTGTTCTGCGTGGTGGAGGCCATCGCCATCCCGCTGGTATCGTTTGCCTTCAACGGCTTTTCGTTTTCGCCCTCCGGCATCACCGTGCTGCTCAGCGTGCTGAATGCCGCCATGCTGTTTGTCTACAATACCTCGCTCATTGCCGCCTCCCGCCGCGGCAGCTATGCGTTTTTGAATGTGGCGATGCTGTTCGGCGGCATTCTCATCCCTATCATCTATTCCGCCGCGGTCTACGGCGAAATGCCCGGCTGGCTGCAGTGGGCGGCTATCGCGGTGATGCTGGCGGCCTGCTTTATGATGAACAGGGATGATATCAAGCTCTCCGGCACCTCGCCGGTGTATTACCTGCTGTGCGTGGCGCTGTTTGTTTCCAACGGTATGTACGGTACCCTGCTCAAGATCCAGTCCGCCGCAGCGGAGACCGAGAGTAAGGAAATGGTCATGATGACCTATGCCCTGATGGGCATCATGGCGCTGCTGATGCTGCTGCGCACCGAGAAAAAGCAGACCCTGCAGGCGTTCCGCTTTACCGGGCGCAGCATCCTGCCGCTGGTCGTGTGCCTGCTCAGCGCCGCGGCTGCCATCAACCTGCTGGTGTTCGTCATTCCCATGGTGAATACCGCCGTGCTGTACACCACCGAAAACGGCGGTGTACTGGTGCTTTCCTGCATATATTCGGTGCTGATCTTCCGCGAAAAGCTCACCCCCTCCAAGCTCATCGGCATGGTGCTGGCCGTGATCAGCATCGTGGCGCTCAGCGTGTAAAGCTGCCGAAAAACAGGCGTACAAAAAGCCGTTTCCGTGTTTTGGACCGGAGACGGCTTTTCTTATCGGCAAATCGTTTTTCTGTGCTCAGGTGTCGTGGTGCTTCATCTCGAAATGGATCAAGAACGAGAGCAGTGCGCGCAGTGCGATGACGATTCCCAGCACCAGCAGCTCCTCCAGCTCGCGCACCATCACGGTCTTGAGGATCTCCGCCGCCATCTTGAATTCCAGACTCAGCGCCAGACCGTTTGCCAGCCGGTATTTCACATCCTCGTTGCGGTGGGTGATCAGGCTGTGAAAATACTGCCAGCAGGCGGAAAGCGCCGAGATCGCCACCACGGCAATACCGATCAGCTCACACAGCGGGATCAGGTGTTCCAACAGAAATTCGTTTACGGTATCCAGCATAAGAGGGCTTCTCCTTTATGTCCGTTTTTGTTTTGTGCCGCGGGCGGGCAGCTGGCCGGTGGCGGCCAGTGCGCGGAATGTCAGCGCCGATACTGTGCCGGTGAGCATTCCCGCCGCGATGGAAACCGCCAGCAGAAACGGCAGATACGCCGCCGCATAAACCGAGCGCAGCAATACCATGGAGGCCAGCACCTGACCGGTGTTGTGTGCCGCTGCGCCCAGAATGCTGACGCCATAGATGGAAAGAAACGGCAGCCGCCGTGCTGCGGCCATCACCGCCATGGCCAGCAGACCGCCTGTCAGCGAAAAGATCAGCGCCGAGGGCCCGCCGCCGAAGGCGGAGCCCAGCACACAGCGCAGGATCAGAATGGGGAACGCGGTTTTCGCCCCCAGAAAATACAGCGCGGTCAGCGTGACGATATTGGCCAGCCCCAGCTTGACACCGGGCAGCGGCACCAGCAGATCCAGCGGGATGAACCGCTCCACATAGGAAAGGCAGAGCGCCAGCGCCAGCAGCAGCCCGCACAGCGCAAGATGTCTTGTCTTGTTCAAAAGCCGCCCCTCCTCAGCCCACGATGATATCCACATCTTCCGCCGCGCCGGCAAGCCGCAGCTCCATGCGGTTGGGCAGACAGATCACCGCGCGCCCGGCGGCATCGATCCAGCCGCTGTGCACACAGTCCGCACCGGGACAGTCGGAGGCTGTCACCGCTGCTTTGCCGTCGCGGACGGTGACGGTATTGGTGTAATCACCCTGCACGGTGTAGACAGCATCCTGTTCCAGCGGGCAGGAAAAAAGCAGCTCGCCGTCCAGCCGCACTTCCACCGTTACCCCGGCAGCAGCAGCGGCATGCAGCGCAAAGGCAGAGGCCAGCACAGCGGCAAACAGCACCACGGCGGCGATGGCGATCCAATCGCCTTTGCAAAAGCGCAGGCGCATCTGTTCCTTCATATCGGTCAAAGAGTCCTTTCTGTCGGTTTGCCGTTCACCACAGCCCCGGCACCAGCCGCCAGCGGGTCTTTTCGGCGTAAGCACGGTAGCCGGGCAGTCCGTCGCACAGCATTCTGTCCTCCAGCGCGGTGCGCAGCACGATCAGCACGGCGGCAATGCCGCTGCATACCGCCACCCGGCCGGTGGGAAAGCACAGCACGATACATACGCACCACAGCAGAATGGCCGCATACATGGGGTGACGCACAAAGCGGTAAGGCCCGCCGGTCGCCACCTGCTGGCCGCGTTCCGGCTGCAGACGGGCGGTGGATTCGGCAAAGGGGTTGCCGGCAAGGGCGGCATCCGTCAGCAGGGTGGAAAGCAGATACAGCACGCCGCCGGCGATGCTCAGCCACAGACTGCCGCCCTGGGCGGCGGTGCGCCCCGCCGCGTAATAGATGATGAAGTAGCCGGTCAGCCAGAAGGCGGTGAGGATCAGCTTATCCCATAGGGGGGTGTCGCGGCTGACATTGGCCCGGGCTTTCAGTGTTTCACCGTGATGGCGCAGATATACCGCAGAAAGCGCCGCCGCGCCGAAATACACGGCGAAGTATACCGCCGCGTGCGCCGGCAGCACCCGGCCCGAGCCCCACAAAAACAGCAGCAGGCCGATCACACGCTCGCCAAGGACACGGCTTATATAAATGACGGCGGCTTTTTTATCGGACATGGTCATCCTCCTCAATGGAATGTTCTGCGAAGATGCAAAAGCAGCGGGAGATCGCCAAAGACATCCTCTTACAGCAGACCCTCCACCGGACGGGCCATCACCACGGCGGTGTCACCCACAAGAGTGTAAGGGGCTTCCAGTGCATCCAGCGTTCCCAGTACCACCGGACGGTTCTGCTCTGTCAGGTGGATCTTGATGCTGTGATAATCCCGTGCGTTTTTCCACTCGGTGCCGAATTTCTCCCACTGGGTGTCCTTCCGCTCCAGCGTGCCCACCGAGGTGCGCAGCTCAAAGGGGATCTCGATGCCTTCCTCCTCGGCGGAGAAAAAGGCGCTGAACAGCTTGTTCCACTGCATATTATCCATAATACTCATCCGTTCCTGTCTTTTTACTGACGGCGCGGGGGCCTGTGCGCCGCTGCGGTGTTTATACTTTATTACGATACCACATCGGCGGCTTTTTGACAACCTTCCCGCCGCAATTTTCCGCAGGAATGCCCTGTAATACAGGAAAAGACCGCCCGCGCGGTGCGGACGGCCTTCCCATAAGAGGAGAGTATAGAGAGGAGGGATTATTTGCTCTGGATGTACCAGAAATCCTCGGCGGGCAGCGCACCGCCCACGGCGGCGGGATTCTGGTCGAACAGCACCTGCAGGTAGCCCTGCGCGGCTGCGGTCATATCGGTGCCGGTCAGGCACACGATGTTGCACTTGGGCAGCGCCTTCTCGGCGACGGCAGCCTTGACGATGCCGTATTTTTCCACCATGACGGCGGTCTCGGCGGGGTTGGTGTTGGCGTATTCGGTGGAGGCAGCGTACTCGTTCAGGAAGGCAGCTACGGCCTCGGGGTTGGCCTCAGCGAATTCGCGGCGGATCACAAGACAGCCGGTCACCAGACTGCTGCCGTTATCCAGTGCGTTCCACTCGGCGGTCAGATCCAGCGCCACACGCAGACCCTCCACCTGACCGGCGGCCACGGTGACAAAGGGCTGGGGCAGCATGGCGACGGCGCTGTCCATGCCGGACATGGCGCCCACCACCTCGGTGGCCTCGCTCTTCCATTCCACGGTCACATCCTCGCCGATGGTCAGACCGTGCTGCGCCAGCAGATAGGTCAGACTGTATTCCGGCGTGGTGCCCTTGCCGGTGGCATAGATGGTCTTGCCCTTCAGGTCGGCAATGGAATTGACGGTCTCGCCGCCCTTTTCCACAATGTACAGCACGCCCAGCGTATTGACAGCCAGCATCTGCACAGCGCCCTCGGTCTTGTTATAAAGCACGCTGGCCAGATTCACCGGCACGGCGGCGATGTCCATCTCGCCCTTGATGAGCAGCGGGGTCAGCTCGTCGGCAGCGCCCGCGATGGTGAAGTCATAGTCGTTGACGGTGGTACCGGCCTCGGCATCCTCCAGCAGCTTGACCATACCCATGGTGGTGGGGCCCTTCATGCCGCCCAGACGGACATTCATGCCCTCAAACAGGGTGATCTCCTCATCGACGGTGCTGTCGGAGGGCTCGGTCTCCTCCGGCTCGCTCTCGGGCAGGGTCTCGGTCACAACGCTTTCGCTCTCGGGAATGGGATCCTCGGCGGGGGCGGAGCAGCCTGCCAGCATGCCGCACATGAGCGCGGCGCACAGCAGAATGCTGAAAATTCGTTTCATCTGTTTCATAGGTTTCGTACTCACTTTCCCAATCATTCTTTTCTTGCGGCGGGTTTCCCGCCGTTCCGTGACAAAGTATACCGCAGTTGCCGCATCAATTCCGTTGCGCCTGCAACAAAAATGACAAAATTCCTTCAAAAACAAAAAGTGGAAGGAAATCTTTGTGCAGGACTGGCGGTGCGGACGGGAATGTATTATAATAAAAGCGAACAAAGCCGTATGCAGGCTGAAAGGGGAGAGACCGATGCCGCACAGCTCCTATATCCGCGTTGTGCCCGGCAGCCGCTGCGCCGTGCTGTTTCTGCATGGCATTCTGGGCACGCCCCGTCATTTTGATTTTCTGCTGGAAAGCATTCCGGCAGACTGGTCGGTGTACAATATGCAGCTGGACGGTCACGGCGGCACGCTGCGGGATTTTACCGAAAGCAGCATGGTACGCTGGCAGGCGCAGGCGGATCTGACGCTGGATGCACTGCGCACCCGGCACGAATGCATCGCGGTGGTGACACACTCCATGGGCGGGCTGCTGGCGCTTGCTTCGGCGGTGAAAAACGGGGAAAAGCTGCGGGGCATGCTGCTGCTTTCGCCGGCGCTGTGCATCGGGGTAAAGCCCGTTGCCTGCCTGAATGCGCTGCGGGTGGCGCTGGATAAGATCCCGCCGGGCAATGCCCTTGCCGCTGCAACAAAAAAGGCCTGCGGCGTTGCGCCGGAAAAACGCTTGTGGCGGTATCTGGCAGCGCTGCCGCGGTTTATCGAGCTGCTGGCCAAGGCGCACCGGGTACGCAGTCTGCTGGGACTGGTGCGCACACCCTGTCATCTGGTGTTTTGCCGCAGAGATGAGCTGGTCAGTCTGCGCAGCGCCCGCTGCACCGCAGGCAGACCGGGTTTTTCCGTGGAAATACTGGAGCATTCCGGCCATTTTTGTTACAGTGAAGAGGATAAAGAGCTGCTTCGGGCGGCGCTGCGCGCGCTGGTGTGCAGGACGCAGGCGCAGCAGGGACCGCCGGCCTGAATGACCGTACAAAAAAGAACGGAGGAACCTATGGAATATCTGGCAGGCGAAGGCCTCTGGCTGAAGGGCAATCTGCACACCCACACCACCGAATCGGACGGTAAGCTCACCCCGCGGGAGTGCATCGCTCTGTACAGGGAAAAGGGCTACGATTTTCTGTGCATCACCGATCACCACAGGACCCGCCCCGGCGGCGAGGAGGACGGTATGCTGATCCTTGGCGGCGCGGAACTGAACAACAACAATATCGCACCGCGGGTGTGCTGGCATATCACCGGCGCGGGCGTGCAGCATTCCGTGGATGAGATCCGCCCCACCGATGACCCGCAGAAAATGGTGGATGCGCTGAAGGCGGCGGGTGCCTTCGTCACGCTGGCGCACCCCGCGTGGTCGCTGATGACGGACGAAAACCTGCGTACCCTGCAGGGATATGATGCCATCGAAATTTACAACGGCGTATCGGATTTTTATTCCGGACGGGGCGATTCCTCCGTCCAGCTGGATACGCTGGCCGCCGGCGGGCGGCTCGTGGGTATCACCGCCGCGGACGATACCCATTTCTACGGGCCGGATGCCGGCAGCGGCTGGGTGGTGGTACGCGCCGCCGCCCGCACCCGGGAAGCGGTGCTGGAGGCGCTTTTTGAAAAGCGGTACTACGCCACACAGGGCCCTGCGCTGTACAGCCTGCAGCGGCTTGCGGACGGCCGTATCCGTGTGGAGACCTCGCCGCTGGAGCGCATCCTGTTTTATACCGACAGCTTTTTCAGCGCCGACCGCGTGCATACCGCACCGGCGGGCGGCAGCCTGACACAGGCGGAATACGCACCCTCCGGTATCGATACATGGGTACGTGTGGAGGGAATCGATGCCGCGGGCAAGCGGGTGTGGAGCAACTACATCGATCTGACAAAAAAGGAGACTGCCCATGCGAAAAGATGATGCGGTGCGCTGCGGCGCCGACCGCCTTGCGGAATTTTCCGGACTTTTTACAGGCCGGCTGGGGCTGATCACCGGCGCCTCCGGCATGACGGCAGACGGCTGCTTTACCATCGATGTGCTGCGGCAGCTGTACGATCTGCGGGTGCTGCTGGCTCCCGAGCACGGCATCCGCGGGGTGCTTGGCCCCGGCGAGGCGGTGCACACCCATGTGGATACCTTGTCCGGTCTGCCGGCATACAGCCTGTTTGAGGACCGCATCTTCTCACAGGATGTGAAGGAGAAGGACCGTGTCTATCTGCCGCCCGCCGAGGCGCTGGCGCAGCTGGATACGCTGGTATTCGATCTGCAGGATGCGGGCAGCCGCTACTATACCTATGCATCCACGCTGTTTTACAGCATGCGTGCGGCGGCAGCCGCCGGCAAAAGGCTGGTGGTGCTGGACCGTCCCAACCCCATCGGCGGCGAGCTGGTGGAGGGCAATACCCATACCGAGGAGCTGTTCTCCTTTGTGGGGCTGACGCCGGTGCCCATCCGCCACGGCATGACGCTGGGCGAACTGGCGCTTTACTATAACGGTGAGCACGGCCTTGGCTGTGATCTGGCCGTTGTTCCGGTAAAAAACTGGCGGCGGGATATGTACTACGATGAAACCGGGCTGCCCTTTACGCCGCCCAGCCCCAATCTGCCCACGCAGGAAGCTATCGTGGTGTATAACGGCACCTGCCTGCTGGAGGGAACCACCGTCTCCACCGGACGGGGCACCACCACGCCCTTCACCCTTATCGGTGCGCCCTTTGTCCAGCCGGTGGCGCTGGCACAGGCGATGAATGCTCTTGCACTGCCGGGAGTGCAGTTCCTGCCGGCATATTTCCGCCCCGAGTGGGGCAAGCACGCTCACCGGAGCTGCGGCGGTGTGCGCATCCGCGTGCTGGATGAAAAGGCCGTGCGCCCCGTGGCGCTGGGCGTGCACCTGATCTGTACGCTGCGGCGGCTGTTCCCCGGGGATTTCGCCTGCAACCCGCCGGCACAGGGGGAGCGCTGGCACATCGATCTGACCAGCGGCAGCACCGAGCTGCGGCAGGGCTTGTTTTCTGCGGAAGAGATCCTTGCCGGATGGGAAAAGCAGGCGCAGGCCTTCCTGCCCATCCGCGAAAAATATCTGCTTTACTGAGGTGCACCCCATGAAAAAACTGCAGTACAATTCCCCTGTGATCCTCAGCTTTTTTCTGCTTTCGCTGTTTGCGCTGGCGCTGGGATATCTCACACAGGATCGTTCCACCGCGCTGGTGTTTTCCGTCTACCGCTTTTCACTGAAGGATATTCTGGGCTATGTGCGGCTGTTCGGTCATGTGCTGGGGCATGCCGGCTGGGAGCATTTCCTGGGGAATATGCTGCTCCTGCTGGTGGTCGGCCCGCCGCTGGAGGAAAAATACGGCAGCCGCGCCCTGCTTGCCGGTATTGCGCTCACCGCGCTGCTCACCGGCGTGCTGCACTGTCTGCTGTTCGGACGGGTGGCACTGCTGGGGGCCAGCGGTGTGGTGTTCATGCTGATCATGCTGTCCTCCCTTGCCGGTGCGCGGGAGGGGCAGATCCCCCTTACGCTGATCCTTGTGGCAGTGCTGTATCTGGGGCAGGAGGTCTTTGCGGCTGTATTCGTGGAGGATAATGTGGCCAATCTGATGCACATCGCCGGCGGCATCATCGGCGCCGGCTACGGCTTTTACCTGCGCAGCAGGAATTGAAGAGAACCGCTGCGGCAACTGCCGGGCGATAAGGAGGAGATCACCCATGTTTACCAAAGAGCAGCTGAAAAAACAGATGGCCGAAATGGGCCTGAAAGCCGACGATACCGTGCTCATCCATACCTCCATGCGGGCGATCGGCCCGGTGGAGGGCGGCGCGGACGGTGTCATCGATGCCTTCTGTGAATATCTTTCCGAAGGGCTTTTTATCGTACCCACCCACACATGGGGCACGGTCAGCCCGGCGCATCCCGTCTATGATGTGCGCACCGAAAAGCCCTGCATCGGGGCGCTGCCCTGCGCGGCGGCGTTCCGCAGCGACGGTGTGCGCAGCATGAACGCCACCCACTCCGTCTGGGCACACGGCGCCCGTGCGGCGGAGTTTGTGGCCGGGGAGGAGAGCGTTTACAACGGCACCGCCCCCCAGAGCTGCTGGGGCCGGCTGAAGGATGAGAACGCCAAAATCCTGCTCATCGGCGTGGGCAATGAGCGCAATACCTTTATCCATGCGGTGGAGGAGACCATCGGTGTGCCCGACCGTACCGGCAAGCTGTTTGAATTGACCCATATCTACGCCGACGGTCACACCCGCAAGGGCAGCATCAAGCCCCACAGCTGCAGCAAATGCCCGGATGTCTCTGCCAATTTTCCCAATTTTGAAAAGCCCTTCAATATGCTGGGCGTGCAGCATTTCGGACAGCTGGGCAATGCCGGGGTGCGTGTGGTGGATGCCGCCCGCTGTGCAGCGGTGGTGACCATGCTGTGGCAGAAGGCGGATTATGACCTGTGCGTGCAGCGCCGCGAGATCCCCGAAGAATACTATCTGGAAAGTGTGGGTGAATGAGCGTGCAGTGGATCGCATTGGGTTACGGCATTCTGCTTGGCGCGGCACAGTTCTTTGTGCTGCGTGCCATCTGGCTGTGCTCGCTGGCGCAGCAGCCCGGGCCGGCGGGCCGTCTGCTGGCGGGCTTTGGCGCTTATGCGGCGGCGGCGATTGCGGCGATCTATCTGTTCAGTGAGCAGCTGGGCTGGGCCGGCGGCGGTATGCTGGGCGGTATGGTGGCAACCGCGGTGCTTTGGGTGCTGATCCGCGCCCGTCAGGCGGGGAAGGATTGAGCCGGAAAAAGGAAAAATCCGTGAAATCCGGTAAAAATCCCCGGCCGGTGATTGACAATTTTTCTACTTTGTTTTATCCTTATAAAGATATAGAAACAGCGCTGTATTGCACAATATGGCGCAAGAAAAGGAGAAATACCTGTGGAAGAAAACAAACTGACCCCCGGGCAGGAGCCCGTTCAGGAGCAGGGCCGCTTTGACGAGATGCTGAATAAGGCAATGGCAGAGCTGACCGAAAAAGGCGCCGAGGTCAAAGAGGAAATTGCCGAGGTGAAGGAGGAACTGGCAGAGACTGTCGCCGAGCTGAAGGAAGAACTGGCGGAGGCTGTTGCCGGTGCCAGGGAAGAATTCGCTGAGTGGAAGGAAGAACTCACCGGCGAAGAGGAGATTGAAGAGGAAGCCGAAGCCGCCGCCGAAGAGACCGGCAAAAAGAAAAAAGCCAAAAAGGAAAAGCAGCCCCGTGTGGCCAAGAGTCTGTTCATCGGTGTCAGCGCACTGGAATGGCTTTCCACCCTGTCGTTCTGCGGCGTGATCCTGCTGCTGGGCTTTTTGATGGGGCAGGCGGTGCAGACCGGTGCCGAGGGCATGGAGCTGCTGCGCATGGGTCTGTCCAACTGGTATTCCAATGTTCAGCTCATCGCGCTGGTCGTGTTCGGTGTGATGTATGTTACGCTGGTTAAAAAGCACAGCGCCGCATGGCTGTGCATTCCGGCGCTGGCCTTTGTGGGCACTGCCGTATGGATCTCTCTGGCACAGGGCATCATCCCCGGTATCAATGCCTACAATGCTCTGCTGGAGTATATGACCAATGCCGAGGGCAAGGCCCGTCTGCTGAAGGATCTGATCCGGATGCTGATCCCCATCCTGCTGCCCTACATCGTACAGGTCTGCATGGTCATCGGCTTCTGCTTTGTCATTACCGGACGCGGCTGCCGCTGGGTGCAGCTGGCATGGTGTCTGGTGTGGAGCGGTCTGACCATCTGGAATCTGGTGGGTACCCTGCAGGGCGATTTCGTCAAGATAGCCCCCCAGCTGATGATGATCCTTGCCATGGTTGCCGTCGGCGCGTTGTTTGCACTACCCGGTTTTGTGGGCAAAAAGGTGCCGAAGACCGAATTTGCCGCGCTGCGCGCCGCCGATCTGGCCGCGTATGCCGCTGCCAAAAACAAGACCGCTGCTGCCGAAGCACCTGCTGAAGCAGCTGCGGAAGAGGTTGCCGAAGAGATCGCAGAGGAGATCACCGAAGAGATCACCGAAGAGGTCGCAGAGGAGATCACAGAGGTGATTCCCGCCGAAGAACCCTCTGCTGAGGAAACTCCCGCCGAGGAAACTCCTGCCGAGGAATGAAACCCTTTTGATCACATTGCTGCCCGTGTCCTGCCGGATGCGGGCGGCTTTTTGTTTTCCGGCGTTTTTTCCTGCAATTTTTATGAAAAAGGAATTCCTTTTTCCGCAGATTTATGGTATCCTTTCTGTGAAGGGGAACGGCACGGCGGCAAAGCATCGCTGCGCCTTCCAATATACATAAAAAAGGAAAAACGAGGGAAAAAGCATGCTGTACAAAAAGAACAGCGCGCCTAAGCTGGATGATCAGCTTTTCCGCGCCCCCACCGCCGAATACCGCGGTACGCCCTTCTGGGCATGGAACTGCAAGCTGGATCGCAAAGAGCTGGAATGGCAGCTGGAAGTCTTTAAAAAGATGGGCTTCGGCGGCGGCCATATGCATGTGCGCACCGGCATGGCCACCAACTACCTGAGTGACGAGTATATGGCTCTGATCAAGGCCTGCGTGGATAAGGCCAAGAGCGAAAATATGCTGGCATGGCTGTACGACGAAGATCGCTGGCCCTCCGGCGCAGCCGGCGGTCTGGTCACCAAAGACAAGCAGTACCGTGCCCGTTATCTGCTGTTCACCCCCACCCCCTACAGCGGCACCACCACCCGTGTCGAAACCTCGCAGTCTGCCGGCGCCCGTACCGAGAACGGCTATCTGCTGGGCTGCTTTGATGTGGAGCTGGATGCCGAGGGCCGCCTGCTGGGTGCAAAGCTGATCGGCGAAAACGATGCCGCCGCCCACGACAAATGGTATGCCTACATCGAAAGCCCCAACGAGAGCGGCTGGTACAACAACCAGACTTATGTCAACACGCTGGATAAAAAGTCCATGGACCGCTTCATCGAGATCACCTACGAGGCGTATAACCGCACCATCGCCGATGAATTCGATAAGACCGTGCCCTCCATCTTTACGGACGAGCCCCAGTTCTCCCGCAAATCCACCCTCAAGTTTGCCACCGACAAGACTGATGTCACCCTGCCGTGGACGGATGACCTTGCCGATACCTTTGCCGCCGCCTACAACGGCGAGGATCTGCTGGCCGGCATCCCGCAGCTGATCTGGGATAATGCCGATGGCACCCCCAGCGTGCTGCGCTACCACTACCACGACCATATCTGTGAGCGCTTCACTCAGGCCTTTGCCGATAACTGCGGCGCATGGTGCCGTGAGCACGGTCTGGCGCTGACCGGCCACATGATGGAGGAACCCACGCTGGAAAGCCAGACCGCCGCTCTGGGCGAGGCCATGCGTGCCTATCGCGGCTTCGATCTGCCCGGCATCGATATGCTGTGCGCCCGTTTCGAGTACACCACTGCCAAGCAGACTCAGTCCGCCGTGCATCAGTTCGGCTACGAGGGCATGCTCAGCGAGCTGTACGGTGTTACCAACTGGGACTTCGACTTCCGCGGGCACAAGCTGCACGGCGACTGGCAGGCCGCGCTGGGTGTCACCATCCGTGTGCCCCATCTGAGCTGGGTATCCATGGCCGGCGAAGCCAAGCGCGATTATCCCGCATCCATCAGCTACCAGTCTCCCTGGTGGGATAAGTACGCTCTGGTGGAGGATCACTTTGCCCGTGTTGCCACCGCCATGACCCGCGGCGTGCCCGTGGTCAAGGTTGGTGTCATCCACCCGGTGGAAAGCTACTGGCTGCACTGGGGCCCCGCCGAGAGCACCGCTCTTGTGCGTGACGAGATGGATCACAACTTCCAGAATCTGACCGAATGGCTGCTGTTCGGCGGCGTGGATTTCGATTTCATCAGCGAAAGCCTGCTGCCCACCCAGTGCGAAAAGGGAAGCGCCCCGCTGAATGTGGGCAAGATGGCCTATGATGTCATCGTTGTGCCCGGCTGCGAGACCCTGCGCTCCTCCACACTGGAGCGTCTGGAGGCCTTTGCCGCCGCCGGCGGCAAGCTGATCTTCACCGGCGCCATCCCCACACTGGAGGATGCCGTTGCCAGTGACCGTGCTGCAAAGCTGGCCGCTGCCAGCACCTGCGTGCCGCTGTCCCGCGGTGCCGTGCTGGATGCCGTGGAGGCCGGCCGCGTGGTGGATATCCGCAACCAGACCGGTTCTCTCACCGATAATCTGCTGTATCAGCTGCGTGCGGATGGCGACGGCCAGTGGCTGTTCATCGCCCACGGCAAGGAGCCGTACAACAAG
Organism: Oscillospiraceae bacterium; assembly: GCA_017472965.1. Taxonomy (GTDB): domain Bacteria; phylum Bacillota; class Clostridia; order Oscillospirales; family Ruminococcaceae; genus UBA1762. The sequence goes on along the minus strand of JAFUNR010000002.1, from coordinate 28,401 downwards.
GATATCTCCAGGTATCAGGATCTGCGCATCCGCATCACCGGCGAATGGGCTCCCACCGTCTACAACACCCTGACCGGCGAGAAGGAGACCATCGATTTCACCGTGGCAAACGGCCGCACCGAGGTGCGTACCCGTATGTACGATTACGACAGTCTGCTGCTGTGGCTGGCCCCCGCAAACGGTGTCACCTCCGGCACTGCCGAAATCCCCGCCGCTGTGGCTGACGGTGCAGCCAAGGCGCTGCCTGTCACCATGGCTTACACCCTCAGCGAACCCAATGCTCTGCTGCTGGATCAGGCCGAGTGGGCGCTGGATGACGGCGAGTGGCAGCCCTGTGAGGAGATCCTGCGTCTGGATAATGTCTGCCGCGACACTCTGGGCTGGCCCAGCCGCAAGGAGGCCTTTGCCCAGCCGTGGGTCGTACCCGAAGAGCCTGTCACCCACAGTGTAAAGCTGCGCTGGCACATCGAGAGCGCCATCGCCTATGAAGGCGCAAAGCTGGCCATCGAGGATGCCGAAAGCGTCAAGCTGACCTTCAACGGCCTGCCGGTGGAAAGCACCGTTGACGGCTGGTACACCGATAAATCCATCAAGACCGTGGCGCTGCCCGCGCTGGTGGCCGGCGATAATGTGCTGGAGGCTGTCATTCCCTTCGGCCGCCGCACCAATGTGGAATGGGCCTACCTGCTGGGCGGCTTCGGCGTCGAAGCCAGCGGCCGCAGCGCCCGTGTGGTGGCTGCCCGCGAGCAGCTGGCCTTTGGCGATATCACAAGCCAGGGTCTGCCCTTCTACGGCGGCAACATCACCTACCATGTGCCGGTCGTCACCGATGGCGGCGAGCTGGTGCTGCGCGCTTCCCAGTACCGCGGCGCTCTGCAGACCGTGGCGCTGGACGGCGGCGAGGAAAAGGCCGTCATCTACCCGCCTTACACCGTCAGTCTGGGCAAGCCTGCCGCCGGTGAGCATACTGTGGATGTCAAGCTGTACGGCCACCGCCGTAACAGCTTCGGTCCTGTCCATCTCACCGACCTCAACGACCGCTGGATCGGCCCCAACGCCTGGCGCAGTGAGGGCGACCGCTGGTGCTACGATTACCGTCTTGCCGAGGAAGGCATCCTGACCACTCCCGTCATCGTGGAGAAGTAAGCGCCGTTCCAACGCAGAAAAATTCAATTTACCCGATCCACACGGGCGGTTGCTTGTCAAAAGCCGCCGCCCGTGTTTTCCGTTTTGACCGATTGTTACCGTAAAAAGCAAGGAGCTGCCATGCTGTACAAAAAGAAAGATACCCCGAAGCTGGATATGGAGCTTTTCCGCGATCCCACCAGCGAATACCGCGGTGCGCCGTTCTGGGCGTGGAACTGCCGGCTGGAGCAGGCTGAGCTGGATCGCCAGCTGGAGGATCTGCAGAAGATGGGCTTTGGCGGGGCACATCTGCATGTGCGTACCGGAATGTCCATCCCCTACCTGAGCGAGGAATACATGGGCTTTGTCCGGGGCTGTGTGGAAAAAGCCAAAAGCCTTGGTATGCTGGCGTGGCTGTACGATGAGGATCGCTGGCCCTCCGGTTCTGCCGGCGGCCTTGTCACCCGCGACAAGCAGTACCGCGCCCGCTATCTGCTGTTCACCCCCGTCTCCTACGAGGAGGGCGAGCCCTCCACCAAAGAGGTGGATCCCTCCGAGGCCGAGGCCGTGCGCCGTCATAACGGCACGCTGCTGGCCTGCTACGATGTGCAGCTGGATGCCGACGGCTATCTGGTGAGCGCAAAGCGCATCCCGCAGGCTGCCCCCGCCGCCCACGAAAAATGGTATGCCTATCTGGAAATCCATGTGGAGGACCCATGGTACAACGATCAGGCCTACGTCAATACGCTGGATAAAAAAGCGATGGATCGCTTTATCGATATCACCTATGAGGCATATAACCGTACTGTGAGCGATGAATTCGACAAGACCGTGCCCTCCATGTTCACGGATGAGCCCCAGTTCACCCGCAAATCCACCCTGCGCTTTGCCACCGATAAGACCGATGTCACCCTGCCGTGGACGGACGATCTGGCAGATACCTATACCGCCGCCTACGGTGAGGATATTCTGGATTTTGTCCCCGAACTGATCTGGGATAAGGCGGACGGTAAGGTCTCCGTGGCGCGGTATCAGTACCACGACCACATCTGTGAGCGCTTTACACAGGCCTATGCCGATAACTGCGGCGCATGGTGCCGCGAACACGGCCTTGCGCTGACAGGTCATATGATGGGTGAGCCCACACTGGAATACCAGACCAGTGCACTGGGCGAGGCGATGCGCGCCTACCGCGGCTTTGATCTGCCCGGCATCGATATGCTTTGCGCATGGTTTGAATATACCACCGCCAAGCAGACCCAGTCTGCCGTGCATCAGTTCGGCCGCGAGGGTATGCTCAGTGAGCTGTACGGTGTCACCAACTGGGATTTTGATTTCCGCGGCCACAAGCTGCACGGCGACTGGCAGGCTGCGCTGGGCGTGACCGCCCGCGTACCCCATCTGTCGCTGGTCTCGCTGGGCGGCGAAAGCAAGCGCGATTATCCCGCCTCCATCAACTACCAGTCCCCGTGGTGGGAAAAATACCGCCTGATCGAGGATCACTTCGCCCGTGTGGGCACCGCTCTGACCCGCGGCAAACCGGTGGTAAAGCTGGGTGTCATCCATCCGGTGGAAAGCTACTGGCTGCACTGGGGCCCTGCCGAGAGCACCGCCCTCATCCGCACCGAGATGGATCAGAATTTCCAGAATCTGACCCAGTGGCTGCTGTTCGGCGGCGTGGATTTCGATTTCATCAGCGAAAGCCTGCTGCCGCAGCTGTGTGAGCAGGGCGGGGCACCGCTGGCTGTGGGCGAGATGGCCTATGATGTCATCCTTGTGCCCGGCTGCGAGACACTGCGCTCCTCCACACTGGAACGCCTGGAGGCTTTTGCCGCTGCTGGCGGCAGGCTGGTGTTTGCCGGCGCTGTTCCCACGCTGGAAAATGCCGCCGAAAGCGCCCGCGGCGCGGCGCTGGCTGCCCGCAGTACCTGTGTGCCGCTGACAAAAGGCGGTGTGCTGGGCGCGGTGAGTGCGGCCCGTGTGGTGGATATCCGCAACCAGACCGGTTCTCACACCGAAAACCTGCTGTATCAGCTGCGCGAGGACGGCGAGGGCCGGTGGCTGTTTATTGCTCACGGCAAAGAGCCGTACAACAAGGATATCTCCAGCTATCAGGATCTGCGCATCCGTATCGCCGGCGAATGGAAGCCCACCGTCTACGATACCATGACCGGCGAGACCGCTGCTATCGCCTTTACAGTGGCAAACGGCCGTACCGAGGTGCGTACCCGTATGTACGATTATGACAGCCTGCTGCTGTGGCTGGCCCCCGCCGAGGGCGCCGCTGCCGCGCCGGCGCAGACTGTCTGCAGCAGGACAAAGCGCATTCCGCTGCCTGCCAGAGTGCCCTATACCCTCAGCGAGCCCAACGCTTTGCTGCTGGATATGGCCGAATGGGCGCTGGATGACGGCGAGTGGCAGCCCGCCGAGGAGATTTTGCGGCTGGATAATCTGTGCCGCGATACGCTGGGCTGGGCCCACCGCAAAAAAGAGGTCACCCAGCCGTGGGTCGCGCCGGAGCCTCCCTTCACCCATTTTGTCCGCCTGCGCTGGCGCGTACACAGCGATATTGAATACGACGGCGCACAGCTTGCCATCGAGCAGCTGGATAAGGTGCGTATCACCTGCAACGGTCAGCCGGTGGCCAACACCGCCTGCGGCTGGTATGCCGATCGTGCCATCAAGACCGTGGCGCTGCCTGTACTGCATATCGGCGAAAACATTCTGGAAGCCACCGTGCCCATCGGTGAGCGCACCGGTGTGGAATGGTCGTACCTGCTGGGCGATTTCGGTGTGGAGCTGAACGGCCGCAGTGTCAGACTGGTGGAAGCCGCAAAGACCCTTGCCTTCGGCGATATCACCCGCCAGGGCCTGCCCTTCTACGGCGGCAACATCACCTATCATATCCCTGTCAAAACCGACGGCGGTGCGCTGCGCATCCGTTCCGGCCAGTACCGGGGCGTGCTGCAGACCGCTGCGCTGGCCGGCAGCGCCGAGCAGCCCATCTTCCTGCCGCCCTACACGGCGGCACTGGGCGCACCGGCAGCCGGTGAGCACACCGTGGAACTGACGCTGTACGGCCACCGCCGTAACGGCTTCGGCCCGGTGCATCTGGCCGACCGCGCCGATAAATGGTTCGGTCCCATCGCATGGCGCAGCACCGGCGACCGCTGGTGCTACGATTACCGTGTGGTGGAGGAGGGCGTCGTCACCACGCCCGAGATCACCGAGGAGCTGTAATGCATCATAAAAAAGGAGCTGCGGCCCTGCGGCTGCAGCTCCTTTGCGCTGAAAAGAGGAAACTGGTATGAAGGAACGCTATCTTCGCCTGATGGAAAAGGCGCTGGCCGCCTACTCGCTTGAAATGATCGACGGGTATTTTGACCGTGTGCAGCGGGAGGGCCTGACCGAGCACGGCTTTGCCCGCCTGACTGCCAACATCGGCGTGCTCATCGCCCATGGCCGCCGCACAGAGCTTTTGCCGCGTTTTCTGAATATGATGGATTTCTGCTGTGCGACCATGCCTCATGTCAAAGCGGCCAATGATTTCACCGTGCGGGAGATCGTCACCTGTCTGCTGGCGCTGGAGGAGCACGCAGCTGTTTCTCCCGAAAGGCTGGCACAGTGGAAGGCGGGGCTTGCGCAGGTGGAGCCGGAAAAAACCTACAGTGTCTGGGCAAGCCATCCGGAGCAGGAATGCTACAACTGGGCCTGTTTTTCCGCGGTGAGTGAATTTGTGCGCAACCGCATCGGTCTGGGCGAAAATGCTGCCGGCATTGATACCCAGATCGCCACCCAGCTGCAGTGGCTGGATGAAAACGGAATGTATCACGAGACCGGCAACCCCATGGTGTACGATCTGGTGCCCCGCGCCCTTTTTGCCGCGCTGCTGCATTTCGGCTACCGGGGCAAATACGCCGCCGCGCTGGAGGAGTGTCTGGAAAAAAGCATCCCCTGCGATCTGCGGATGCAGTCGGTCTCCGGCGAGATCCCTTACGGCGGGCGCAGCGCCCAGTTCTGGCACAACGAGGCGTGGCTCTGCATTGTGTTTGAATATGCTGCCGCCCGCTGCGCCGCCCGGGGCGATGCCGCCGGCGCCGCGCTGTATAAAAGCCGTGTCGACCGCGCTCTCACCCATCTGGAGGCCGGTCTGGATGAGCGCCCTGTGCGCCATGTCAAAAACCGCTTTGCCACCGAAACCGGCTACGGCTGCGAGGACTACGCCTATTTTGACAAATACATGATCACCACCGCATCCTTTTTGTATGTGGCCTGCCTGCTGTGCGATGAGACCGCCGGCGCAGGGGTGACCCCGCCGGCAGAAAGCGCCTGTGTCTGGCAGACCAGCCGGTTTTTCCACAAGGTCTTTGCCCATGCCGGCGGCTACACGCTGGAATGGGATACCGATGCGGATTTCCACTACGACCGCAGCGGTCTTGGCCGCGTACACAAAAAGGGGGCGCCCTCGCCGCTGTGCCTGTCGCTGCCCTGCACGGTAAACGGCAATTACAAAACCGATGTGGCGGATGCCGTGCCGCTTTCCGTCTGCAGCGGCGTGAAAACGGCAGGGGGCTGGCATTTCGCTGCCGCAGGGGATGCGGTATACACAGTGGAAGAGCTGCGGGCCGATCCCGCCGCAGATACCGCCTGCGCCGTGCTGCGCTGCCGTTTTGCCGATGGACAGACGGTGGAGGAGCGTTATACGGTGGAGAAAAGCGGTGTGACCGTACAGTTGAAGGGCAAGGGTCCGCTGGCACTGGCTCTGCCTGCCTTTGCCTTTGACGGCGAGGTGCATCCGGATATCGTATGGACACCGGATGTCCTGACGGTTGCCTACCGCGGCTGGCGGTGCCGCTATACGGCAGAAAACGCTGTACTCACCGATACCGGGCGTATGGCTGCCAACCGCAGCGGCCATTACCGTGCCTTTGCCGCCGTGGGCAGCAATGCGCTGACGGTGCACATCGAGATCGAAAAAGCATAAAAAACAGCTCCGGCCGTTTCGTTTGAAGGCCGGAGCTGTTTTTTTGCAGATAAGGCGATCAGCCGTGGATATGGTACAGCGTGCCGCCGCCGTGGGCGCCGTGCTGGACGGAAAACTGGGGCACACGACCGTTCAGCAGATCCCGGTGGTGGAAGTGGATGTGGCCGACGATGACGGCCTTGACAGGGGAATCCGGCGCGGTGATCATCTCCAGCACACGGCGGTTGTCGTGGCGCTCGTCGCCCGCGGCGCCGATGGTGATGTCGCTGCCCATCCACCACAGCTTATTGGCGGGGGTCAGGGTGGGGGAACAGAACGGCCCGTGCTGCAGGATCAGCACATTCTTTTCGGTTTTCAGCAGCTGTTCCAGCCGGTCGGCCACGCCCTCGGGGTAGCAATCCAGCGTGTTGTTCAGGCCGATGAGCGTCAGCTCGCCGATGTGCTTGACATGGATATCCGGATCGCCGCCGGTGATGGGGGCGAAGCGGGGCAGCCGTGCACGGTTGGCCATGCCGTCATGCTCATCAAAATGCTGCCAGTCGTGGTTGCCCAGCGTGTACATATACGGCACGGGCAGAGCCTGCAGCTTTTCGATCAGATAGTCGATCATCGGCTCAAAGGGGCAATCGATGACATCACCGGTGAAAAGCACGCCGTCCAGTGCATCTTTGTTTTCAGCGATGTAATCCCAGCAGGCTTCCAGACGGTCATTGATCATCACGCCGTCCTCGTAAAAATCGGCGGAAATGCGCCGCTCCTCGTAACGGATGCGCTCCAGCGTGTCGTTGTAATCCACCATGATGGCATGGTTATCGGAAAGATGCAGCAGGGTGTATTCCTTTTCCAGCCCGGGGATGACCAGCTCTTCCCGGTCGAAGTTCAGCACGGGCTTGGGCTGCAGCACCTCCTCCGATTCGGGGGCGGGAATGCGCAGGATCTCTACCAGCAGCGGCAGCAGGTGGGCATCCGGCAGCGCAAGACCTTCCTCCCACAGGGGGACATAGCGGTTCCAGATGCCCAGCAGCTGGGCAAGCTCATCCTCGGTGATGCCCTTCTGCAGGCGGTACTTTTTCAGAATGCTTCCGACAAGTGCTTCACGCATGGCTGTATATCCTTTCTGTCTGCCGGACATTTGCAGAATGTCCGGATATGCTTTGGGGCTGCCGCGGGTCTGCAGCAGCCCCTGTTTTTATTCGACGGAGATCATGTAGTAGTAGACCGGCTGTCCACCTTCCACATGGGTGACCTCGATGCTGCTGCCCAGCTTGGCGCGCAGCGCCTCGCACACGGCCTCGGCATCCTCGGTGCTGACCTCTTCACCGCTGATCACGGTGACAAAGCCGCTGTTCTTGTTGACCATGTTGCGGGTCAGCTTGATCACAGCATGAGTCAGATCCTTGTCGGTGAAGGAGAGCTTGCCGTTTTCCAGCGCCAGAAGCTCGCCTTTTTTGATTTTGTGGCCGTCGTAATCGCTGTTGCGGGCGGCAAAGGTGATCTGCCCGGTGGAAACGGCGCCTGCGGCATCCATCATGGCCATCTGGTTATCCTCGATGCCGGCATCCGGATCAAAGTTCAGCATAGCGGTGATGCCCTGCGGCACGGTGCGGGTGGGCAGTACCACGATCTTGCGGTCGGCGATCTTGGCAGCCTGCTCGGCGGCCATGATGATGTTTTTGTTGTTGGGCAGCACGAAAACCGTCTTGGCAGGTACGCTCTGGGCGGCGGTAACGATGCTGTCGGTGGAGGGGTTCATGGTCTGGCCGCCGCTGACCACGGCATCCACGCCCAGATCCATAAACAGGCTGCGCAGACCTTCGCCTGCGGCAACGCTGACAAAGCCGTAGGCGCGGTTCTCATCCACAGCGGCATAGGGGAATTCGGAAGCGGGCGCAGCCTCGGCCTCGGCCTGCTTTTCCAGACCCTTGGCCTCTGCCTGACGGGCAGCATACTGCTCGTGCATATTCTCGATCTTCATGTTGGTCAGGTAGCCGTAGCCCAATGCATGGCTCAGCACCTTGCCGGGATCCTCGGTGTGCACATGCGCCTTGATGATCTCATCGTCGTCCACGACCACAACGCTGTCGCCCACGCTCTCCAGGAAAGCGCGAAGCTTCTCGGCGCTGGGGCAGTTCTTTTCCTTGTTGACGATGAATTCGGTGCAGTAGCCGTTGGTGATGTCGGGGTTCAGCTCGGCGGCGTAAACGCCCTTGCCCACATTGGCGGTGCTCTTTTTCTTGGGTGCGGGGGCATCCTCGCAGGGAATGATACCGTTGCCGGCGATCACGCTGTACATACCGTCCAGAATGACACAGAAGCCCTGACCGCCTGCATCCACAACGCCGGCCTTCTTCAGCACGGGCAGCTGATCGGGGGTGTGAGCCAGCGCATCCTTGGCGGCGGCGAGGATGATATCCCACAGCGCCAGCATATCGTCACCGGTGTATTCGGCGGCCTTTTCGCTGGCTACGCGGGCAACCGTCAGAATGGTGCCCTCGGTGGGCTTCATCACGGCCTTGTAAGCGGCGGCAACACCGCCCTGAAATGCAGCGGTGATATCGGCACAGTCGGCCTCGGTCTTTTCCTTCAGCGCCTTGGCAAAGCCGCGGAACAGCAGGCTGGTGATCACACCGGAGTTGCCGCGCGCACCGCGCAGCATGGCGGAAGCAGCAGTCTGGGCGGCTGCGGACACGGTGCAGTCATCGGGCAGCTTTTCCAGCTCGCGGCTGGCAGCGGCAATGGTCATGCCCATGTTGGTGCCGGTATCGCCATCGGGAACGGGGAAAACATTCAGTTCGTCCACACTGAGCTTCTGGTTCTGCAGGTTGTTGGATGCCGAGATGATGGCATCACGAAGCAGGGATCCCTTGATCATAGTTCAGATTTCTCCTCATCAATACACAATATCATCGACCGATACCGAGATGCGCTGCACCTGCAGACCGGTGGCATCCTCCACGGCATACTTCACCTTGTGGATGATGCTTCTTACAATGGCGCCGATGTTGACGCCGTAGGTCACTTTGATGTGCAGTTCAATGCACAGCTCGCCGTTCTCGCGGATGACACGCACGCCCTTTTCGGGGGCGATGTCGGGCAGCAGGCTGCGGGCCAGATCAGCAGGGCCGCAGGGGGCCATATCGGCGACGCCGTAGCAGTTCTGTGCCGCATTGCTCACCAGCTCCGCAAAGAAATTGCCGGTAAGGTAGATTTTGCCCAGCGGGTTTTGCAGTTTGATCAAAACGAGTCACACTCCCTTCGAATGATGGGTGGCAGCCATGCCGCTGCCGGATATGGATGGCTGCATCCGCAGCCGGGGGAAAAAGGCTCAGCTCAGCCGCAGCTGCTCCATCCCGTAAAAGACAGAGCTTGCCGAGGGAGTAAAGCCTTCCAGAGCTTTGGCATAATACAGAGTGCCGCTGCGCCACAGCAGCGGAGCCCACGGCATTTCGGCCGCAAGCGCCTGCTCCAGCACCGCCGCCGGTACCTCGCCCGCACGCCAGGCGGCATAGGTCTGCACCAGCGCATCGGATACGGTGATGCCGGCATTCGCCGCACCGTTCTCCTGCAAAAAGGCACTCATATCCATATTATTATACAACTTTATCTCGCCGATGTACATATCAAAATCAAGCAAAGCGAGCTTTTGTTGGTAATTTTCCATGGAATCGCACTCAATGACCGTTACAAAAATGCCGGCAGTATCCAGTGCATCGGCGATCAGCTGTGCCAGATACCGTTTGTAGCTGCTGCCGGAATACACCAGCAGCCGCAGTTCAAGCCGTGCAGCTTCGCCGCTTTCGGGGTCATTCTTATAGTAATAGCCATCCAGCTGGCGGGCATAGCCCATCTGTTCCAGCAGCGCGGCAGTTTTCTCCGGCTGGGCCACGGCGCTCAGTGTGCCGCTGCCGCCCTCCGGCCCTGCCGTATTCAGAAAGCCGGTAGCGGTGTGACCCTGATTGTAGTAAACCTTTTCCAAAAGCAGGGGCACATCCAGCAGATGCTCCACTGCCTGCCGGCCGCGGACATCCGCCAGCAGTGGGGAAGAACCGGTGGCCTCGGTGTGCCATAGCTCTGCGCCGGTCTCGTCCAGATATTTCCAGCTGCGGTAAGCGATGGAATTAAAGCCCAGAAACACCAGTGTGTTGGTGTAGTAGCTGGCCTGCCGGCTGGAGTTGATGCCGTTGGCAAGACCTTCTGTCTCGCTGGAATACAGACTGATGGCGCCGATGTTCAGGCTGTTGGCTAGTGCATCCGCACCGGTCATCTCCCACAGGGCAATGCGGTCAAAGGGCGCGGCAAGGCTGCACACCGGGTTGGGAACCAGTGCATCATGGGCGGCACTGTAGGTGTAGCGTCCGCTGGCAAGCGGGGTGGAATCCGCCGTCTGACCCGCCGGCATCAGCGGGATATCCAGCAGCCATGCGAACAGATGGTCAGGCTCGTACAGCTGCACGCTGACGGTGGCCTCATCAAGGACAGTGACACGCTGCACATGGGAAAAGCGGTTTTTGTAAAGCTGCGAGTTTCGTGCGGCCTCCAGACATGCGGCTACATCGCCGGCGGTGACGCAGCTGCCGTCGGCATAGCGATAGGAATGGTCCACCGTAAGGGTCACGGCGGTGCCTTCCACAGCGGCGGCGCACACTGCGCGGTATTCCAGTTCGCCGGCCGGGTCAAGCACCACCAGCTTTTCAAACAGTAAATCGGCCAGCTGCAGCGTCAGTGAGTTGGCGGTCAGGTAGGGGTTGAAGCCCTCGTTGCGATACCAGGGCAGGGTCAGAGGATATTCGTTCAGCGAAGCGGGCTGTTTGTTCACAGGCATTCCCTGCACCGGATCGCTGTCTGCGGGTACAGCCGGCACAGCCGCGGAGCAGCCGCTCAGCCCCAGCATACAGAAAGCTGCCAGCAGCAGACACAGCACGCGGTAAAAGCGACGGCGCATCATCGTGCTTCCTCCGCGGCGCGGATGCGTTCCACGCCGATACAGCGGCCGCTGGCATCATCCAGCCGGAACAGTACGCCCTCCAGGGCACAGGGCCCCTCCGCCACATCAAAACGGGTGGGCAGATGGGTGCTCTGGCGCTGTACAGCAAGCTCCGGCCGCACACCCAGCACCGAAACCGTCGGGCCGGTCATGCCGGCATCGGTGATGTATCCGGTGCCGCCGGGTAGGATCTGTTCATCCGCCGTCTGCACATGGGTGTGGGTGCCGAAAACGGCAGAGAGCCGTCCATCGGCATAAAAAGCCATGGCTTTTTTCTCGGCGGTGGCTTCGGCATGGAAATCCAGAATGCGGAATTTTGTGCGGCTTTCTTTCAAAAGAGCATCCAGCACCGTGAAGGGGTTATCCAGAGGCTCCAGAAAAGCAGTGCCCTGCAGATTGAAAATATCCAGCTGTATGCGGCCGAAATCAAGCGTGCAGCGGCCCACATCCGGCGAAAGGCTGGGGTAGTTGGCTGGCATCAGCACGGTGGGGCACTCCTCGTAAAGCGAGGCGTCTGCCCGACGGAAGCAATGGTTGCCGGTGGTCAGCGCATCGGCAAAACCACCCTGCAGCAGCTCCTCGGCCAGCTTGCGGCCAAGACCCGTGCCGGTTTTATCGGCGTTTTCGGCGTTGACGATCACCGCATCCGCGGCGTATTTGCGGCGCAGTGCGGGCAGTTGGCGGCGCAGACAGGCCACGCCGGGATCGCCCACAACATCGCCGATACAAAGTACATTCATAGAGAAAACCTCCGGAAAGGATCGTTCCTGCCCGCATCGCGCGTATGCCGCACAGATGTTTTACAGTTAGTGCCGCGGCAGGATCAAAAGGTTACAGTGTTTTTTGGGAAAATTTCAATTTTTTAAAAAATTTTTGAAAAGAGAATTGGGGAGGGGAAAATGCTGCCGCAGCTTCGGCTGCGCAGCAAAGAAAGGACCGTGCCAGAGTATTCCGGCACGGTCCACAGAAACTTATTTTGCGTAATCGACCGCGCGGTTCTCGCGGATGACATTGACCTTGATCTGACCGGGGTAATCCAGCTCGGTCTCGATCTTCTGGACGATCTGGCGGGCCAGAATGACCAGCTCATCGTCAGATACAGCATCCGGCTTGACCAGAATGCGGACCTCACGGCCGGCCTGAATGGCGAAGGAGGTCTCGACACCGGCAAAGGAGGAGGAGATCTCTTCCAGTCGCTCCAGGCGTTTGATATAGCTCTCCAGATTCTCACGGCGGGCGCCGGGACGGCTGGCGCTGATGGCGTCGGCAGCCATAACGATGAAAGCCAGCGTGGAGTTGGGCTCCACATCCAGATGGTGCGCCTCCACAGCGTGGATAACAGCGGGATTCTCTTTGTACTTGCGGCACAGATCGACGCCGATGGAAACATGGGTGCCTTCCATATCGCGGTCGATACTCTTGCCGATATCATGCAGCAGACCGGCACGGCGGGCCTGATTGACGTTCACGCCCAGCTCGGCAGCCAGAATACCGGACAGATGAGCCACTTCGATGGAGTGCTCCAGCACGTTCTGACCGTAGCTGGTGCGGTAGCGCAGACGGCCCAGCAGCTTGATCAGGTCGGGATGGATACCGTGCACGCCCAGTTCCATCACCACACGCTCACCCTCACGCTTCATGGAAGCATCCAGCTCACGGCGGCACTTCTCCACCGTCTCCTCGATGCGGGCGGGGTGGATACGGCCATCGGAGATCAGCTTCTCCAGCGCCTGACGGGCCACCTCGCGGCGGTACAGGTCAAAGCAGGAAAGGGTGATCGCTTCGGGGGTATCATCGATGATCAGATCCACGCCGGTGGCAGTCTCCAGCGCACGGATATTGCGGCCTTCGCGACCGATGATGCGGCCCTTCATCTCATCGTTGGGCAGCGGCACCACCGATACAGTGGCCTCACCGGTGTGGTCAGCGGCGCAGCGGGCCAGCGCCTGACCGATCAGTTCGCGGGCCAGATTGTCGGCATCCTCGCGGGTCTGAGCCTCGTAAGCGGCAATGCGCACGGCTTTTTCGTGGGTCAGTTCGCCGTCCAGCTGATTGAGCAGCATCTGGCGGGCATCGGCCTGCGTAAGCTCGGCAATGGCCTCCAGCTTTTCCACCTCACGGATGCGCAGCTGTTCGATCTCGGCCAGACGGGCCTCGCACAGCTCGGCGCGCTTTTTCAGGTTCTCCTCGCTGCGCTCCAGCGCGGCGGTCTTGCGGTCAATGTTCTCTTCCTTCTGATCCAGACGGCGCTCCTGACGGCTCAACTCAGCCCGGCGGTCTTTGATCTCTTTGTCGGCTTCGGAACGGATGCGGAACATCTCGTCCTTGGCCTCCAGCGCGGATTCTTTACGCTTCTGTTCGGCAGACTTGATCGCGTCGTTGATAATTTTCATGGCTTCCGCCTCAGCGGAGCCGATCTTCTGTTCAGCTACCTTTTTACGATAGGTAACACCGATGAAAAAACCAATGCCAACGCCCACAAGCACTGCCACCACAGCAATAAGCCAGGTCCATGGTGACATTTTGTGCATTCTCCTTTTGATTTTTTGTGGGTATATCAGAGCCAATGGTCACAGGTGACCATAATAAGCCATAATATAAAATTATTTTATGACGAAAAGGTGACATTGTCAAGGAGAAACAGGAAAACAGTGCAAATTTTTTGTATACAAAATCAAAAATGGCCTTTTTGTACAAAATTTATCCTTGACTTTTAGCACTTTGCCTGTTATACTATATAAGCATTATAGCATATGCAGCATAATATATGATTCACTAGCTCAGTCGGCAGAGCACCTGCCTTTTAAGCAGGGTGTCCGGGGTTCGAATCCCCGGTGAGTCACCAACAAAAAGAGTCATCCTCACAGGGATGGCTCTTTTTGTTTTATGTTTCGTGGGATTCGAACCCCAGTTCGGCATCCCCGGTGAGTCATGTTGAGGTAAATAAAATATACCTGCATATTTTATTTGAGCAGAAGCCGCGGCACACGGAACCGTCCCCTTGATACCGTCCATACGCATATCTTTGATTATTTAATGTGTCAGGAAATAACGCATGAAAGCACTTTCTGTCCAGTGTAACCGACCATGTTTCAGAGATGTACAAGTACTAAAGGTATAGGCCATGTTTATTACGCTGTTAGGATAATATAGTTGTTAAAATCTCCATTAGAGTCTGTACTACTATGCTCATGTTTGCTGGGTTCTCGTGCGAACCACCAATACCAAAGAAAAAACCACCCGCAAGGGGTGGTTTTTCCTTTGGTGCCGGTGGTGGGAGCTCGAATGAAGATTGGCCGCCTGGCGGCGTCCAACTTCGCAAACTGCGGAAAGGCGACAGGAAAAGGGAAGGCAGATTTGCAGTTTGCTGGGTTCTCGTGCGAACCGCCAATACCAAAGAAAAAACCACCCGCAAGGGGTGGTTTTCCTTTGGTGCCGGTGGTGGGACTCGAACCCACACGGTATCGCTACCAACGGATTTTGAGTCGCATCAGGCGATTGGAATCAGCAAGTATCTTTTGGAAATAAATAGAGTGTTATGCACAGATAAATACGATGAAATCGGACTTTTCTTGGTTTTGCGTGAAAAAATCGGGCAGAAAAACGGAATCACTTTTTTTGTGCATTTGACGGAAATGTTAGAAAAAAGCGGCAGATTGTGGCGCAATGTCTGCCATTGGCTGATACTGTGTTATGACCGCTAATATGTATAGCGCCGCCGCTAATGTAAACGATGCCCGGAGGGCCAGATAGGCTCCCCGGGCATCAGCGTTTTGATTATTAAGTTTAGCGGCCACTCATCAATTGATTCGCTTTGTATGAATTGCTTCATACTTTTCATGTAGCTTTTTAGCTAACTTAGTGTGGATGACATTGCAATGGACGATAGGCAGACGTCTGCGTTCTTCAATTGCACTCTGAAGCACATCCAAGCCCTTGTCAGGCGCAAAGTTATCGTATTTTTCCACGAAGCCATCTAACTGGATTGACATCCTTTGATATTGATACATGGTAAGTATTCTACCACCAAGTCGAATCAACAAACCGAGGATGCCTGCAAAGATGACGATGATATCAGCCAACGGCATGTTATGACCCAAAACCACTGCTGGAATTACGACAAACAAGGTGGCGGCAGTGTATGCTATGTTTTTACTACAGACCATCTTTCTGTCCCACCATTTATTCTCCTTAATCAAAGAGAAAACTGGTGCAGTATGAGCTGGGATTTCAATATTGGTGTTGTACCAGTCTTTCACGCCCGGAGGTGTATCAGAGCCAGTGTGTGTTGTCTGAATTCTGTACTCTTCGGGATATCTTATGGCCAAATCTTCAGCAACTTCGCAGAGCACATCATAAGCCTCTTCCGTAAGTAATTGAGGCATTCCAAAAACATAACGGTCGAACATGCTACGCAAATCGGCAGCCTGGAGAATATCTCTTTCCATTCTTTTCTCCAATGCAAGTGCAAGGAGGTCAGCGACAATAATCACAGTTGGTGCAATCCATTTGGCAGAGTTGCTGCCTACAAAGCCAGCAAGTGTAGAAACAAGGTACAGCCCCCAGACAATGTAGTTTTCTATCTCGGCACGATTAAACAGCATTCGGGAAGCGAATTGGATTTTAAGCGGCTTAGGCTCATTTTGACGACGAGCGATTTCTTTCATTGTCTAATTCTTGGAGCTCCTTTCTTAAATTGTTGAGATCAGATATTAGCTGACTTCTGAGTTGGGGATACTGATAGAAGTAAAGTATTTGCTGTCCATGGCAATCCCTCATCTTCTTGCCCGAGCCACAGAAACAGAGATGGTGACCACGATAGTGGTTATTTGCCTCGATTTGAAGTAAAATCGAAGTAACCGTATCCATTTTGGAAGTGGCAAACCAGTCGCAGTATGACTGAATGGCACCAAGATGATCATGCTGTCTATCGCCAAAGGGGTAGCAGTCAAACCGCTGGTAGTAATCGTGAGAGTAGTAATAGGGCTCTACGAAATCGTCCATCCATTGCAACAGGTCAAAACCATCCAAAAAATGAAGCCTAAGGTCAATCTCGGTGGCGAGGCATAGACGGCCAGATAAATACCGGTGGGGATACTTTGTGTCAATATGTCCACCGGTGTCCTTGACATATGGGAAACAGTCTTGTGCAATAGGAATTGTGATTTCTAATTGTACATTCTTAACAATGGGAAAATCGTTAAAAATGCGGGCAATCTGAATCCATCCCGTGATGACAATCTCGTTGTCTGTTTCGGAAGCAATCTCTAAGTCCGGGTGTTTCTGCAGCAGTGCAGCAACTTGTACCATTGCTGCACTGCTGGACTCGAATATCACTGATTTCGCCATGGCTTCGTCTGACTACTGGCGGTGAATGTGCTGGTAGGCACTTTCTCGTACTTTTTGCCCCATACATGTCGAACCTGCTTATCCCCCAAGGCTCCTGCAACTCGAGTTCTGAACTCGTCGTCACTAAGCGTAAGAGAGGAAATCAGGTCTCCATATACACATGCCAGCCATTTGAAAAAGGTCGGAGCAATGCGAGGGTTTTTATTCCAAGAATCTGCAAGATTATCTTCTGGATTGGCGGGATTACGCAAAACCCAGTTCCGTCCCTCTCTGGTCAGCAGTGTTTTCCCGGGATGTGCCTGCTTGAAAACAGACTGATCGGAAGTTAATTGTTCAGAATAAACTCGCAGCTCACTTAGCACACACTGTAGCAGCTCGAAGGTTCCCGTGGTAGGGCTCTGTTTTTCAGCAACCTGTGTAACCAAGGTTCCGATGATCGCCGAGATGGGTTTCAGCTCCTTCCCCTCAGGGAGTTTGCTGTAGTACACATTACGGTGACATTTCAATATCTGGATCACACGCTGAACAGGAGAGCGCTCAAGGTCGCTGGGAACATCTTCAACCGAATTATAGAGCGAGGTATTCTGAGCAAAGATCGTCTTTCGGACCTCATCCCGATTGAGCGCAGCATACGGGCCGTTGATGCTGGTGAACCAGCTTTTATATCCTTTGGGGTTGTTGGTTAACCAAGAATACCGGCTGTTCTCAGATTTGGGAATGGCGATGGAGTCGTCGATCAGCTCAGGATGTGGGCTCTCAGATTTCAACTGCAGTTTTTTTCCTTCATCCTCAGCAGTGGCAGGAACAATGTCAATGGAGAAACCGATACCGCCAATGTCGGCGTATTCAATTGTGAAGCACTCGTCGTTAACAACGAGTCGGTCGTCATACAGGTGGCTATCACGCAGGACTGCCTCGACTTCGTCCCGGAGCTCCTTAGGAGTGGTGCTCTTTTTGGACGAACTGACCTGGTAGATAAAGTCCAGATCGTAGGAGGCGTCATCACCTTTATGAATGGGACGCACAACGGTTCCGAGGGCGAAAGACCCTTGCGGGTACATCGTCACAGCGTAACCATGTTGCTCCAGGTATGTAGTGAGATGATTGTACTTCTCGATTGCATTCTGGTACATCGTCGGAGAGATGTCCAAATTCTTAATGATGTCAAGGATGTCGTTCTGTCGTTCGGAGATGCTCATGTTATCGCCCCTCTTTCGCATGTGATGATGGTACTATAGCACATCTAGGAAAAAGAGTCAAGTAGTTGAGTAAATTGCTTTACTTTAAATAAAATTGAGTAAAATGCTTGAATCTTTAGAAACGTAGTGATATAATACCCGTAAATATTATTAGAGGAGGAGAATGCAATGGCACGTGCAATTGTGACTCCGGAATTGGCAGATACGCTACGCAGTCTTCGTTTGCAAAACAAAATTCAGGCAAAGGCGCTGGCTACTCATATTGGAAAGAGCCCTGCATTTATATCAAAACTTGAGAGCGGCAACATTCAAACAATTGACACGACGGAGTTATATGAGATTATTAATTTCATTTTGGGAGATACAGACGACCAAACGGAATTGGTGGAAAAGATCTATGCTTCTTTAAAGTTTAAATATTCTAAAGAAGAGATTGAAGAACAGCTTTGGTTCACTAATTTTGATACTGTTGAACGTCAGATTCCTGTCCCAGGAAGTTTGATTGATGAATTGAACAGGATTATGGAAAAGGATCAAATATCCTACCAGTACCTGCTTAATCGGATTAATGCTAATGAAGCGCTTACTAAAGAGGAAAACGAAGACGATAGTATCATCTATAATCAGTGGTATGATCAGAACAGACTGTCTGGATCAGGACCGAGCATAAAAATGAAAATGGATGAGGGTCAGCTACAAGCATTACTGAGTAAAAAAACAGATGTTTCTCCATATGTCTTTGTGTTATGTGTGACTTTATGCATACTAAAAATTGACAGGTTCGGCAATCAGGTTCAAATTTTGCCTGAGGACTACCAAGAATTAATGGCCAAGGCTATCGATTTACTAAACACACACAAGTTCTTCTCAATTGCCGAAAAAGATAAGTTGTTGTCTGGAAGGCAAACGCAAGAAGAAATATCTGATATTTTGAGTACATTTGATAGAGACAATATAGAAATTATAAACGAAATTATTTCTGGTTTCCATTTTGCCTCTGAGTGTAATATTAAGAGTACGAACATGCAGCTGAAAAAATTCTGTGAAAACATGTACTGGGATCTAGGATTTATGCTTCGCATCATCAGCTTAGATTTCAAAAACCTTGAGAAAACAAGCGTAAGCAATAAGCGTAACCTTATAAAAGCGTTCGAAGAGTTGCTTGATGAATACGCACAGCTTCCTGACGAACAAAACAAAATCGAAATTTATTGATGAGAACAGCCGATATCGGAATTAACGATGTCGGTTGTTTTTACGAGAAATCTTATCGGAATGATAGAATGAATATTAATAGTCTATCGGAACAATAGAAACAGCGATTTGGAATAAATCCAAACCGCCGTTTTACTTATTTATGAATCATGGAATCATGAATTGCTACTGTGTAACATGTAGCACCTATACCCCTGATGAGAGACTGCGTCTTTCTTTCAAAATCATCGGAAAATTTGTGCTGACATTCATTAGGAGGCGGCAAGCTGTCGTTGAGTGCCGTAGCCAGTTCGGCTGCTGCCTGCTGCAATAATTCTTTCAAAAGTGAGAGAAGTCTGTGAAGCTTATCTTGATCCCCAGAAGCTGCAGCCTATCGCTGCTGATGCCGTAGAGAAAGCCCGCAAAGCAGAAAACCATCAATCTATACAAGGAAAAATCGACAGTCTGACAGCCAACCTGGATAAGATGTATATGGATCGTCTAACCGGATTGCTTGCGGAAGCTGACTTTGAGCGCATCTATCAGCGAGTGAAAATGGACAGAACTTCTCTGGAATAAAAGCTGAAGGAGTTGGAATCACAAAAAGAAAGCCCTGTCAGCACCGAAGACCGAGCCAGAGAGTTGGTTCAGCAGTT
Organism: Oscillospiraceae bacterium; assembly: GCA_017472965.1. Lineage (GTDB taxonomy): Bacteria > Bacillota > Clostridia > Oscillospirales > Ruminococcaceae > UBA1762. Next base: position 8,910 of record JAFUNR010000002.1, on the reverse strand, counting down.
TCTGGATTCCGTTTACACCAGCCGGGAACACTTGGTCAGCCTCATCGAGCGAGTCAAACTGATCGAGGACGAACAAATTATCATCAAATTCCGCTTCAGTGAATGGGAAGCAATTTCTTAGGACCAATCGTTTACAATAGGCGGGGCGGAATGTAAAACACCAAGGGGGAAGTATAGCTGTTTTTCGACTGTTTTCAGCGTAAAATCCCCCCACACCCCCCACCACCTAAAAAGTCTGAACCATCTGAAAAAGAGAATACCGTAAAATCAAAGCACTCTACTTATCCATTTACCGGATCGGCAGAGTGCTTTTTGTTTATCAAAAAAGGAGAAAACGATATGACAAAAGTAAGTGAGCAAGAGATCAGGCTCGCCCGGAGGATCGGCGTTTTGGACTATTTGCGAAAGTTTGAACCCGGTGAACTGGTACGGGTCAGCAGAACGGATTATTGTACCCGAAGTCACGACAGCCTGATCATTTCCGAGAATGGTCTGTTCCATTGGTTCAGTGTGGGTGTGGGCGGCAACAATGCCATCGACTATCTACTCAAGGTCAAGAAAATGGATTTTGTCAGTGCTGTGCACTTGTTGAATGAGTATGCACCGCTGCACTCCTCTTTTCAGCCGGTCGATTTTCCCGTGCGGATTGAAGAGCAAAAAGAACTGGTGTGTCCGGTACCGGACAGCGGTAACGAAGCAATCAAGGCATATTTGTTCCGCAGAGGTGTCTGCAGCAAGGTGTTTCGGTTCTGCAATGACAATGGGCTACTTTACCAAACCACGCGGGGCGGTTACAAAAACTGTGTGTTCGTTGGCATGGATGAGAAAGGACAACCGAAATCTGCATTCATCCGCGGCTGTAACAGTACATGGCGCGGAGACGCTGAAGGAAGCCAGAAAAAATATGGCTTTTGTATACCGGCGGAAGATCCGGTCTGCGATACGGTGGAAATCTACGAAGCGCCAATCGATGCCATGTCCGGTGCTACTCTGCGGCATCTGCACAAAAAGGAACCTTGGCGCGGCGTTCACTATCTGGCGATCGGGGGATTGAATTATCAGCCGGTCGATTGGTTTCTTGATCACCATGCGATCAAAACAGTACGGCTTTGTCTGGATAACGATCAGCGCGGACGAGCCTTTAGCGGAAAACTGGCAGAAAAGCTGAAAAGCAATGGTTGTCTAGTTGAGGATATACCGCCAACCTATGGTAAGGATTACAATGATCAGCTTGTCCATGAGCTACAAATCAGGTTCCGACAGGCAGAGCGTTAACGGACTCTGTCACAAAATAAAAATGGAGGAGAAAATAATGAAAAGAATCGACAAAGAAGTAAATGCGTATCGCGCAGGACTGGACGTGGGTCAGCTTTTGGTGGAAGGCGCTGTAGAGCGGGGGTTAGCTCTGGAAGGGCAGGATGTTGTTCTGGAGGATGCGGTGGAGCAGGAAACGATGCAGCTGCTTTGCGCGGCAGGGCATCTCTACAAGATTCTGCCGGTGCAGGAATACATCCAGCTTCTGTCCCTCTTTTTCCGCGGCGTAAAAGAAAAGGTCCCGGACGAATTGGCTGAGTACGAAAAGGTTGCACATACCTGGTACGCGGGTTTCTTCGCTTGGGGCGTATCTCTCTACATTCTGGACAGTCTGGAGGAGTGGGATGTATGGCTGTTTGACCACGGCTATATCGATGCAGATATATACGCTGCCCGCATGGAGTCTGAGGAAGAATTAGCCGATGCCGGCGACGAAACGGATTGTTCCTGCGCGCAGTGCAGCGGAGAGGAGGAAGCACAATGATCACGATTGCAATCGCCAATCAAAAGGGCGGCGTGGGTAAAACCACGACCGCAGTCAACCTCGGTACGGCACTGGCAGAACAGGGCAATAAGGTTCTGCTTGTGGATGCTGACCCGCAGGGCGATTTGTCCAGCTATCTCGGCTGTGAAGATCTTGACGGCCCGCAGGGAACGCTGGAATCTATGCTTGAGGATGTGATCAACGACCGGCCTGTCACATCGGCAGTGCGCCATCACGAAGAGGGTGTAGACTATATCCCTTCGGATATCGGCCTGTCTGATATGGAAATCCGACTGGTCAACGTCATGGCACACGAGCGCATTCTGGCACAGGCGCTGGAGCCGTATCAGCAGCAGTATGATTACTGCCTGATCGACTGTATGCCGTCGCTTGGCATCCTGACGATCTCAGCTCTGACCGCGGCAGATAAAGTTCTTGTGCCGGTGCAGGCACAGCATTTTGCCACGAAAGGCTTGGTTTCACTGCTGCGGAGTATCCATCAGGTACAGCGCCGGATCAACCCCAAGCTGGAGCTGGACGGCATTGTGATCACCATGGTGGATAAACGCACCAATCTGTCAATGGATGTGTGCGCGGCGCTGCGCCGGGATTACGGAAACCGCATCCATATTTACAAATCAGAGATCCCCATCAGTACGAAAACGGCGGAAAGCCCTGCCAGCGGTTATAGTCAGCTGCATTATGACACCAACGGTGCGGCAAGTAACGCATATCGGCAGCTTGCGAAGGAGGTGCTGAACAATGGCCGGAAGAATCTACGGCAGCAACATCAAACTTCCCTCACTCGATAACCTCTTTTCCACCGAGGAGGAGCGGCAGGATGCAAAGCTTGAAAAGGTGCAGAACATTCCACTTTCGGAATTGTATCCGTTCAAGGACCATCCGTTCCATGTTCGCGATGATGAAGAAATGGATAAGATGGTGGACAGTATTAAGGAGTACGGCGTAATGACGCCGGCGATTGCCAGACCCCGTCCTGAGGGTGGATATGAACTGATCTCCGGTCACCGGCGGCATCACGGCGCACAGCGGGCCGGTATGGAGACCATTCCGTGCATTGTACGGGATATGGACGATGATACCGCCGTCATTTTGATGGTCGATTCTAACTGCCAGAGAGAACATATTCTTCCCAGTGAGAAAGCGAAAGCGTATAAGATGAAACTGGATGCATTGAAAAGGCAGGGAACGCGCAGTGATTTAACTTCTACACAACTTGTGCAGAAGTTGTCTGTAGATAAGGTAGCGGACGAAGCGAATACCAGTCGAGAAACAGTAAGGCGATTTATTCATCTAAACAATCTTATCCCTGAGCTTCTTGATATGGTCGATGACGGACGGCTTAAATTGACTCCGGCTGACCATCTTGCCGATCTCACACCGGACGAACAGGCGGATTTCTATGAATATATCGACAGCATGAGCTGTACGCCCTCTCTGTCGCAGGCACAAAAGCTGAAAGCAGCCAGTCGGGAGGGCGTTTTGGATCCGGAAAAAATCGATGCCATCATGACAGCACAGCCACCTAGCGTAAAACCCCGCGAGCAACAGCTTTCCATATCTTATTCCAAAATTGAACGCTACTTCCCACGAGGATACACCGCCGAGCAGATGGAAGACCAGATTCTGAAACTGCTGGAAGCATTCTATCGCAACCGACAGCGGGACAGCCGGTGAGGTGAGGGCATGGTCAGATTACTTGTCGTTGAGCCGGGATACTGTCCTTACATAGCGAATTTTGACAATGTGCATTCCGCTGCGCAGGAGGTCGTCTGCGGCGAAAGCGAAGTCATTCTCCCCTTTGACACTCCGAAAATCGGCCTGATTTGCAGCAAAGACCAATCCGGATTGCGTTATAACAGATGCATTAATGAGGACGATATCCATGTGTACGGGAGATTTCTTATCTGCGGAATGAATGGAGATAAACCAATCGGTCTGACAAAAGAGCAGGCGGAACGGTACAGCCGCCTGTATTTTCAGCCGCAAAATCCCTGTCAGGACGCAGATGATTTTCCTGTTGCCAAGGTGCGGCCGAAAGACGAACGCTATGGACAAAAACCAAGATTTTGGGAGAGATAAATATGAATGATGAAAAAGAATACGCCGGCAGTTATGAGATTCAACAGGTCGTGGAAGTCGGCAGAAAACGTTTCGTGATCGGTGTGGATGAAAAGAATCCCGATCCGTATATGATTGCAGACAGCCGCCCGTTGATGGGCGGTTATTTTTATGAGAACGTTGGTACAACCACGGATTATCTTGAAGTGCTGGAAGAGTTTATCAATCGGCAGAAAAACGAGCTGGAATGGGTTCGTGCCGACCGGAAGGAACGAAAGAGTGATTGCGTCCCTTTTGAAATAACCGACTGTTTGAAAAACAGCAACACCAAAAACTACACAGGTCAGATCCTTGTGGTGGATGCAGCGAAGATGCCTTTGGAATTCCGCGTCAAGGAGCATCAGCTGGTGTTGGGGCAGTGCGGTTTTGGTGTGAATCCGAACTCCCGCGGAAGGAAAATATTTGGTCGGGATCTGTGGACAGGCGAAAAGGTTGAAATATCCCGTTACAATGTGCTGGGTATTCTTAAGCCTCAGGTCACACCCAAATGGGCAAGTGAAAATGCGGCGTTATTTATCGAACAGGAAAAACGGAAAGGAGAAGAACGAGGATGAACCAATTGCAAATGACAATGAACGATACAAGCTTTACATTGATGTCGGCACCGGCGCATGAACAGCAGTTTTGTTTTTTGCAGGTGGAGCCTGCATTCCGCAAGGCGAACATCGGTTTCCTGCGTGGAGATTTCGGTACTACCGGTGAGCTGTTCTATACCACATGGTTTGACGAAAACGAAGCCTTGAAAACAGGTCAGTTCAAGCAGGAACTGGATAACGTGGTCAATGCGCTTCGGCGAAACGGACTGCTTGGCAGCAGAAGCCTGATGGAAGCTCGCTGCAATCGCTTCCCTGATGCACTGATCAAAACACAGTGGAGAAAAGAGATGGCCTTCCGGATGGAAACCGGTCAGCACACCTATTTCCTGCGCTGTATTCCCGGGAAAGGCGATTACAATTTCTATCTGTACGCCTTTGATAAAGCCGTTTTTATGGAGGCGCTTCGCCAGCAGAAGGGACTGCCGCTGCTCTGCTGGAGCCGGCTGAAATCCACAGGCGAGGTCATTGCCATCAAGTACGGTGAGTCCGGTTACCACAAATGGGATATCAGTGGATACAAAGGCATCCCCTCGCAGGAAGTTGTGGATCATCTGAATGATACCGGCGGTATCACCAAAGCGCAGGCCACAGCGATGGAAGCAGGTTCCATGTTCGGTTGGCACAGTCCCGGAGCGGATCCCAGAAACTACGATAAGGACGGCAGATTTCTGGACAGTATCGCAAAGACCCCAAAAGAGAGGCGTGGCAATGAACGATAAATATATCGATTATTTTTATGTCATTCCGGATCTGGGCGTACAGGGTTCGCTGGAAGTTCGCAAATTTGGTACAGTTGAAAAAGCGGTTGCAGAGTACAACGCCTTGCCTAAGGATAAGCCGAAAGCCTTGGGGATAACCAATACCGATGTTCGGACAGGTTCGCTGGATTTTGTACAGTGTAAAGACGGAGTGAACCTTCTTCAGCGCGATCACAAAAGACTTCCCTCGTGGGATAACCGGGAAGTCTACCGGGCTGTGGAATATATGAAAGAGAATATCGAGCTGGTTGAAAGGCTGGATATTCGTTTCATCACGCCGGAATATGATACGTTGTTTTATCTGCCCGATGGCGAAGCAATTACCAGACATTATCCCGACGGCTCTACCCGTGATGCAATTTGTCATGCCTGTCCGGACGGTTACCATTTCAGACTGGGATATAATACATTCCATATCTGCGAATTTGCAGAATTGTGCCGAAAGCAGGGAATCACGATCGAGCCGAAGAATCCTTTGCCGGGTGTGGAACTGAATACATACGAGATCTATCAGGTACGCAATCTGGATAATTGTGATTATGCATTTCGGAGCTATGCGGAGGCTGGATCCAAATTGAATGCAAAGCACTACTGCTTTGTATATGCCGGTATGCTGGGTGAAAGTTTGCAGCTGGAAAATCTGTATCGTCTGCACAATCTGGATGATCGTCCGTTGCCGTATGGAATGCACGCCTTATCTGTGAGCGATGTTGTTATACGGAATGAAAAAGGCAACTCTACCGCGTATTATGTGGATGATTTTGGGTTCAAAGAAATTCCCGGCTTTGCCGACCGGCTGAAAGAGGAACGGATCAGACAAGGCGTAAAAATCTGCCATGAACGCTGAAAGGAATGGAGGTGACAGTCCGTGCCAAAGTTTGAAGATATCCGTGAACTGGCCGGTCGACTTGTGGTCGAGGCGACCCGAAACGCCGATAGCTGGTTGAGTTTCCTGAATTCGGCAGCGTATACCTACAATTACGCTTACAGCAATCAGCTGCTTATCCATTGTCAGCGCCCCGGCGTCAAGGCGGTGGCCACACTGGATTACTGGAACAACACCACCGGACGCTGGGCGCGCCGCGGGAGCAAAGGTATTGCGATCATTGATACCAAGGCTCCCAAAAGCCGCTTGCGGTATGTGTTTGATTTCAATGATACTTTCCCACGGGTATACATACCTGAAGCGTTGCCCTGGAATGTAACATCCCAAAACCGGCAGCAGGTATGGAACCGCTTTGTGGAAGAAGAAAACGCCGACTGTATCCAGAATGCTATCCGCATAAAAGCAGCGACTCTGGTGGCGGAGCGGCATCCATTGATCGAAACATCACTGCAAAAAGCGATTGTTGGCTGCAATCTGGAATGGGGTCCGCCAGAAGAGCAGATCCATGTGCTGGAAAATATCATCCTCAACAGCGTTTGCTATATGGCGGCAGAACGGTGCGGTGTGGATAAGGGTTTTGTGGATTTCTCCGCATTTGATCATGTCCATGAGCTGGATACCTTTGCCGCATCCATTTGCCTTGGTTCCATGACACAGCAGACAAGCCGCGCCATGATGCGCCACCTTGGAGATGTTGTTCGCGAGATCGACAGCGTTGCCAGACAGGAAAAAAGCGCGTATGCTATAGACGGACACAGAGAAACACACGCAACCGAGCCTAAGGAGGTGCAGCATGGAGTACACGAACATCAACGGATATCTGGTGCCGAATCTGACACTGAACGAACAGCCGATGCAGCCGATCGGCAAGTACGGCAGCCTGCGCAGGGAGTTTCTACGAGAGAACGACCCGATGACATTCGAGGAACTGACGGTCAGCGGGAATCTGTACCTGCATCTGCTGGAAGTGGAGAAATCAGTACGCCAGGAAATCGAACAGGCCGTGAAGAGTCTGTTGGAGAAGAATCCGGCACCGGATCGCAAGACGGATCCGCTGGGCTGGACGCAGCATATGAACAACCTGAAGCTGCAGGCCGAGGAACTGGCGATGCCGATCCTGTACAGCCTGTAAACCCGAATACCGAACTGACAGCGGAGGATGAAGAACCATCCTCCGCTGTTGCTTTATCCGATACGCTCATCGAAGAAGCCCTGCCAACTGCTGTCGGTGACGGTCTCGTTCCGGAAGGACTGGCCGAAGAACTCGGTTTGCCCAGCCCCGATAAGCAAATCGAAGCGATCGATCGCGTGAATACTGCTGTTCCTCGTTTTAATGTGACCGAAGCCAAAAAGGATGAGGATGGCAGCGTCATCACAGATGCCGAAATCAATCACGTCCTGTGCCGCGGCAGTGGTTTCGAAAAAGGGAAAATGCGGATCAATCATTTTTACGGCACCGCCGCATTGAAAACGGAACAGGAACGGTTGGCCTTTCTGAAAAAGGAATACGGTATCGGTGGGTGTTCCTGGACGTTTCTTTCCGGGGTGCACGGCTGGGTCGATCATGACGGTAAGGGAATCAAAATCACTTACGGGAACTATGGTTCACCGGAGCGGTATGAGAAGCTGCTGAAATGGCCTGAGGTGGATAAGCGTTTGCGTTACCTTGTGGAGACAGACCGCTATCTGGATGACAAGGGAAAAGCCGCGTATGAAATCTGGCTTGCAGATAAGCTGACCGGGGAAGCGGAATACGCCGCATCCATGGAGCGTGCCAAGCGGCTGATCACAGAATACTGTGAAAGAGAAGAATTTGCTGTGCCGGAGTTTAAGGATTTGAATCATGTGAATCTGGCCTACACCACGACCGAAGATGAGGAACACGAACTGCAAGTGTATGTGAATCTTATCCGGCATGAAATCGTATACACGGTGGATGGCGGACAGTATTCCAATACGCAGTATCCGGATAACAACGGCCTGTGTGATCATGAGCTGGAAGACGTCACCTTTGAGTTTCTTGTCAATGAAGCTCTCAGCCGGTATGCCAAGCGGTATCCCGACCGTGTGCTGCCAGCGACATATGCAAAGGAAGTGTTCGTTCCCGGTGAGACCTTGATCCCTCTTGCGGGCCGTGATTTTCTGGTGGATCGCATCAATGAAAACGGTACTGTCAATGTACAGGATACCACACCGGGAACACCGGCAGAACGCGTGTTTTATATCCTGCCTGCAGACTATCTGCGCAGGGTAAAAGAAGGCGCGCGGGTCTATCAACCGGGTGATACCGTCCGGCTGGAAAACGGTTCTATTTTCACCATTGAAGATGTGGGCCGTTTTGATGTGCATCTGCGGGATGAGAGTTTTCCGTTGATCAGCAGAGCCATCAGCCGTAAGGACTTTGGTGCTGTTTTGGAAAAGGATGTACGCAACCACAATCTCTTACCTCCGCCCACAGATGTACGGCTGAATGAGGTTGCAGCGGAAAGCATTGAGCCGGTTAAAGATGAGTCTGAAGATGGTGAAGAATCCTCTTTTGCGGAGCAGGTCATTGAGGACGTAGAAGCTTTAGCGGAACCGTATCACTACGAGCCGATCAACTACACTGCCCCGTACCGACCGGAGGTTCCTGCCGGTCCTAAGGCGAAGTTTGCGGCTAACATAGAAGCAATCCGATTACTGAAAAGTATCGAGCAGCGTGTGGCAAATGGCGGTTATCCGGCCAATGCA
>JAFUNR010000015.1 GCA_017472965.1 Oscillospiraceae bacterium | reverse complement strand
GGGTCTTATTCATCACATCGTCGTAGGTGTTATCCCGCACGGAGGATTTGAACCAGCTCCGGCTTCCTGCATTTCTGCCGTACCACTGATAGGTGAGCCCCTCGCCCTCGGCTTGCACCGTGGCACAGTAGCGCCCGCCCAGCAGAGCTTCGCCGTCAGTGGGCTGGGTGACGATCTTCAGCTTTGCCGTACCGGTGCCGACGGCAACCAGCGCGCTGCCGTCCAAAGCAATAACGGCGGTATCTGGCACGGCGTTTTCGGCCACGCCGTAACCCACCTGATACGATTTCGCACTGCTCGCATCGATGACCTCGACGGTTTTACCGGACAGATCCACATGGTCGTCATACCTCAAAGCTATGGGTGCGGCGGGTTCCTCTTCACTATAGTCTGTGCAGGTGTCAGATTCATAGCTGTGGATGAGCATCTCGCCGTCAGTTTCCGCCGCAAACACATTCACCGGCAGCATGCCGCACAGCAGCAAAACCAGCAGCAGCGATACGATTCTTTTTATGATCTTCCTTCTTTCGTTATATACCATATATAAAAAGGTGCGCAGCGGAAGCTACGTACCGAAAAACGCATAGCTCCGATTTGCTGCGACACAAAATTCATTGCTTCCAAGAGGGAACGCAAAGTGGAGAATGCATTTTTACCAAAGCAAAAACACATTCCCTCCGGAAAGCGATATAAAATTTTGTGTCGCACACATATCCTACCACACTCACTTGCAAAATTCAAACCTGTGCGCTCAAACCGTTTCTTTTTCTTTCTTTAATATCCCTGCAAAATGGTTGCATTATTAAAAAAAATACAGTATAATAATAAACTAAAAGTCTTTTACCCGCAGGGGAGTATGAAAAAATTGGTTTCATACGGCTGTCCGCGCTTTTCCGGCAAGGTAAACCGGCGTCCGGACGGCAGAAAGGAAGGTTTCTCACGATGGCAGAAAAAGTCAAAGTCACGATCGATCAGCAGGATTCCCACCTGCACATCCCCGCAGTTGCGCTGCGCGGTCTGGTCGTTTTTCCGAATAATGTGGTCCACTTCGAGGTGGCCCGTCCCAAGTCCATTGCGGCCATCACCTGGGCAATGGAGCACAACAGCCCCGTTTTTCTGGTGGCGCAGCGGGATATCAATGTGGAGGATCCCGGCGTAAAGGATCTGTATACCTACGGCACTGTGGCCGAGATCAAACAGTTTCTGCGCATGGATGAAGAGAATATCAATGTGCTGGTGGAAGGCAAGCTGCGCGCCCGTCTGTTGCAGCTTGAGACCAGTGAGCGCTTTCTGATGGCCGAGGTCAAGCCCTCAGCGATCCGCACTCCCTCCGGCGAGGAGGAGCGCATCACCGCACTGGTGCGCCGCATCAAGGAGGAATTCCACCGCTACCTGACCATGGGGCAGCGTGTCTCCAAGGAAGTGGTGTTCACGGTGCTTTCCAACGATGACGGCCGTTTCATCAGCGAGTATGTGCCTTCCAATGTGCTGTTCCGCTATCAGGATAAGCAGGAGCTGCTGGAGGCCTCCAACCTGATCGACCGGCTGGAGCGCTTGCTTGCGATCTTTATCCGCGAAAACAATATTCTGGAGATCGAGCGCGAGATCCAGGAAAAAACCAGCGACATCATGGAAAAAGAGCAGCGGGATTACTACCTGCGCGAGGAGATGAATGTCATCCTCGAGGAGCTGGGTGAGGGGGATGATATCCGCGCCGAGGCCGCTGCTTACAAGGCGAAGATCGATTCGCTGCCCATTGACGCCGACAGCGCCGAAAAGCTGCGCAAGGAGGCCGACCGGCTTTTCAAGATGCACAATGCCTCGCAGGAGGCAACGGTCATCCGCTCTTATCTGGATACCTGCCTTGAGCTGCCGTGGGGCATTGAAACAAAGGATTCGCTGGATCTGAAAAAGGCCGAAAGTATCCTGAACCGCGACCACTACGGCATGCAGAAGGTGAAGGACCGTATTCTGGAGATCCTTGCCGTGCGTAAAACTGCCGGCGAGGTCAAGGGGCAGATCATCTGTCTGGTTGGCCCTCCCGGCGTGGGTAAAACCTCCATCGCGCAGTCCATGGCGCGCTGCATGAACCGCAACTATGTCCGCATGAGCCTTGGCGGCGTGCGGGACGAAGCCGAGATCCGCGGTCACCGCCGCACCTATATCGGCTCTATGCCCGGTCGTCTGATCTCCGCTGTCATTCAGGCGAAAAGCTGCAATCCGCTGATCCTGCTGGACGAGATCGATAAGCTGGGCAACGATTTCCGCGGCGATCCTGCCGCAGCGCTGCTGGAGGCTCTGGATCCCGAGCAGAACAAGGCCTTCAAGGATCATTTTCTGGATATTCCGTTCGATCTTTCCCGCGTGCTGTTTGTCACGACGGCCAACTCGCTGGATACCATCCCGCGCCCGCTGCTGGACCGTATGGATGTCATCGAGCTGGGCAGCTATACCCGCGAGGAGAAGCTGCAGATCGCCCGCCGCCATCTGCTGCCCCGGCAGCTGGAAAAGACCGGTCTGAAGGGCCGCGTAAAGCTGCCCTCCTCCGTTCTGGAGCTGCTCATTGACGGTTATACCGGCGAAGCCGGTGTCCGTACGCTGGAGCGTACCATAGCCGAGGTGCTGCGCAAATGTGCGCGGCAGGTGGCAGCCGATCCCGAAGCGGTTCTGACCCTGACACCCGCGCAGATCGAGCCGCTGCTCGGTCCGCGCCGCCGCAAGGAGAATTTCCTCAGCCGCCGCGATCAGGTGGGTGTGGCCAACGGTCTGGCGTGGACCTCCATCGGCGGCGAGGTGCTGCCCATCGAGGTGCTGATCCTCGAAAACGGCAGCGGCCGCATCGAGCTGACCGGTTCGCTGGGCGAGGTGATGAAGGAATCCGCCAAGCTGGCACTTTCCTATGCCCATTTCCACGCGGCGGAGTATGGCATCGATGCCGCCCGTTTCAAGAATATTGATATCCATATCCATGCCCCGGAGGGTGCTGTGCCCAAGGATGGCCCCTCCGCCGGTATCACCCTGACCACGGCACTGATCTCCGCGCTTTCCGGCATCCCTGTTTCCAGCGGTATTGCCATGACCGGTGAGATCACACTGCACGGCGATGTGCTGCCCATCGGCGGTCTGCGCGAAAAATCCATGGCAGCCTACAAAGAGGGGATCCGTACCGTGCTGATCCCGCAGGAGAATGCCTCCGATCTTTATGATGTGGTTCCTGTTGTGCGGGAAAAGGTGACATTCATTCCGGTATCCCGTCTGGATCAGGTGCTTGATCTGGCTCTGGTACGCCCGACGGCTGCTTCCGAAAGCCGTTCCGTTCGGAAAAATGCCTCTAAACCGGTGAAAAATACCAACAAGGATGCCGCTGTCGTTCAATCCTGACGGGGCATTTGCAAGAGAAGAAACGGAGTAATACCATGAATTTCAACAAAGCCGCGTTTCAGGCTTCTTACGGCCTGTCCTCGCAGCTTCCCGATTGTGACCGTCCGGAGATCATCTTCTCCGGGCGCTCCAATGTGGGCAAAAGCTCGCTGATCAACAAGCTGTGCAGCCGCAAGAATCTTGCCCGTGTCAGTGCTACTCCGGGCAAGACGGCCACCATCAATTTTTATCAGGTGGATAGTGTGTATTTTGCCGATCTGCCGGGCTACGGCTATGCCAAGGTTTCTGCTTCGGAGCGGCAGCGCTGGGATGATCTGATCAACCGGTATTTCGAGACCGGTCGCGACTATACACTGCTCATTCAGCTGGTGGACAGCCGCCGCGAGCCCACTGAAGATGACTTTCAGATGATGGATTACCTGCGTCATCACCGCATTCCCTTTGTTGTTGCGCTGACCAAGTGCGACAAGCTGAAAAAGAGCGAGATGGCAGCGCAGGAAGCTGCGCTGCGGGAATGCTGCGAGCCCTTCGGCTGTCTTGATGTGATTCTGACCAGTGCCGAAAACGGTTTTGGCATCGATGCGCTGAAGGCAGCCATCGAAGCGGCGGTCGCCGGCGGGTAAACAGGGAAGCGAAGTTATGTACAACGAGTTTGCCTATTTTTATGATGAACTCAACGGTGCGGCGAATTACAGAAAGCTGCATCGCTTTGTGCGTAGAGCATTCCGGCGCCACGGCCTGAAGAAAGGCATTGTGGCGGATCTGGGGTGCGGCACCGGCACACTGACGCTGGCGCTGGCGCGCGACGGCTACGATATGCTGGCGCTGGATGTGTCACAGGATATGCTGGAGGTTCTGGCGGACAAGCTGGCCGAAAAACCGAAGCTTGCCGGTCGTGTGCAGCTGCTTCGGCAAGATTTGACCGCTCTGGATCTGTTCGGGACCGTACAGGGAGCCGTATCGACCTTTGACACCCTCAATCACATCGGTCCGCTGCCGCGTTTGGAAGATGCCCTGCACAGAGCCGCCTTTTTCATGGATAAGGATGCGGTATTCATCTTTGATATGAATACGCCCTATAAACACCGGGAGATCCTGAAGGATCACAGCTATGAGGTGCAGGCGCCGGATGCGGTGTGCGTTTGGAGCAACCGCTACGATGAGAGCATCCCTGCCACCGAGATCACGGTGCATACCACACGCAGCGCCACGGGTGAAGTGTTTGAGGAACGCTTCACTGAATACAGCTATACGGTGCAGCAGGTGTGCGGGATCTGCGAAAAGGCGGGTCTTGTTGTGCTGGAGGTGCGTGACGGTGAAAGCTTCCGCCGTCTGCGGAAGGATTCCCAGCGTATGATTTTTGTTGCAAAGAAACAGTATACCCAACTGGGGGAACAGGTGTCCGGACAGGGCAGTGCGGACGAATAAAAAGGAGAGTATCATGGCCAAACTGATCCGAAGCATTTCCGAAAACGGCGGTGTGCTGGTGACAGCCATCGATTCCACCGAGATGGTGGAGAAAATGTACAACATTCATCACACCAGTCCGGTGTGTTCCGCTGCGCTCGGCCGCCTTGTGACTGCGGTGACACTGATGAGCGCCAATCTGAAAAGCACCGACGATTCCCTGACGCTGCGCATCAAAGCGGACGGTCCTGCCCGTTCACTGATCGTTGTGGCGAATGGATATGGCGATGTCAAGGGCTGTATCGGAGATCCGGATGTGGAGCTGCCGCTGCGTGCCGATGGCAAGCTGGATGTGGGCGGTGCTGTAGGCCGTGACGGCAGCCTGACTGTGATCAAGGATCTGGGTCTGAAGGAGCCTTATGTCGGTCAGATCCCCCTTGTCTCCGGCGAGATCGCCGAGGATATCACCTCTTACTATGCCACCAGTGAGCAGATCCCCACGGTGTGCGCACTGGGCGTTTTAGTGGATACCAATTGCCATATCAAGCGCGCGGGCGGTTATCTGCTGCAGCTGCTTCCCGGTGCAACGGATGAAGAGATCGATATGCTGGAGGCCAATGTGAACGGCATGCGCAGCATTACCGCACTGCTGGAGGAAGGCTGGACTGCCGAGCGCATTGCTCTGCATGTGCTGGAGGGCTTCAACCCCAATCTGCTGGATGAGCAGGATGCGCGGTACCGCTGCGATTGCAGCCGTGAGCGCATGGAGCGTGCTCTGATCAGCCTTGGACGAAAAGAGCTCACAGAACTCAGCAAAGAGCAGGATGAAATTGAGATCGGCTGTCAGTTCTGCGGCAGCAGCTATACCTTCAAAGCATCCGAACTTTTGAAAACTCTGTAATTGCAAGAAAAAATGTGGATTCGGGGAATGTTTTTGGCTACATGGTCGAAAACAAAAGAAAATCAAAAAAATTTAAAAAAGTTATTGACTTTTGACTCCGAATGATGTAAAATAACATACGTCGTCTGAACAAGACGACGCCATATGCGGGTTTAGCTCATCTGGTAGAGCGTCACCTTGCCAAGGTGAAGGTAGCGAGTTCGAGCCTCGTAACCCGCTCCATATGGCCCGGTAGTTCAGTTGGTTAGAACGCCAGCCTGTCACGCTGGAGGTCGTGGGTTCGAGCCCCATCCGGGTCG
>JAFUNR010000001.1 GCA_017472965.1 Oscillospiraceae bacterium | reverse complement strand
GTTAATATAACACCTCCTACGATATAACTACTTCGCGGCTTGATTTTTCGGGTTGGAAAAGGATGAAAAACCTTGCCTGATAACCGAAAACCCTTGAAATACGGGGCTTTTCCGGTTTGTCGTAATTATACCGTAAGGGCATTCCTGTGCAAGCCTGCTGCTGGCTAACGGTGTGTCCATCAAAGAGATTCAGATCTGGCTGGGACACTCAAACTATTCCACAACGGCGAACATCTATGCACATCTGGATGTTGCAGCCAAGCAGAATGCAGCGGAAAGCATAGCGAACAGTCTGTCTGCACGGGATATGCCCAAGCCGCAGAAGAAGAAATCTGCTGGAAAAAAGAGCGTGTAACCAACGGACTTTCAGTAAAAAAATCCGCGGAATTTTTTCGGAAGTGGCAGATAAAATGGCAGACATCCGAAACAGATATCTGCCATGTCTTCGAGAGAGTCAAAAAAGAAAAACAAAAAAGGCCGCATTTCACGGCCTTTTTTGCTTGGTGCCGGTGGTGGGACTCGAACCCACACGGTATCGCTACCAACGGATTTTGAGTCCGTCACGTCTGCCATTCCATCACACCGGCGTATGATTAACATATATATTATAGCGTCTTGTAAGGGAAAATGCAAGATAAATTTGCAGGGCAGTGTCAGTTTTGGCATGGCGGGGACGGAATTCTTTTGTTTTCTTGCGGTTTTTGACAAAAAGGAGTATACTTGTATAAAACGATCGCAAAAAAGGACAGGTTTTGTTATGAGTGACAACGCCGCGCAATATAAGAAAATGACCGAGACCCCGGTGCCGAAGCTGGTGCTGCAGCTGGCCGGGCCCACTATTTTAAGCATGCTGATCACCAGCATCTACAATCTGGCCGACACCTATTTTGTGGGTCAGCTTTCCACCGCGGCCAGCGGTGCGGTAGGCGTTGTTTCCAGTTTGATGGCCATCATTCAGGCCATCGGCTTTATGCTGGGGCATGGCGCGGGCAGCACCATCGGGCGGCGGCTTGGCGCACACGATACCGAAGGTGCCACCCGACTTGCCTCCACCAGCTTTTTCACTGCTTTGTTTGCGGGCACGGCGCTGGCGGCGGCAGGGCTGTGCTTTCTTGAGCCCTTCATGCTGCTGCTGGGCAGCACCGATACCATCCTGCCCCATGCCTGCGGTTACGGTATGTATATTCTGATGGCCGCGCCGGTGATGATGTCCAGTCTGGTGCTCAACAATATTCTGCGCTACGAGGGCAAGGCCTTCTTTGCCATGATCGGTCTTGTCAGCGGCGGCGTGCTGAATATGGTGCTGGATCCGGTGATGATCTTTGGTCTGGATATGGGCGCAGCGGGCGCAGGCGCAGCCACGGCGATTTCCCAGTGTGTCAGCTTTGGCATTCTGCTTTCCATGTTCCTGCGGGGCAAAACAGTCAGCCGGATCCGCTTCTCCCGCATCACCCGCAGCGGTGCGGAGTTTTTCTCCATCCTTGCCACCGGCTTTCCCAGCTTCGGCCGGCAGGGGCTGGGCAGCATTGCCACCATGCTGCTGAATGTGGCCGCCCGCGGCTGGGGTGATGCGGCTGTCGCCGCTATGAGCATCGTGGGGCGTATCTTTATGTTCCTGATGTCCATCATCCTCGGTGTGGGACAGGGCTTTCAGCCGGTGGCGGGCTTTAACTACGGTGCAAAAAAATACGGCCGTGTACGCAGTGCCGCGCTGTTCACCATGGCGGCCAGCTTTGCCGGCGTCTGCGTGCTGATCGCAGCCTGCTGGTTTGCTGCACCGTGGCTGATCCGTGCCTTCCGCGATGATCCGGAGGTCGCCGCCATTGCGCTGCCGGCGTTCCGCTATCAGGCGCTTGCCATGCTGCTGCAGCCGCTGATGGTCACCACCAATATGCTGTTCCAGAGCGTGGGCAAAGCGGGCCGCGCCACCTTCCTCTCCTGCTGCCGTCAGGGGCTTTACTTCATCCCGCTGATCCTTGTACTGCCGGGTACGCTGGGGCTTTTGGGTGTTCAGGCGGCCCAGCCTGCGGCGGATATCCTGACCTTCCTCACCAATATCCCGTTCCTGCTGTATTTTCTGCGGGAGCTCGGACGGATGGAGAGCGCGCAGACCGGAGAATAAGAATGCTGCGTGCCTGCACGATCTGACAAAGTTTCTGTGCAATAAAAATACCGATGTATCCGTAATAAAGCGGATGCACCGGTATTTTTTTGCAGAATCGGATATCTGTGAGAAAATGCGGAATAAACGGCAGGCCGCGCTCAGCCGTAGCCCCAGGTGCGCAGTGTCCAGACCCCCGGTATATCGCAGGTCAGGATCCATTGCCAGCGGGTGTAGGTGGTATTGGGTGAAAGGCTGCCGTCGCTGTGCGCGCCCACCCGGAAGGAGGAGGTCAGCACGATGGCATCCCGTGCGCCGTACTGCTCAGCCCATTCGGCTGCGGCACGGTCGGATAATTCCTCATCGTAGCAAAGCTCCGTCAGGGTGCAGCCCTCAAAATGCAGCAGAAAATGACGCACCACCGTATCCATAGCGGCATCGAGCTCTGCGGGGGAAAAGCGGGTGCTTGCACCTGTGATGCGCTGCGCACCGTGCACGCGGCCGCAGGCGGTGAGCGTCAGGAGAAGCGCAAGCAGCACAAGGATCGCCGCAGCGCGGCGCAAAAGCTGTCTTTTCATGGAAAACACCTCCGTTCATTCCGTAAACGGAAACGCACGGCGGAATTCTTCATGCGGCGGGCAAAAAGTGTTATGCAGTCTCTCGTGTCAGTTTTTTCATCCAGTCGTAGCGGCGTACCTTGACCAGCGCAACAAAGCATTTCAGGATCTGATCGATCTTCAGACAGGCAAAGGTCACCCATGCCGGTGCGCCCAGCCATGCGGCCAGCGCAGCAGAGGGCAGCACCACGCAGAACACAAAGATGGTGTCGTTTTTGAAAACAAAGCTGATATCGCCGCCGGATTTCACCAGACCGAACAGCACGGGCATTTCGTAGCAGGTGCCGATGATCGTCACCGAAAGAACCCGTGCAAAGCTGCGGGAAACGGCGGCGGCTTCGGCAGAGATGCCGGTGTAAAGCCCCACAAAGGGCGAGCCGATGATCGCCAGCAGCCCGCCGGTGAGCAGACCAAGGCCAAGGAAAAGGATCTCTGTGGTGCGGGCGTATTCCTTCATCAGCTCCACCTTGCCCGCGCCGATGGTTTTGCCGGTGATGATGCCTACCGCCGATGCAAGACCGCTGATGGTGATGTAGGCCAGCGTATTCAACGTGTTGGCCACGCTGGCGGCGGTGATCACCTCGGCGCCGTAGCTGCCCAGAATGGCAGAGTTGCACATCATGTTCACCGACCACACGATATCGCCGGCCACGATGGGCAGGCCGTATTTCAGGTAATCGCGGGCCAGCGGCTTATCCTGCAGCAGCAGATGCCGCAGCCGGAAGCCCAGCTTCTTATCCTTTGCAAACACAAAGATGACGATGACCAGCGTCTCCACCATGCGGGAGACCACCGTAGCGATGGCTGCACCCTTGACACCCATGGCGGGCAGGCCAAGCTTGCCGAAGATCAGTACGTAGTTCAGCCCGATGTTCACCACCAGAGAGAACAGGGAAACCACCATGCCGATGCGGGTGATCTCCACCGAGCGCATGGCGGAGATGAGTGCCTGTGTCACACAGAAAAAGGTGTAGGAAAGGCAGACCCAGCGCAGATAGACGGTGCCCTCGGCGATGACGGCGGCATCCTTTGTGAAAATCCGGATGATTTGGGTGGGAAGTGCCAGCCCCAGCAGGGTGAAGATCAGCCCCACGCCAACGGAGAAGCGCACGCCGATGGCCACCAGCTTGCGGATGGGCTCCGGCTCGCGTTTGCCCCAGTACTGGGCGGCGATGATGAGCAGTGCGCCGCCCACGCCGCCGGTGAACATCTGGATAAAGGTCTGCAGCTGGTTGCCCATGTAAACGCCGGAGACCGCCGCATCGCCCAGCGTGTTCACCATCAGATTATCCGCAAAGGAGACAAGAAACGAGATCAGCCCCTGCAGCGCCACCGGCACCGCAAGGGTGATAAGACTTTTGTAGTAGCTTTTGTCGCGGGTGATCCACCGCATAAGAGAACGCCTCTTTTCTGTGCCGCCGCAGCTGTCGGCCCGGCGGCGGGTTTTATTTCAAAAAGGTTTTGTAATCTTCGTAGTTGCGCCGGAGCAGGTTGGGAGTATCAAGACCATAGGGGCATTTTGCCTTGCAGCGGCCGCAGCCGGTGCAGCCCTCGATGCGCTGCATCATGGCCTGTCCCTTTTCGGTCAGATGCCCGGCGGTGGGGGAGCGGCGCAGCAGCAGCGACATCCGGGCACAGGTGTGGATCTCGATGCCGGCGGGGCAGGGCTCGCAATAGCCGCAGCCGCGGCAGAATTCACCGGCCAGCGCGGTGCGTTCGCTTTCGATAAAGGCAAGGCGTTCCCCGGTCAGAGCCGGGGCATCGTTCTGACAGGCGAGGAAATCATCCAGCTCGCTTTCCCGCTGGATGCCCCAGATGGGCGCCACGGGGAACTGTGCCAGATAGGCATAGGCGGCTTTGGCATCGGTGATCAGACCGCCTGCCAGCGCTTTCATGCAGATAAAGCCCACATCCTTTTCGGCGCAAAGCCGCACCAGAGCCTCCTCCTTTTCACCCGCAAGATAGGAGAACGGGAACTGCAGCGTGTCGTAAAGCCCGCTGCGTACCGCTTCCTCCGCCAGTGCAAGGCGGTGGTTGGTGAAGCCGATGAAGCGGATCATGCCCTTTTCACGCGCCTCCAGCATGGCCTCGTACAGGCCGGTGCCATCGTCGGGTCTGGGGCAGAAATCCGGATTGTGGAACTGGTAGATGTCGATGTGATCCGTTTTCAGCAGGGCAAGGCTGGTATGCAGATCCTGCCAGAAGCCCTCCACCGTGGTGGACATGGTCTTGGTGGAGAGGATGATCTTATCCCGCACATCGGCCAGCGCCAGACCCAGCTTTTCCTCGCTGTCAGTGTAGGCACGGGCGGTGTCGAAATAGTTGATGCCGCTTTCATAGGCGCGGCGCAGCAGGGCACAGGCGGCTGCGGTATCCACACGCTGCACCGGCAGCGCGCCGAAGCCGTTTTTGTTCACAACAAGGCCGGTGCGGCCCAGACGGATCGTATCCATGACAGTTTTCTCCTTTCGATGCACAGAGGTCGTCTTTTTGTATCGATATGCTATAAGAATAGCACAGCCGCCGCGGGTTTGCAATCGTCCGCGACGGCTGTTTCTGATTTTTTTCGGGGCAGGATCACAGACGGATGTCGGTGTTTTTACACTCCCGCAGTGCAAAGCCGTCCTCTCCGGTGGGCTTTTGTGCGGGCAGGGCATCATCCTGTACATAGGTGTTGCCGGCGAACACCACGCCGTCATAGCTCCACAGATCCATAAACCGCTTTTCGTGCAGACGGAAGAAATTGCTCTCCACCCGCAGATTGGTGTGATAGGGCGGTGCGCCCTCGGTTTTCAGCTCCGGTGCGGCCACGATCACTGCGCCGCCGGCATAGGCGGCATTGTCAAAACGGTTATTGCGCAGCACGATTTCGGTGCAGGGGCCGCTTTCGTACCAGCTGTTGGCATCGCCTGCGATCCAGATGGCGGCGTTCATGTTGTGGAATGCGCAGTTTTCCACCAGCGCCGGCTTGCAGGTGCTGAGCAGGAAGCCCCGCGGCCGGTTGTAGCCGCTGACGCAGCCCTCAAAATGCACCGCGGGCATCCGGGTGTGGTTTTCAAAGGCATAGCCGGCGGGCAGCGGCTCGGGCAGATCCTCCTCCGTTTCCAGCAGCAGGTAATCGCCGGAGATAAGGGTGCTGCTCTTGACGGTGAAACAGCCGCAGGGCTGCAGCGTGTCGTTTGCCACCAGACGGATGGCATCCCCCGGGCGGAAGATGTTGATGCCCTTTTGCTGAAAATGTCCGAAGCGCAGCAGTGCGGTGCGGGCATCGATCTTTCGCTCCACCGGCAGATAGATGCCGTGCACGTTGCAGGCATCGTCCATCATGCTTTCAAAGCGGCAGTCCTTCATGTGCAAAAGGCCGCTGCAGTTGACGAAATGGGTGGCATCCGCATCCACGCTGAGCATCCGGCCTGCGCTGGGCTCGGCAATGATGCGCTCCAGCGTAAGATCCTCGCTGAGCTGGCCGATCACGCCCATGGCAAGGGTGTGGTTCAGCGTGATATCCGTCAGCGTCACGCGTTTGCTTTCCGTGATGAAAATGCCGGGATAGTGGCGGCCGTTGTGGGTACACAGCCAGTATTTGCCCGGCGTGTGGCAAAAGCCCAGCTCACCGGTCAGCCGCAGCCGGTTGGGCGCTGGCTTTTCGGCACTCAGATAGCGGTACATCCCGCCCAGGAAGCTGGTGTTTTTCTCTTTGCCCACACAGGCAAAATAGGTGGCGGTGTAAGGCGTGGGGCCTTTGTAAGAGGGCTCGAACTCGTTGACCAGCACCGCGGGGGTGATATTCTCCCAGTTTTCACCGAAAAAGCGGAACCGGTCGCCGACGATGTCCACATGAAACTGGCTGTCGTCGTACTCCATCTCCACAAAATGCTCGTCTGCGGCGAGGATCTTCGCCTCGAAATACATGGGCTCGGCGTAATCGACGGCAAAGTTTTTCAGCGTGACATCCTCGCAGCCGTCCAGCACAAAGGGAGACATCTTTCCGTGAAAGACCAACCGTGTGCCCTCGCCGTCCACCGTCAGGCCGCGGCGGCCCAGCAGCGGAAACGCGATGGGCTTCAAATTGTAGTCATTGTTGGAGATATAATATTCTTTCGTAAAGGCACGGTCTGGCCGGAAGTGCAGCTCGCCGCCGCCAAGGCGCAGGGTGTCGCCGTCCTGCGCGGCACGCAGAGCGCACAGCACGGCAAGGGTGCTGTCGCCGTTTTCGATAAGATGAGCGTAATCTTTCAGAAAGATATCCATACAGATGTTCCTTTCGGAGATGATATAGGCGGAGAAAAAGGACGGCTGCACGGCTGCGGGATACAGGCTGTGCAGCCATCCTTTCTGTGTGAGAGTTCAAAGGTGCGCGGCGATTATGCCAGCGGATCCTCTATGTAATTGCAGGGTACGGCTTTGCCGTCGGCAACGCGCCAGCTGCCGATGCCGTAGGCGGGCAGGCTGACGGCCACCTCGGTGCCCAGCACGGTGACGGCGGTATCCGCCGCGGCGCCGGCGGTCTCGGCCAGGCGCAGGATGAAGCCGTTGCCGTCCTCGGCGGGCTTCAGAGCCTGCAGCTCCAGACCTTTGTTTTCACAGGAGAAGGCGCTGAAGCTCTGGGGCAGCGGGCCATCGTGATAGGTCTCGTTGACGGAGAGAAAGAAAGCGTTCTGACGGGCGGCCTCGGCAGCCAGTGCGGCGCGGTCGCCCTCAAAGGGAACGATGGTATAGGCAAAGCAGGTTTCACCCAGCTCCTGCATGGGCAGGCGGCTGCGGCCGCGCTCGGAAGCAAAATGGTCGGCAAAGTAACAGCTGCGGGCGGCCACAAAGCGCAGCTCGCCGTCCTTGCAGCAGCTGGAATATTTGCCTTCGTTGACCACGGCCAGACCGTGACCGTCCTTGTAAGCGCACATATAGCGCTGCATGGGCTGCTCACGGCCCATGACCGGGCTGTCAAAGGGCTGCTCCACCACGCCGCCGGGGACTTCGCGCAGGAAGGCGGCATCGGCGATGCCGCTGTCAAAGCAGAATTTCACGCTGACCAGCGGCTCGTTGAGCAGCAGCCGGGTCTCCACATGGACGGATTTTTCACCGGCGTACAGGGAGTAGGTCTGCTGCAGGGTGCTGTTGCGGCAGCGAGTGGTGACACGCACGCTGCTGATGACGGGGCCGCATTCCAGCACTTCAAACGAGGGCTTGCCGAAAGCATCGATCTCCTGATCGAAGGTGAAATGCCAGTGGCTCCAGGTGTCGTTGTCCTTGTCGTCGATGAGCACGGCGCGGCCGGCGTATTTGCCGACGAACTCGTTGCCTGTGCGGTCTGCAATGGAGGCGATGGCACCGGTCTCGGGATCAAATTTTACACTGACCACATCGTTGGACATCCCGGTTTCATCGGCGGTCATGGTGATGGTTTCGGCGGCAGGCAGCGGCTTTTTGCCGTACAGCCAGTAGGTACGCCAGCCATAGGCGGGCAGCTCGGCCAGAAAGACCTGATTGAACATATTGATGTCGCCGTCCGCGTGATAGCCGCGGATGCGCTGGGAGGGCACGGGCACATCGTTTTCGTCGGTGAAGCCGGTGCCGTCCGGACGGAACACACGCACCACGGTGCGGATGGGGTGACCTGTGGGGTTGAAGACCACGATGGGGGTGCCGTTGTCGTTATACTCCCACACATGGGGGTGATCCTTGCTGCGCTTGGCGCCGGGTTTGTTGGTGTTGACGGCCCAGCTGATGCGCTGTGCGGCGGCGTTGGTCAGCTGAGTGCCGTGGGCGATGGCCGCGCCCTCAAAGGCGTAGGCGTCATCGTAGGCGCCCTTGATGCTGCAGCCGCAGATGATGTCGTGGAACTGGTTGAACAGCACATTGTGCCACGCCTCGGCGGTGCGGGTGCTGTCGTGTTTGAAGCCGATCACCTTTTCCGCCAGCACGGCCAGCTTTTCGGCTTCGGCCAGACGGTTTTCGGCGGTGCGGTTCAGAGCCTTCATGCGGCCGTTGGCAGCGTAGCAGCCGCTGGCATGGTTCTGCAGCTCACCGTTGTACACCGGCAGCAGATCGAAGCTTTTGGCGCGCAGCGTGTCGAAGTAATCGTCGGTGGAGCCGAATTTAATGTCGTTGACCGCCTTTTCGCGGTAGGCTGCGATGGTGTTCAGCATGGTGATGGTGGGGCCGCCGCCGTGGTTGCCCACGCCGTAGAACATCATCATGTCAAAGGGGGCATCGGTGGTCAGCTGATCGTATTTGCGCAGGTTCACATCGGTGGAATCCTGGCAGTAGGCATCCTTGATGCGGTAGGTCAGCACCTCGCTGCCGTCATCGCACTGCCAGCGGAAGGCGCGCTCGGCAAAGGGATACTGCTTTTCGCCCTCCATGCCGTCGGCGGGGGTCAGCGTATCCTCATAGGGCCGCATATACACATAGTTTTTAATGCCTGCGCCGTTGAGCAGCTTGGGCAGCATAGCGGTGTGGCCGAAGCTGTCCACATTGTAGCCGGTAACGACAGTCAGACCGAATTTCTCCTTGAAATAATTCTGGGAGTACAGGAAATGACGGGCAAAGCTCTCCGAGCTGGGGATATTGCAGTCCGGCTGGATCCACATGCCGCCGGTGATGCTCCACTTTCCGTCGGCGACGGCCTTGCGGATCTTTTCAAACAGCTCGGGGCAGTTCTCCTCCACCCACTTGTAATAGGAAGCACAGGCCGAGGTAAAGACAAAATCGTCGTATTCTTCAATGCGGTCGATGGCAGCCTGGAAGGTGGCCTTGATCTCGGCGAAGCCCTCCTGGAAACGCCACAGCCAGACAGGGTCGAGGTGGGCGTTACCGATCATGTGCAGGGTTTTCTTTTCGGGCATGAGAAAATTCTCCTTCTTCTTTTCCTTTATACTGTTGTTGGCTGTCCGGTGCACAGTGCCCGCAAAGGGCGGCCTGTACCGGGATATACCGTTTTTACAGGATGGGGATGCCGGCGGCGCGGGCCTTTTCCAGCGTGTCCTTATCCCACACGCTGGATTGTACCTCTCCGATGTGGGCGCTGCCCAGCAGCAGCATGCACAGCCGGCTCTGGCCGATGCCGCCGCCGATGGTCAGCGGCAGCTCGCCGGCCAGCAGCGCTTTGTGGAAGGGCAGCGTGCGGCGGGCATCGCAGCCGGCGATGCGCAGCTGACGGTCCATGCTTTCGGGATCCACGCGGATACCCATGCTGGAAAGCTCGAATGCGCAGTTCAGCGTATCGTTCCAGCACAGCAGATCGCCGTTCAGCTGCCAGTCGTCATAATCGGGGGCACGGCTGTCATGGGGCTTGCCGCTCCTGAGTGCGCCGCCGATCTGCATCAGGAAGGTGGTGCCGTGCTCCTTCACCCAGGCGTTTTCACGCTCCTTGCCGCTGAAGTCGGGGTAGGCATCCTCCAGCTCCTGTGTGGTGACAAAGCACACATCCCGCTGCACCGCCACATGGGCGTTCAGAGCGGGATACATGATGCGCAGGGTGTGCTGGGTATCGCAGATGGCGCCCACGATGCCGCGCACCACCTCTTTCAGGTATTCCACATTGCGCTGTTCGGGGGTGATGATCTTCTCCCAGTCCCACTGATCCACATAGATGGAATGCAGGTTATCCAGCTCCTCGTCGCGGCGGATGGCGTTCATATCGGTGTACAGGCCCCGACCGGCGGAAAAACCGTATTCGTGCAGCGCCTGCCGTTTCCATTTGGCCAGCGAGTGCACCACCTGCACCACGGCGCCGGTATCCCGCAGATCAAAGCTGACGGGGCGCTCCACGCCGCTCAGATCGTCGTTCAGGCCGCTGTCCGCCGTGACAAACAGTGGAGCGGTCACACGCTGCAGATCCAGCGTGCCGCAAAGCCTGTCCTCAAACAGGCGCTTGATCAGGCCGATGGCCTTCTGGGTCTCGTACAGACTCAATGCAGGGCGGTAGCCCTCGGGAATGATGATGTGGCTCATAAGAGCGCCTCCTCACAGATATTGCATGGATATTTCTGCTGCGGCAGCCGTTTGTGTAAAAGCAGACGCAGCGTGTTTTCGGGAAAAGCCGGTGCTTCAGCCGTTGGCTTTTGGCTTTGCGGAGCGTTTTGCCCGGCGCTCCAGCAGCAGCGCGAAAACGGCGGCGGTCACGGCCAGCAGCAGGGCGGCGGCCAGCAGCGCCGCGCACACATCGCGCAGGCTGCAGCCCTGGGTCAGCATCCTGCCAAAACCCGCTGCGGCGGCAAAGACAAATCCGGCAAGAAGCCATGCGGCCTCGTCATCCTCAAAGGCTTCGGAAAGAGCGCATGCCAGCACCAGTACCGCCAGCGTGCCGGCGGCTGCGGTGTGGCCCGAGGGAGATACCCCGCCGGGGGCAAACGCCTGCAGCAGCAGAATGATGCCGAGCAGCACCACCGAAAAAACGCACCAGATGCCGCCCAGAGCCTGTCCCGCCTGCAGCTGTGCAGTGCTGCGGGTGCTGAGCATGCTCCACAGGATCACCGCGGCGGCTGCGGCGATGCCCCACAGAATGCGCGGGAACGCCCCGACGGAAAGCAGCCCGCCGGCGGTCAGCGCGCCCAGCACGGTGCAGCCTGCGGCAATACAGCCTGCAGTGATCAGCACTGCGCCCACAAAAAAGCGGGCAGGGCGCTTCAGCCGGCTGCGGGCCAGCAGGTGGCGGCCCTCGCCGCAGCACATACACCAGCCCAGCACCGGCAGCCCCGCAAAGGCGGGCAGCGGTCCCAGCGCATCAGCGAGAACGCCCCACAGGTACCATACCGAAAATTCGCCCGCCGCATGCTGTGCAGCGGCTTCGCTTTGCAGCTGCTGCAGCACAGGCGCAAGGAATGCATCCGCTTTTTCGCCGAAAATAAGGCACACGCACAGCACGGCGGCTGCCGCAAGCAGGATACAAAGGGTTCTGACGGTACGCATGGGGCACATCCTTTCCGCCGCGCGGCGCACCCGGCGCGGCACGGTACAGGTTACTGATTGTATTATACACCGCAAGTGCCGTTCTGTCATTGATTTTTTAGCGTTTTTTTGGATTTTATATCGGTTTTCAGCAGCGTTTCTGCAGCAGTACCTCCTGTGTCAGGGCGCAGCGGTCCACGCCGGTCCAGCCGTTATCCAGCATACGGCCCAGCCGCCGGGGATCGCTCAGCGGTGCGCGGCGTACTTCGCCGGCGGCGGGGGCGGCTTCGGGCGGACAGAACAGATAAAACGGCCGCAGCAGCACCAGCGGGCGGATGGCATCCAGCCGCCCGCCCAGCTGCCAGCCCAGTGCCGCACGGCCGGTTTTTACCGGAATGCACAGCCGCTGCTGCGCGGTAAACGGCCCGGACAGCAGTGCGGCGGCCTGCGGTGGTTCGCCGCCCTCCTCCTCCAGAAGAAAATGCAGTGTCAGACCCTCTGCAAGGCCGTACTGCCGGCCTAAATCGGTCTCCTCTGCGGGGACAAAGGTGATGCATACCGCGCCGGGGCATTGCCGCACCGTGCCGCGGTACATGGTCAGTGCAGTATCCAGCCAGCTGTAATCCCGTCCGTACCGCTGTGCCAGCGCCTGCCGGTATTCTTCCATGAAGCAGCCCTCCCTTTTTGCAAAGCATCTGTTTTACACTTATGAGGGCGCTGCGGGAAGTAGACATAAAAAAGGAAGCCGCCGCGGCTGCGGCAGCTTCCTGTGAGCAAAATGATTTACAGAGAGTTATTTATTTTTGTACATATCCTCGTAGTATTTCTGGTAATCGCCGCTGGTGACATGCTCCATCCACTCCTGATTGTTCAGGTACCAGTCGATGGTCTTGACGATGCCCACCTCAAAGGTGGTCTCGGGGTACCAGCCCAGCTCCTCTTTGATCTTGGTGGGGTCGATGCCGTAGCGGCGGTCGTGGCCCAGACGGTCCTCCACATGCTTGATCAGCTCCTCGCTGATGCCCTCATCGTTCAGACGGTCGCGCAGCTGGGCGATGATGGTCTTGACGATGAAGATGTTGGGGCGCTCGTTGTGACCGCCGATGTTGTACACCTCGCCCACGCGGCCGCCGTTGGCAACCAGATCGATGGCCTTGCAGTGATCCTCCACATACAGCCAGTCACGCACCTGCATGCCGTCGCCGTACACCGGCAGCTGCTTGTGGTTCTTGACATTGTTGATCATCAGCGGGATCAGTTTTTCGGGGAACTGGTACGGGCCGTAGTTGTTGGAGCAGCGGGTGATGTTCACCGGCATACCGTAGGTGTCGTGATAGGCCTTGACGAACAGATCGGCGCTGGTCTTGGAGGAGGAGTAGGGGCTGTGGGGATCCAGCGGGGTGGTCTCCATGAAATAGCCCTCGGCACCCAGAGCGCCGTACACCTCGTCGGTGGAGACCTGCAGATACTTCTTGCCCTCGGCCCAGGTTTTGGCGGCGGGGTCGTACCAAGACTCCTTGGCGCACTGCAGCATATTCACCGTGCCCATCACATTGGTCTGCACAAAGATCTCCGGATTGGAGATGCTGCGGTCCACGTGGCTCTCGGCGGCAAAGTTGATGACATAGTCAAAATCGTACTTGGCGAACAGGCTCTTGACCAGCTCCTTGTCGCAGATATCGCCCTGTACGAACACATGGCGGGGATCGCCCTCCACGCCCTTCAGGTTCTCCAGATTGCCGGCGTAGGTCAGCTTGTCCAGATTGACCAGCAGGATGTCCTGATACTTGTCGAGCATATAATAGACGAAGTTGGAGCCGATGAAGCCGGCGCAGCCGGTGATCAGATAGGTTTTCATGGAAAGCGTTCTCCTTTTAAGCCGCGGTGCGCGGCGAATTTTTGCGGAAAGCTGCGGGCGGCTCAGTTGCCGTCCCAGTGTTCAAAAAAGCTGGCCAGCGCCTGCTGCCACGGACGGGCGTCGTTGCCCACGGTGGAGGCAAGGGCCATGTTTTCCAGTGCGCTCCACGCGGGGCGTTTGGCGGGGGTGGGGTACTCGGCGGTGGTGCAGGGGCTTACCTCCGCCTGTACGCCGCCCAGCCGCACGATCTCGCAGGCAAAATCGTACCAGCTGCAGATGCCCTCGCAGGTGCAGTGATAAACGCCGTACTCCTTGGTGACGCACAGCTTGAGCAGGTGATGGGCAAGATCCGCACAGTGGGTGGGGTTGCCCAGCTGATCGTTGACCACCTTCACCGCGCCGCGCTCTCTGGCAAGGCGCAGAATGGTCTTGACGAAGTTGCTGCCCACATAGCCGTACAGCCATGCCGTGCGCACGATGAAGTGCTTTTTGCAGAACTGCTGCACATATTCCTCGCCGGCGCGCTTGGTCTTGCCATAGACCGAGACCGGCCCCACGGTGTCATACTCGCACAGGGGCACATCCCCCTCGCCGGAAAAAACATAATCGGTGGAGACATGCACCAGCTTTGCGCCGATCTCCTCGCAGGCCAGTGCCAGATTGCGGGGACCCAGTGCGTTGACTTTATAGGCATCCTGCTGGTGGCTCTCGCAGCCGTTGACGTTGGTGTAGGCGGCACAGTTGATGACCACATCCGGCTGGCAGCGCCGCAGAAATACCGCCACCTGATGGCGGTTGGTGATGTCCAGCGCTTCCACGCCGGGGGAGGCGGTCACATCGGTGCCGATGACGGTGGCGTGCTGCAGTTTTTCGGGCACAGGCCCCAGCTCGCCCGCACCGTTTGCCAGCACGGTGCGCAGTTCGTTGCCCAGCTGCCCGCAGGCGCCGGTGATCAGGATCTTCAATGCGGTTCCCTCACTTTACAATTAACGGTGGGATAAAGGCGTTCCCTTCGCAGCGAAGGGAAAAAGCCGGCGCGGCGCAGTGCAAAAGCATGACCGGCCGCAAACGGCGGAAAAATCAGTAGCGGATCTTACCCTCGGCCACGCGCTTCAGGTGCTCGCCGTAGGGGCTCTTGCCGTAGCGGGCGGCGCTCTCCAGCAGCTTTTCCTTGCTGATCCAGCCGTTTTTGTAGGCGATCTCCTCGGGGGCGCTGATCTTGATGCCCTGGCGCTTTTCCACCATCTGCACAAAGTCGGCAGCTTCCACCAGACTGTCCATCGTGCCGGTATCCAGCCAGGCATAGCCGCGGCCCAGCAGCTGCACATCCAGATCATCCTCGGCCAGATACAGCTGATTCAGCGTGGTGATCTCCAGCTCTCCGCGGGCGCTGGGCTTGACCTCCTTGGCCTTGGCCACCACGCGGTTATCGTAGAAATAAAGACCGGTGACGGCGTAGTTGCTCTTGGGCTCCCTGGGCTTTTCCTCAATGGAGATGACCTTGCCGGACTCGTCGAATTCCACCACGCCGAAGCGCTCGGGATCGTTGACATAGTAGCCGAACACGGTGGCGCGGCCATTCTTTTCGGCATTTTCCACCGCGGCGCGCAGCACGCCGGAGAAGCCGTTGCCGTAGAAGATGTTGTCGCCCAGCACCATGGCGCAGCAATCGTCGCCGATGAATTCCTCGCCCAGCAGGAAGGCCTGCGCCAGACCGTCGGGAGAGGGCTGCACCTTGTAGGAAAGCTTCAGTCCGTAGGTGCTGCCGTCGCCCAGCAGATGCTCAAAGCGGGGGGTGTCCTCCGGGGTGGAGATGATCAGGATCTCGCGGATGCCCGCCAGCATCAGGGTGGACAGCGGGTAGTAGATCATGGGCTTGTCGTAAACAGGCAGCAGCTGCTTGGAGGTGACCATCGTCAGGGGATACAGTCGGGTGCCGGCGCCGCCGGCCAGAACGATACCTTTCATATTAAAGCCTCCGTTTATCTGCGCGGCGGGATGCGCCGCGGTCATTTACTGTGCGGGGGTGGGGCGCGGTCTCACCGTGCGGCGGGATCGCTGCGGTTGCAGGGCAGGCATTCCGCTTTTCTGCCGAAGCCGAAGCAGAAGCCCCATTTGGAAAAATACAGGAAC
Organism: Oscillospiraceae bacterium; assembly: GCA_017472965.1. Taxonomy (GTDB): domain Bacteria; phylum Bacillota; class Clostridia; order Oscillospirales; family Ruminococcaceae; genus UBA1762. The sequence goes on along the minus strand of JAFUNR010000001.1, from coordinate 5,903 downwards.
ATGCTGCGCAGCTGCATCACAAACGGGCGCAGCCGGCGGGTGGGGGCGCGGTGCCAGTGATGATACACATAGGTGCCCGGCCAGTACATCACCTTGCCGTGAGCCATGGCGCGGCGGGTGATATCCGCATCCTCCACATACATGAAATAATCGGGATCAAAGCCGCCGAAAGCCTTCAGCGCTTCGGTGCGCACCACAAAGAAGCAGCCGGTGCAGAACTGCACCTCCTGCGGCTGGGAAAGATCTCTGTCCAGCATCAGGTAGTGATTTTCATAGGGTTTAAGAAAGCCCAGCGGCAGCTGCCGTGCGGCCAGCGCCAGCACATTGGGGGTGCGCTTGGCGATGCGCTGCACCCGGCCGTCCGGAAACAGGATGTTGGGGGTGACCATCACCACTTCGGGGTGCTCATCCAGCCAGGCGCACAGCTTTGTCAGCGTATCCTCGCCGAATACGATATCCGGATTGATGACGGCATGGTATTTGCTGGCAAGCTTGTCCAGACACAGGTTGTGCCCCTTGCCGTAGCCCAGATTTTCCGGGCTGCACAGCACCTCGGCGCGTCCGGCAAAATGCTCTTTCAGCTTTTCGCCGGTGCCGTCCGGCGAGGCGTTATCGATCAGATACAGCTCCAGCGGCACGCCCGTGGTTTTTTCCAGCACCGATTCGATGCAGCCGGCAGCCTCGTCGAAGCCGTTGTACAGCACCACACTGGCGCTGACGGTATAATCAGCCATGTCGGTTCGTTCTCTTTTCTGAAAAGTGGTTCGCCGCACCCGAAAACGGGCGCACCTCACCCATTATGAAGTTTATCTTATATTCTAGTATAACATCTGGATGCACCGGTTGCAAGCAAAAACCGCATGCAGGAAAGGAAAAGTGCAGAAAACTTGCGGAAACTTCCTGTAAAAAACGCACCCCCGCCGCAGCAGGGGTGCAGTTTTTGATTGAATGGCGGTGCGGGATCAGTACGGGTTGGCGGCGTCCAGCTCCCATGCCTCCAGCGTGCGGGGTGCGGCGCAGCCGGGGATAAGGCAGACGCCGCCGGCTGTGGCGGGGGCGGTGGGGTAGACCCGGCGGCAGATGGCCTGCCGTTCGTTGGCGTACACCTCGATGACGGAGCGGTCGATGAAAATATCCAGCGAAAGCTCCTCGCCCTCCTTCAGGCGGAAGGGAGCCTCCTCGCGGATGCGGCGGCCGTCACACCCGCTGCGGGCGGTATCCATGACCAGCTTTCCGGCGGCGCTGTCGTAAAAGACGGCGGTATATTCGCTGCCGTCGCCGCTGACGCGGACACGCAGCCCCGCGCCGCCGGCTTCGCCGGCGCTCCACTGCGCCTTCAGCCGGCAGAGCAGGCCGTTCTTTACCGGAATGCGGCCTTCGGCGGGCGCTTCAAAGGTCTGGTGGTTGCACTGCAGCTGCGCCAGCTCTTCGGCGGGGGCCATGTGCAGCTCGCCGTCCTGCAGCCAGACCGCGCGGGGGAAGGAGTACACGCCCGACCAGCCGTACTTTTCAAAGTCGTTTTCGGGGTTGTCGTGCAGCCATGCCCACAGAAGGTGGCGGTTACGGTCATCCACCAGAGCCTCCGGCGCAAAGAAGGTGTTGTCCTGCCAGGACATCCGGCCGTGCACCTCCGGCAGGAAGGTCTCGGTTTCGTCATCCAGCGTGCCGATGTAATACTGGCAGCCCTTGTTGTGCGCGATAAAGAGCTGCAGCCATTTGCCGGTGAAGCTGCCGGCGGCGGGCGCATCGTACAGCGGCAGGAAGCTGGGGCACATATCGTCCTCGGTGCGATCGGGCCAATCCTCGCCCGCATGGGTGTTGGTGTAAAAGCGGTGCACGAACTCCCAGTGCTTCAGATCGCGGGAGCGGAAAAGCTCCGTCCAGTCGCCCTGATATTCCGGCGGCGAATTTTCCTCGCGGCCGTATTTGTTCAGCACGCACAGCGCGCCCAGCTGCATATAGTAGAAGCCGTTCCTCTTCCAGATGTTGGAGGGATCGGCGCAGCCCAGATGGACGGTCTTGCCGTCGAGCTCCACATCGCGGATGCCCCATTCGGTGCCCTCCACGGCGATGGGCTCCATGCGCTCCCACACATCGTAGGGCGGCCGGGCGCAGGCAAGGGCGATGCCGCCGTTGTCCTTCTTTCCGTCTGCGGCGGGGAATTTCCAGAAGGTGAGGTAGGCGGTGCCGTCCTCATCCACAAAGGCGCCGCCGCTGAAGCAGCCCCGATCGCCCCCGTCCGTCAGCAGCGCATCCGGATGATGGCGCCAGTGCAGCAGATCGCGGGAGGAGATATGCCCCCAGTGGAAGGCCTCCGTGCCGGAATTGCTGTACAGGTACATCAGGTGGTAGACGCCGTCGGCAAAAAAAGCGCCGTTGGGGTCGCCGGGCATGCCGTTGTCGTCGGGTACAGTAAAATGAAAGGAGGGGCGGTGCGGGTCGGCAAGCAGCCTTTCGCGGTAGGCACGGGTGGAAACGATCTTCTGTTTCATGGCGGTTCCTCCTTTTGCGGCGCGGGAATGCTTTTTCTTTCATTATACTGATTGCGATGAAAAGTGCAAGCGTAAAACATACAGTTCCGGTACATGCCGCAGCAAAAAATGCACCGGAAAACGAAAGCGCAAAATACTGCACCCTTTGCGCAAAAAATATTCTTGAAAAGCGAAAATATTTATCGTATGATGAAACCGGAAGAATAAACCGCCCGGTGCGCCGGGGGAAAGAGGAAGAGCATGAAAAAGGTCTATCTGGTCTATCCCGAAACCAAGGGAACCATTGCGCCCGAGATCTACGGTCATTTCAGCGAACACATCGGCGGCGTTTTTTACGATGGCCTGTGGGTGGGCAGGGACAGTGATATCCCCAATATCCGCGGCTTCCGCAAGGAGCTGGTGGAAAAGCTGCGCGCGCTGCATCCGCCCGTGCTGCGCTGGCCCGGCGGCTGCTTTGCCGAAACCTACGACTGGCGCGACGGCATCGGCGAAAACCGTCCCGTGCGCCGCAACTGGTGGACCCCGATGGACGGCCGGTACGAGACCAATGCCGTGGGCACCCATGAATTTCTGGATCTGTGCGAGCTGATCGGGGCGCAGCCTTACTTTGCCGCCAATCTCACCGGTGTGACCCCCATGCACATCCGTGACTGGATGGATTACTGCCTGTCGCCCCGCGGCAGCACCACCCTTGCACTGGAGCGCGAGAAAAACGGCCGCGCCGAGCCGTGGGATATCCCATTCTGGGGCGTGGGCAACGAGAACTGGGGCGGCGGCGGTATGATGCGCCCCGAGCATTACGCGGACGAGTGCCGCCGCTTTGCCACGCTGATGAGCAATGTCAGCGGCAGGGTGGAGCTGTACGCCTGCGGCAGCAACGGCGCCGATTACAGCTGGACCCACGGCGTGGTGCCGCAGCTGGCGCCGGTAAAGGGCTTCATCAAGGGCTTTGCCATGCACTACTACTGCGGCCATGCCGGTGATCCCGTGGCCTTCACCAATGAGGAATGGGATCAGCAGCTGCGGCAGGCCAGCCGCATGGAGGAGATCATCACCCACAACTGGAACATCATCTGCGGTCATGGTATGCAGGAAAGCTGCCGCCTGGTGGTGGACGAATGGGGCTGCTGGCATCCGGACGGCAGCGGCCCCAGCAAGGGCTATAACCTGTTTGAGCAGCAGAGCACCATGCGCGATGCCATGGTCAGTGCGCTGACGCTGAACATCTTCAATAACCACTGCGACAAGGTGCGCATGGCCAACGCCGCCCAGCTGGTGAACAACCTGCACTGCTGCTTCCTCGCCGCCGGCGAAAAGTGCATCACCACTCCCACCTACCATGTGTTCGATCTGTACAAAGAGCATCAGGGTGCGCAGGCATTCAATGTCGCCGTCACCGACAATGAGGTGTTCGAAAGCTCCGTCACCGTATCCGCCTCTGTAAAGGACGGCAAAAAACTGCTCACCGTGGGCAATCTCTCCTGCACGGAGGAAGCGGTGCTGCAGCTGTGCGCCGTGGGCGAAGAGCTGCCCGAAACCGCCGTGCTGCGGCTGCTGGCAAACGATGATCTGCACGCACACAACACCTTTGAAAACCCCGAAGCCGTCAGACCTGTGGAACTGACGGTGGATCCCCGTCAGCCGCTGCATATCCCCGCCGGCGGCATCGCCGCGCTGCGGTTCTGATGCGGCGCACACCGGTACGCCCGAACCGTGATGAAAAAGGAGCTGTATATGAAATACCATGTTATCGCAAAGCCGGATAAGGAGAAGCGCGTGGACCGGCATCTGCATTCGGTTTTCTTTGAATATTTCGGCCGTGTCATCTACGACGGCATCTGGGTGGGCAGGGACAGCGCCATCCCCAACACCGACGGCCTGCGGCAGGATGTGATCGACGGCTGCCGCGAGCTGGGCGTGGGCGCTATGCGCTGGCCGGGCGGCTGCTGCGCCGATCACTACCACTGGCGCGACGGTATCGGCCCCGAGCGCCCGCCCCGGCTGCACCCCATTCCCGAGCCTGCCAACCCTGTCTGGCGTCATGAATTCGGCACCGATGAATTTCTGCGCCTGTGCGAGCTGACCGGTGCGGATCCGGTCATCACCGTCAATACCGCCACTGGCACCCCGCAGGAGTTTCTGGACTGGTTCGAATACATCAACGGCGATGTGCACACCCGCTACGGGCAGCTGCGCGCCGCCAACGGCCATCCTGCGCCCTACAATGTGTATTACTGGGCGCTGGGAAACACGGACGAAAACGTCTGGCATGTGGATTTCAACGATCCGGAAAATTATGCGCACCGCTACCGGCAGTTCCAGACCGTCATCCGCAATCTGCGCGGGCAGCTGTATCTGATCGGGCTGGGGCTTTCCGCGCGGCACAAGCTGCCCGGTTGGACGGGAAAAATGCTGGATCATCTGACCCACGGCCAGCGGGAGCAGGGGCCGGACGCGCTGTCCGTTCATCACTATCTGGGCGGCATGAAGCAGGGCTATGAAGCCTGCGGCGGCTCGGTGAATTTCACCGATGAGCAGTATTATAACCTGCTGGCACTGCTGGAGAGGTACGAATACGATATCACTCTGCACCGGGTCGCCATCCGTGAGCACACCGACCCGCAGTGGCCTACAAAGATCAGCTTTGACGAGTGGGGTGTCTGGCACCCCGAGGCAGATCTTGCCAATAACCAGAACCAGCGCCAGACCGTGCGGGATGCGCTGTTCGCCGCGCTGACGCTGCACATCTTCTACCGCAATGCGGATATCGTGGAATTCGCCATGGAGACCCAGCTTTCCAACCTGCTGCAAAGCCTTTTCGAGACCGACGGCCCGCGCTTTTTCAAAACGCCCACCTTCTACGCCATGAAGCTGCTGCGGGAGCATCTGGGCCAGCATATCCTGCCACTGCTGCCGGAGGATGCGGATGACCGGCTGGATGCGGTGGCCACCGCAAGCGCGGACGGCAGCCGCATCACGCTCAGCTTTGTCAACATCGACCTGTACGAGGAGAAAACCGCCCGGCTGTACCTGCCTGCCGGCGTGTGGCAGGTGGAAAAGGCAGATGTGCTCACCGCCGCCGATGTGCACGATTCGAACAGCTTCGATACGCCGCTGCAGGTGTGCGATGCCCCCCTTGCCACCGCTGCGGATGCCCCCGTCACTCTGCCGCCCCACAGCCTTGTGCGCATCTGTCTGCAGCGCACCGGGGAATGAGAAAACGATTTTCCGTACCGTATGATGCAAACGGCGTGTTGCAAAATGAAATTATTACAACACGCCACACGCGAAATTTCATTTCGCGTGTAAATTCCGCAGGAATTTGCTGCAATATTTGATGGTTTTGGCTCTTATAGAGCCAAAATGGCGGCCCTATATGGGCCGCCAAATCAAATTTGACGGAGTTGTTGC
>JAFUNR010000063.1 GCA_017472965.1 Oscillospiraceae bacterium | reverse complement strand
TTCCTCACCCGTCCATCCTCTTTTTTCAAAGCAAAACAGCGTGAAAATCAGCTCTCACTTTGAAATCCTCGTGATTTTGCACTATTTTTAATGATTTCTTTGTTCATTTCGACCATTCGACAGTCTTTTTCTCTGATGCCTCAATGTTTTAAAGCATGAAAGATGCCGCAGAACACACAGGCTCTGCGGCATCTCTGTTGATCTTGTTTACTGCTGTTCGTGGTTGACAGCCAGCGGCTTGCCCTCGTCGATGATCTCGTACATTTCGCGGGCGACATCCTTGCCTCGGGGCTCATCAATGGAAACGACCTTGACACTGACCGGCCGGTTGCCAAAGCTGACTGTGATCACATCCCCTACCTTGACAGCGTAACTGGCTTTGACAGGGCGGCCGTTGACCTCAATACGACCGGCATCGGCAACCTCGTTAGCGACGGTACGCCGCTTGATCAAACGGCTGACTTTCAGATATTTATCAATACGCATAAATTCCTCCTGCCGCACACTTCACACGAACCTGTGAAGTGTATTCGGACTTCTGTTGTATTCCTGTACGGTATTTCCTATATACGATATTTCCTATATTATACTATAATATAACATATAATTATCAACTTCAGCAACTGCTTTTTTATCGGTAGGGCTCGCGGAAGCCCTCGCCCTGATCCTGCTGCGGAGCGTTGCCGAACCGCTTTTTGTAGGCGCGGTAAAAGGTGGAATACTCCTTATAACCGCACTCGGCAGCGGCCTTGCAGGGAGATACCCCCTGATACAGCAGCTGACGAGCCGCAAACAGTCGCTTGATCTGCACATACTCCCACACCGAACTGCCGGTGAAACGGCGGAAAATGCGATTGATCTGGGATTGGCTGAGAAAAAACTGCTGTTCCAGCTGCTGCAGGCCGTCCAGCTCATTGAGGTGCTGGTTGATGTAGGCGATCATCTGGGCAGCCAGCGGCGGCGTTTCGCTCTCCGGTTCAGGGGAACGGCTCTGCCAGATCTTATACAGCTCCTGCAGCAGCGGCAGCAGATAAGCAAAGACGGCGCTCTCGCTTTCTTCCTGCCCGCAGACCAGCAGCCGCTCCAGACAAAGCCGCACAAAATCGGCGGGAAGCTCCTGCGCCGCATACCGATTCTGCACCCCCAGCGGACGGTCCATAAACGGCGAAAGCAGCCGGCTGTTCAGAGTTTCCGTCATCAGCTCCGGTGAAAAATGGATGGCGATACGCTCATAAGGCTGTGAGGGATCCAGCAGCAGGCTGTGGGTCTCGCCGCTGCGGGTGATCAGAATATCCCCCGGCTGCATCGGATAGACGCTGGCCTCCACACGATAGCGGGCGCTGCCGCTGATGAAGTAAAAAAGCTCAAAGCCGGAGTGTGTGTGCATATAATACTGGCTGGTATCCGGCTGCTCATCCCGCAGATGATGGCCGTAGATCCTGTCCGCCTCAAATGCCCCGAAACACTGCAAATCCACCGCCTGCCTTTCCTTTTACGAGTATAGCAAAACATGCGCGGATTTGCAATACCCTTTAAAGCAAATTGCACTTGCATTGCATTTCCACTTTGACTACAATGGAAGTGTATAAGGCTGCAGACTTTGTCTGTCTTTCACAAAAAGAAGAGACTTCTGCCGCCCTGAACAAGGAAAGTGAGGATGAACGATGTACGATTGGACATTGTGCGCGTTTGCAGATGAGGCGGATTCCAAAATCGTCGGCCAGATCGCCGCGCTGCAGAAAAATGACATTCCCTGTCTGGAGGTCCGCGGTGTGGACGGAAAAAATGTTTCCGATCTGACACTGAACGAGGCACGCGAGCTGCGCAAGCGTCTGGATGACGCCGGCGTGCGGGTATGGTCCGTGGGCTCACCCATGGGCAAGATCAGCCTGACAGATGATTTCGAAGCCCATCTGGATAAATTCCGTCATACGCTGGAACTGGGCGATATTCTTGGTGCCGGCGCGCTGCGTATGTTCAGCTTCTTTTTACCGGAGGGTGTCACCCCCGCCGAGGGCCGCGGTCAGGTCATTGATCAGCTGGGCCGCATGATCGAAGCCGCCAGGGGCAGTGCCATCAAGCTTTGCCACGAAAACGAAAAGGGTATTTATGGCGCCATGGCCGCCGAGTGTGCCGACCTGCATGCCGTCTACCCCGAGCTGCGCGCGGTGTTTGATCCCGCCAACTTCATCCAGTGCGGTCAGGCCACTCTGCCCGCATGGGAGCTGCTGCACTCCTATGTGGAATATTTCCATGTAAAGGATGCTTTCAGCGATGGCCGTGTGGTGCCTGCCGGCTGCGGCGAGGGACATCTGCCCCAGCTGCTGGCCGCTTACAAGGCTCAGGGCGGCAGAGTGCTGACACTGGAACCGCACCTGAGTGTGTTTGACGGGCTGAAAGCGCTGGAGCGCGAGGGTGAGGAGACCAAGATCGATGCCTTTGCCTATCCCACCGCAGAGGCCGCCTTTGATGCCGCCGCCGATGCGCTGAAGGGCATTCTGGCTGCGCTGTAATCCCGTTTTGTACATTTTACGGAATGCACAGCAAGCGACATTCCGGCATGAACATAGCGATACAGAAAAAGGAGCGATGTTTTTATGGAGATCGGAGCACAATTTTACACCCTGCGCGATGCCTGCAAGGATCTGGCCGGTCTGGAAGAGAGTCTGAAAAAAGTAGCCGATATCGGCTACAAAACCGTTCAGCTTTCCGGCGTGTGCGCTTATGAGCCCGCCTGGATCAAGGAGAAGCTGGAAGAAAACGGTTTGCGTTGCGTGCTGACCCATTCCCCCTGCGACCGTATGCTCACCGAGACCGAGGCTGTTTGCGCCGAGCATGATGTCTACGGCTGTAAGCACATCGGCATCGGCTATTACGATATCGCCAAGGAAGGAATGGACGGCTTTGTGGCCAAATTTGCCCCTGTGGGCGAGACCATGCACAAGCTGGGCCATCAGCTGATGTACCATAACCATCACATGGAATTTGCCAAGCTGGGCGATTCCATCATCATGCAGCAGCTCATTGACCGTTTCACCCCCGAACAGCTGGGTGTCACCATGGACACCTTCTGGGTACAGGCCGGCGGCGGCGATCCCGCACAGTGGCTGCGCAAGCTGGAGGGCCGCACCCCCTGCATTCATTTCAAGGATATGACCTATGACCGCAAGATGACCCCTGTGGGCGAGGGCAACCTGAACTGGGATGCCATCTTTGCCGCAGCCGCCGACACCGGCGTGCAGTATGCACTGGTGGAGCAGGATGACTGCAACGGTGAGGATCCGTTTGACTGTCTGGCCCGCAGCTATGCCTTCCTGAAAGCAAACGGTCTGGAATAAGCCGTTTTCGACCGCAATCGGATATAAAAGGAATAAGAAAGGGAACTGATTATGGAAACTGTACGTCTTGGCATCATCGGCGTGGGCAACATGGGCAGCGGCCATGCCAACAACATCAAAGCCGGTAAATGCCCCGAAATCACCCTGACCGCTGTTGCGGATATCAACCCCGCCCGTCTGGACTGGGCCAAAGAGAACCTGCCCGGCGTGACCTGCTTTGACACAGCCGAAGCAATGATGGACAGCGGCCTTGTGGATGCCGTTCTGGTGGCCGTCCCTCACTACAACCATCCCACCTACGCCATGGCTGCCATGCGCCGCGGTCTGCATGTCATGGTTGAAAAGCCCGCCGGTGTGTATACCAAGCAGGTTCGCGAGATGAACGAGCTTGCCAAAGAATGCAATGTCACCTTCGGCATGATGTTCAACCAGCGTACCGACCATGTCTACCGCAAGATGAAGGAGATCATGGATTCCGGCGAGCTGGGTGCCATCAAACGCACCAACTGGATCATCACCGACTGGTACCGCACCCAGAGCTACTATGATTCCGGCGCATGGCGCGCCACCTGGAGCGGTGAGGGCGGCGGCGTTCTGCTGAACCAGTGCCCCCATCAGCTGGATCTGTTCCAGTGGATCTGCGGTCTGCCCGTCAAGGTGGATGCGCACCTGCATTTCGGCAAGTGGCACGATATCGAGGTCGAGGACGATGTGACCGCTTATCTGGAATACGAAAACGGTGCCACCGGCTGCTTTATCACCACCACCGGCGATGCTCCCGGCAGCAACCGCTTTGAGATCGACTGCGAAAAGGGCAAGCTGGTAAGTGAGGGCGGCAAGCTGACCATGTGGAAACTGGAAGTCAACGAGCGTGAGTGGTGCCGCACCGCCGAACTCGGCTTTGCACTCCCGCCCATGGAAGGCCCCTTCGAAGTGGAAACCGACGGCAAGAGCGAGCAGCATGTGGGCGTTCTGAACGCCTTTGCCGGCAACATCCTGCACGGCACTCCGCTGATCGCTGACGGTACCGAGGGCATCCGCGGTCTGAGTCTGTCCAATGCCATGCATCTCTCCGCATTCCTCGGCAAGCCCGTGGAGCTTCCTGTGGACGAGGATGTTTACTACAACGAACTGATGAAGCGCGTTGCCACCTCCCGCCGCAAGGCTGATGTGGAAGCCAAGGTCGAGATCCAGGGTTAAACCCGTTTTATAGTACATCAACTGCCGCCGTGCAGCGCAAATAAGGCTTCGTTCTGTCTGTCCGGGATGGAACCCGGGGGCTTTTCCGCGCTGCCGGCGGCATTTCTTTGTATATTTGGAAGGTAATGCATTATGAAACCTGTACGTATTGGTATCATTGGTATCGGCAATATGGGCAGCGCCCATGTGCAAAGCATCGGCGAGGGTCACATCAAAGGTCTGTATCTGAGTGCCGTAGCCGACATCGACCCCACCCGTCTTGCATGGGTAAAGGGGCGTTTTCCCGCAGTGCAGTGCTTTGACACCGCGCAGGCGCTGCTGGACAGCGGCACGGTGGATGCCATCATCATCGCTACACCGCACTGGCTGCATCCGGAAATCGCCATTCAGGCCATGGAACGCGGTCTGCATGTACTGACCGAAAAGCCGGCCGGCGTGGCGGTCAGTCAGGTACAGCGCATGATCGAGGTGCACAAGCGCACCGGCAAAGTGTTCGGCATCATGTTCAACCAGCGCACCAATCCCCTGTTTGCCAAAGCGCGGCAGATGGTGCAAAGCGGTGAGCTGGGCCACCCCAAGCGCCTTGTGTGGATCATCACCAACTGGTATCGCAATCAGGGATACTATGATTCCGGCGCATGGCGTGCCAGCTGGCGCGGCGAGGGCGGCGGTGTGCTTCTGAATCAGGCGCCCCATAACCTCGACCTGTGGCAGTGGATCTTCGGTATGCCCAAACGGGTGTGCGCATTCTGCACCGAAGGCAAATATCACAACATCGAGGTGGAGGATGATGCCACCATTTACGCCGAATACGAAAACGGCGCCGTAGCCACCTTTATCACCACCACCGGCGAATATCCCGGCACCAACCGGCTGGAGATCAGCGGCGACCGCGGCAAGCTGGTGCTGGAGGAGGGTGTACTCAAGCACTGGAAGCTGGATGGCAGCGAACGCGAATTCTGCTTTAACA
>JAFUNR010000062.1 GCA_017472965.1 Oscillospiraceae bacterium | reverse complement strand
GCTGGCAAAGGTATTTGCGGAGAAATACGGAGAGAAGTACCGTGATTTTGCCAAGTACCTCATCTACATGGCCTACCATCAGCACGACTTCCTGCCCGGCGAGGAGGGCAGGGAGAACGCCCAGCACATCTTTGGCAAAACCCCGCAGGACGCATACAATACCTGGCTGTTTCGCAACCGCTACTTCGAGCTGCTGCAGCGCACGGTGGTGGACCTTTCCAAGGAGGCCAAGGCCTATGGGGAAAAGCTGTGGGGCGGCCCCATCCTGACCAAGGCTCACGCCACGTGGGAGGAAAGCCCCACCTGTGACCGCATCTCCACGGTGGATTTCTACAAACAGGTGAGAGAAGAGTACCCCGATGTGGACGATAATTCACCGGTTGACAGGCGCATCGCCAGAGATCTGGCCATCGCCGCCAAAAAGAAAGAGCTGGGGGTATCCCACTACGATTATACCCCGCTGTTTGACTGGTCGTCCTCCATCTGCGAGAATATGGCTGCCTGCTACGACTACTTCAAGTGGAACGAATTCCTCACCGGCAGCGGTACCGATCACGCCGAGGACCCCATTCTGGACCGCACCTATTACAGTCAGGCGCTGGCGGCCAGCTTTGCCGAGCTCAACGATTTTGAAAGCGCCTACAGTTGTTGCTGGGGTATGCCCGGTAAGGTGGCGGATATGTTTGGCCGCGTCACCATCGCTTACGGCGTCAGTCAGTCCGGCCGCATGCCGCATCGCGATGAGACCACCTTCGTCAACGGTCTGGGCACCCGCCGCACCGATGTGCTGGCGCTGTATCCCATCAAGCTGAACAACGTGGAAGAGCGCTTCGGCAGCTGGATGGTGCAGTACGGCTACTGCAACTACATCACCGAGGAAAAGCTGCTGGAGAATGCCGTTGTCACCGAAAAGGGTACGCTGCGTGTCAAGGGACAGGAATACCGCTGTCTGGTGGTCATGTTCGAGCCGTTCCTCGATGACAGGACCTTCGACCTGCTGGAGCAGTTCCTTTCTGCCGGCGGCAAGGTGGTTTGGATGAGCATCCCCGCACTGACCAATGCAGCGGGCGAGGATGTGACCGAACACTTCAGGAAGCTGTTCGGCCTGAAGAGCATCGCCGCCGCCAGCGAGGGCAAAAAGTGTCAGGGCGCCGAGATCGCCTTCACCGGCCGTCTGTCCGGCATCCATGCCATGAAGGTGCCCACCGATTTCGTGGTGGATATGGTGTATCCCTGTCTGGCCGATGCCGGTGCGGAGCCCGTCGCCACCCTGAATGACCACTGTGTGGGTGTCTGCAAGCCTTATGCAAACGGCGGTCTGGCAGTGTATGCCGGCTTCCGTGTGCGTGATGACCAGTCCGGCTCCACCGGTAAGGATGTTGACAGCCTGTACCGTGTGCTGATGCGCATCGGCGCATACCGTCCCGGTTCGCTGGAGGCCCGCGGCCGTGAGCCCGGCAGCAAGTATGTGTACAACACTTTTGCCGATGGCTCCATCGCCGTTGCTCCGCATATGCGCGGCATCCGCGAAGCATGGGAGGGCCCCTTCTTCCGCGATAAGGAGTATGACGCCGTGGCGCTGTCCCGCCGTCCGGATATCGTTGACCCCGTGGTGGAGCTCAACGAGGAGATCGCCGGCCGCAACATCCGCTTTGCCGGTGACGATGTCCTGGCCTACCGTCTGGATGATAACGGCGCACCCGTGGCCTTCTTCGGCGTGGGTACCGACGGCATCGAGGTGGACGGCAAAAAGTACACCTTTGCCGACCGCAAGGCCAAGTTCGAGTTCACCCCCGTGCCCGAGCGCTACCGTGCCGACGGCCTGAAGAATGTGGTGTTCGTCACCTGCTGGACGGAGGGCGCCGTGCTGACGATCCCCGCCGCCGGCGAGGGCGCCCCGCAGGTGCTGGGCTGCGAATGGGATCTGTTTGGGGCCAATATCCCTGTGGAGCACAAGTGGGATGGCCGTAATGTCACCTTCACCGTCACTCCCGAGCTGGCGGCAAAGCACATCGCCATCGTGTTCTGAGTGTTTTCGCATCACCCGCGGGGGCTGCCGGTTTCCGGCGGCTCCCGCTTGTGTCATACCTGCTTTTATGACAGCGGAAAGGAATCGGTATGGAGATCATCAAAAAAGAGGGCGTCATGCATCTGCCGCCTCACCACAGCACCATCATCCTGACCAGCGAAAAACAGCTGGAACGCATCATCGAAGGCCCGGATACCCCGCTTTTTGAGGATGAAGAGCTGGGGCTTTCCGCAGAAAGACAAAAGCTCAACCGCGAAAAGAAGGAAACCGTGCGCACCAAGTGTGCCGCTGCCGCGGCAAGAGGCTGCGACCGGGTGGAAGTATCCTACGATTTCTTCTTCGGCGGCAGTATGCGTACTTTTTATCCCAGCGATGAGATCACCATCAAGGCGTTCAAGGTCATTCACGACACGGCAAAGGAATACGGCATGGGCTTCGGCGCTTCGGTGCTCAATCCGCTGGATATCGGCGGCGGCTGGGCCAAGGTCAGCGATGAAACCGGCTTTTCTTATCAATATCTGGAGACGGAGATCAGGCCCGATGGCAGCTATGCCGTGGATATGGTGGGGCAGCGGCAGTGGTACAATAATAAAGGCCCTATCCGTCTGACACCGTATAAGGCGCTGGTCTATGCTTTCAACGAGGAGCGCATAGACGATACCCCGTATTTCTATGTGGATGAAAACGCTATCGTGGATATCTCCTCAACAGCCTCTTATGTGATGGAAACCGACAGGGAGACCGGCGACGGCTACATCCGCTGCCCGCTGCATATCTTTGGCAAATGGGAGAACCCCACTGCCAACCGGGCGCTGTGCATCATGGTGTACCGTACCCCCGAGCTGGATTATTTTGCCCCCAGCGCATCGGCCTTCCTGAAGGAGACACTGGATCGGCACAATGCAGCCGGCATCACCTACACCGGTTTTTATTCCGATGAAATGCACATCCAGTTCGACTGGGATCTGGAGCGTCATTTCGGTGAGACCGAAATCAATACCCGTTATCTGACGCCCGGTCTGGCAAAGGTGTATGCGGAGAAGTATGGCGAAAAGTACCGGGACTTTGCGAAATATCTCATCTATATGGCCTATCATCAGCATGACTTTCTGCCCGGTGAGGAAGGCGGGGAGAATGCGCAGCATGTGTTCGGCAAAACGCCGGAGGCCATCAACGGGACATGGCTGTTCCGCAACCGGTATTTTGAGCTGCTGCAGCGCACGGTGGTGGATCTGTGCTGCGAGGCCAAGGCCTATGCCGAGAGCCTGTGGGGCGGCCCCATTATGACCCGTGCCCATGCCACATGGCAGGAAAGCCCCACCTGCGATCATTACTACCGAAGTGCAAACAATATCGGCGGCTTTGATGTCAGCGACCGGCTGGGTGATGCGTATGCGGATGTGACGCTGCAGTCCCCGCCGAAGCGCCGGGCCGAAATGGAGCTCGCCAAGGCGGCAAAGGCGCAGGAGCTGGGGATCAGCCGTTACGACTATACGCCGTGGTATGACTGGGGCGCTTCGATCCGGGAAAATATTTCCGCCTGCTATGATTACTTTAAGTGGAACGAATACTTTACCGGTGCCGGCACCGATCACGCCGAGGGCGGCAACCTTGACCGGAATTATTATGCCCAGTGCCTTGCGGCCAGCTTCCATGAGCTGAATCAATTTGATTTTGCCCGCTGTTCCGCATGGGGCATGCCTGCGCCGGTGCTGAAGCTGTTTTACAACATAGCGGCGGCTTTTGGCAACTGGCATACCCTGCCGATGAGCTTTGTCAACGACCGCGGCACCCGCCGCACCGATGTGCTGGCGCTGTATCCCATCAAGCTGAACAATGCGGAGGAACGCTTTGGCAGCTGGATGGTCCAGTACGGCTACTGCAACTATATCACGGAGGAAAAGCTGCTGGAGAATGCCTCCGTTACCGCAGACGGCTGCCTGCTGGTGCGGGGACAGAAGTTCCGCTGTCTGACCGTGCTGTTCGAGCCGTTCCTCCACGAAAAGACCTTTGCCCTGATCGAGGAATTCCTTGCTGCCGGCGGCCGTGTGCTGTGGATGAGCATTCCCGCGCTGTATGACTCGATGGGTGCAGATACCGCCGGACGCTTCAAAAAGATCTTTGGCATCCGCAGCATCGTCCCCGCCAGTGCAGGCGAAAAGCATGGCGGCGCCGGTGTGCAGTTTACCGGCAGCCTTGCCGGTGTGGCGGATATGGAGATCCCCACTGACTTCCTTGTGGACTTTGTCTACCCCTGTACCCCGGCAGACGGTGCGGAGACAGTTGCTGTACTGAACGGCAAAACGGTGGCTGTGTGCAAAAAATACGCGGGCGGCGGTCAGGCGGTGTATGCCGGCTTCCGTGTGCGGGACGATCAGTCCGGTTCACTGGGGAAAGAGGTCGATACCCTGTTCCGGGTGCTGTGCGCTATGGGAGCGTATCGCCCCGGTTCGCTGGAGGTGCGCAGCCGTACACCGGGCGCGAAATATATGATGAATGTATTTGCCAACGGGGCGGTTTCGGTCGCACCGCACTTCCGTCAGGTCTATGAGAGCTGGGAGGGCAAATACTTCCGCGAGAAGGATTTTGATGATGCCGTTTTGGCGCAGCGCCCCGATATTCCGGACGGCAGTATTTTGCTGGAAAACGAGCAGATCAACGGGCACAGCATCGGCTTTGCCGGTACCGGTCATGTGATGTGGCGGCTGGATGATGCCGGGGTGCCTGTGGCGCTGCGCTGCGAGGGTGCGGCGGGCATCACGGTGGACGGCGTTCCGTATATCTATGCCGATCGCCCCGCCTCCTTTGAGTTTGCTCCCATTGCGCCCGCATTCCTTGCCGATGGCGTGAAAGCGGCGGTGGGAGTCCTTGCACCTGCAGCCGGTGTCACATTGAGTATACCTGTTCCCGGTGAAGGAGAGCCGCAGGTACTGGCCTGTCGGGATGTCTGGTTTGACGCATCGGTTCCGGTGCAGCACACCTGTGCCGATGGCCGCATGAGCTTTACCGTCACCCCGGAGCTTGCCGGAAAAAATATTCTGATCGTATTTGTGTAAACATCGTCCAACGCTACGGTGTGTGAAAAAGCTGTGCTTGTCAATAACAAAAAAGGTGGTATTCCTATGAGTGAAGTGATCAAAAAAGCCCCCGAGACAATGACCTCCAAGCAGCGCGTACGCAATACCTTTGCCCGCGAGAAAACCGATCGCGTGCCCATTGATGTCAGCTTTAATGAGGATATTTACCGTCGTACCATGCGGGCACTGGGCGCAAAGAACAATGAAGAGCTGCTGGAGGGCCTGGGCGTGGATTTCCGTGCGGCGGGTGCACCCTATACCGGCCCGCTGCTTTATCCCGAAAAGCCCGGCAGAAATGTGGATCCCGTTTACGGCTTCTACACCCGCTGGGTGGAGCACGGCAGCGGCGGCTACCACGATTTCTGTGATTTCCCCCTGAAGGATGCGGACAGTGAGACCATCTTCAATTTTCCGGTGCCCTCTGCGGATGATTTCGATTATGACAGCGCGGAAGCCTATATGCGCGCCCATGCGGATAAAGCTCTCTATGTGGGCAATGCCGGCATCGCGGATATCATCAACTCCATCGGCCGCGTGATGAGCATGGAGGATACCCTTGTCAACCTGATGACCGAGGACGAGGCAACGCTGGATCTGGTGGATCGCAAGCTGGACATGGAGCTGGGACAGATGGAGCGGCTGCTTGCCCGCTGCGGTGATATCGTCGATTTTGTGTGGCTCGGCGAGGATCTGGGT
>JAFUNR010000061.1 GCA_017472965.1 Oscillospiraceae bacterium | reverse complement strand
CTTCCACAGATCCAGCACGCCGCGCTCGCCGGTGACGATGTTATCCACAAATTCCTGCGGGGTGCAGCCGGCCTCTTTGGCCTTGTCCTCGATCTTCTGGCCGTGCTCGTCGGTGCCGGTCAGGAACATGACATCATAGCCCTGCAGGCGCTTGTAGCGGGCCATGGTATCGGTGGCCACGGTGCAGTAGCTGTGGCCGATGTGCAGCTTGGCCGAGGGGTAGTAAATGGGGGTCGTGATGTAAAAGGGCTTCTTTTCCATGAGATACATTCCTCCTGTTGTGTTGCGGGGCCGTCCAGTCTTGTAAAACAGAAAAGACCGCCCCCGGCATATTTCTGCCAAGGGCGATCTGTTGGATCGCGGTACCACCTTGTTTCGGCAGCTTCTTGCAAAGCTGCCCTCGCTGCCCGGCAGACACCGGGCGTGCGCGGTAACGGGCGCACCCGCCGCAGGCTATGCGTTTTATGGATAAAGGCGGCGGAGCTGCTTCCGCACGAATCCTGCCGCCAAAC
This sequence comes from Oscillospiraceae bacterium, assembly GCA_017472965.1. Lineage (GTDB taxonomy): Bacteria > Bacillota > Clostridia > Oscillospirales > Ruminococcaceae > UBA1762. The sequence goes on along the minus strand of JAFUNR010000061.1, from coordinate 5,990 downwards.
CGCATCACCGGCGAAACTCCGGGACCATGTTCCCCCGTGCGGCAGGCGCCTGCTTTCAGCCGGTGGCAGGCTCTCTGTCAGCCGTTCGCGGCGGGGTACTCTTCCCATCAAAGTTTTTAGGCATATTGATGTATTTTATATTATATCCGCTTTGGCCCCGGCTTGTCAAGAGGCTTCCGCCGCCCTGCCAGCCCGGATTTCAGGCGCTTCAGGGCGAAATACCCACATAGCCGGTCTCTTCGATGATATACTGCCCCTCCTCCGACAGGATCCACCCCAGCAGCCGCTCCACATTCTCATTTTTATTTCCTTCATAAGTCACGGCATACATCGGTGTGACGATGGGGTACCTGCCGTTGCGGATGTTCTCTGCCGTGGGAGCAACGCCGTCGACAGAAAGCACCTTGATATCGGGATTTTGGATGATCCCCTCCACATAGTAGCGGAAGGAAAATCCGATGGAATTGGATTTGCTTCTGTAGCTGGACACCTGCTCAATGATGCCCGACATCATGTTGTTTACCCTTTCTGTGGGCGCTTCCATGATGGGGGTATCGCCCATAAAGCGCTGCAGCATGCTCTGGCTGCCGCTGCCCTCGTTGCGCTGAAATGCCGCGATCTCCTCATTTTTGCCGCCGAGCTGCTTCCAGTTGGTGATCTCGCCGGAATAAATGCCTTTGATCTGCTCTGTGGTCAGATTGTCAATGGGATTATCCTTGTGAACAAAGAACACAAAGGCTTCCGTTCCCACAGGCGTATATATGAAGGTGGTATCACACTCCCCGGCATAGGCTTTCTGCGCTTCGGAGGGATAGACGCCGAGGAACAGATCGATCCTCTTTTCCGCCAGCAGCTGATAGCCGCCGGGGGTGTTGTTGTACTCAAACACGCCGTCATAGAGCTCCGTTGTTTCGGGATAGACCGCATTGACGAAGGCGGAGTACACCGGGAAGAAGGCGGCTGCTCCGTCGATCACCGGCAGATCCTCTGTGAGCTTCAGGGTCCGGCTGTCGATCTTCACGATTTTGGACTCCTCTTCAAAGGGCAGGTATTCATATACATTGATATTGGGGGCGGTATTGACGGTGATGCTTTGGTCGTACTTTTCCAGACCGTAATGCACCCCCAGGGCAGCGAAGTAGAGCGCTGCGGGGATCAGCCAGAGGAGCAGGAATTTCTTTCTCTTTTTCAGCCAGATAAGCGGCAGCAGAAGGGATGGCAGAACAAGCATTCCGATATAGGCGAACGCCTGATGGATGCCCTCTGCTACGAGGATCATCCCGCCGATGATCGCCGCGTAGCCGCTGAATATAAGGACAAGGACCGTCAAAGCGATCTTCGCAAAGAATATAAGAGCTTCTTTATTCGAGCCTGCGGTCTCATCCGCATCCCGCTTTTTCCACAGGTAAACCCCAAGGCTGAAATAGAATACCAGCAGTGCCGCGCCGATCAGTATCTCGATGCCGCCCCGGTAGATCATATGCAGCGCGGGAAAAGCGCCGAACACGCCGCCCCAGACGATCTGCTTATGAAGCAGAACAGCGGCAAGCAGGAAGCAGACCTGCCAGAGCAGGATCATGGAATACACCATGCCTGTACCGGTGAGCCATGAGAAAAGATAAAGCGATAAAGAGAGTATCGCCGGGATATAGCCCAGATATTTTTTCATTTGTCAGCCCTCCCCGGGTGGTCACGGAATACCGGCAAAGCCGCCGCTTGCGGCTTCATCCGGATGCACAGTCCCGCATCGGCCAATCTGCCGCTTCGTCAGCCCTCCCCGCTCAGATCCGTCACCGTCTGTGCTGCGGGATCGTAGACGAAATGCGCAAGGCTCTCTCCGGTCAGATTGACGGTATCATCCGCCCGCACCGTGAGCAGGCCGTCCTGCATCGTGAAAAAGTGGAGATGATTTTCAGTAAACGGGATGCCGGTGGAGACGATGCGCTCCACCCCGCCGCCGTGGCGACAGTGCACAATGCTGTAAACACGCTGTCCGGTCGGGCCCTCGGCAAAAATCAGCAGATAGCTGTCTGCCGATGCATCGTAAACGGCGTGCAGCAGCTCGCCCGCCTGCGGCGGAAGCGTCCACTCCAGCGGGTAGGCGTAGCCGTCCGCCGCCGAAAAGCTGCAAAGGCGATCCGCCGTCCACGCAAGGATGCTGTCATCCGGTAAAAATGTGCCCCACGCAAACGGGCCCAGATACCGGCCGGTGCTGTGGCGGACATCCTTCAGCACCAGTCCGCTGACACCCTCCGGCGTATTGACGGCGCGCAGCTCCGTCAGGCCGTCGCCTGCGGTACCGAATGTCGTCCACAGATCCGATCCGTCCGTTGCAACGCCGTTTTCGTCCAGCCATGTCCACTCCATCAAAAAGGAATCAAACCGTGCCTGCAGCGGCACGGGCGATGCATCCGTCTGCAGGGTCAGAGTCACATAACGACCTCCATAAACACTGTGGTCCCAATCGAGAGTCTCCCCCAATACGGAGGAAACGGCGGAAAGAAAGATTTCGCCGTTTGGCCTGACACAGCCCACCCGCTGCCCTGCGGCAAAAAAGAACAGATCGGAGCCTGTCATTTCCAGCCGCGGCAGATAGAACCACTCCTCCACAGTGGAGGAGAAAACCGGCTGAATCCATTGAAGATCACCGTTTTCATCCGTGCACTGCAGATTACCCTGCACAAAAGCATAGGTCAGGTTCTCCCATGTGCCAAGCTTTTTTGTCTCCAAATCGGGACGGGATGGATCGCACCAGCAGTCCTCCACCGGGGGAACGCTCCACTCCGTCACCAGCCAGCGGCCGTCCTCCATACGGGAAAGCTGCACCACGGACGGCTGCTCTGCGTGAACCTCCCACCATTCCGGCTCGATCTCCAAAAAGATGGCATCCTCCGTCATCTGTGTGATGTGCAGCGCAGGCAGCGCCGTCTGCTCAATCAAACCGGCTGTTTCCAGCCAGACAGGTGAAACAGCTACCACCCAATCTTCCCATGTGGATGTCTTGCCCGCCGGCCAATCGAATGGCGTGACACAGTGCAGTGCTTTGACCTCAAACGCATAGCGCTGCATCTCCTTCGCCAGTGCCGGGCCCATAGCGGCACACTGCGCATCCTCCACCGTCACCCACGCCAGCCCTGTCCGATACCAGCGGAACTTCTCACCCACCATCGATGTACTCCAGATCTCCGTTCCGACAGACAGGTCGATCCCCGTCTGCTCCAGCGACCACTTTGCCAGCCATTTTGGATCGCGGTAAAAAGCCGTGCGCCAGAAACGGGTCTGCTCCAGCGCGGCAAGCTGCTCCGCGGTCAGTGCGCCGGCGTCTGTTTTGTCCTTATCTGCAAAGGAAAACGGCTTTTCTCCCTCTGCTGTTCCCGCCGTCACCGCCACAATACCGCCGCCCAGCAGCGCCAGACACAGCACGGCGCAAAGCACCGCGCGGCCGGGGTACTTTGCCGCGGTGGAGCAGATGGCGGCAAAGCGCTGCTTCAGCGTTTTTTTGCCGCAGGCAAAGCCGGTGGAAAACAGCGGCTGGTGCTTGTTTGCGGCGGCGGCCGCCGCTTTCAGAATGCTTTGCGCATAGGCGGCGCGGTAATCGGCGGATCGATTTTCCAGCACCGCCTCATCGCAGGCAAGCTCGGCATCCTGTGCGGCAAGCCGCCGTGCCAGCCACACCAGCGGATCGTACCAGTGCACCAGCACCGCCAGATTCATGATCAGCTTGCGGAGAATATCGCCCCTGCGGATGTGCTGCAGCTCGTGCCGGCAGATCATCTCCAGCACGGCGGGAGTGTATTCCTCTGCAGGCAGCACCAGCCGCGGCCGCAGCAGTCCCAGCACCAGCGGCGTGTGCGCCGCAGCGCTGCGGTGGACGGTGATCCTCTGCCGGATGCCCAGCTCGGCGCACAGTGCACCGACCGGTACATCCTCCGTCACCAAAACCGCATTTTTCAGCAGGCGGTTCTGCTCATACACGCAGGCGGCAAGCTGCCACAGCGCCAGCGCCGCCGCACCGGCAAGCCACAGAGCACACAGCACCTGCGGCAGCGTGACGGTATGCCCCGCCTGCCGGCGGGCGGCATCCACCGTCTGTTCGTATACGGTCACAGCCTGCCGGTAATCCTGCAGCTGCTGCCGGTAATCCTCCTGTATGCCGGTTTCACCGGGAGGCTGCGGCAGCTGTGGCGCGGCAAGCTGCGGCAGCTTCTGCTCATCCACCGCCACAACATACGCCGTCTGCGGCAGCTGCAGCTGCACGGGCGCGGTCTGCCGCGGCAGCCGGAGCTGCACCGGAAGCAGCAGCAACACCGCCGGCACCAGCCACAGAAGGCTGAGCAACCGTGCGCGGTAGCGCCTTTGCAGCCACGGCCGCGCCAGCGCCAGCAGTGCGATCAGCACCGAAGCCGGCAGCGCTGCACCAAGATATCTCATAAACAGCTGTGTCATTTTGTTTCACCGTGCCTTTCGAAAAAACGGAAGCGCCGCCTGTGCGGGCTGCGGTTCCGGCGGGGTATGCAGAAAACATTCTGTAAGGCTCTCACAGCCCGCGCTTGAGCTCATCCAGATATTGCTGCAGCTCCTCGATATCGCTGCGGGTCAGCTTTTCCTCGCTGTTCAGCGCCGCCATAAAATTGCGCGCGCTGCCGCCGAACAGCTTTTCCAGAAAGCTGCGGCTGGCCTGCGGAAGATAATCCCGCTGCGCCACGGCGGCGCTGTAAAGATAGCCCCGCCCCTGCTTTTCGCGTGTGACAAAGCCCTTGTGCTCCAGCCGCTGCAGCAGCGTCAGAACCGTGGTATCCGCCCAGCCGTGGGCCTGCTTGAGCTGCGCGGCGATCTGCGCACCGCTCAGCGGTGAAGCTGTCTGCCACAGCACATTCATCACATCCTGCTCGGTATCCGGCAGGCGGGTATGCTCTTTCATGCCCTCATCCCCTTTTCTCTACAATTGTAGAACTTCTTTCATTTACATTCTACATTTGTAGTGCGATCGTGTCAATCCGCATACCGCCAAAGATCCTGCGGGATTTTTGTACATTCTGCCGCTGTGCTTCGCTTTCCGCATTCCCTTTTTTCTCCAACCTGTATTTCCGCAATGACAAATGAAGGAAAATGGTGTACAATGTATAATATAAAAAACAAAAGAGTTCATCTTGCATTTTTTCGGGAGAGTGTGGATATGCTGCAATTCATTGTGGGCCGTGCAGGCACGGGCAAGACCACCCGTGTGTGGCAGGCCATCCGCGAACACGCCGCCGCGGGCAGGCGCTCGCTGCTGCTGGTGCCGGAGCAGTTCGCCAGCACGGCGGATCTGACCGGTTATCTTCAGCTGGGGGACGAGCTGCACAGCTTCCTGAAGGTGTGCAGCTTCCGCAGTCTGACCGGCATGGTCGAGGACCGCTTCGGCGGCGGCGCGCTGCAGGATATCAGCGATGCCGGCCGCATGGTGCTGATGCGCCGCACACTGTCACAGCTGGGGGAGCAGATCGTCTATTTTCACCGCAGCCGCCGCAGCGCACGCTTTTGCGCCGACTGTACCGAAGTGCTGCAGCAGCTGAAATACTGCGGTGTTGCGCCCGAGCTTCTGGAGACCGCCGCCGGCGGCGCAGGCGCGGGCCGTGCCCGCCGTCTGCGGGAGCTGGCGCTCATCTACCGCGCTTATGAGGAAGCCCGCGACCGCACCGGCCTTGAGCCGGTGGACCGCATCAGCCGCGCTGCCGGACGGGTACAGCCGGATTTCTGGGCCGGCACCGCCCTTTTTGTGGATGGCTTCGGCGAATTCACCGCGCCGGAGACCGCGCTGCTGCGGCACGCCATCGCATACGCCGAGCAGGTGACGGTCACCCTCACCTGCCCCGATGACGATTTCGGCGCCCATCGCTTTACGGTATTCTCCCCCGCCGCCGCCACCGGCCGCTATCTGCGCACCATGGCCGCACAGGCGGGCGTGCAGGAATCCCCCGCCATTGTGCTGCGGGGCAACCGGCGTACAC
>JAFUNR010000060.1 GCA_017472965.1 Oscillospiraceae bacterium | reverse complement strand
TGTGTGACGGCGAATAATCCGGGAGCCCGGTATTTTCATGTCAATGAAAACCTGAGAAGTGTGTTTTACGAAGGGGAGGGGTGGAGCGTTGATGCTTGTGAAGAGCATTCGATCTTTATGAGTCAGGCATCTTATCCCATCAAAGGGCTCCATCAGGTTCTGCCGGCGCTTGCTGTGCTTGCACAACGGTATCCTGATGTGAAGCTTTACATCGGGGGCGCTGCTCCGTATACCCTGGGAAACCGGCTGCTGGATACTTTCGTGGATTATTTCTTTGAATATCAGGGGTATATCAAAAAGCTGATCCGCAAGTATGATCTACAGGACAGAATCGTGTATACCGGTTTGCTGAGTGCCTCGCAGATGAAAAAGAGATTTTTGGCAAGTCATGTTTTTTTGAGTGCGTCCACCATTGAAAACAGTCCGAATTCTGTGGGTGAGGCTATGCTGCTGGGAGTGCCGGTGGTAGCCAGTGATGTGGGCGGAACAGCAACCATGCTGGAGGAAGGTGTGGATGGTTGGCTGTACAACTTTTATGATACCGATACACTGGTAAGCCTGGTGAGCCGCATATTTGATGACAGGGATCACGCGGAGAAGCTGTCGGCAAATGCCCGCAAACATGCAGCACAAACCCATGACAGAACAGTCAATGCAGACCGCATGAAAAAAGTCTATCAAACCCTGTTGGAGGAATAAAATGCAGGTTGCGATGTTCTCGAATTACTTAAACCACCATCAGCTTCCGTTCTGCCTTGCGATGGAGCAGCTTACAGGGGGGAAGTTTACCTTTGTGGCTACTGAACCGGTCAGTGCGGCACGGCTGAAGATGGGATATCGGGATATGGACCGTGATTATAATTTCGTGCTCCGGAGTTATGAGGATGCGGCTGCATTTGAAAAAGCACGGGATCTGGCGTTGACATGTGATGTAATGATCTTTGGTTCGGCACCAAATGAGTTTATAGAAAAAAGGCTGTTCCGCCGTCCGGCTGCTGTGACCTTCCGTTATTCCGAACGGCTGTTCAAAGAAACTGCCGGAAAGGTGAACCGCTTTTCTCTGATGCATTATTATTCGTTTTTGTGCAGCCTTCTGCAGCGGCGGAAAAACTATTATCTGCTGGCTGCCAGCGCATATGCACCGATCGATTATATGCGTATGGGATTTGGGAAAAAACGGTATCTGAAATGGGGATATTTTCCCGAATGCGCTCAAAATACACTGGAGAAGCTGCAAAATAAAAAAGCAGAAAAACTCCGTATAATATGGGCCGGCCGCATGATCGAATGGAAACATCCGGAATACGCTGTTGAGGCGGCCGGAATGCTGCGCGATGACGGCGTGGATTTCGAACTGCGTTTTATCGGAGACGGCGTATTGCTGGAAGATGTAAAAGCCTGCGTCCGGCGATACGGTCTGCAGGATAAGGTGGTTTTTACAGGAAGTATTCCGGTGGAAGAGGTTCGGCAGGAGATGGAGAAAAGCCATATTCTGTTGTTTACAAGCGATTGGAATGAGGGCTGGGGGGCAGTGCTGAACGAGGGAATGTCCAGCGCCTGTATTGCCGTTGCCAGCCACGCCATCGGTTCAGTGCCATATCTGATCCATGACGGCGAAAACGGAGCGATCTATCAGAGCGGCGATGTTTTTGATTTGTATCGTCGGTTAAAAGTGCTGGCGGAAGATCCTGTACTGCGTGAAAAAATGGCGGCAAATGCATACCGGACGGTGACAGAGCAGTGGAATGCCTGCACGGCAGCGCAGCGGCTTGTGGCGTTTTCAAAGAAACTGCTGTGCGGTGAGAGCGGCGAATGTCTTTATAAAGACGGGCCGTGCAGTACAGCGGAACTGCTGAAAGAAACCTGGAGACAGAGCGTACGATGAAAAACGGTTTTTTGCGATCGCATATGGCACAGAATGCATCATGGATCATCATAGGGCAGATCTATCAGATGGTGCTGACTTTTCTGGTTGGTATTTTTTCGGCACGCTATCTCGGCCCTTCAAACTACGGCCTGATCAACTACGCGGCATCTCTTGTTACTCTTTTTACGGCGATCTGCACCCTTGGAACGGAAAATATTCTGGTCAATGAACTGGTGAGCCGGCCGGAAAAGGAAGGCGTTGTCTGCGGCACTGTTATCCGGATGCGCCTGTTGTCCAGTCTGCTTTCTGTGATCCTGCTGACACTGCTTGCGCAGATGATGAATCCGGATGAACCTCTGACGGTATATATCACGGCACTGTACAGTACGACGCTGTTGGTCAAAAGTTTCGACAGCCTGAATCTGTGGTTTCAGGCGAAATTGCTGTCGAAGGTCACGGCAGGTATCTCGGCGGCGGCTTTTACGGCTGTTTCTGCATATAAGGTATATCTTCTGGTCACGCAGAAAAGCGTTATATGGTTTGCGGCTTCAAATGTAATTCAATTCGCAATCGTTTCATTCCTGCTGGTCGTTTTTTACTATCGGCACAATGGCCGACAGCATCCTTTGGTCTGGGACGGAAAACTGGCAAAGGAGTTGTTTTCCCGAAGCTACCATTTTGTTTTGTCCGGTATGATGGTGGCTGTATATGGCCAGATGGATAAGATTATGCTGAAAGGGATGCTGGATGAGACTGCAGTGGGTATTTATACTGCGGGCAGCTCCATATCCGAGATGTGGATCTTCATCCTGGGGGCAATCGTAACTTCTGCACGGCCGGTCATTCTGGAAAAGTTCAGAACAGACCGCGAAAAATATGAGAAAATGCTCACCGGCCTGTATGCGGTGGTCATCGGCTGTTCTGTGGCGGTGGCGCTGGTGCTGTCACTGTCGGCAAAGCTGGTGATATGGATTTTGTATGGCGAGGCGTATGCGGCGGCGAAGAGTGTGCTGCGGATACTGACATGGTCGACTGCTTTTTCCTATATGGGCGTTGTGCGGGGAATCTGGGTTGTCCCGAATGAAAAGCAGCGTTATGAAAAATATATTGCGGCAAGCGGTGCCGTATGCAACTTGCTGCTGAATTGTCTGCTGATTCCTTCGTTCGGTGCGAATGGCGCAGCGGTGGCGACACTTGCATCGCAGGCGTTTACCAATTTCATTGTCGGGTTCCTGATCAAAGAGATTCGTTATAACAATGTGCTTATTGTGCGGAGCTTTTTCCTCCCGTTCAAAATGCTCAAGGAATGTATGGAAGGACGAAAAAAGAATGGAAATTGATGCAAGACAGCTGAATGCTTTGAAATCGGCTGAACTGGAGATGCTGCAGGCCTTTATTGAGGTGTGTGAAAAGCTGGAACTCAACTATTACCTTTTGGGCGGGACGCTGCTGGGCGCGGTGCGTCATCAGGGATTCATTCCGTGGGATGATGATATCGATGTAGGTATGCTGCGGAAGGATTATGAAAAATTCGTCCGCGAGGGACAGAAATATCTGCCGGAGCATATTTTCTTGCAGCATTACAATACGGATCCGGCGTATCCCATGAATTTTGTGAAACTGCGGAACAGCCGCACTGCATTTATTGAAACGTCGGTACGAAAACTGAAAATGAATCACGGCGTATTTCTGGATGTGTTTCCGCTGGATCGCTGCGAGACAGCGGAGAAGAGAAAGTGGTTTGAAAGGATGAACGCGATCTGTCGGATGCGCATTGCAATGGTGTTTGATTTGAAGCGTGATGTCAGTCTGCGCGGAAAAGTTAGCGGAGTCGTTCTGAAGCTGCTGTTCCCCAGGGTAAGCAGTGCGGTAAAACTGCGCGAAAAGCTGCACTGCTCTATGCCCGATGGGCCACTGGTCGCCAATTTTTGCGGGGCATGGGGTGTGAAGGAGATCGTTCCGGCAACGTGGTACGGGCAGCCAAGAGAGCTGTATTTTGAGGGAATGCGTGTAAAAGCTCCGGCGGAGTATGAGAAATGGCTCACGCAGGTGTATGGTGATTATATGCAGCTGCCGCCGGAGGAAAAACGGGTGACACACCATTATACCGAAGTCATCGATATGGAGCACTCCTATTTTGACTATGTAAAAAACGAAAATGGAAGGAAAGAAGAATGAAAAGGGTTATCACATACGGCACATTTGACCTGCTTCATTACGGACACATCAATCTTCTGAAACGTGCAAAAGAATACGGAGACTACCTGATTGTGGCACTGTCTACCGATGAATTCAATAAAAATGCCAAAAACAAAGTTTGTTACTTTGATTATGAGAAAAGAAAGGCGCTTTTGGAAGCGGTGCGTTATGTGGATCTGGTCATCCCGGAGGAAAACTGGGATCAGAAGCGCAGTGATATGCATTTGTACCATATTGATACGTTTGTTATGGGAAATGATTGGGAAGGCAAGTTTGACTTTTTGAAGGATGAAGGGGTTGATGTGGTTTATCTGACCAGAACGCCTGAGATCAGCACAACGCAGATCAAACTCGATCTGCAGGAGAAGGAAGAGAAAAAGTAAGATGCTGTCGTAACCGGCAGTGAAGGGTAAAGTGGAAAACAGTCATGCATTTTATGTTTTTTTCGGCGCAGTACTTGCCAACGGTCGGCGGTGTAGAGCGCTACACTGCCAGTCTGGGGAAAGAACTGGTGAAAAACGGTCACCGGGTGACGGTGGTCACATCGGCGCTGCCGGGTTTGCCTGCAGAGGAGACCGGCGCGGACGGGATCGCCGTGATCCGTCTGCCGGTGATCCCGCTGATAGGCGGACGATTTCCCGTGCTGCGTCTTTCCTCACAAAAAGCTGCGTTCAAAAAGCTGTTTGTGCAGCATAAACCGGATTTCTGCGTGATCCAGACCCGGTTTTACACCAACAGCATCATGGCAGCGCGTCTGTGCAAAAAACACAGGGTACCAGCCCTTGTGGTCGAGCATGGGACCGCGCACCTGATGCGCGGCGGTCTGACCGGCATTTTGGGTGATGTGTATGAGCATCTGGTCTGTCGCTACATCCATGGAAAATGTCTGGATTTTTATGGTGTATCGGTGGCCTGCTGTGACTGGCTTCGGCATTTCGGTATCGAAACGGATCGTGTGCTGTACAACAGTGTAACGCCGGCGGAACTGCGGGCTCTGGCAGAAAAAGGAGCGGGGCAGCTGCATGAAAAACTGCCGGCGGGAATCGAAAACAAGGTAAAGTTTGTGTTTTCGGCGCGTTTCATTCCGGAAAAGGGTGTGGAACCGCTTCTGCACGCGTTTGGTCGTGTAAGGGAAAATCACCCGGACGCGGTGCTGCTGATGGCGGGTGACGGTCCGTTGTGGCAGAAAGCTGATGCGGACAAGCCTGAGAATGTGTATCTTTTAGGGCGGCTTTCCTATGAGGCGAATCTGGCGCTGATCGCCATGGGCGATGCCTTTGTGCTGCCCACATTCTCGGAGGGATTTGCCACAACGGTGCTGGAGGCGGCTGCGCTGGGTACCGTTGTGCTTACGACACCCACCGGCGGGTCGCCGCAGCTCATACCGGATGCGGAGCATGGCTGTCTGTTCCCTTCCATGGCGGAGGAGGATATCTTCGAAGCATTGGAGGCAGCCCTTGCGGATGCGGAGTGGCGCAGACGTGCTGCCGCGGCGGCGTATGACAATCTGCTGCACAATTTTACATGGGAAGAGACCTGCCGCAGGCTGGTCGCGACTGCCAGACAGAAAACCGGGGAGGAAAAGAAAGCGTGAAGACACTTGTCATCATTCCTGCGTTCAATGAGCAGGACAATATACAGCGGGTTGTGGATAATCTGGTGCAGAATTATCCGCAATTTGATTATGTAATCGTCAATGACGGTTCCCGGGACAAAACCTCTTCCATCTGTCATGCCAACGGCTACAATATTATTGATCTGCCGGTCAATCTGGGACTGGCGGGTGCGTTTCAGACCGGTTTGAAGTATGCACGCAATGCAGGATACGACAGAGCCATTCAGTTTGATGCAGACGGGCAGCATCTGCCGCGGTACATACAGCCGATGATCGACTGCATGGAACGGGAGGGGTGCGATATCGTCATCGGTTCCCGTTTTGTAACGGAGAAAAAGCCCAAGACGCTGCGCATGATGGGATCCTATCTCATCGCGTTCGCCATGTGGCTGACTACCGGCAAGGCTCTCACCGACCCCACCAGCGGCATGCGGTTGTTTGACAGAGAGATGATCGAGGAATTTGCGGGCGATGCCAACTATACGCCGGAGCCGGATACCGTTAGCTACCTGATGAAAAACGGCGCGGAGGTCAGAGAGATCCAGGTGGAAATGGCAGAACGGATTGCGGGTGAAAGCTATCTGAACATGACCAATGCGATCAAATATATGATCCGCATGGGCTTCAGTATCATTTTGATCCAGTGGTTCAGAAAAAGAAAGGGGAGAGCGTGATGGAATATCTTGTCTGGCAGATCCGACTTTTGCTGGTGCTGTGCAGCGTCGGGGCGTTTGTGTTTGTGATGAAGTATATCCGGAAAAGCCGCGTCAAGATCGAGCATACCATTTTCTGGATACTGATGTGCATTATTCTGCTGGTGATGAGCATTTTTCCGCAGATCCCTTACTGGCTGTCGGGGCTGCTCAGAATTGAGTCGCCGGCGAACTTTGTATTCCTGTTCCTGATCGCGCTTCTTCTGGTGAATCAGTTCTTTACCACGATGCGCCTTTCGCATACCGAGATCCGCCTGCAGGAACTGGTGCAGGAAGTCGCACTGATGAATGGGAAAAATGTTGAAAAGAAAGAAGAAACCGATGAAGAGACACAAGAGTAACGAAGCCAACGGAAACGGGCAGGATACAGGCCGGCAGAAAAAATACAGACATCTGCTTGTCATAGCTGTGCTGCTGCTGGCAGCGGCGGCAGCGTTTGTGTTTGTCGGCATCGATACGCTGTCTCTGGCACAGGGCAAGACGCAGAGGGTCATTGTCAATGATGACTATTCTGTTCTGACGCAGCCGGTGCAGGGAACGGAAGGCATCCGGCAGCAGCTGCAGATCAAAGCCGGAACTACGCTGCACGGTGTTTCCGTCAATATATCGACATTTGCCCGTGTGGTACGCGGAACGGTGTATGCCGATGTACTGGATGCGCAGGGGAAGCGTCTTGCGGGTGCCGCAGTGGATATGGTACAGCTGAAAGACAATACCTTCCGGATGTTTTTGCTGGATCATCCTGTCACCTGTGCACAGGATACGGAGCTGGTTCTGCACATTTATACGGAGCCACAGACCGCGGAGGATGTCATTGCTCTTTGGAAAAGCGAAACGGATTATGAGGGGTTTGCACTCAGCGAAGCGGACGGACAAAGCACGGGTACCATAGCCGTACAGTATATCGTCGAACACGTCGGGCAGGATGTTGTGTGGTATTATGTGCTGCTTTTTGTGCTGTCTGCAGTGGCGCTGGTGTTGGTATATGTGTTGGCGTTTGTGATAAAAGTGAAACCGGAGTGGCTTTTTCTGGCAGCGGCGCTGCTGGTGGGAATGGTTTTCGTCGTTTTTACGCCTGTCGGCGGTGCGCCGGATGAGTATGTACATATCGCATCGGCGTATAAGATGTCAAACCGGATTCTTGGTGTGGAAGAGCTGGGCGGATACGGTACGGTGACGGTCCGTGCCTGTGATGCGCAGGAGAGTATGGCCGGCCCGGTGAACTATGACAGCTTTTCCTTTCAGGAGATCTGGCAGGGGCTGAGCGGCGGTGCGCCGGCGGATAAAACACTGACGGTCATTGAGGCGCGTACGGCAGACGTGTTTTTCCTGCAGTATCTGGCACAGGCGCTGGGCGTAAGTCTTGCGCGGCTGCTGGGTGTTGGTTACATCTGGCTCATTGTTTTCGGCCGGATGGCCAATCTTCTGGCGTATGCGGCGGTGACCTTTCTGGCGATCCGGTGTATTCCTGTGTTCCGGACGGCGCTGGCGCTTTGTGCGCTGCTGCCCATGAGCCTGCAGCTGGCGGGCAGTTTTTCCTACGATGCCTATGTACTGTACCTGTCCTTCCTCGGTATTGCAATGGTGTTTTCCATGGCTTACGGAGACGGAAAGGTGGGCTGGAAAGAGCTTTTGGGTTGTACGGCGGTATTTTCGCTGCTTGCACCGGCGAAAGCAGTCTATATCCTGCTGGCATTTCTGGTGTTCATCGTTCCCTCCGGACGGTTGGGTGGCCGGAAGAAAGCCCTTCTGGCAAAGGGGGCGGTCGTTCTTATCGCCGTGTTGTTCTGGCTGCTGACCAATGCCGGAATGGTGCTGAATACGCTGGGTATTACGTATACACATGTAGAAGCGAAGCCGGAGATCGCTGCGGGGCAGGTATTGCAGGAAGCGGAGCCTGAGCAGGTGGCGGAAGGCGTACAGTATCCGTTTGATGCAATGGAATCCACTGCGGACGATGCATATCTTTATTACGACCCGGAAAGCGATATTCTTCCCAACGGCGACAGCCGGTATTACTACAGCGTGTCGTATATGCTGCGGAATCCCGGGCAGACGCTTCGGCTGCTGGTGCATACGCTGACGCAAGAGACCGGAAAATATGTTCAGAGTTTGTTGGGCACCCGTCTGGGCGAACTGATCCTTGTCGATCTCAGCGCAAGCTGGCTGTGGGGAATCGCGCTGCTTGTACTGCTTGTGCTTTCCGTAATGCCGGTGCAGACACAAGAGCCGGTGCATACCGGCCTGCGCAGGCTGTGGGGCGTTGCTGTTTTTGCCGGCGTTGCCGCTGCGACTGTGCTGGCTTGCATTATGTGGACGCCGGTCAATTATGCGGTTGTTTTCGGCGTGCAGGGACGGTATCTGCTGCCCGCATTCCCGCTGTTGGTCATGGCATTGCAGAACCGTATGTTCCGCCTGACCCGCAATGTGGATCATGCACTGATTTTCAGCGTTGTACCGGTAAATCTGCTGATTCTGCTGAATGTGTTCCTTCTGATGGTGCAGCAGGGCTGAACGGCAGAGCCGGACATCAAAGGGATCTGAAGAGATAATAACCCCAAAGAGGGTGTTGCAAAATGAAAATTTTACAACACACCACATGAGAAATTCCATTTCGCGTGTGAATTCCGCAGGAATTTGCCGCAACATTTGACGGTTTTGGCTCTTTTAGCGCCAAATCAAGTTTGACGGAGCCAGCACAAAAAATCGTGCTGGCTCCTGCTGTTCTGCAATATTGCAACAGCTCCGTTTTGCGTACGGCAGAACCGGCGGAAAAGACCGGCGTATGCAATACAACTATCCGGTATCGGTGAACAGGAGAGAAATGGGTCACATCTCCGCCAGCAGACGGACCGGCTGTCCGGGTGTTTTGCGGTGTGCGTTTCCCATTCGGGCGTTTTGCGGTGTTCGGGCCGGAACTGTGGACGGAATTTGTCGAAGTTGGCTGTTGAAAGCCGTTGCTTTTTCGGCTATAATATATAATGAGGTTACAGTTTTGCAATTACCGGTTTTCCGGCAGAGAAAAATCGGATGAACGGAATATGTAAAGGAGAAATGACAGATGCAGACTTATTTGAAAAACGGCTACATCGTGACCATGGGCGCTGATGAGACTGTTTACGACGGCGGCGGCGTGCTCATCGAAGGTGAAAACATTGTGGCTGTCGGCAGGATCGACCCCAAGCTGGTCAAGCCCGATGCCGAAGTCATCGATCTGCAGGGCAAGTATGTGCTGCCCGGCTTCGTCAATACCCATGTGCACACCTCGCAGCAGATCTCCCGCGGTGTGGGTGACGACGTGGATTTCATGACCTGGCTGCACAAGCGTATGTGGCCCTATGAGAGCAACATGACCGAAGAGGATTCCTACGTCTCCACCCTGATGACTTCTCTGGAGCTGATCCGTTCCGGCGTCACCTCCTTTGCCGAGCCCGGCGGTCAGTTCGTCTCCGGCATGGCCCGCGCCACCGCCGAATCCGGCCTGCGCGGCAAGCTGGCAAAGTCCGTTATGGACTGCGGCGAGGGTCTGCCCGCCGTCTGGCAGAAGACCACCCAGCAGGAGCTGGACGAACAGGTCTATGATCTGGAGCGCTTCCACAACACTGCCGACGGCCGTGTACAGGTGTGGTTCGGTCTGCGCACCATCTTCAATAACACCGACGAGCTGATCGTCAAAACCAAGGAGCTGGCCGATAAGTACGGCGTGGGCATTCATATGCATGTTGCCGAGGCTAAGAGCGAGCAGGAGTTCACCTATGCCAAGTTCGGCGAGGGTACCGTCAAGCATCTGGAAAATCTGGGTGTGCTGGATAAGAACCTGCTGGCCGTACATACCGTTTATCTCACCGATGAGGAGCTGGAGCTGTTCAAAAAGCGCGAGGTCAAGGTCTCGCACAACCCCGCCTCCGCCATGCGTGTGCTGGGCTTTGCCCGCATCCCCGAGATGCTGGATATGGGTATCATGCCCTCCATCGGCACCGACGGCGCTTCCTCCTCCAACCGTATGGATATGGTGGATGAGATGTGGCTGACATCTCTGATCCACAAGGGCCGTATGCTGGATTCCACCGTGGTCCCCAGTCAGGATATCCTGCGCATGGCCACCAAGTGGGGCGCCCGTGCTCTGATGGATGACCATCTGTACGGCTCTCTGGAGGCCGGCAAGAAGGCCGACCTGATCGTTATCGATC
>JAFUNR010000018.1 GCA_017472965.1 Oscillospiraceae bacterium | reverse complement strand
TGGAAAGCCGGTGCGCCACCACGAGGGTGGTGCGCCCGCGGCACAGCTCGTCCAGCGCCTGCTGGATGAGGATCTCGGTGGCGTTATCCAGTGCACTGGTGGCCTCGTCCAGGATCAGGATGGCCGGATCCTTCAGGAACACGCGGGCCATGGAAAGGCGCTGTTTCTGACCGCCGGACAGCTTGACGCCGCGCTCGCCGATCTGGGTATCGTAGCCTTCGGGCTGAGTCATGACATAATCGTGGATATTGGCGCGCTTTGCGGCGGAGAGCATCTCCTCCTCGGTGGCATCCAGACGGCCGTAGAGGATATTCTCGCGGATGGAACCGTTGAACAGGAATACATCCTGCTGCACGATGCCAACGGCACGGCGGATGCTTTCGGCAGTCAGGGTATTGATATCCTGCCCGTCAATACGGATACTGCCCTCGGTCAGCGGATAGAAGCGGGGGATCAGGTGGCAAAGCGTGGTCTTGCCGCCGCCGGAAGGTCCGACCAGTGCCAGCGTGGCGCCCTTTTTCACCTTGAGGGAGATGCCGCGCAGCACATCCTTGCTGTCGTTATAGGCAAATTCCACATTTTCCAGCTCCAGCTCGCCGCGGACATTTTCCAGCGGCTTTGCATCGGGGGCATCCTTCTCCGGTTCTTCATCCATGACCTCAAGGAAGCGCTTGAAGCCGGTGACACCGTTCTGGAAGGATTCCATAAAGTTGATCAGTGTGGTGACCGGGCCGATGAACTGGTTGACGGAGATGATGAAGGTGGAGTAATCGCCGAAGGTGATATCGCCCAGATACAGGAACACGCCGCCGGCAACCAGTACGATGACATTGAACACATCGGTGACAAAGCTGGTGGAGGAATGAAAGCGCGCCATGGCGATGTAGGATTTTTTGCGGGCCTTGATGTAGTTGCCGTTGCCCACCTCGAATTTATCCAGTTCTTTTTCCGCATTGGTAAAGGCTTTGGTGACGCGGATGCCGGAAACGCTGCTCTCCACCGCGGCGTTGATCTCGCCGGTGGATTTGCGGCTTTCGGTGAAAGCCTCGGTCATCTGCTTGCGACACACCAGCGAAACCACCGCAAGAATGGGCACGCAGGCAAAGATGATCAGAGTCAGACGCCAGTCGATGGTGCACAGATAGATGAAAGAACCCACGATCATGATGCTGCTGATGAGCAGGTTCTCAGGGCCGTGGTGAGCAAGCTCGCTGACCTCGAACAGGTCGCTGGTCATACGGGTCATGATCTTGCCGGTCTCGTGATCGTCAAAATAGGAGCAGGGCAGCTTCTGCAGGTGGTTGAACAGATCGCGGCGCATCTGGGCCTGCATACCTACGCCGATCATATGACCCTGATACTGCACAAAATAGCGCAGTGCATAGCGCAGCAGGTACAGCGCCATCAGCAGGATGCCGCCCAGCACCACCGCACGGATATGATGATTGGGGATGTAATCGTTGAGCATCCGGTTGTTGATGATGGGATACACCAGACCAATGACGGAGACCAGCAGACTGGCGCCCATATCCGCCGCCAGCATCCAGCCGTGCGGCTTGTAGTAAACCAGAAACCGCTTGAGCATTGACAAAATAATCTCTCCTTTCCCCACGCCGCACCCCTGTGCAGCGGCAGTGCCGTCTTCCTTTACGACACTTTTCCTTTATATCGAACATTAACCATTATAAACTTAATTTTTTAGAGCGTCAAGTTTTTCCGGCCGTGATTTTTTATCACATCCCTGTTTTTTTGACCTGTACAAAAAGCCACCCGGCGGCGGTTCATTCCGCTGTCGGGTGACTTCGGCCGACTGTCTTACTTTAGATTGATTGCCCGGATGGCCTTTGCATCCGTCTTGCAGCGGCGCTGCATATCCATGTGACCGTTGATCTCCTGCTGAACATCGGTAAGCTGGGTATAGCAATAGCCGCACAGGTAGGGTGTCTGCCTGAGCGCAGCAGTGATGCTTTCCAGCCGGGACAGGAAATCCTGCCTTTCCACCTTGCAGCCAAAACCGTAGGCCGGATCATCCTGCATGATGGCAAGACCGCCGTACTCGCTGACGATCACCGGCTGACCGCAATAGGCATAGCCCTTTGCGAAGGCGGGGCGTGCCGCATACGGCGAGGGCCGGTCACTCAATATCTCGTCTTTATGGGCAAGACGGTCTTTCAGGCTTTCACCGTCCTGTGTGTAATCATGCAGTGTGATGATATCGGAGACGGTATGCTCCCAGCCATCATTGGTGATGACGGGGCGGGTCGGATCCAGACTTT
Source organism: Oscillospiraceae bacterium (assembly GCA_017472965.1). Taxonomy (GTDB): domain Bacteria; phylum Bacillota; class Clostridia; order Oscillospirales; family Ruminococcaceae; genus UBA1762. Next base: position 26,437 of record JAFUNR010000018.1, on the reverse strand, counting down.
TGGTCAGGTGATAGATCGCCTCGGTAAAATGCTGCTGCTCCCGCTTGTTCCACACATTGGGGATCCCCCAGGATTCGTTGAAGGGGGTCCATGTGACGATGCAGGGGTGGTTATAATTCTGGCGCACCACCTCGGTCCATTCCTGCGTGAAGGCGGTAAGCGTTTTGTCATCAAAGGTAAAGGCGGCAGCCATCTCACCCCAGACCAGCAATCCCTTTACATCGCACCAGTACAGAAAGCGTTCGTCCTCCACCTTCTGGTGCTTGCGCACACCGTTGTAGCCCAGCGCCAGAACACTGTCGATATCCGCGATCAGCGCCTGTTCATCGGGCGGTGTCAGCAGGGAATCCGGCCAGTAGCCCTGATCCAGAATCAGCCGTTGATAAAGCAGCAGCCCGTTGAGCAGCACACGCGATCCTTCGATGGATATCTCCCGCATGGCAAAATAGGAGCCGACGGTATCCAGCGTGCGGCCATCCTCCAGAATGCGGAAAGTAATATCGTACAGTGCGGGATTTTCCGGACTCCACAGCTTGACGGCGAATTCCTCGGTATCGGAGACCTGCCCCCGCAGATCCAGCGTGATCTTACAGTCATTCTGCATCAGCGCCGTGAATGTTTTATTTACAAGCGCTCCGCCGAAGGTGACCACAGTCTCCAGCAGCAGCCCGCCATTCAGCCGGTGCCGCGGCGCAGTGAACCATGCCTCCAGATGCAGACAGGTATTTTTGATATCCGGTGTCAATTTCACGCTTTCCAGCCGGATGCGGGGAGCGTATTCCATCCAGACGGTTTTCCAGATGCCGGTATTCTGCACATAGAATACCGTGAAATTTTTCTCTTTCCAGCGCTGCTTGCCCCGGGGCTGCTGCAAGGAGCAGCGATCCTCCACCCTTACCACCAGTTCGTTTTCACCTTCGCCGACAAGCGGGGTGATATCAAAGGAGAACCGGCTGCAGGCGCCGGAATGGCTTCCGGCATACTGGCCGTTCACCCACAGCTTCGTTTCGTAATCAGAACCTTCAAAATGCAGGATACAGTCGTTCTCCCTCAGCTTTTCACCGTCCAGCATCAGCTTCCTGCGGTACCAGACCACCGGATGATGGCTTTCATCCCCGATGCCGCTGCGCGCCGTTTCATAGGTAAAGGGCACACATATGGGCTGCTCTGCGCCAAAATCCCTGTACCAGCGCTGCCGCTCGCCCTCATCCGCATCGTCAAAAGCAAAATCCCAGATACCGTTCAGGCTTTCCCAGTCAGCACGCACAAACTGCGGACGGGGGTAATCTTTGATATAGCAATCCACAAGCATATTCTCCTTTGCTTCAGCCGCAAAGCATCCGCCGTATTACAGTTTTTTGCGGCCGGAATCGATGAGCTCCTGCTCAAATTCCTCCGGATGGCGCAGGTAATAATCCTGGTGCTCCTCCTCCGCCGTGTAAAAGCTTTTGAAGGGTTCGATGCTGATATACACCTTCTGCCCGCTTTGCTGTTCCAGCTGTGTGACGGCAGCCTGTGCCGCGACACGCTCGGCTTCGTTCTGATAATACACCGCCAGCGTGTAAGAGAAGCCGCGGTCGATGAACTGTCCCTCTCCGTCAAAGGGATCCACACCGTTTATATAGATCTGCAGCAGCTCTTCGTATCCCACTGCCGCAGAGTCGTACTCGATACGGATGGTCTCGCGGTGACCGGTGCGCTGGTGCTTCACATCCGAATAGACCGGATCGACCTCATCGCCGCCGGAACAGCCGCTGGTGACCTTTGTCACACCCTCCAGCTCGTTGAAAGCAGGCGTAATGCACCAGAAACAGCCGCCGGCAAAATATGCAGTATTCATTATTCTCTCCTTTTCACTTATCCAGATCAAACGCCCAGAAGCTCCAGAATCACCTTGACCGCCAGCAGCCCCAGCACCGCAAGGATGACGGGGCGCACAACCTTTGCGCCGTTGCGGATGGTCATACCCGCACCCAGATAGTGCCCCGCAATGGAAAATACCGCCGCGATCAGGCCGATGGGCACCAGCACCTTGCCGGCAAACAGCGCTGTGGCAAGTGCGCCGATATTGGAGGACAGATTTACCACCTTGACGGTGCCGGAGGCGGTGCGCAGATCCATTTTGGCAAAATTACAATAGATCAGCAGCAGGAAGGTGCCTGTGCCCGGGCCGTAAAAACCGTCATACACACCCACGACCAGTGCGGCTCCCCACACCACGGCACGCTGCACCCATGGGGCGATCTGCCCGCGCTCCTCGGGGAATTTCTTCTGCCGCAGCATGACAAAGGCGACCGCCGGCAGCACCACCAGCAGCATATATTTCAAATAACGCTCGTCCACCATCAGCTGCAGCCGTGTGCCGAAATACGAGCCCAGCACGGCAAACCCCACGGCGGGCAGCGCCAGAAGCCAATCCACAAAGCCGTTTTTCAGATAGCGGAAGGTAGACGCAAAGGTGCCAAGACACGCCGACATTTTGTTGGTAGCCAGCGCATTGTGTACCGGCAGACCCGCCAGCAGATATACCGGCACCGAGATGATGCCTCCACCGCCGCCGATGGCATCCACAAAGGATGCACAGAAAACACCCGCACCGATGAGCAGAACCACCCAGACGGGATATCCGGAAATCATAGCAGTTACCTCCACAGTTCAATTGGTATCAGTCTATCATTATACGGCGCAAAATGCAAGCGTTCTGTTTTTTGGCAGCGCACGCTTTGCAGGCATCAGCACGATGGATCTCATACAGTAATACCCTCCCTGCCGGATACCGGGCAAGGAGGGCATCGGTCAAATCGGTTCGGATGTATGCGGCACTTTCGAGATGCGCGGCGCAGCGCCGGTCTGGTGAGAAAGATCGCGGCAGTCAGGAATGGCAGGATCACGGAACATCCCTGCGGGGATCTGCGATGTCCAGCCCGTCTCGTCAACAGCAGGCATTTCGATGCCAAGGGCGTACAGGACGATGGCCGCAAGATCCCGGATATTTATGTCGCCGGGATCGCAACGGTTCACGCCTTTGCCGGAGACAGCATCTTTTTTCCGTTTTTTTTGCATGGATGCCGCATACACACCGCAGGCTGTTGCCCCGGGAGCAGGACCTGTGCTATAATACATATAACGATATCCTTTTTGCACATCCCATTCCATTTTCCAAAAAAACGGAGGACATTATGAAAAAGGAAACAAGACTGGGCTTTCTGACCAGCCAAAAAGAGCGAGCCGCCTATTGCCTGTTCTTTCTGGGTCAGAACATTCTGTGGGGCTTTGCCGGGTATGTGGAGACCTACCTGACCGACATCGGCATTGCCGCCGCCACCGCCGCCGTTGTGCTGCTGGTCCCCAAGCTGTGGGATGCGGCTAACGATGTGATCTTCGGCTATATCATCGACCGCCACACCTTCAAAAACGGACAGAAATTCATCCCGTGGGTGCGTATCGGCACCACAGCCATCGGCATCACCACCGTGGCTCTTTTCGCCATTCCGGAATCCCTGCCGCAGGCCGTCAAGGTGGTGTGGTTCCTGGTGGCATATATCCTGTTTGACATCGCCTACACCGTGCTGGATGCCCCGGCCTTTGCCGTGACCACGGTGATGACCTCCAATGTGACGGAACGCACCTCCATCATCGCCGGCGGCAAGCTGTGGGCAATGGTGGGCGGCGTGGTAGCTACGCTGCTGATCCCCATACTGCGCCCGAAGCTGGGCTGGTTTGCCGCCTGTGCGGCATTTGTGGCGGTATCCGTCGTTCTGATGGTACCGATGATGGTCGCAGTCAAAGAGCGGAACACCGCCGCGGCAGCTGCCGCCGACAATCCCGGCTTCAAAGAGATGCTCCATTATCTGAAGCACAACAAATATCTGATCGTGACCCTGATCGCCATGCTGGTCCTTGGCCTTGCCAGTTTGGAGCAGAAGATGGCTATTTACATGGGCCGCATCTGCATCGGGCAGGAAAGTGCCGCCACTCTGGTTGCCGCAGGTGCGGCGATCTCGGTGATCGTGGTATCTGCGCTGGTGCCGGTGCTGGCCCGCCGCTGGGATAAATTCAATGTGATGTGTACGGGCCTTGCCTTTGCCATCGTAATGGATGTCGCTGCCTATTTTCTCGGCTACGATAATCTGATCGTCGCTCTTATCATGACCACGCTGAAATGCTCCGGACTGGGCTTCTGGTCGGTCGTCATCTATATGCTGATCGCCGATACAGTGGAGTACGGCACCTATAAAACCGGAACACGCGCCGCAGGCATCTCTTTCAGCCTGCAGACCTTTATCTCCAAGCTGAAAAACGGCCTGATCGGCTCGGTGATTCTGCTGAGCCTTTCCGCCGTGGGATTTGTGGAGGGTGAAGGCGCTGTGCAGCCCGCCGGCGTTGCCGACGGCGTGTGGGCGCTGTTCTGCCTGCTGCCTGCCGTGGGCTTTGCCATCGCGCTGATCATTCTTCTGCTGGGTTACAAGCTGCGTTCCGGGGATGTACAGACCATGTCGCAGTACAACAACGGCGAGATCGGCCGCGAGGAAGCGGAGGCCCTGCTGGCAGAGCGCTACGGCCCTGCGGGTGAAGCCTGATGTTCAGCGAGATCAGCGAATTTGCCTGCGACGGCGGCGAGATTTTGCGGGTGCAGCTGGTGCGCCTCGAAAGCTGGGAGACGCTTGATTTTCTGCAGCCGCCCTGCGCCGGCCCTGTCTTTGAAAGCTTTGAACGGGTTTACAGTAAGTTCCTCATACCCGGCTGTCCGTGGATCTTCGGCAGCGTGGTGCTTTTCCGGCTGCCGGAGGACGGTCTGCCGGAGCTGCCGACCCGTTTTGGAAAATACGGCGCGGTGAGTGATCCGCTGACCGCTGCCGCTGCCGTGCTGCAGCAGGGTGTGCGGCTGGCCGGCGGGCATCCCATCTTTTTCAGCCGCCGTGCAAAAGCACTGTGGCGGCTGCTGGAGGAAAAGGACTGCCTGCGCATCATCCGCGGGAAGCTGCCTGTCACCACCTTCAGCCCGGTGGGCAGAAGCTGCGGTTATCTTTCCCGCACCGAGCCGGATGCCGCCGTCAAGCTGAACGCCTCGTTTTTTATCATGGATCCCTTTGATTGTGCCACGGTCTTTGACCATGTGGGCACCGCCTTCGGTCTGTGCGTCAAAAACGGGCGTGTGATCAGCCCGCCGCTTTTTGACCGCGAGGCGCTGCTGGTAAAAAATGACGGCAGTGTGACAGTACAGGAGTGCGGCATCCGTCAGCTGAGCATCGAGATCGGCGGTAAGGTGTACCGCCACGGCGAAAATGCCGAGGTATTCACCCGTCCGCAGTGCAAAAGAACACCCCTTCGCCGCGGCATCAGGCTGGTGATCACCGGCTGCCGTGTGGCAGCGGTGTGCCGGCACGGGCGCATTGCCGTGCCCGCAGGCGGCTTTGTGCTGTGCGTGGATGACAGCTGCACCGCAGCCCCCGGCGATACGGTGCTTTACCGCGGGCTGGAGGATATCCGCTTCGGCATTCAGGTGGGCAACAGCATCGTGCGCAACGGCGTGCCCACGCAGCAGTTCATCTCCCGGTTTTACAACATCCGCAGGCTGGAAAAAACGCCCTATCCCCCCAGTCTGTACCCCATGGATTTTGACGGCGCCCGCGCCGCACGCATGGCACTGGGTGCAGACAGAGAAGGCCATCCCATGCTGCTGTGGGCCGAAGGCGCCGGCAAGCTGGGTCATATTCCCGGACAGGACAGCTGCGGCGCAAGCCTTGCCGATATGGCGCGGGTGTGCAGCGAGCTGGGTATGTATAACGCTGTCAATCTGGACGGCGGCGGATCGGCGCAGATCCTGCTGAAAAACAGACGAAAGCTGCGCATCTCCGACCGGCAGCCGGATAATTCCGATGCCGAACGCCCCGTACCGATGGGACTGATCGTGCGGTAATTTTTTGAAGGTCATGCAGCAGCAGTCTTTCAGTGCTGCTCCTCCGCAGTCAGATATCAACAGAAAACAAATGCTCCGTCCCCCTGTCGCAGCCAATGCCGCAGCAGGAAACGGAGCATTTTCTGTTCTTGTCTGCAGGATATCCGGCGCAGCGCCGTCAGATACCGGGAACGGCGATTTCGGCGGTATGCGGCCGGTGGTCGGAGGCCACGATGGGCGGGATATCCGCCTGCAGCACTTCGATATCGGGGGATACGAAGATGTAATCGATCTTGCGGTCGGGAGCATCCGAAGGGAAGCTCTGCAGCGGTGCGGCAAAACGGACGGCGGTATCCTTCATGCGTGCGCGGATGGGCTGCAGCACCGCATCCTCCGGCTGCACATTGAAATCGCCCATCAGGATGCATTTTTCCGGCTGCAGGTGCTGCAGCACGGTATTTGCGGCGTTTTTCTGCTCATCCGGATTCAAACCGAAATGGGTGACCAGCACGGTCAGGCCGCATGCAAGCCGCGCCTTGAGCAGGCAGCGGGTCTCGTAATAGCCGTCATAGCCACGGACAGCAGGATCCGGGATCATGACCGTTTCGGCGCTTGCAATGGGCCAGCGGGAAAGAAAGCCGTTGCCGTAGGGGATCCCGCCGGTTTTGATCGCTTCGGCGAAATAATGATGCTTCAGACCGGTGCGGGCGGCAAGCTCCGCCACCTGTGCGCTGTATTCCGTGCCGGGCCGGTCATTCAGCATCTCGTTCAGGCCGACGATATCCGCACCGCAATCCGTGATCGCCCGCGCCATGATATCGAAATCAATCCGCCTTTCCAGATAATTCAGGCAATGCTGTGTATTGAAAGTCATTATTTTCATCGTCTAATCCTCCAAAAACCTCGAAAAGATCCGCTTTGCCGGTTTGAGCGATCCTACCGGTCAAAGCGCCTGATCCATGCAAAAGCTTCCTCCACTGCGGGAGTTATATTCAATTCCATATGGTCGAAAACAGTATTTCCGCAGGGATCTTCAACGCGTTCTCCAAAAAATTGCGGTTCGTGGCCGCCGTAAGGGAAGGTGCGCAGATACGCTTCTCCTCCGGCCGAAACGATCCTGTTCACAAATTTTCGCGTAATATCAACCGACACCACTTCATCGTCTTCGCAATGCCAAAATTTCACAGGCACGGGATATCTTTCCGCCGCAGGGTTTTTCATGGGATTATATCCCATCACCTTTTCTTCGCTGTAAATGTATTCGCCGTTTTCACTTTTTTCCAGCCCGTAGATCTTTCCCAGAGCGTATTTGGGAAGCCCGCCGCTCCACGGGTGCAGGAATATCTCGTTATAGGTATCCAGAACAGGACAAAACGCACTGTGCGCGATCACGGGAATATGCCCGCTCAGCACCAGATTCGTACTGCTGATGCCGCCCATAGAGCCGCCATGCACAAAGACCTCGGGTTTCAAATTGAAATTATTTATACAATAACGGTATGCCGCTGCATAGCTTCTGACTGCAATGGGACTGCCGATATTGTTTCGTATATCAATGCCGTTTTCCGATGCGTATTCAAACGGCAGGCCGTTTACATCCATAACGGCATAACCGTTTGCAACAAGATACTGTGTGAGCACCTGATGCTCTGCCTGCGAATCATCGGTCGTGACCGTTCCGCCTGCGCCGTGGCAACTGATGACCAGTCTTACGGGTACACCGTTTTGCGAATAGTGATCGGGCAGGATAAGAAATCCTCTGTCTTCGTAAAGCTTTTCGGAATCTTTTCCATTTTGAACGGCACAATTTATAAATGTCGAAAAACGATGCTTCTGCACATTCACCACCCCCACCCACATGATAGCAAAATTCCCCGCGGAGTTCAAGACCGCCTCACAAACCGGAAGCTACATTATTTCCGCCATCAGCGCGCGTCAGCGCATTTCGCTTGCGAAACAGATTCAGCCCGGTTTACCGTATTTAGCTCGCCATAAGGCAAAATAAATTGAAAAAAGCACTTCTTTCGAAGTGCTTTTTTCTGGCTGTTACGAACCATTTAGATGCCACTTATTCTGTTTTATAAAAATCACCAAATAAAACATTCATTATGTTTTCATATCGCGAATTGAAAGTTTCTTTGGTTCTATCACTCAGATCAGCGTAATCACCGGCAAAATAGTTGATCAAGTCAGGAATATCAGTTATATTTGATCTATATGCACTGTTGAAACACATAGGTATATTGTCAAAATGCGCTATAATATCTGCATCCGCAACACACAATTCCTCTATGTTTTCTGCGTTTTTACTGCTCCTATGATGTAATATGCAATTTAATACACGTTCTTTTTTGTCATACGGATAATCAAACTTCGATAACAACTGTTCTGCAATATTCTTTCCGTTGATATGATGTTCGCCTCTTGTTCCTGTTTTTGTCATAAGAGCGATATCGTGCAACAGTGCGCCTAACTCAACAATTTCTTTATCAGCATTATATGTCTCAGCTAAAACCAACGATTCCTTTACAACAAACTGAATATGCTGTTCCCAAAAATCATAATGGTCCGACGCTGTATCTGCGTATTCTTTGTTTACCGATAAGACATATTTTTTTACTGTTTGAATAATATCCATTTTATAACCTGTTATTATTTCCTTTTACCGTGTTTATAGATGAAATAAGCATACGGCGAATCTGACCGCAAGTATTTTGCATATTCTTATATTGTTCGTCAGGAATATAACCCGTACGGTTAAGCAGTTCAAGCCAATACTCCGATTCATAGCATTCTTTTAACGCTATTTGCATTTTTGATATAAAATCGAGTGAACCGTGAGCATATTTTGATTCGTGAATGTTAGCACCAATAGATGTTCCTGAACGGAGCAATTGATTTGTGAGTACACTTTCACGCTTGGTTTCTTTTATAGATTTACAAAGATTTACTATATCTACTGCAAAATCTTTTGCCTTTTCAAGCATAACGCTTTCTGCCATAATATCACTTCCTATAAATATAATATAACATATAATCGAAAGTTTGTATATTGCTAAATAACTCCGCTACGCTTCGTAGCTAAATATCTCGCTTCGCTCGCAGCTAAATTTCACTTCGTGAAGCTAAATTATATTCGGCATATAGCTGGCGAAGCCAATTTAGCTCCCGCAGGGAATTTAGCTGGGCTTACCCAATTTAGCTCGGCCTGCCGAATATAGCTGAAAAAAGCACTTCTTTCGAAGTGCTTTTTTCTGGTGGAGGAAGATGGATTCGAACCATCGAAGGCATAGCCAGCAGATTTACAGTCTGTCCCCTTTGGCCACTCGGGAATTCCTCCGTATTCACTTTTCGCTGATCGAGAGGTATATGGAGCTGGTGGACGGATTCGAACCCCCGACCTGCTGATTACAAATCAGCTGCTCTACCAGCTGAGCTACACCAGCGGATCATCAGCGCTTGATTATAATACCACACCCCCACACAAAAGTCAACACCTTTTTTCAAAAAAAACCAAAAATATTTTCAGAGGTATTTTTCCGCTTTGCAGCCTTGACACCGTGCACATTCCGCGTATATAATATAGTCTCAAAAAACGCAGGAATGCAGCAGGACTTTGCTGCGAAAGGAGGATGCCATGAAGGTATACATGATCCGTCACGGCGAAAGCGAGGGCAACCGCGACAGCCGTCACACCGGACAATCGCAGGTACCGCTGACCGAAAAGGGTCGCGAGGATGCCCGCCGCGCCGGCAGGCTGCTGGCAGGGCTGCAGTTTGACAGGGTGTATTCCAGCGACCTGATCCGTGCAATGGAAACGCAGGCGCTGGCGCTGCCCGGTGTACAGGCCGAACGGCTGGCGCTGCTGCGGGAGCTGGATGTGGGCTCGCTTGCCGGCAGGCCGGTGCAGGAATGCCGTGAGCAGCTGGGCGAGGCATACGCCGCCTGCCGCCGCGACCGCGATTTTACAGTCTTTGGCGGCGAGAGCAACACTATGCAGCGCGAACGTGTACAGAAGTTTCTTTCCTTGCTGGAAGAACAGCCCGCCGATCATATTGCGGTATTCTGCCATGCAGGCACCATCACCTGTGCACTGGAGGCCGTGCTCGGTATACAGAATGCATACGCTTCTCTTGTCTGCGACAACGGCTCGGTGAGCATCTTTGAATACAAGAACGGCGGCTGGCGCTTGCTGAAATGGAACTGCACCGGCACACTTTGAGCATTTGAAAAAGTCACGGTACAGCGTTTCTCCGGCGCCGTAACGTGACTTTTCTTTTACAGATTGGCTTTGATCTTTTCGATCATTTCGGCATACTCGGCATCGGTCAGGTAGACCTTGCCGGGGTTCATCTGGAACACGCTGCCCCACTCGTCGCCGCCCTCGTACTTGGGTACCAGATGCATATGCAGATGGCAGCCGGTATCGCCGTAGGCGCCGTAGTTCACCTTGCCGGGATGGAATGCCTTATGCAGGGCGTTGGCCGCCTGACACACATCCGCCATGAACAGGTTGCGCTCCTCCTCGCTGATGCTGATCAGCTCGCTGACGTGATCCTTATAAGCCACGATGACACGACCGGGCTTGGACTGCTCCTTGAACAGGATCAGGCTGCTGACGCGCAGCTCACAGATAGGAATGCCGAATTTGGCCAGCAGCTCTCCGCCCATGCAGTAGCCGCAGTTACAGTCTTTCATACTTTTTTTCCTCCAAAATCGCTGTATTGACCGGATATCACCCCCATCATACCGCAAATCCTGCAGAAATGCAACCGCTGTCACAGAGAAGCGGTGTTTTTTTGTAAAAGATTTTGTCGAAATACCTGCTGACAAACCGGTCGCAATGTGCTATGATAATGATAATATTCAGGAGGTGGAATTATGAATTTTCTGGAAGAACGTATCATAAAAGACGGTGTGGTCAAGCCCGGCAATGTTCTGAAGGTCGACAGCTTTTTGAATCATCAGATGGATATCGGTTTGATGGATCAGATGGGTGAGGAGTTCCACGCCCGTTTTGCCGGCAAGCCTGTCACCAAGGTGCTGACCATTGAGGCATCGGGTATCGGCATTGCCTATCCTGTGGCCCGCTGCTTCGGCGTGCCGCTGGTCTTTGCCAAAAAATCCAAAAGCGTCAATCTGGACGGCGATCTGTATACCGCCGAGGTGGAATCCTTCACCCACAAGAACAAGAATACCGTCGTGGTTTCCAAGCGGTTTCTTTCCGCAGATGACCATGTGCTGATCATCGATGATTTTCTGGCCAACGGCTGTGCGCTGCAGGGTCTGATCTCCATCGTGGAGAGCGCCGGTGCAACGGTGGAAGGCATTGGCATCGCCGTGGAGAAGGGCTTCCAGATCGGCGGCCGCATCATCCGCAATCTGGGCTACCAGCTGGAGAGTCTTGCCATTGTGGAATCCATGGACGATACCACCGGCACCATCTGCTTCCGCGAGCAGGGCTGACGGATCGGAGTCCGTATCGGAGGACACCACATCGAACAGCTGCATACATAAAAGAGAAAGAGCAGTACCGCAGACAGCGGTACTGCTCCTGTTTTTTAGCAAATCAGGGGCGAAAAACAAACCTTTTACGCAAAGGATGCACCCAGATGCTTTTTGCCTTCCAGCAGCTGGCGGCGGATCCACTCGCTGCCCACGAAGCGGTCGCGGTGGCTTTCCAGTTCTGCCAGCAGATCGCGGCGCAGCTGCGCAATTCGCTCGCTGTGCTCCGGCGCGGCGATCAGGTTCACCTTTTCGCCGGGGTCGGTTTCCAGATCGTAGAATTCATCCACATCCGTCAGATTCCAGATGTACTTGTAGCGGTCACCGTGGATCATACGGGTGGTGTACAGGCCAAACTGCTGTCCGTTGGAGGTACACACGATCTGCTTGCGCGCGGCGGCATCCTCATCCTCACTCATGGGAAGCAGCCGGCCATGCTCCACCTCGGGATGCTCCATGCCCAGCCATTCGATGTAAGAATAGGGCAGATCCAGACAGTTGGACACAAACGCATCGCACACGCGGGGCTCCTTGCCGGGATAACGGACCAGCAGCGGCACGCGGCAGATATCATCGTACAGCACATAGTGCTTATCCAGCATCTGGTGGCTGCCGCACATATCGCCGTGATCGGAGGTGAACACCACGATGGTGTTATCCTTCTGACCGGTGCGCTCCAACGCATCCAGAATACGGCCGATCGCCTGATCCAGCTGACTGACAAGGCCGTAATACCGCGCCACCATGTGGCTGAAATCGTCCTCCCATGTCAGCTGATCCGTCTCCCAGCTGAGAGTCTGCTGCTTATGGGAGTAGGGCTTGTGGAGGAATTCATCCCCGAAACCATCCCACGGCTGAATCTCCCCGGGATCATACATTTCGGAGAAGGGCGCGGAGGGCCGGCAGGGCAGATGCGGTTCCTCATAATCCACCCAGATGTACCAGGGTTTATCCTCGGCAGCATACTTTTCGATCATGGCAGCCGCCTGACCTGCCATCCAGTGGGTGCCGGAATCCTCCACATCCACAGGATTTTCGCAGCCCATCCAGCCGCCGGTGTACTGCACATCGGGATATTTTTCCTTCAGCAGCTCTTTATGGCCGGCCCAGCTGACCCAATCGCCAAAACCGAAATCGGCAGGTTTCAGGGTCGGAGACACATGGAAGCGGCCCAGATAAGCGGTGTTCCAGCCCTGCTGCTGCAGCTGGCGGGGCCAGCACCACTCCGGCTGCAGGGGCGGTGTGGGCATGAAATCATAGTTCCACTGTGCGCCGAAATAATCCGGATGCTGACCGCACAGCAGCGCCTGACGGGCAGGCGCGCAGACGGGCAGCGGCGTAAAAGCACGGGTATAGACCTGACTTTCCGAAGCCAGACGATCCAGCGCAGGGGTCTTTACCGGGCGGATACCCCGGTAGCCGACGCAGTCATGCCGCAGCTGGTCGGCATTGATCATAAGCAGATTCATAAAAATCAGATTCTGGTGATGTCGCCGTGCATGGGGGGCAGCATCTCGGGAACCACCAGAGCGCCTCCGTTCTCATAGGATTTGATGGCAGCGAAGGTATACTCCAGCGTGGCCAGAGCATCGCGGCCGGAAGCACGGATATACTCGTGGGGCACCTTGTTGGTGACATCCTCGAGGAAGGCGTTGATACGGCGCGGGAAAGTGGAACCGAAATCGGAAACGCCGTACTCCTTGGTCAGCGGAGCGGGAGTCGCCTGATTCATGGTGCCGCGGGAAGGATCCAGCTCGGCGGGATCCCATACATGAAGCTTTTCCACGCAGTTCTCAATGGCGAAAGTGCTCTTGGCACCACAGTGTTCGTAGCTCCACCAGCCGCCGTAGCCGAACATGGCATCGCCGCGCTGGGAGATCAGGTAACCCACGCCGCCGTTGGCGAATTTGCAGTGGATGGAGTTGATGGAAAGCATGGCATCCTCGGCGGTCTGACGGACACCGGGCTTATCCAGAAATGCCTGAATGGCCACGATATCGCCGCAGAAATAACGCATCACCGAGAAAGGATGGGCGCAGAAGGCTTTCAGATGAGAGTAAGGCACCTGCCAGCGGGGGGCAGTGATCTTGTTGTAGGTGTTCTGGGTGCCGTTGAAGCCGACCTTGTGGATACAGTAGACCAGCTCGCCCACCTTGCCGTCCAGCTGACGCTGCTTGGCATCCTCGGCGGGGCCGGTGAAGTAGTGGTTCAGGTCACAGCCCAGATACAGCTTGTGCTTGTTGGCATAGGCCACCAGCTCGCGGGCATCGCGGACATCGGCGCAGATGGGCTTCTCCACCAGAACGGCCTTCTTGTAATCCAGTGCGATCATCGCGGGCTCATAGTGCATGGAGCCGTTCTCATAACCGGAGGTGGTGACGGAGACCACATCGATCTCCGGCATTGCCTTCAGCATTTCTTCTTCATCGTAGAAGGCGCGGCAGCCGAACTCCTCGGCGGCCTTATCGGCTTTTTCCTTGACCAGATCGCAGACGGCGACCAGCTCGGCCAGAGGGTTCTCCTTATAACAACGGGCGTGGGTATTACCGATACCGCCCATACCGACAACTGCAACTTTCAGTGCCATGGTGTTTTCTCCTTTTTCCGATCGATTTTGATTCACAGTGGACATTGCGCCCACGAATATCCCGCCGGAGCCGCGGCGTGCACGGCCGCAGCGCACGGCAGAAAAACAGGATCACTTCTTGGGGAACATCTCATCCAGATAGACCACGCGGCCGGTATCCAGCGAGGCGATGGCGGCATGGATGACCTGCTGTGCCTTCAGCCCCTGCAGGCCGCTGCCGTCGATATCCTCCGGTTTGACGCCGGCATCCACCTGACGCACAAAGGAACGGATGCGGTCGCGGAAGGTATCGTCAAAGCCGGCATAGCCGCCGAACACAGGGTTGGTATACACCCGCTTTTCAGGGTTGCCCGCCGGATACAGCGTGGCCTCGCGCCACATATCCTCAAAGACAAGGCGGCCCTTCAGGCCGGCCACCTCGCAGCGCTCCATCGGATGACCGCGGGCGATATCGTAGCTGGAGGTCAGATGACCCACCGCGCCGTTTTTGAATTTCATATTGATGCTGGCGGTGGACCAGATGCTGCGGCCGGGGGATTTCATGGCGAAGCACTGTACCGCTTCCACATCGCCCATAAAGTAGCGGATGATCTCGCAGGAGTGGGGGTTCAGCGCCTTCAGATGGTAATAGGGGGATTCAAAATCCTGCGGCTTGCCGATCCACAGCGCCATATTGCAGAACAGCAGATCGCCCAGCAGACCTTCCTCCTGCCATTTCTTAGCCGCGCGGGCGGCGGGGGTGAAACGGTGATTGAAATCCAGCGCGAAGCAGCGGTTCAGCCGAGCGGCGGTATCCACCATGATCTGACCATGCTCGATCAGGTTGCTGATGGGCTTTTCGGTCAGCACATGACAGCCGGCCTCCAGCGCCTGAATGGTGGGCATATAGTGATCGGAGGAATACTCATAGCCGCCGGTGGCGACGGATACCAGATCCGGCTTGAGCTCTTTGAGCATGGTGGGTACATCCAGATAATAGGGCACGCCGTACGCCTTGGAGGCGGCAATGGCGCGGTCCTCGCGCACATCGCACACGCCGACCAGCTCTACCAGGTCATCCTCCTGATAGATGCGGGCGTGCTTGTTGCCGATCGGTCCCAGACCGATCACACAAACTCGGAGCATGGGGTCACATCCTCTCCCGAAGGCGGGGAGTTTCCTTGCCGAAGCTCCCCTGCTTCGTCATTATTTCTTCTGCTGCAGCTTGACGGCATCGGCAATACCGCCGATGTACTTGCTGTCATAAGCCTCCTGCGAGGAGGTAAAGGGGCGGTCGTTCATCAGGAAATTGGTGTAGATGGGAGCGGGTTTGCCGGTCTCGGCTTCACGCTTTGCGATGAAGTCGTACATACGCTTCTTGAGCGCTTCCACGATCTCAGGATTCTCGTCGGCCACATTGTGGTTCTCCTCGGGATCCTTGATCAGGTTGTACAGCTCCAGCTCAGGCTTGAAGTGGAAGTCGGGCTCCAGTGCCACGATCAGCTTCCATTCGGGGGTACGCCAGCCGTGCTTGCGCATCCAGGTGCACTCGGTGATGTAGAACTCGGGCTCGCGCTCGCGCTCCTCGCCGCGCACCAGCGGCATCAGGCTGCGGCCCTCCATGGGCAGCTCATTCTCGATGCCCATCAGCTCCAGCAGCGTGGGGGTGACATCCTTCAGCTGGCAGTAATCGGCATAACGCTTGCCCTCGGGCAGGTGGCCCTTCCAGCGGATGATCAGAGGCACCACCAGAGTGGGATCGTACATACCGTGGTGATCAAAGTAGCAATCATGGTCATACAGAGTCTCGCCGTGGTCGGAAACAAAGATGACAACGGTATCCTCTTCCAGACCCAAAGCCTCCAGCTTGGAGAGGATCTGCTGGATGCAGCTGTCCATGTAAGTCACAGCAGAGTCATACTGTGCGATGACATAGTCGGGGTTGGTGCAGCCTTCGGGCACCCAGCTCTTGATGTAATCGCCGAAGGGCTTGAAATCGTAGACCTTCTGCATACGGTCATCGTTGGGATCGAATGCATCGCCCTGGAAATACATATCCTGGAAGGGCTGGGGAGCCAGATACGGAGAGTGAGGATCCATATGGCGCAGGAACAGCATGAAGGGCTTATCCTCGGCAGCCAGACGCTCCAGTTCGGGGATGGCGACCTCGTTCAGATTCTGGGCCTTGTGGGCGCGGCCGTCGTCATGGTCGGGGCCCCAGCCAGAGAAGCTCAGATAGGTATCATAGCCGCGGCCGGCAGCATTGCCTTCAAAGCCGACACAGGTGGTGTTGTAGCCCTGCTCACGCAGGATCTCCGCCAGCACGGGCACGCCTTCGGCGATCTTCTTCTGAGACAGACCCACAATGCCGGTGCCGAAGCAGTCACGGCCGGTCATCATATTGGCATAGCCGGGGGTGGTGGGAATGTGCGCAGAGAAACAGTTGTCAAAGGTGATGCCGCCCTCGGCATACTTGCTGATATGGGGAGTGGTCAGACGACCGTAGCCGTAATGGCTCATATGGTCGCGGCGCAGGCTGTCGATGCCAAAGAACAGCAGATTGGGAAGCTTCTTACTCATGTTCGGTTCCTCCGATTGTCAAATATCGTAGATTTTGGGATCGTTGACGGATACGCGGCGGCCCTCACGGGCGGAAACATAGCAGGCAAGCACCAGCCGCAGGCTGTTGCGGCCCTCCTGCACGGTGCAGATCTCCGGCCCGCCGGCCAGAAATTCGGCCAGCGGCGCTGCCTGCCAGCCAAGGCGGGCGCCGTGGGAGGCGGGGCTGGGAATGCCGCTGTCAGTCCAGTCGGCATCGCCCTCACGGAACCACTTCAGCCCGGGCATCTTTTCGACACGGGGCAGTCTGGTGGCAGGGTTGTCGCCGAAATACTGCTGGATGGTGCCCTCCGTGCAGTACACCTCGGTGGTGATCTCGGATGCAGAGCAGGTAAAGCTGCAGGTGATCTCGGCGATCATGCCGTCGGCATAGCGGAACAGTGCAACGGCGTTATCGTTGGGGATCTTCGGGTTGACCATGGTGGACATCTCACAGCTGACCGTCTCCGGCATACCAAAGATCCACTGCATCATATCGAAGGGATGGGAAGAATCGTCGGCAAAGATATCCCGGTTATAAACGGGAGATGCATGCCATGCGTTCTCGAAATCCGGCCAGATGTGTGTGGGCAGCGCATGACGGCGGCGGTACAGACAGGTTTTTCCCAGCTTTTCCTCGCGGATCATGCTGCGCATCAGCTGATTCTGCGGGTCGGTGCGCATCTGCCATGCCATGGTAAAACGGACACCGTTTTCCTCCACCGCGCGCACGATCCTGTCCGCCTGCTCCATGGTCAGCGCCATGGGTTTGTAAAGAATGATATTCTTCTTTGCAGCTGCGGCGGCCTCTGCCAGCTCGGCATGCAGGCTGGTCTCGGAGGTAATGGCCACCGCCTCGATATCGCTTCCCAGCAGCTGCTGTACGCTGTCGCAGGCGGCGATGCCGAATTTTTCGCAGTGCTGCTGCAGGCGGGCAGTGTCATGATCCCAGCCGCAGACGATCTGCACACCCAGCTCGGGGTGTTCCTGCCATTGCGCGGCAATGGCATTGATGTGGCCGTGGGCAAAGCCCAGAATACCGATGCGGATCATGGCTCTTTCCTCCTCAGCGGGCGTTCATGCCTTTCAGGATGGCATTCATATAGCCGTAGCTTTCGGAAGCGATGGCCTGTGCCTGCTGCAAAGTCTGCTCGGGTCCGATGACTTCCAGACAGACGGGGCCCTCATAACCGGCATCCACCAGAGCCTTGAAGTAGCCCGACAGATTGATCTCGCCGCGGCCGCAGGCCTGCTCGGCGGGAGTGCCGGGATTGGGGCCGGGGCCCTTGCAATCGCGGATATGTACATGTCCCATGCGGGAAACCACCTGTGCAATGGCCTCTTCGGGCTTTTCGCCGGCGCGGTGGATGTGACTGGGATCCATATCAACGCCGAAGGAATCCAGCTGGATAGCCTCCATGGCGCGCAGGGTGGTGGGAGTGTTATAAATCGCGCTGTTGACATGAGCCTTGCAGCACAGCTTGACACCGTACTCGGCAGCCAGCTTGGCGCGGGCGGTCAGGGTCTCGATGGAGGCAACGATATCCTCCTCCACATCGCTCTTGCCGCCGGGGCCGACATTGACCACAGGAATGCCCAGATACTGCGCAGCCTTGAAAGCCTTGGTCAGGCGAGCCTCGTCCAGAGAGGCGACCTCCATGGAAAGCAGCTCAACTCCAGCCTCCATGGCAGCGGCCTTGACCAGCGGTGCCTGCGTTTCCCACGCATCCAGCACCAGATGCTCGCACATTCCCTGAATAGCAGAGAGCTCTGCGCCGTCGTAGCCGGCCGTCTTGATGGCCTTGAGTGCCGTCTTGACATCCACACACTTGAACAATACGGAATTAACGCCCAGTTTCATTGTTTCTTTCCTCCCTCGAATGATGGATTCGGGTTATCGCATTGCTGCATTTTTATTTTATACGCAATGCGTATAAAAAGCAATTCTATTTTTGCAATCTTTTCAAATTTTTGTTCAGATAAGTGAAAATTTTCAGATAAAGCGCACAAGCATAAGCCGATATTTTCTATAGAAAAGCATTCCTTCTTGGATTGCCGGAGGAAATGTGCTATACTCTACTCAATAGAAACCGCACACATCTCAAAAGGTACGCCCTGTTTTGAAAATCAAGTTCTGTTCGCCGGCAGAACACGAAACCGTTTCACTGCTGCCGAATACCCGCCGGGGCGCATGGAACGGGAGCCTGCCGCCGGAGCAAAATGCAATGGAGACCGATGATGACGGAAAAACAAAAATGGTTTGAAGAAGCGCGGTACGGCTTGTTTATCCACTGGGGATTGTATTCCGCGCTGGGCGGCCAGTGGAAGGACACAAAGCTCACCCGCAATACAGAATGGATCATGCGGCAGGCCGAGATCCCCTTTGAGGAGTACAGAAAGCTGGCCGACAGCTTTGATCCCGTCTGCTTTGATGCGGATGCATGGGTACGCAAGGCTGTGGATTTCGGCTGCAGATACCTGTGCATCACGGCAAAGCATCACGATGGCTTTGCCATGTTCGATTCTGCGGTATCGGATTATTCCATCATGCACACGCCCTTCGGCAGGGATATCGTCCGGGAACTTTCCGATGCCTGCCGGCGGCACGGCATCAAATTCTGCGTGTACTATTCGCAGATGCAGGATTGGGCCGACCCCGACGGCGACGGGAATTACTGGGACTATGACCCCGCCAAAAAGGATTTTGAAGCCTACTTCAACAACAAGGTCAAGCCGCAGGTACGCGAGCTGCTGACCAAGTACGGTGAGATCGGCATGATCTGGTTCGATACGCCCTACCACATGCCCCGCGAGCTGTGCCGGGAGCTGGAGCGTTTTGTCCACAGCATCCAGCCGGATTGCCTGATCAACGGGCGCATCGGCTACGGATTCGGCGATTACCGGCAGATGAGTGACAACGAGATCCCATCCGCCGTTTACCACGGCCTGTGGGAGACCCCCATGACGCTGAACAACACATGGGGATATTCCAAAACGGACGAGTGCTGGAAATCCCCCGAAAAGGTGATCCGAATGCTGGTGGATGTGGTGAGCAAAGGCGGCAACCTGCTCATCAACATCGGGCCGGATGCGGCGGGCCGCATTCCGCAGGGCAGTGTGGATGTTCTTGACCGGGTGGGGGCATGGCTGCACAAAAACGGCGAAAGCATCTATGGCACCGTCCCCTGCGCCGACTCTCCGTACCAGCTGCGCTGGGGCGGCCTGACCGGACGGGGCACGACCGCTTATCTGCATCTGCTGGATGCCGCCGAAACGCCTGACCGCATCAAGCTCTGCAACATCGAGACCCGCGCCCTGCGTGCAAGGCTGCTTTCCACCGGAGAAGAACTGCCGGCGGCGCAGACCTACGAGCTTGCCCGCGACGAGCACCGCCTTATTATACATTATCCACAGGACCGGCTGGACGAGCTGGACACCGTCATCGCGGTGGAATTCGAAGAGGCACCGGTATTCCGGAGCCTGTACATGAATTTCGAAGATCAGGGCGGGGCAGCAGCAACGGCCCGTCCCGTCGAAAACAAAAAAACCTCCGGCAATGCAGCCGAAGGCTATGCGGAATGACAGGAGGTACCGAAAAATGAAAGGGATCTGGAAGCTCCGGCTGGGTCAGCCGGCAGAGGAGGGCCTGCTTGCACTGACCGGAGCCTGTGCAAACGAAAGCCTGCTGCGCAGCGATGCCTGTCCCCTTTGCTCCGCCGCCATCGAATGTGAACAGATCCGCGAGCGCTTTGTCCTGCGCGTACCGCTGGATCCGGCAGAACGGCTTTACGGTCTGGGGCTCGGTTTTCAAAGCCTGACGCTCAACCACAGTGTACGCCACCTGCGCACCGATCATTACGGCGGCAGGGATAACGGCCGTACCCACGCGCCTGTCCCCTTTTACGCTTCGGATGCCGGCTACGGCATTTTTGTGGATACGGCGGAGAATATCTCCTTCTACATGGGCGGCGCAGTGCGCACCGATGCAGCAGTGCCGCCGCCGGAGAAAAACCGTGGCCGTGACGACGATTGGCGCTGCGATCAGGATGCGCGCTTTGTTGAGATCTCGTTTGTGGGCAGCGGCGCGGAGGTGTATCTGTTCGCCGGCGAGAGCCTGCGCGACACCGTGGCACAGTTCAATCTGCTGTGCGGCGGCGGATGTCTGCCGCCGAAATGGGGGCTGGGCTTCTGGCACCGGATGCACATCCGTCACGACGAGGCGGCGGTAACAGCCGAGCTGCGCGAATTTGCCGACCACGGCCTGCATGTGGATGTGGTGGGGCTTGAGCCGGGCTGGCAATCCAATTCATACCCCTGCACACTGGAATGGGACCGTGAGCGTTTTGCCGAACCTGCGGCCTTTGTGGAAAAGCTGCGGCAGAGCGGTACGCGTGTCAATCTGTGGGAGAACAGCTTTATCTCCCGAAAGTCCGCAGTTTATTCCCGCCTTCTGCCTTTCTGCGGCAGCCATCAGGTGTGGGGCGGCGCAGTGCCGGATGTGACCCTGCCCGAGGCCCGTGAGCTTCTGCTGCGCCACCACGAGGAGCAGCGGGCAGGTGTGAGCGGCTACAAAGTGGATGAGTGCGACGGCTACGACGGGTGGCTGTGGCCGGATCACGCCTGCTTCCCCTCCGGCCATTCGGCAACGGCGATCCGCAACATCTTCGGTGTGCGGCTGCAGCGGCTGCTCACCGGGCTTTTCAGCAAGCGGGGCGAGCGCACCTACGGTCTGGTGCGCGCCTCCAATGCGGGCGCTGCGCCGCTGCCCTTCTGCATTTACAACGATTGCTACGATTTCAACCAGTTCCTGACGGGGCTGGCCACCGCCGGCTTCTGCGGGGTGCTGTGGGTGCCGGAGGTACGCGATGCCGCCACGCCGGAGGAATGGGTGCGGCGTTTCCAGCTTTCCGCGCTTTCGCCGATGCTGATGCTCAACGCATGGGCCAGCGGCGCGAAGCCGTGGAAATTTCCCGAGGTGGAGAGCATCGTTGCGGATACCATTCGTCTGCGGCGGATGCTGCTGCCCTATCTTTACAATGCCTTTTACACCTACCGCACCGAGGGCGTGCCGCCGTTCCGTCCGCTGGTGATGGATTATGCCGCGCTGCGCGGCGCGGAGGATGCGGCTTCGGGTCGTTTGGACGACACGGACAACCCCTACGAGCTGTGCGAAGTTGCCGATATCGTGGATCAGTTTCTGATCGGCGACTGTCTGATGGCCGCCCCCATGCTGCCCGGCCAGAGCGAGCGCGATGTGATCCTGCCGCCGGGCCGCTGGTACGATTTCCACACCGGCGAGCCGATGTCCGGCAGCATACGCTATGCCTGCCCGCTGGAGCGCATACCTCTGTTCGTGAAAGAAGGCGGCATGATCCCGCTGCTGCAGCCGGACGGCTCGCTGCTGGTACGCTGCTTCGGCGCCCACGGCAGCTGCACCCTGTATGACGACGACGGCGAAACCACCGCATACGAAAACGGCTGTCACGCCCTGCTGCATCTTTCCTTTGTACGGAACGAACAGGGCGTGCACGGTACCTGCACGATAGAGGATCACGGCTGGCAGACCGCATACACCAATGTGATCTTTCATTGACCCTTACAATACGAGGTAAGCAATATGAGTATGAGCACCGCCCAGCGGATCCGCCGCGGCAATATTGTTGTAACCGAATGGACCGGCGAACGGGATACCAGCTGCTATCTTGGCAATGGGCGTTTCGGCGCCGTTATGGGCGCCGCCGGGCTGAATCTCTCGCCGGCACAACAAACACCGGAGAGGAACAACTCCCATTTCCGGCACATGCGCCACTGGGGACGTTTTTCGTTGCCGTCGCCATACACCGGCAATATGACCAGCGCCGACTATCTGCTGCCGTTTTTCCGTCTTTATTGGGAAAAGGAGTATCAGGATATCACCGAATACCGGCAGTGCCATGATCTGTATGACGGTGTGCTGAATACCGTTTTTCGACCGGCGGACGGTGGACGGATTTCTGTCACTGCGTGGTTTGATGCGGTGCAGCGGAATCTTTCCGGCATTCTTGTGGAGGCTGCGGAAGGGGCACACACCGGCAACGGGATCTGCCTTTCCGTGCTGACTCACTTCAATCCGTGGCCATTCATGTGTAGGCAGGAATATGTTCAGACTGTCACTGCCGAAAAAACAGCAGACGGCTGGAAACTCACCGTTTTCTGCGCAGATACCGTCAACAAAATCTCCACCGACATCCATATCCGCACCGATATGGCGGCAGAAGCAACCGAAACCGGGCTACGATTCCGGCTGAACAGCGGCACCAACACCCTGCTTATCTCCGTCGAGGAGCCTCTTGCCGTTGACACGGCGGCGGCATCGCTCTGCCGCACCAAAGAGCGGAACCACGCCATGTGGGAAGAAATCGGCTGGCTGGATTATGCCGATGAGCAAATTCATGCGGTCTGGGTGCGTTCCATGGCGTATCTGCTCACCTCTTACGATGCAGACTGCGACTGCATCCAGCCCTCAAACTGTATGGGGATCAACGGTTTTCCTTACAATTTTGTGCCGGATATCGGCAACATCGCGCCGGCGCTGCTGATGCTGGGGCGGGGCGATATCGTCCGGCACTGGGTGGAAAAATTTGCGGGTGACACGGAAGATATGCGCCGGTATACCCGTCGCCTGTGGCCGGAATCCGAGGGGATCTTTCCTCCGTGGGAGCTGCCCTTCGGCCCTTATGAAGGATACCACGCTCCCACCATCCCGATGATCTTCTTTTACGAGGCGCACAATGCCGGTTACCTTGCCAAGCTGGCAATGCAGGCGGCAGAATACGCCGCCGATGAATGCTGGAGCCGAAAATACGCCTATCCGCTGATCAGTGAATGCGCCAAATTCTTTTACAGCGCCTGCCGCAAGGAAGCGGACGGTATGTGGCATCTGCACTGGGAGCCCTGCATGGGCCGTGATGAGGCCGGCGGGCAAAACAAAGATGACTATCTGTGCACCCTTATCACCGCCAAGTATACCTTTCAGGCCGCCATCCGTTGCGGACTGGATACGAACAGTGATTATGCCAAAGTGCTGACAGAAGGCCTTGCTTTTGAAAGTCTGCGCTCAGACAAAGGCACGCTGCACACCTGCCGCGGCGCCGACGATTTCGGCAGGCAGAAGCACCCGGTACAGCTGGAAGGGCTCGCCTGCTTCCCCACCGAATCCGGTGCTCTTGATGAGGAGGCAGCCGCTTTCCGTCTGCGGCACCATATCACGGTGGATGCGCAAAAGCCGTTCTTTTACGGCTGGACGCTGGCGCAGCTGCTGATGGCTGGCACCAATCTGTGTGATTATGAAGAGTGGGCCAAAGACTGGTCTCTGCTGCGCCCATCCAACAACACAGATGCGCTGTGGATACAATTTTACGAATCGAGCGGCATTTACCAATCTGCATTTTATACCGCCACCCACGGCATGGTGCTGCAAAGCCTGATCCGGAACTGCGTAAATGATTATTGGGGCCGGCTGGAAATCGGTGCCTGTATCGCCCGGGATACCCGTATCAGCTTCGGCGGCATCCGCACCAATCTGGGCGTGACGGTCTGCGGCAAAATCGAAAACGGAAAAGCCTCCAGCACCATCACCGCCGACCGCGATACTGTCTTTACCTTCAACGGCAGCGAACTTTGCATGAAATGCGGCGAGATTCACACCTTCGATTTTCTCCTGTGAGGGCATGCGTTTTTTATTTTATCTGCGCTTTTTCCCAGCGGCGAACAAACCGGAATGCTGCAGAAGTGCCATATGGAGCAAAACAGAAACGTTTGAGTAAAAAATCGCCTGTCGGAGAATGACAAGCACCGGATGCCATTACTTTCACCAAAAATCTGTCGCTATGACCGACCGCATTCGCAGCATCTTTCATTCCCCGATCATTGATTTTGGCAAAACAAACGGATAAGTCAAATCTTCACTATCCACCACCGCAATCAAAAAGGAGTCGCTTTGATGAAGACGGAATCATTTTTGATCAGTGACAAGGACAAATTATTTTCCCAAGCATATTCCATGCATGACTGCTCCTTCACCGCAGCATTGGAACCCAACGCTCTCGTTTTGACCTTCGATCATCTTGAAAACTATTTTGATTGTCCTTCCGCTACCTGTTGGCCCACCGGATTTCATAAATTGACCATCAAATATCACAACACGAAATTTGTTAATTTGCGTTTGAAATTCGGCAAAAAAGAGAAGGATTTTTATGATACGTTAGATCCTTTGAACGAAAAAGATCTTATCATGTACAAATACGCCGTGGATTCTTTTGATCAGATAACTTTGGATTTTCAAGTTATGATCAAACAGAAACTTTGGGGCGGAACAATCGAAATCGCTCCTGACGAAATAGAATATGTTTGGGAGTAATCCACAATCAACCCGTTTTTTCCAATATGCGACAGTGATTTGTCAAACTAAGTGCAACACAAAGCAAGTTCAGAAGCCCATAAATCGGCAGCAGTATAAAACCGCTTTTCATCAACATATATCCCATCCGTCATAATGACAAAATGTCCAAAATTGTCGTCATCCTTTACCATTAAATTTATATTTGTGAAAAGTTATAAAGTCACCGACCAGATACAGATTTGATAAATTCAACGAACGGTCAGAGCTAAAACATCTATTTTCCGTTTAGCTACTATCCTGGTTTCTGAACCGGAAAAGCTGGTTTCAACCCTTCACAAGGCTTCTGTCCATGCCCTTTTCAGTGAGTTTCCCAGAGCCAAACAAGTTGCTGAGGCTCATTTGGTCCATCCAAAGATACTCTTAAGCGAATCTTCCAGAGGTCGCTACGAACGAGATGTGGCCGCAAAACTTATATTTATAAAACAAAAATTCAGAAATTTGTCATGGTTTGATATTCCAAAAACTGATTATTGTTCACAAATTACTCCCGTCAGCTATTTTTTCTTCGTATGCTCTCTTTTCATACAGATGACCTCCTGTCGTAGTTCTATTCTACAACAGGAGGTCTCTTTTTCACTGTCTGTTTTCGGAATACTGTCCAATATTTCGAACGACTGGAATCCTTTTTTGTCCAGTTTCGGTCGGACATCGGAGCGCAAAGACATCCAAAATATACAGAATCCCACAGATACAAAGCTCTCCATCATCCAGAAATATCCCTGTAATGTACAAGCTTCCTTGTCACCCGCTCTGCATCACCATCGCGGGAGCTTGTTTGCCATCTGGACCACGGTTTTCTGCGCATCCCGATATCGCTTGGCTGCATAGCGCAGAAGCTCCTCATAAGAATCCAGTTCTCGCAGCATTTTTTCCGAAGTAGATTCTTTACCCTTCATTTCTGCCCACTCTTTTTTCGTATGCTCGTAATCTTCGCCCTGCCACTCTGTACCAAGCGCCGAAACTTCCGCATCGATCTCTTTCATCAGCGCACGGTGTGCTTCGATATAACTTTTGACTTCATCCGCTGTTTTTTCCAGCTCTTTGTAATCCACTTTGATTTTTGCCATATCGTCACCTTATTTGAATGCGGATGCCGCTTTCGAAATTTTGGTCTCCGTCATCTCATAATTATCGCCGATCTGCTTTTTCAGAAAACCTGTAAAATCAGAAATGACAGTACGGCGGGTATCCTTATACTTCGTTTTGATGTCATAAAATGCCTGCACGGCAGCATTGGAAGCAGCACCATCCCATTGTGCATTCATCTTGCGAATGCTGCTCTCCAAAGTATCCAGATTCATATCGAATGCCTTGTTCTTTCCATCAATTATTCCGGCTGCCCGTCTAACTGCCGCTGTATTGATTTTAATCGCCATGCCGCACCTCCTTAAAACGAACTTCCGCCGCCGCCACCGCTGCCGCCGCCACT
>JAFUNR010000059.1 GCA_017472965.1 Oscillospiraceae bacterium | reverse complement strand
TTTCTCGCAAACACCGCTTCACTTAATTCTTCTACTTTTGTGTATTGTCTTCCCATACGAAAACACCTCCTGATGTACTTTCTATTCTACATCAGGAGGCGTTTTATTTCACTGTCTGTTTTTTGGGAAATAGTCCACACACGCCTGTACCGGACGGGTCTTTTTATGCCGTATATCTGTTTGCCGTTAATATTCCGCCGCAGCGGCGCACCCCAGATCGGGCTGCGGCTCGCTGACCAGCAGCGGACCTTCGGCTGCTGCAGCATCGCTTTCAAAGACGATGATCTCGTTGTCGCCGGAATGCAGCAGCGGCGCAGGCAGGTAGAGTGTTTTCTGCGGGCCGGCAGAATTATAGTAGCGGCCGATGTTGAAGCCGTTGACTGTTATAAAGCCTTTTTCCAGCCCCAGCGGCCGCAGGAAGGTATCCGCAGGTGCACCCTCCACCCGCAGCGTGCCGCGCAGAAAGCGCGGTGTGCCGTCAAAGGCGGGAACCTCCTTTTCAAAGGGCAGCTCAGAAAGTTTTTCCATAGCAAGCGGGGTCATCTGCCAGCCGAAATGCATCTGCTGGCCGAAGCGCACGCCGCCCAGAATCCCCTTTTCGTCAAACATATTCGGACCGTAGTTGACGCGGCCCATGTTCTCCACCAGAATATCCAGACGTGCCGTTTCGCCTGCGGCAAGTCCCAGCGTGATCTCATCCCTGCGGCGGTCACGCTCCACTATGCCGCGCAATTCACCGTTAATGAAGATATGAGCACGGTCATGCAGCGCACCAAACAGCAGCGGCAGCTCTTCAAACGGGCCTCGCAGCTCGGTGCTGTACAGCACATAGCCGAAATCCAACCCCAGCTGCTCAAAGGTCAGGGTGTTGGGCGCACTGATCGGCTGCGCCATGCAGGGCGCGGCGGCAAAAAGCGGCAGGCTTTCGGTGAATTTCACCGTACCGTAAGCTGCATGAGCAACCGGAGTCTCCGGCGCAGGCAAGGGCTTGCCGTCCCGTGCACAGAACAGCTTCTGCAGTTCGTAATAGGTATCGGTGGCGCTGCCGTCCTCGGCAAGCGGCGCACAATAATCGTAGCTGGTGACGGTGGGCTGATAGTCGCCGGGGTCGTTTGCACCGTTCCAGAAGCCGAAGTTGGTGCCTCCGTGGAACATATACATATTAAAAGATGCGCCCATTTCCGTCATGGTTCGCACATCCTGCAGCGTGCTGTCGGAAG
Source organism: Oscillospiraceae bacterium (assembly GCA_017472965.1). Classification (GTDB taxonomy): domain Bacteria; phylum Bacillota; class Clostridia; order Oscillospirales; family Ruminococcaceae; genus UBA1762. Next base: position 14,626 of record JAFUNR010000059.1, on the reverse strand, counting down.
TACGGGTATGGTGATGCTCATACCAGTGATCGAACCAGCCGCACCAGAACTCGCCGCACATCACCGGCTGGTCGGGACGGAATGCCTTGAGTGTCTCAAAGGCTTCTGCAGGACGGCTGCCGAAATTGGCAACAGCAAGAACCCCCGGCAAAGTGCCGCCGCCCAGCATGAATTGTGTGGGGCCGTCGGAGGTGAACAGCGGCACATCCACCCCCAGCTCACGGTAAAGCGCGGCGATGGCGCGCAGATACTGTTTATCGTTGCCGTAGCTGCCGTATTCGTTTTCCACCTGCACCATCAGGATGGAGCCGCCGTTGGTAGCAAGGAAGGGGCGTACTCTGTCAAAAAGAGCGGTATAATACCGACGCACCTTCTGCAAAAACACCTCATCATAACAACGCAGCGGCAGATGCGGATAGCGCAGCAGCCATGAGGGCAGGCCGCCGGCATCCCATTCGGCACAGATATATGGGCCGGGGCGCAGGATCACCTTCAGTCCCAATGCCGCAGCCTCGGCAAGATAGCCCTCGATATTCAGCAGCCCGGAAAAATCAAATTCCCCTTCTCTGCGTTCGTGCAGATTCCAGCAGGTGTAGGTCTCCACCGTGTTGAAACCGCAGTTTTTCAGCTTTCGCAGACGATCGCGCCAGTATTGCGGCACAATACGGAAATAATGCATGGCAGCGCTGCGTATCTCAAACGGATTGTCATCCAGATAAAAACGGTCGGCATCCCATGTCAGTTTGTTCATTCTTCTTTTTTCCTTTCCTGTCCGCATTTTGCGGAGACCGCCGGAGCAGACCGGCATCCTCCCTGCTTACAAGTATAGCATCTTTCGCCGATTTCTCAAGCATCGTTTCTATCCGTTTATGCTCTTTCAGATCATTTTTTCCTTTTGATTTTCAAAAAAATGTTTCTTTCATAAAAAAAAGGTGAAATTTTATCACAAAAGAACGATTTCAAGTATTGAAATGCAAGCCGCAAAATGGTACAATAAATCCACAGACTCTATATCGTTTCGGATCATTTTGCATAAGGAGCGTACCCGACATGATAAAACTAACCCCCGCAGAAAAGCAGGAAATGATGAAAACTATGGCAAACTACCTGCCCTCGATGCGTAAAATGCTGCGGTTGAGCCAGACGGATTTCGGCGATCTGTGCGGTGTTTCCCGTGCGCGCATCAGCGCTATTGAATGCGGCGAGGTCAAAATGACCTGGTATCAGTTCAATGCATTTCTGCTGGTACTGGTGGTTAACCCCGAAACCAAAAAATGGATCACCAACATGGGCATCTTCCCACAGAAGCTGTTCTGTTTCTATCAGAAAAAGAACGAAAACGAAATACCCGAGGGCTTCACGCAGGATGCCTGACCGATCGGACAAATAAAAATTGCCGTCTTGTGCAGACGGCAATTTTTTCGTGCTTATTTCTGGACAGCGGCCTTTTCGAGCCAGATGCAGCTGATATCCAGCGCGGCGAACAGACCATTCTTATCACTCTGACGGATCATGCGTTCTGCCAGCGGCTTGGTGGGATCGGTGGAAAGCATGGACAGATGCACACGGTCAGCCATCTGTACACCGTTTTCCTCTTTGGTGGAAAGGATCTGCATAAAAACTACATACGGATCAGACATACTGCCGTAATAAATCTGGTTCTTGCAGCGAACCAGAGGGCGGCCCTTATAGGTCAGCGGGGCTTCAAAAGCCATGGGTCATTACCTCCGTTTATTTATAGTATAGACGGCACTTGCCGAAAAGAGAAGCAGGGCACACCGGCCCCGCTCACAGTTCCCCTATCAAATATCTTCGCCCAGATAGCTTTTCAGCAGTTCCTGCAGCAGATCGTCGCGGTCGATCTTGCGGATCTTGTTGCGGGCGTTCTGATGGGTGGTGATATAGGTGGGATCCTCTGACAGGATGTAGCCGACCAGCTGGTTGATGGGGTTGTAACCCTTCTCTTTCAGTGCCTGATAGACTTCCTTCAGGGTCGTTTTGATCTGGTCATCCTTTTCCTCGAAGATACGAAAAATTGCAGTCGGATCAATCACAACGATCCCTCCTTTTTACTGTGTTCAGATAAAGTATACAACATTTGACCGTTCAATGCAAGGGCAAACGGTATGAAAATATCCGTACACGCAAAAAAGCTGTACATTTTACCGCTCCTAAAGCCCCAAAACAGCCGCCTGTGCCCGGTATTCACTGGGAGAAAGCCCCTCCGCGGTGCGGAATGCCCGGCTGAAATGATACAGACTGGAAAAACCGCACTCAGCTGCCACCGCCCCCACAGGCATACGGCTTTCTGCCAGCAGCTGCCGTGCACGGCGCAGCCGGATATCCAGAATATACTGTTTGGGCGCGATTCCGTAGGTCTGACAGAACAGGCGGCGGAAATACACTTCGCTGACACCTGCTCTCTCTGCCAGCTGACACACCTGCAGTGCCGGGTCGAACAGATGCTCTTCCATCCAGCGAATGGCAGTCTCCGGCACCGGGCTTGCCTGCCGGTATTCGCCGGCAAGCGCACTGAACATACCGTACAGGATACTCATGCAGCCAGCCGGATCCCGATGCAGCAGATGCAGCTGCTGCAGACGGGCATAATCCCGCAGATAGCTTTCGGGATGGCGCAGCGGAATACACAGAAAGTCCGCTTTTTCCGGCGGCATCAGACATTCGAAATTGATGACCGGAAAACGTCCCGCTTCGCTGCAGTACAGGGTATAATCCTGTCCCTTAGGCAGAAGCACTGCAGTATCCGGCTGCGAAACGATGCTTCGGCCTTTATGAAAATAGGTGATGCGTCCGCTTTCGCACAGGGAAAGCCCCCAGCACCAGCGGTCACGGATCTCCACCCTGCGGGCACGGGGAGAATCAATGGTGATGACCTCCTCGATGGAGGATACCGTGATATTCTGCGGCATACGCCCGCCTCCCTTTCTCTTTTCAGCTTATGCCAAGCACAGGACTTATTTTCAGTATAATCATTTTATGCAAATTTTCAAGGCTATTTGCAAAAATATTGTACCGGAAATGTTAAATCGTTTTGTTTTCGCCATTGCGCACACCATACATCGGCGGTATGATGAAGAAAACCGAAGAAAGGAAGGAATGATTGTATGAGCTTTGAAAACAAGACTGTAGTGCTTTCCGGTGCGGCCTCCGGTATGGGACTGCTGCTTTCCCGCTGCTTTGTGGAACAGGGCGGCAATGCCGTAATGGCGGATATCGATGAGAAAACCCTGTCGGAAAAGGTTGCGGAGATCAATGCCATCCGTCCCGGCAGCGCCATCGGCGTGGTGTGCGATGTACGGGATTACGAACAGGTGTGCCATGTGTGCGCCGAAGCGGTGCGGGTATTCGGCAGCATCGATCTGGTAGTGAATTTTGCCGGCGGCGCCGAGCTGCGTATGCTGAAGGAGCAGTATCACGGCGAGGACCTGCCGGATATCCCCATCTCCATTTTTGATTGGAGTCTGGATGTCAATCTGCGCGGTCAGGTCTATTTTGACCATGCAGCACTGAAATATATGCGGGACCAGAAAAGCGGCGTGATCGTCAACATCGGCAGCGTCACCGGCGAGGAGGGCAGCGCCAGCAACATTGGCTACGCCACCGCCAAAAGCGGAGCCATGAACGGACTGACCAAATCCATCGCCCAATACGGCGCACCGCACGGCATCCGCTGCGTATGCGTATCCCCCGGCCCGGTACTGACCCGCGCCGCCATGGCCAACATGAAGACCATGCTGGGCCGCGCTGCCGAGCCGCAGGAGGTGGTGGACCTGATCCTGTATCTGGCTTCGGAAAAGGGTGCATTCTTCACCGGCGTCAATTTCCTGATGGACGGCGGACGCACACTGATGACCAATAAGGTATAACAAAGGAGGAACGCCATGAAAGCCAGTTTTCTGGGACACAATGAGCCGCTGCTGACCGCGATGATCCAGGCAGCCTCACCCGAGCGCGCCATCGAGTTGATGCAGCTTGCCCATGCGGACGGCTGCGATGCCTTCGGTGTACAGCCCTGCCATATGTCGCTTGAAGCGCGCAGCTTTGATACTTACCGCCGCATCTACGATACGGCACAGGGCAAGCCCATCTATATCACCAACTACCGCACCGGTACCAATAACGGCCGCACCGACGAGGAGCTCGCCGATGAAATGCTGCTGATGGTCAAAGCCGGCGCGACCCTGTGCGATGTGATGGGCGATTACTACTGCCCCACCCCCGGTGAGCTGACGGAGAACGCTGCCGCCATCGAAAAGCAAAAGCAGCTGATCGAGCGCATCCATGCCGCCGGTGCGGAAGTGCTGATGAGCTCCCATGTTCTGAAATTCACCCCCGCCGAGCGGGTGGTCGAGATCGCTCTTGCCCACCAGGAGCGCGGCGCGGACATCGCCAAAATCGTCACCTTTGCCAACAGCGAGGCGGAAGAGCTGGAAAATCTGCGCATCAATGCCCTGCTTAAAAGCGAGCTGAAGATCCCGTATCTGTACCTTTCCGGCGGCGAGTGCCGGCTGCACCGCCGTCTGGGCGGTATGCTGGGCAACTGCATGGTTCTGTGCGTGCAGCAGTATGATGAACTGGCCACTCCTGCTCAGCCGCTGCTGAAAAAGATGCAAGGCATTCTGGAAAATTTCAACTGAGCGGTACATCTTATCCGGAAGACAGGATCGTATCCTTTTTAAGCAGGATTTTCTGTTTTCCCGACAGGATATTTCCTGTATGATGAGAGAAATACTGCTGAAGGAGAAGCGATAATGAAAGCAATTCTGATCAATGACGATAAATCTCTGCGCTGGGACGATGTACCCGATGCAGCCGCCGGCGCCGGTGAGGTGCTGCTGAAAATCGAAGCAGCCGGTGTCAACCGCGCGGATCTGCTGCAGCGGGAGGGTAATTATCCCCCGCCCCCGGGCGCGCCGGAGTGGATGGGGCTGGAGGTCGCCGGCACCGTTGCCGCCGTGGGTGAAGGCGTGTGCGGCTGGACCGTGGGCGACAAAGCCTGCGCTCTGCTGGGCGGCGGCGGTTACGCCGAATATGTCAGCGTACCTGCCGGTATGCTGATGCCCGTACCCGAAGGGCTGACCGTCACCGAAGCTGCCGCACTGCCCGAGGCCTTTGCCACCGCATGGCTGAATCTTTTTCACGAGGGCGGGCTGAAGGCCGGCGATACGCTGCTGATCACCGCCGGTGCCAGCGGCCTTGCCAGCGTGATGATCCCCATGGCAAAGGCATTCGGCGCGTATGTCATCACCACCGTACACAAGGCGGCGCTGGCCGAGGCCATCCGCCCGCTGGGCGCGGATATGATCGTCAACACCGAAAACGAAAGCCTGCCCGAGGTGCTGAAGGCACAGGCCGCAGCCGGGCATTCCGTCACCGTGGCGGTGGATTGCCTCGGCGGCTCGGTGATGGGGCAGTGCCTGCCGTATCTGACCCACGGCGCACGCTGGATCATGATCGCCACACTGGCGGGCGATCTGACCGAGGTGAATCTGCGCACCGTCTATGTGCGCAATGTGCGTATCATCGGCAGTACGCTGCGTTCCCGCACACAGGCCGTGAAGGAAAAGCTGCTGGCGGAGCTGGTGGAAAATGTCTGGCCGCACATCAGCGCCGGAACGATCCGCCCCACCATCAGCGCCGTGCTGCCTGTCACCGAGGCCGATGCCGCTCATCAGCGGCTGTACAGCGGCAACAACGCAGGTAAAGTGGTACTGACTGTAGACTGACAGCAGCCCCGGGGCTTACCGAAAAAGGGAGGTCTCATTTATGTTTACCGGTAAAACCGTACTCGTCACCGGTGCCGCTGTAGGCATCGGCCGCGCTGCTGCGCAGCGCTTTGCCGTACAGGGGGCCAATGTGATCCTTGTGGATCGCGATGCCGCAAAGTTGGAGGAAGCCAAAGCTGTTCTTGCCGGTGCGGCAGGCCGCATCACCGCTTTTGTGTGCGATGTAAGTGATGAAGCCGCAGTAAGCGAAACTGCACAGCAGGTCACCGCTTTGTTCGGCGGCGTGGATATCCTTGTGAACAACGCCGGCATCTGGCGGGATTGGATCGCCTTTGAGGAGATCAGCACCGAACGCTGGATGAATTATATCGGTGTCAACCTGATGGGGACTGTGTATTTTACAAAAGCGTTTCTGGGCGGCATGAAGCAGAGAAAATACGGTCGTGTCATCAATGTGGCCTCGGTGGCAGGTGTATACGGCAACGCAATGATGTCCCATTATTCCGCCACCAAGGGCGCGATGATCTCCATGAGCCGGGCTCTGGCAAAAGAGGTCGCCGAATACGGCGTGACAGTGAACTGTGTTTCACCGGGCAGCGTCAGCCCCTCGGAAAACGGCGATCCGGATTATTTTCAGGAGTCTCCACTGTGCTACATGGGCCGCACCGGCACCGATGCTGAAAATGCGGAGCTGATCTGTTTTCTTGCCGGTGAGGCAGCCGGCTATATCTCCGGCCAGAACATCCAGATCGACGGCGTACGCAAGAAACTTTGATTCCTTCGACTACCATTTTAATACGCAAAAATGCCGGAGCATCCGATCGCTCCGGCATTTTTGTATGCGGTCATACCGCTTTTTCTTTGTTTGGGACCGTATTACATATTCTCCACGGGAGTGATGCCCAGAATGTGCAGGTGGCGGCACAGCTGATCGCGCACCAGCTCGCACAGTGCCAGCCAGTTGGCGCGTTTGGCATCATCCTGCTCATCCAGAATGCGGTTATCGTGGTAGAAACGGGAGAAGGCCACCGCCAGCTGATAGGCGTTTTCGCACACATAGTTGGGAGCCAGCTCGTTGAATGCACCCACAAAGGCATCGCCGCTTTCCACCAGCTTGAGCATCAGATCGCGCTCGGATTCGCTGTACACGCCGTTGAATTCCCGCTTCTGCTCGCCGGCCTTTTTCAGCATGGAGTTGATACGGGAGATGGAGTACAGCAGATAAATGCCGGTCTTGCCCTCGGCGGACAGGAACTTATCCAGATCAAAGATATAATCCTTGGTGGGATGGTTGATCAGATCGCCGAATTTGATGGCGGCCATGCCCAGCTTGCGGGCGTAATCCTCGCGGTCGGCCTCCTCTACGAAGCTGGACTGTGCCAGACGCTCCAGAGAGGTATTGGTGACCGTGGCGATCAGATCCTCCAGACGCATCACGCCGCCGTCACGGGTCTTGTAGGGCTTGCCGTCGGAGCCGTTCATGGTGCCGAAGCCCAGATGGTAGATCTCGCACTCGGGGCGAACCAGACCGGCGCGCTTGGCACAGCGGAACACCTGTGTCAGGTGCAGGTGCTGGCGCTTATCCACCACATACCACATACGGTCGGGATCGAAATCCTGCTGGCGCTGGATGATGGTGGCCAGATCAGTGGTGCCGTAGATGTAGGAGTTATCGCTTTTGCGCACGATGATGGGCGGCATGGGAGCCTTGTCGGTCTCCTCGGCAACATCCACCACCAGAGCGCCGTTGCTCTCATAAGAAAGGCCCTGCTCCTCCAGCGTTTTCATCAGCTGCGGAATGTAGGCATCGGCATCGCTTTCGCCGTACCAGCAATCAAAATCCACATCCAGCTTGGCGTAGTTGGCCTTCAGGTCGGCCACTGCCACGCGCATGATCTCCTTCCACAGAGCAATGTAGCCGGGGCGGCGGGCCTGCAGCTCGGCCGTGGCAGTGTGGGCGGCTTCGGCAAAGGCTTCGTCGGTCTTGCTCTTCTGGCTGGCAAAGGGATACACCTCGCACAGCAGCGCGGGATTCAGTTCGGGCACGGGATCCACGGCCTCGTCGAAATCCAGAGCCCAGACACGCCAGTCGGGATGACGGACCGTCAGCTCGGCGATGACCAGACCGATCTGCAGACCCCAGTCGCCCAGATGCACATCGCCGATGACCTTGTGACCGAAGGCGCGGGCCAGACGCTTGAGGCTTTCGCCGATGATGGCAGAGCGCAGATGACCCACATGCAGGGATTTTGCCACATTGGGGCCGCCGTAATCGATGACGATGGTCTCGGGCTTTTCCGCCTGCGGAATACCGCCGTTCTCATCGGCAGCCAGCGCGACCACCAGCTTCACCAGCGCATCATCCGCCAGAGTCAGATTGAGGAAGCCAGGCTTGACCACCTCTGCTTTGGCGAAAGCAGGATCGGCTGCCAGCACATCGGCGACCTCCTGCGCCACAACAAAAGGCGGCTTGCGGTACTGCTTGGCAGCAGCAAAAGCGCCGTTGCACTGAAACTGGCACAGTTCGGGACGGTCAGAGACTGTCACACGACCCAGCGCGGGATCATAGCCGCATTTTTCAAAAGCGGCGCTGACAATATTGGTAAGCTGTTGTGTAATGGTTTTCATAAATAACGACCTCTCCTGTTCAGAATCGCATGCATTCACAATTACATGGTTATACAGTTTAAAGTATAGCACAACCCGCGGCAAAAGTAAAGAAAGACCGACCGTATTCCGCTTTTTTCATGCAAAAAAATACAGAGAATCGCGCTTTGGTACACGATTCTCCGTATTGCTCTTATAATGCTTTCCGAAAACGGTTCATTCTGCTTCGTCGGCCAGCGCACGCGCTACCGCCCCCGCATACTGATAGTATGCTGCGGCAGCAGCCGGCGAAGAGGTTCCTGCAGCGACCTCCAGATTGTAGCTGCCGGCATAGCCGATATCCTTCAGCGCACGGGAAAGGGCGTGGTAATCCATCAGCTCGCACCAGTCGGACATGGTGTACGGGATCACATGCTCATCCTTGCCGGCATTGCCGTTGATGTGCAGCGCAATCAGGCTTTGCCCCAGCTGCCGCACCATATCGGCGGCAGCAATGCCGAAGATGTTGGCATGACCGGTATCCATACACACCCCTACCAGCGGCGAGCCGACACGCTCCACGATCTCCAGCAGCCCCGGTGCATCACTCACCGCACAGCGCAGATAATACCCCTCCCGGCTGGCATACACGTTTTCCAGCGCGACGCGCACGCCGCGCTGTGTCATCACAGGCACCAGCTTTTTAAGCAGGCGCACATTGGCTTCCAGTGTCAGCCTTTTGCTGTCCAGTGAGATGAAGGGATGCATGACGGCGGTTTTGCAGCCGATCTTTCCGCAAAGCTCCAGTGCGGCGGTATACTGCGGCAGCAGCTCGGCCTCGAATGCCTCATAGGTACCATCCCCCGGCAGATCGATATGCCCCGGCCAGAACGGCAGATGGCACTGCAGGATCTCCAGCCCCTGCTCCCGTGCGGCTTCGGCGTGCGCCAGAACAGCGGCTTCCCATTCTTCTTTGCAAAAAGGGAGATGAACATCCCGATCCATCGAAAGATCGATGCCGTCAAAGCCCGCTTTGCGGATAAGCGCCGCCGCTTCGCGGACATTTTTCTGCCCCATCCGGATGGCACATTCCAGCGAGATCGAAATTTTCACAGCGTCGCCCTCCCGTTATTTGCGGTAGTAGCGGCCGGTCTTTTTCAGGTAATCGATGAGCATCAGCGGCCAGTCGGTCTGAATGATATCAAAGGGGCGGTCACCCATCCAGCCCCAGCCGTATTCCGGTGAAACGGTGAAAGCGGTATCGTCGGAATGTCCGCCGGAAAGCACCGCCTTGTAATCGTACACGATGGAGTTGGCCCAGACCAGCACGCCGTCGCGGTGCATCTTTTCGCCGAATTCATCGCTGGCAAGGTAACAGTCATCCTGTTTGAAAACCACTTCCACGCCCACATAATTGATGTTGCGGGCCTTGATACGCTCGTGCCAGGCGTGTTCCTCTTTAACGATAGGCATGAAAGCCAGCTCGGGAGAAACCTCCTCCAGCACATCCAGCACCTCATCCTTCATATGGCTTTTGACCACGATCTGATCCAGCATATTGTGGCGCTTGACCGCCTTGTAAATTTCCACGGGATTGGACCAGAACTTATCGATATTGATATAGCAGCGGCCCTTGAACTGCTCCAGCAGATCGTCAAAGGTGATCAGACCGAACTGGGTGGGCGTGCCGTCAAAATTGGCGTAGCGGAGCTTGCTGACCTCTTCCCACGGCATATCGTTGATGCAGCCTTCAAAATCCAGATGGTAATGCTCCATGGTGGGATGCAGGATCACCAGTTTGCCGTCCGAGGTGTGGTTCAAATCGGTTTCGATCATGTCCGCACCCTGCATCAGGGCGATCTCATAGGCGGTCATGGTGTTGCAGGGGATATTGCCGGCAGATACGCCGCGGTGCGCCACGATGATCTTGTGGTCCTTTGCCGTTTCACGCAGATCGAAATTCATGGTATAGCCTCCTCATTGCTTCTTCTTCCGTATTTACACGGGGCTTTGCACCCCTTTGGTTTACAATTCGTAACGGTTGAACATCTGCAGCGGCGTCACCTGCACAGCGGGCATCCGTTTGGCCAGACCGTCCATGATGCGGCCGGCGTGTTCCCATCGCCACATATCCTGCGGGGTGCGCATTGCCTCCCACATATGACCGAGAAACACCTTTGCAGGGCGGTAATACGCCACATAATCGCAGAATTCCTCAAATGCGCCGTCAGCTGTGCCGATGGCACCGGCACGCCCCAGCCACACATTGGCAAACATCACATCCGGCGGTGCGATCACAGGCAGACGATCCGCCCCATAATCCCGCAGATCGGCGGGGATGAAGATGCGTTTTCCGCCGACGGTGAGCAGGTACATCACCGCAGGCACACCGGTACCGCTGCCGTCCGGATCGTAATGACTGCCTTCAAAGACCTCCACTCCGATGCCGCACACCTCAAATGCATCGCCGGGACGCACCAACAGGATCTTTTCAGGGCGCAGACAGGAAGCCTCCAGCCATTTTTTGGTGAGAGAATCCCCGATCACCCAGATGCAGTCCAGATCCGTCATCTGCCGCAGCATGCTGAAATTGAAATGATCGTCGTGCTCGTGGGTGATAAACACCACCGGGATCTGCGCCAGCAGCTCCCGCACCTCGCCGATGGAAGCATTCCTCGCCCGCTCTTCACGGATGGCGGGATCCACGGCAAAGCGCTGCCCGCCCACGCTGAAGATCTGCCCGGAGGCGCAAAACTGATAAAAGCGGTCGCCGGTCTGTGTTTCCAAAGCCTGCGTTATCGCCCGGAGGGCCGCCGGATACGCCTCCCTCTGCGCCTGAAGCACCAGATCCGCACCGTTGACGGTCCTGCCTCTGGCACGGTACAGCGCCCCTTTCAGCGCCACGGCGGATTCCCGCAGCGCAAACCGGGGCGCGCGGTCGGGATAGCGGGTAAAATCCAGTTCCAGATCGTATATTCCATCATATCCCGCCTGTATCAGCGCCTGCACATAGGCATCCAGCGGCAGCTGTGCCGTCGCCGTGACGGGAAAATGGGTGGTGCCGTTTTCCAGCGCAGGGATATGCGTATGGATCACCCGCTTCAAAAAGGCTTCGGCAGGCAGAATGGCCTCATCCCGCGTGTTGCTGTAAAAATGACCGAAATCAAAGCAGATGCCCGTGATCCCGTCATCGGTGCCTTCCAGCATGGCAAGCACGCCTTCACAGGTGACGGAGGGATCGCCATTCTTTTTATCACGGTTGATCTCCAGCGCCAGACGGAAACCGTACCGCTGCGCATCGGCTTCCCAGCATCGCAGCAGGCGGTTTGTCCGCAGGGCGGCGGGGGCTTTCTCCGCATCGTTTCCGGTGCTATAGGAATGCACCGTAAGCATCACATACGGCTGATGACGCTTTGCTTCCTCCAGCAAAGGTACAAGCGCCGCGCAGGCTTCGTCAAAGGGCGCTTCCTGTGCGGGCAGAGCCCAGTGCAGTGTCAGCTGCAACCCCGCCTGCCATACGATGCGGGCACACTGCAGCAGATGGGCAGCGCTCTCCAGCACGGCACCGCGCAGCTCCACATGGGTGACGCCCAATCCCCGCAGAAAGCGCAGCAAGCCATCGGTACCGCCGCACTCCGTCAAAAGCCGCGGCGGCTCTGCCTGCGGCAAAAGCATCTGCGGCGCAAGAGATACTCCAAGCATGCTTTCATTCCCCTTTCCTCAACAGCTTCTACCGTAAAAAAATCACTCTGCCAGCGTATAGCTCAGCATTTCATAGTGCAGCTTTGTGCCGATATCGGTGCCTTCCGGCAGCAGCGCCATGGCGATAAAGCGCTCGTTTCCGGCAGCGGCGCCCACCTCGCGCAGATAGGCATACTCGCCTTCGATTTCCACCACAGTAAAATCCTTCGGTTCCATAAGTCATCCCCCTCCTTTTCTGCAAGTATACACGCACCGCAGTGCAAAATCAAGTGCACGGCTGCAAAAAGCGCTTGCTTTACATTCTGCGCCGCTTTATAATGAAAATATATAACATTTTGAAAAGGAGTTCCCATCATGAGCAGAATCGTACTGATCACCGGCGCGACCGGCGGTTTCGGTCTGGCCACAGCAAAAAAATTCCACGCAAACGGCGATATTGTCATCGCAGCCTCCCGCAATGCGGAAAAGGTGGCGCGTGTAGTGGCCGAAAACGGCTTTGCCGACGGCTTTACCATCGATGTGGCCCGCTATACCGACTGGGTGGCGCTGCGCGACTATGTCAGAGAAAAATACGGCCGCATTGACGTGCTAGTGAACAATGCCGGCGGCGGCGTGCGCATAGCCGACACGGTAGAGCAGACCGCCGAAGATATCGCTGCGGCCATTGCATTGAACCTGAATTCCACCATCTACGGCTGCAAGCTGTTCGGCGAGATGATGAAAGCACAGGGTGACGGCATCGTCATCAATCTGGCCTCTGTCTGCGCGCGGCACTGCTGGGCCGGCTGGTCGGTTTACGCTGCAGCCAAGGCCGGCGTGCTGAATTTCACCAAGGGCTTCTATGTGGAGATGCAGCCCTTCGGCGTGCGCGCCACCTGCATCATTCCCGCCGCCTCCGCCACCGGCTTCCAGTCCGGCGCAGGCATCGCAGAGGAAAACCAGACCCTGCATCCGGAGGATATCGCCAACGCCGTTTTCTATGCCGCCAGCCAGCCTAAAGGTGTTGTGGTAGAGGAGATGACCGTGTGGGGCACCTCACAGCAGGTACAGCCGCTGTAAATCGTCTTTTTGAATACGGCTTTGCCGGAAGGGAGCTGCACCCATGCGCAGGCTGAACACAAAAGTGATGATCCTTGGCGCGGGCGGCGGCGGTTTTGGCGCATGTTATGAGCTGACCCGCCGCGGGATACCCGTGGTGATCGCTGACCGCAATCCCGGCTTTGGCGGCAACGCGGTATACAGCGGGGTATCCTGCTGGGAACCGGGCGTCTCGCTGGAGGGCGTGCACCGCATTCTGGCGGCACGGCTCATGCAGACAGGCGGCGGTCAAGTACAGCGCACTGTCCCCAATTACAAACTGTTCTTCGAGGATATGGGGTACGCTGATCCGTATGCGCTGTGTCCCGATTATCCGTGGGGGCTTTCCATCGCCTGCGGGGATGACTACGAAAGCACGCTGAAGCGCTGCCGGCAATTCTGTGTCTCCCCGCACGAATGGCGGCGCTTTATGACGGATGAGGATGCGCTGGGTGCGGAAATGGCGGCGCTGATCGCAGAAAACGGCCCGCACTGCACCGCTCTTTTCGGTTACCGGTTTACGGGCTGCGAAACTGCCGCCGGCAAAATCACAGCCGTCCTGCTGGAAAACGGCACGGAAACGGTGCAGGTGAATGCGGAATATTTCCTGGACTGCACCGGCAGCATCGTACTGGCACGGAGTGCCGGCTGCCGCTGCACCATCGGCGGTGATGACGGCGACCCGAGCGCCGTCAACGGTATAAGCATGGTGTTCCGCGTATCAAAAAACGCTTCAAACACACTGCCCGATCCCGACCCCGCATGGCTGGAAAGCATCGCTGCACGCGATGCTGTGTGGGAACGGGAAACAATGCGGCGGGTGGTATCCTGCTTCAATGTATATCCCAACGGCGATATCAATGTAAATATGCTGCCCACACTGACCGGCGCGGAATGGCAGGCGCTGGATGAAACCGCCCCCGCCGTGGGCATTGCCCGCGTCTGGCGTTACTGGCGGTATATGCAAAGTGAAAAAGGCCTTGCCGACCGGCATATCGTCAAAATCTTTTCCCCCGGTATCCGGGAGGACTGGCGGCTTGTGGGCCGCAGAGTACTGACACTGGAAGATATCACTGCAGATTTCGCCATACGGGAGGACACCATCGCCATCGCGGATCATGCGCTGGACACCCACGGGCTGAAAAACGCCGTACCCGGCGAACTGGCACACCCCTATGCCATCCCGCTGGACTGCACCCGCCCGGCGGAATACGACAATCTGTTCGTCGTCTGCCGCGGGGCATCGTTTTCCCACACGGCGGCCTCCAGCGCGCGGCTGACCCGCACCATGATGAGCATGGGCGAGGGCGTGGCTGCGCATCTGGCCAAAGCACTTCAGCTATAAGCAAAAGACTCCGGTATCCGCCCGACGGCTGGACTCTTCCCCAGCGAACAGACAAATAAAAAAGCACCCAGACGCAGAATGACGTAGAATTACGCGGCCTTGCTTCGGATTTCGTTCGGAGTGAGGCCGTGTTTCAATGTAATGCGCTCAAAATTGTAGAAATAGATGT
>JAFUNR010000058.1 GCA_017472965.1 Oscillospiraceae bacterium | reverse complement strand
GATTTGGCGGCCCAGACAGGGCCGCCATTTTGGCTCTTACAGAGCCAAAATCATCAAATATTGCAGCAAATTCCTACGGAATTTACACGCGAAACAAAATTTCGCGTGTGGCGTGTTGTAAAATTTTCATTTTGCAACACGTCCGGTGTTTTTTTGTGTGTAAGACGGCCGGAAAAGGCTGTTTATTCATCCATATGCAGGTGCAGTCCCAAACCGATGCCCATCAGGATCTCGGCCACCGTCCAGCCGGATTCCACCGCGCAGGGGCCCCAGCCCACATCGTGGGGCATACCGTAGGCCTCCATCCTGTCCAGATCGATGCCGCGGCACCAGCAGCCGTTCAGGCGGGCATCGACGCTGCGCATCTGCACCCGGGATAAAAGTGCGGCAAGGCTCTGCCAGCGGGCCTTGAAAATGGTATCGCCGGTGGCTTTATAGGCGGCGGCAAAGCCCAGCGGCAGCCAGTTGGCGGAATACAGCAGGTCCATCACCGGATCGCCGTTATCCGCCAGCAGCGAGGATTCGTCGCCGGCGGTGCGGCTGCGGGCGGCGCGGTAGCCGGTATCGTATTCCAGGTAACCGCCGCTTGCATGGCGGAAGCGCTCCAGCGCATCGCAGATGGTGTACAGCCATGCCTTGTGGGCTTCCTCGCCGGTGATCTCATACAGCACGGCCAGCGGCAGCACAAGGCGGCAGAGCTCCTGCGTTTCGCTGTGCTCACGGACGGTGTCGGGGAATGCCGCCATCAGCGTACCCAGGCCGCGCAGCGCGGTGTCAAAATACCGCTGTTCGCCGTTCATGCGGTACGCCATCAGCAGCGCTGCCATGTAATAGCCGTTGTGGTGAGCACAGGGGAAATCGGCCGGCTGTGCCGCCAGCTGTGCGATGCGCTCCGGCGAAAGGGTGGGAATGTCGGTGCGGCTGATGCGCATCCCGTCGGTGCCGGTGGTCTGCAGCAGGTAATCCAGTGCGCTGCACACCTCCGGCAGATACTGCCGGTCCTCTGTCAGCTGCATCTGCAGCAGCGTGCCCAGTGTTGCTCTTGCCACATCGTCCTGATAGCAGGTTGTCCATGCGGTGGTGGTCCAGCGCATCATGCCGCGGTGGGGACCGTCTTTCACCTGCAGCTTGCCGAAGCAGAAGCTCTGCAGGTTTTTATAGCGGATCAGGGAGCTTTCCCTGTCATGCAGCAGCCAGTCGAAGAAATATGCACCGCCCACCTCGCCGGAGCAATCGTTGCGCACGGTGTCAAAGATCAGCTGTTCGCCGCCGGGCAGAATGTTGTGGCGCAGACCCTCGATCACACCGTTTTTGCCGTTTTGCAGCAGGATCGAAGCGTTTTCAAACCAGGCAAGTCCATCACGGAAGAGCTCCTCGGGTTTTTTTACCGGGTTATCGGTGGTGACGACCGCAGTCGTTTCCACGCATACCTCATGCCCCAGCAGATGGGAAAGAATAAGTCCGGCAAGTGCATCCCAGCGTGCTTTGGGGGCGAAACGGGCCTGTACATAATTGCAAAGCCGGAAACCGCAGATAAGCGTGGCGGGATCGTTTCGGAAAAAAGTCCAGACATCGGGGGAGAAGGACGGTATCTCGTCAAGGATATCGTGCTTTGCCATGTGTCCGCCGAATGCCAGATACGGCACGGCATTTTTATCGTGGAATACATAGCTGATATAGCGGTTGTCACGGTCATCCAGCAAAGCGCCCCGGGGCATTCTGCCGTCATCGGCAGTGTATACCATCCGGCTGAATACGGTGCCGTGCGTATTGGCAGCATATATACCGCCGATGCTGCCGCACCATTCGGTAAAGATCCGCTTGCCTGCTTCGCGGGCGGCTTCCACCACGATGCGGGTATCTGCCGACAGAATGACCGGCTCGGCTTCGCCGCCGCCCAGAATGGCTACGGCTTCAAATTCATCCAGACAGGGAACGGCATCAAAATCAAATACCTGAATTTCGGCGTGCAGGGACAGCAGCTTCAGCAGATCGCTTTCGCCGCGGGTGAACACTGCGATTTTCATGGGAAAGCTCCTTTCACGATGGATCGTTTCGGCTCGATTATATCATATCTCTGTGGGCTTGTATATACAAAAAATAAAAAAGAGAGGCGGCTTTGCGGGCGGGGGTATAGCGGCGCTGTTTTGGCAGATACTAATGCAAAACAGCAGAAAAGAGGAGATCGCATGAACAGGATCTGCAGAGTGGGGGATACCGTCCGCTTTCCGCAGCCGCCGGTATTGACGGCATGGGCGGCGGTCGCAGGCAAAAAGGAGAGCGAAGGCCCGCTGGCGCAGGAATTCGATGAGCTGATCACGGATACCCGCGCCGGGCAGAAAACGTGGGAGGCTGCGGAAAGCTGCTTTCAGCGGCGGGCGTTTGACCGGATGCTGGAAAAGGCCGAATTGACCGAGCGGGAGCTGGACTGTCTGTTCGGCGGCGATCTGGAAAACCAGTGCACCGCTACCTCCTATACCGTCCGCGGGCTGGATGTACCCTTTGCGGGGCTGTACGGCGCCTGCTCCACCATGGCGGAAAGTCTTGGCATGGCCGCCTGCTTTGTGGGTGCGGGGCTTGCCCGCCGCGCCGCCGCAATGACCAGCAGCCATTTCTGCACCGCTGAGCGTCAGTACCGCACCCCGCTGGAATACGGCGGCCAGCGTACCCCCACTGCCCAGTGGACCGCCACCTGCGCAGGCGCCTGTCTGGTGGAGGCCGGCGGTGATGCGGATGTGTGTATCCGCGCCGTCACCTTCGGCCGCGTGAAGGATGCGGGCATCTGCGATATCAACAATATGGGTGCGGCCATGGCGCCGGCGGCGGCATCCACCATCCACCGGTACTTCTGCGATACCGGCTGCGCCCCGCAGGAGTTCGATGCCATCTACACCGGTGATCTGGGGCAGGTGGGCAGCACTTTGCTGCTGCAGCTGCTGGCAAAGCAGGGCCTGCCGCTGCACAATCACCGGGACTGCGGCCTGCTGCTCTTCGATGCTGAAAAGCAGACGGTGGGCGCGGGCGGTTCCGGCTGCGGATGCAGCGCAGGGGTGCTGTGCGCCCATATCCTGCCAAAGCTTGCAAGAAAAGAGCTGAAACGGGTGCTGCTGGTCTCCACCGGTGCGCTGATGAGCCAGATCCTGTTTCAGCAGGGCGAGAGCATCCCCGGCGTGGCGCATCTGGTGGAGCTGGCCGCCGCCGGTGTGCAGGAGGAATCCGGAAGAAAGACCGGCGGGGAGAAAGGAGAACGGTTATGAATTATCTGTGGGCGTTTCTGGTGGGCGGCGGCATCTGCGTCATCGGGCAGCTTCTCATTGATCTCACTGCCATGACTCCGGCACGGATCCTTACCTCCTATGTGGTGGCGGGCGTGGTGCTCAGCGCACTGGGACTGTATGAGCCGCTGGCCGATTTTGCCGGTGCGGGCGCCACCGTGCCGCTTCTGGGCTTCGGGCATAATCTGGCGCAGGGAGTGGTCACCGCCGTGCAGCAGCGGGGGCTGCTGGGTGCACTGACCGGCGGTTTCACCAGTGCGGCGGGCGGCATTGCAGCCAGCCTGTGCTTCGGGCTGCTGATGGCGCTGCTGGCGAAAAGCCGGGATCAGGCGTGAGCTGCTTTTGTCAGCAGTCTGCCGGAAAGAAGGATCCGCAAACGCAAAAAAAGCTCTGTCCGACCGGACAGAGCTCTTTTTGTTGACCTGATAGTTGGGCTGTACGCAACAGCTTACTCAGCGGCGTTGGCGCGCTTCATCAGCTTGGAAATCTTGCGAGCAGCGGTGTTCTTGTGCAGAACGCCCTTCTTGACAGCCTTATCGATGGTGGAAACAGCGGTCTTGACGGCTTCGGTGTTGTCAGAGCCCGCGGCAATGGCGGCGTCTGCCTTCTTGACGACTGTTTTCAGGTTGGACTTGACTGCCTTGTTGTGCAGGTTCTCTTTCTGGGACTGGATCACGCGATCCTTCTGAGACTTAATGTTAGGCATGATACCACCTCCTTTGTAACCATAACAGTGCAATATATCTTACCATTTTTCCGGACAACTTGCAAGGGCTTTCTGAAAAATTTTTTAAAAATCCTTGATTTTTCCCACTTTTCACAGTAAAAAACGAAAAAAACTTCTGTGATACGGCGGTCTGTGCATAAAATGGAAGGAAAAAACGGCGAAGGGGAGGCCTGTGCCCATGCAAAAATCAAAGCTGCGCAGCACTGCGGCGCTGCGGCGTACCGTGCTTGCAGCGGCGTGCTGCGTGTGCGGAGCGGTGTGTATCCGTCTGTGCGCGGGGGCGGTGCCTCTTTTTTCGGGACAGGCCGGTCTGCTGGGAGCGGCTTTTGCAAGCTCACCCCATGCAGCGGGCCGTGCGCTGGAGCAGTGGCTGCAGCTGCGGGCAGAGCCCTCTTTGCCGCCGGCGGCCGATGTGCCTGTCAGTACACCGGCACAGCTGCAGGAACCCGCGCAGGGCCAATCCGCACCGGATACGACTTTGCCGCAGAATACCGTCGCGGAGTCTCCGCAGCCGGAATCCCCGCCCGCAGTGCTGCCTGCGGTATCGCCGCAGCCGGATTGGCTTGCCGTGCGGGAGGTGCAGTATCCCACCATCGGTGCGGGGGAGCGCTACCTTGCTCTTTCTGCCGGCAGCGTGCGCAATCTGACGGCGCTTCCCGCCGCCGAGGTGCGGAGTGTGCTGGATGCGGGCGGTCTGCCCTTTGCCGCAGCAGCGGATTCCTCCTCGCCGCAGGTGCTGATCATGCATACCCATGCCACCGAATGCTATGCCGAAACGGACGGCTGGGTGGACCCTGCAAACAACGGCCGCAGCACGGATACGGCCCTCAATATGGCGGCGGTGGGGGCAGAGCTTGCCGCCGTGCTCAATGCCGCCGGCATCTGCACCGTGCAGGATACTACGCTGCACGATTATCCCAGCTACAACGGCAGCTATGGCCGCAGCCGCGCCACAGTGGAAAAATGGCTGCAGGCATATCCGGGTATCCGTGTGGTGCTGGATGTGCACCGCGACGCCATCGAAACCGACGGTGTGCGCATCAAGCCCACCGCCGTCATCGAAGGGCGAAAGGCCGCCCAGCTGATGATCATCTGCGGCGCGGATGACGGCACTATGGGTATGCCGGATTTCCGGGAAAACCTGCGCTTTGCCGCCGCGCTGCAGGCCGCGGTGGAGGGCGATCACCCCGGTTTGACCCGTCCGCTGCTATTCGATTACCGCAATTACAACCAGCAGCTGACCACCGGCAGCCTGCTGCTGGAGATCGGCGGCCACGGCAATACGCTGGAGGAGGCAAAATACACCGCCCGTCTGGTGGGAGCTTCACTGGCGAAGCTGCTGCGGGAGTATGCGGAATGAGCTGCTGCGGCAATGCTGCCGGAAAGCGGCGTTATTTGCTGCAGAGATATTCGTCGATGGCCTTGGCGGCCACTTTGCCTGCACCCATGGCAGAGATCACAGTGGCGGCGCCGGTCACCGCATCGCCGCCGGCATACACGCCGGCCTTGCTGGTGGCACCGGTGGCTTCTTCCACAATGATGCCGCCGCGGCGGTTCACCTCCAGACCTTCGGTGGTGGCTTTGATCAGCGGGTTGGGACTGGTGCCGATGGCCATCACCACCGTGTTCACATCCAGAATAAACTCGCTGCCGGGGATGGCGACCGGTCTGCGGCGGCCGCGCTCGTCGGGCTCGCCCAGTTCCATGCG
The DNA here is from genome assembly GCA_017472965.1 of Oscillospiraceae bacterium. Lineage (GTDB taxonomy): Bacteria > Bacillota > Clostridia > Oscillospirales > Ruminococcaceae > UBA1762. Next base: position 26,822 of record JAFUNR010000058.1, on the reverse strand, counting down.
CTGGCATTTTATGCCGATCACGCTGCCGTTGCGTTCATCCCGGCGGTCGTCGCAGTTGAAATAACCAAGGATCTCCACCGGGTTGGTCAGCAGACGGAACTCGATGCCCTCCTCCATGGCGTGCTCCACCTCTTCGGCGCGGGCGGGCAGCTCCTCCATGGAGCGGCGGTACACGATGTACACCTTCTCCGCGCCAAGGCGCAGTGCGGTGCGGGCGGCATCCATAGCCACATTGCCGCCGCCCACCACGGCCACCTTGCCGCCCTTGCTGACGGGGGTGACGGGGTCGGTGCGGTAGGCCTTCATCAGATTGCTGCGGGTCAGGAATTCATTGGCAGAGTAAACGCCCTTCAGGCTTTCGCCGGGGATGCCCATAAAGTTGGGCAGACCTGCGCCGCTGCCGATGAAAACGGCCTCGTAGCCCATGGCAAAAAGCTCATTCACCGTCAGCGTTTTGCCGATGACCATGTTGGTCTCCAGCTTCACGCCCATGGCTTTCAGATGATCCACCTCTTTTTGCACGATGCTTTTGGGCAGACGGAACTCGGGAATGCCGTACACCAGTACGCCTCCGGCGGTATGCAGTGCTTCAAATACCGTCACCTCATAGCCCTTTTTAGCAAGGTCTCCGGCGCAGGTCAGGCCGCTGGGGCCGCTGCCCACCACGGCCACGCGGTGGCCGTTGGGCGCTTCGGTGATGGGTGCGGCGGTGCTGTGGGCGTTGTGCCAGTCGGCCACAAAGCGCTCCAGCCGGCCGATGCCCACCGGCTCGCCGTTTTTGCCGCGCACGCAGCGGGCTTCACACTGGGTCTCCTGCGGGCAGACCCGTCCGCACACGGCGGGCAGGCTGCTGGAACGGCTGATCACCTGATACGCGCCTTCAAAATCGCCCTCTTTGATCTTTGCGATGAATTCCGGGATATGTACGTTCACCGGGCAGCCGCTGACACAGGGCATGGCCTTGCAGCCAAGGCAGCGCAGCGCTTCGTCCAGCGCGGCGGCCTCGTCGTAGCCGGTGGCGACCTCGTCAAAATTGCGGGCGCGCACCGCCGGCTGCTGACAGGGCATGGGATTCTTTTTGGGGGACATATTCACCTTTGCGGCCATCTCAGTGCACCTCCTTGCCGAACAGATTGCAGTCCTTTTCGTAGGCGTGGCGCTCAAAGGGACGGTACATGCCGCTGCGGTTGATCGCCTCGTCAAAATCCACCTCGTAGCCGTCAAAATCCGGCCCGTCCACACAGGCAAATTTTGTCTTGCCGCCCACGGTCAGGCGGCAGCCGCCGCACATACCGGTGCCGTCGATCATGATGGGATTCATCGACACCGTGCAGGGGATGCCGGTGGGGCGGCAGGTCTCCACCACATATTTCATCATCACCAGCGGGCCGATGGCGATCACCTCGTCAAAGCGTTCGCCCGCGGCAAAAAGCTCGGCCAGCGGCGCACAGACATTGCCTTTGGTGCCGTAGCTGCCGTCATCGGTCATCACGCACAGCCGGCTGCTGGCGGCGGCGAATTCGCTTTCCAGAATGACAAGCTCCTTTGTGCGGAAACCGATCACGCTGGTCACCGCCGCGCCCTGCTCATGCAGCTTCTGTGCGATGGGCAGCGCAATGGCGCAGCCCACGCCGCCGCCCACGATACACACCTTTTTCAGACCATCGGTACGGGTGGCGCAGCCCAGCGGACCCACAAAATCCTGCAGGAAATCGCCGGCGTTTTTGCGTCCCAGCGCCGCGGTTGTGGCGCCCACGATCTGAAAAATAATGCGCACGGTGCCCGCTGTGCGGTCAAAACCCGCAACGGTCAGGGGGATGCGCTCGCCCTCTTCATCCACACGCAGAATGATGAACTGCCCCGCCTGCGCCTTGGCGGCCACAAAGGGGGCGAGAATATCCATTTGAACCACGGTGGGGTTCAGCGCTTTTTTTGCAGTGATCTTATACATGGCAATGCTCCTTGTATCCGTGAGAAAAGGCCTTCCGGCCCGGTTTTCATTAGTATAGCACACCGAAAGCCAAGAAAAAAGGGGGAAGTTCCGCTTTTCCTCTGAATTTGCCCGCCGGCTGTACTGTATGGGCGTGCAGAGGTGTGCAAGATCTGTCTGTGCCGCCAGTGACCTGCAGCGGGCGGGATGTCGCTCCGGTGTGCCGTGTGGGTGCTGCTGTCCTGCGCGGCGCCTGCGGCGTAAAGGATCTGCGGGCATACATCATGCGCTGAGCCCTCCGAAAAGAAATATACAAGCGAAAAGAGTTCCCGTCATGCGGGCGGGGATGCTTTCCCTTGGCGCGATATGCAATAAAAAATGCTACCGATCGGGTGATCGGGAGCATTTCTTTTGCGTTTGAGGCTTTACGCTCAGGCGTTGACCTGAGAAGCGGCCACGGCGCAAATGTTATAGATTGTTTTTATTTAATCCAGTGACTTCAGGTAGACGGAAAGAATTTGCAGAGCGGTATCTTTTTCCTTTGGCGTACAGGTATTCAAACGTTCCCAAAGCTCTGTCTGCCGAACCGTCAGGGAGGTGCTGTCTTCCGTCAGAATTTCGTCAGGGGTGATGTGAAGAACATTACAGATGCGCAAAATGGTTTCCGTCCTCATATTTACAGTGCCGCGCTCAATGTCCGCGTATGTCCGATCGGATAACCCTGCGGCTTCTGCAACCTCTGCCTGTGTCATACCTGTATGTTTGCGAATCGTCAGCAGTTTGTTTCCAATCGAGTGCAAATCGAAAATCAGCATCTTTCTTCCCCTCTCGTCCGTTATATAGGAATTATAATTCTAGTATTCGTTGACAAACAGGAAGAACAACTCTATAATTATAGGAAGAATAGTTCCATATATTGGCGGAAGGTGATTGCATGGATAATCAATATGTTCACGAGCTTATAATTCAACAGAAGTCTGTTGGAAAGCGGCTTTATGCTGCTGTAAGTTTGCTGCTTGTTGCGTCGATACTCCTCACTACTGCGTCATATGCGTGGTTATCATTATCGCGGGCTCCGGAAATAACTAGTGTATCCACTGTTCTGGGATCAAACGGCAACTTGGAAATTGCGCTCAATACCAATGGAGTTGAAACGCTTGCTTTTTCTGCCAATGAGGACCCGAGTGTTGGCGTAGAGTCTATGTTTGAAAAGAACTCTTATTGGGGAAACCTTATTGATTTGAGCGATGAGCGGTATGGTTTGCAGCAGGTTTCGCTTAAGCCTGCTGCGTTGAATCTTGCAATGGATGCTCCCCAAGTTTTGGATGCGGATTCGCCAATTCAGTTTGCACAATACTCTCCGGACGGCAGAATCAGAATCATCGATGATTCTGGTGCTGCTGCAACCTATGCTGACGAAGCTGCGCAGTTTGCCGACTATTCCAACTACGGTGTACGTGCGGCGGGCATTCAAAGCCTGACAGAAAGCTATGTGGAGGATGTATACGCTTTTTCTGTTGATCTGTTGTTCCGCACGAATGCGGAAGGTGCAAATCTGCTGTTGCAGACTTTGGCGGTAGATCGTATTTACAATGAAGAAAATGCACCGGATAATTGGGAGTATTACGATGAGTGGGAAGCGGTGCAGGGCAGTGGTAGCAATATCACGATAGAAAACAAGAAGCTGCAGGAAGCAATCCGTGTTGCCTTTGTGGACACGCTAACAGGTGAAGTATACGGAATCGCTGCGCCTGATGAAAATGGTGATCTGTATCTGAGGGAGAATGCGGATTCTGCACAAATCAAGCCGTTGGTGAAAAATGTCATTGATGCTATTTCGGTTTGGATTTATCTGGACGGCGATGTAGTGGAAAACTTCCATGCGGATACCGGTGTGGCCACAGAAATGAAAGTTAATCTCCAGTTTGCTACGGACGTGAAGCTGGATGCGGCTTTTGGTAACAATGATGAAATGTCCGCCGAGCCGTCAAATCCTGAGGTGCCGGCTCCTACGCCTCCAACGGAACAGTCCAACTATTATGTGGAACATAAAGAGAATAATACATATTCTTTTTATACACTTAATAATGGTTCCCGTGAGTATGAGTTGACTTTTACCGGTTCGATGGATTCGGGAAACAGCACTATTGTCGTTGAGGATATTACAACATATCCTGCAAAGGGGATTGCTATTCCTGCAGTAGCAACATACACAACAGACGGTGAGAAATATACTGTTTCTATCGATCCGACTGCTCCCTTTGCGAAACTTAGTGCAGAGCAAGCTTCGATTTTCTTTGTGTCTATAGATGCAAAGAAAGTTGGCATTACATCGGCTAATGTAAGTAATTTGTTTAGCCATAACGAGAGAACAGATTTTGTATCGCTGGATCTTAGCGGATTGGATACTTCTACGGCAACCGACATGAGTTACATGTTCTATGAGTTATCGAACTTGACCTACCTAGATGTTAGCAGTTTCGATACATCAAATGTTACTAACATGGAGTGCATGTTCAACAGATGTTCAGGCTTGACAGAACTGGATGTCAGCGGATTCGATACCTCAAAAGTCACTAACATGACCTGTATGTTTTCCGGTTGCTCTGGTTTGACCGAATTGGATGTTAGCAATTTCAATACTGCTAAAGTAACATCTATGGAAATTATGTTCTTGGAGTGCATAAATCTTACCGAACTAGATCTTACAAGTTTTGACACCAGCCAGATCGAGTCTATGTGCGGAATGTTCTCTGAGTGCTTTGCGCTGACAACAGTTGATATCGGTAGTTTTAATACTGCGGCTGTTAAGGATATGAGCGGAATGTTCCGAAATTGCACATCTCTCAAAGCACTGAACCTAAGTAGCTTCAATACAGTCAGCATAGGAGATACGACCGGTATATTATATGGATGCAATAATTTGCAAACTATAGTAACACCTAAAATTATGGGAGATATTAGCATAGATCTTCCTGACAGCTATCTATGCGAAGCTAATGGCAGCACGTACACTGTAATTGACCAAACAGTTCCTTCGCAGGCAGTACTGAAAAAGAATTCTACGAGTATGGCTGTTGTGGATTCAGGAGCTATAACCGATACTATCACATGGACGCTGTTAAATAACGGACTGCTGAGGTTTGAAGGAACAGGCGCGATGCCTAATTATTCTGCGGCTAGTGATGGACCGTGGTATGGCTATAGAGAAAGCATAACTGAGGTGGAGATTGGTGAAGGTGTTACATATTTAGGACTTGGAAATCTTGCTTCCATTGATTACGCCGAGATAACTATTCCTGAAAGTGTGGCCGCTATTGCTGGACATAACGGATTGGGCGGACAGTATAAAACTATCCATTATGCAGGTTCCGAGCAGCAGTGGAATGCTACTGCAATTTTCGATCCTAACAATACTCTTATTGGTGGCACGATTAATGCTGGACAAAGTAATGCATCAATCCTTCATACCGGCACGATTGCTTCCACTAATATTTCGTGGACGCTATATGCTGACGGAATCCTTACAATTAACGGAACAGGCACAATGCCCGATTGGACCGAAACAAATGATGCACCATGGGATGAGTATGCTAGCAGCGTAAAGTATCTTGTTATTTCTGATGGTGTTACGAGTGTAGGTTCGTATGCATTTGACGGTTTGACAAATCTGCAATCAGTAAAGATTGCGGGAACTGTAGCGGTACTTGGAGAATACGCATTTAGTGAGTGCAAGAATTTGTTGGCTGTTGCGATTGCGGAAAGATCTTCTCTGCAAAACATTGATCAATACTGCTTTAATTGGTGCTCCAATCTTAGGTACATAAATATCCCTGATACTGTAACTGGATTGGGGAATTGGGCGTTTGGCTGGTGCGAATCGTTAGATCGCGTGATGGTTAACGGTGTTACCACCATGGGACGTAATGTATTCTGCGGGTGCGAAAGTCTTACAAGCATAGCACTTGCCGAAGGGTTATATATTATTCCTGATGATGCATTTGCTCGTTGCTTTAACCTTTCTAAAGTTACAATTCCTTCTACTGTGATGGAAATTGGAACCGAAGCATTTTTTACAGATGATGATAACATCATAGAGATTAATTATGCCGGGTCTAGGGAGCAGTGGAACCTGATTTCTATTGGTTACCGAAACAATGGCCTCGATAATGCGGTGTTTACCTTTGAAACAGTAACCGTTGCTTCGGGTAGTGTAAACGAAGGTATCGAGTGGGCTTTGGATAATGAAGGAATGTTGATCATTTTTGGATCGGGTGATATGCCTGATTTCGACGATGGCGTCGGAATCTATGATGACAATTTTCCGGGATGGAGTGATTTGGCCTACCATACAGTAAATATTTATGATGGAATTACTTCGATAGGTAAGTATGCATTCATTGATGCCTATGACCTAACTGATGTAGTTATTACGCCAAGCATTAAAGAGCTTTCGTGGTACGCGTTTGAAGGGTGCGATTCTTCGATTACGATTTATGTATTGGGTAGCGAGGATGAATTTTCCCTTGAAGGACAGTCGGGTTCTCAACCAAATAATATTACTTTCTGCTATGTATATGAATACTAACTTTCAAACGCCCATCAAGAGTTTTGTCTTGATGGGCGTTCAGTTGCATGCTTTTAGGCTAAATACACTTTCCGATTTCTGAAAAAAGTCTTATATAGTGGACTGTTTGATTGGCTGAGAAAAAATGCCCCTGATCGAATGATCAGAGGCATTTTTTGTACGGTTAGAGGCTTTACGCTCAGGCGTTGACCTGAGAAGCGGCCACGGCGCAGGCCACGGTCATGCCGACCATGGGGTTGTTGCCGGCGCCGATCAGGCCCATCATCTCAACGTGGGCGGGAACGGAGCTGGAACCTGCGAACTGGGCATCGCCGTGCATACGGCCCATGGTGTCGGTCATGCCGTAGCTGGCAGGGCCGGCGGCCACGTTATCGGGATGCAGGGTACGGCCGGTGCCGCCGCCGGAAGCGACGGAGAAGTACTTCTTGCCGTTCTCCAGCGCCCACTTCTTGTAGGAGCCGGCGACCGGATGCTGGAAGCGGGTGGGGTTGGTGGAGTTGCCGGTGATGGAGACCTCGACAGCCTCCTTCTTCATGATGGCAATGCCTTCCAGAACGTCGTTGGCGCCGTAGCACTTGACAGCGGCACGCTCGCCGTTGGAGAAGGCCTTCTCGCGCACGACCTTCAGCTCGCCGGTGGCGAAATCGTAATCGGTCTCCACATAGGTGAAGCCGTTGATACGGCTGATGATATAGGCGGCATCCTTGCCCAGACCGTTCAGGATAACACGCAGCGGGGTCTTGCGGGCCTTGTTGGCGGTGCGGGCGATACCGATGGCGCCCTCGGCGGCGGCGAAGGACTCGTGGCCGGCCAGGAAGGCGAAGCACTTGGTCTCGTCATCCAGCAGCATGGCGCCCAGGTTGCCGTGGCCCAGACCAACGGCGCGCTGCTCGGCGACAGAGCCGGGGATGGTGAAAGCTTCCAGACCCTCGCCGATGGCGGCGGCGCACTCAGAGGCGCTCTTCAGGCCGCGCTTCACAGCGATGGCGGTGCCCAGAGTGTAAGCCCAGACGGCATTCTCGAAGCAGATGGGCTGAATGCCCTTGACGATGTTCTCGCAGTCGATGCCCTTCTCGAGGAGCATATCGCGGCAGGCGTCCAGAGACTCCAGACCGTTGGCCTTCAGGCATGCCTCGATCTTCGGCATACGGCGATCCATAGATTCAAACTTAGCCATTGTTAAACTCCTCCTTTCTTATTCTTCACGGGGATCGATGTACTTGGCGGCGTCAGCGAAACGGCCGTAGGTGCCGATGTTGCTCTCGTAAGCTTCCTTCGGATCCTTGCCGTGACGGATGGCCTCCATCATCTTGCCCAGACGGACGAACTGATAGCCGATGACCTCGTTGTTCTCATCGACGGCCAGCTTGGTGATGTAGCCTTCGGTCAGCTCCAGATAACGGACGCCCTTCGCCTTGGTGGAGAAGATGGTGCCGGTCATGGAACGCAGACCCTTGCCCAGATCCTCCAGACCGGCGCCCACGGGCAGGCCGTCCTCGGAGAAAGCGGTCTGGCTGCGGCCGTAGACGATCTGCAGGAACAGCTCACGCATGGCCACATTGATGGCATCGCACACCAGGTCGGTGTTCAGAGCCTCCAGCAGGGTCTTGCCGGGCAGGATCTCGCCGGCCATAGCGGCAGAGTGGGTCATGCCGGAGCAGCCGATGGTCTCCACCAGAGCCTCTTCGATGATGCCGTTCTTCACGTTCAGCGTCAGCTTGCAGGTGCCCTGCTGGGGAGCGCACCAACCCACACCGTGGGTCAGGCCGGAAATGTCGGAAATCTGGTATGCTTTTACCCAGCGGCCCTCTTCGGGGATGGGAGCCGGACCATGGTGGGGACCCTTGGTCAGCGGGCACATACGCTCGACTTCATGAGAATAATTCATGATGATCTCTCCTTTGTTAATAATATCATTGGTACCCAGCTTATTATACTTGTTTTTTCTGCGTTTATCAAGGGGGTGGCCCATCTTTTTCGGAAATTTGTCAATCTTTTATCAAATGAAGCAAAAGAGTGGCCGCACTGCGGAAAAAGAAAGATTTTGTCTTTGACGGAAGGACATTTTTGTAAAGATTTTCACGCTTTTATGGAAGATGTACAAAAACGCATTGGAATAACTACCAAAGTTATTGCGGAATGATTGTTGATTTTGCTGGGAAATTTGGTATAATAAGGGTGCTGAAAACGTTTCCGCAAGGCGTTTTCGCAGCAAACGGCGGGCGATGCCCGGTTGTTTTGCATATGAGTACAACTGCTTCTCTATTTCATATACCGGTCCTTTCTTTCTGAACAGAAAAGCGCCCTCTGCCGGGGGCGCTTTTCTGTTTGTGCAGATATTGCGGCAAAAGCGGCGGGATCACGGGAGCCAGCGGGCCGACAGCGGGGCGGCATCCACGGGCCGCACCTGACCGTCGCTGTCCGCACCGCGGTTGCGGCTTAAAGTGGAGGTGATCAGCCCGGCATACCGCAGGCCGCCGGCATCAAAGACGGCGGCATAGATATCACAGCAGCCCTCTGCGCCTGTCCATGCGCGGTACTGGACCGCTGCAAGCCGTTCGCCATCCCATGCGAATACGGCATCATGACCGTAGGGCAGGGCAAGACCGGCATCCACTGCAGCGGTGATATCGGTGCACAGTACCGGCTGGAAGGCGTTGTCGGTATCCCGCTGCAGCAAAAGCATTTCGTTCTGCGTGTTAAACACCAGCAGGCAATCCTCAAAAAGCACCGCCGCCCGGAAGGCATAAGGATCCTCCGCCGGCAGAAGCTCCAGCCGGTAAAGTCTGCGCAGCGGCTGACCGGCGGCAGCCGGCAGCGCCAGCTCGTCCAGCCGGAGACTGCCGTCCTGCAGGGTGAAAAGCAGCAGCGTGCCCCCGTCGGTCAGGCGCATATCTGCGATGACAGTATCCTGCGGCAGCGGATAAACACAGGACAACTGCTCGGGGTGGATCACCGGCAGCGGCCGGTTGGACGACGGGGCGGTGCTCATTTCATAGGGCAGGCAGAAAATACCGGTACCGTCCGGCAGCAGGCTCAGATCCAGTCGGCTGTCGGTGCGCAGTGCAAAATAGACGGCATTCTCCGTCACCGCACCGGGGCCGAAAAGCTCCGGTCCGCTTCCTTCGGGATCATTGATCTGCAGCTCCTGCACACGGCCGGCTGCATCCCGCCCCACCGTGATCTCCACGGCGTTATCCTCCAGCACGGGAATGCGGAAATACGCCGCAAAAGCGGCGCTCAGCGCCGCAGGGGTGGGCTCGCTGCCGTCGGGCAGAAGAAAAAGTCCCGACCCGGAGATATCCACATCCACCGAAAGCAGATAGTATTCAAAGTAGTCCCGCAGCCGCACGGTCTCGGTGTGCTGTTCGCCGCTCGGAGTGCGGGCGGCCACATCGGCAAAGGCAGGTGTCAGTGTCTGGAACGGTTCGCCCACATCCAGCCAGCCGTTTTCTTCGAAATCACCACTGGTGGAGGATCCGCCCCGTGCGTAGGCGCCTATGCTGACACCGCTGTGCCGGTGGGTGGAGGGACCGCTGATATCCTGCGGCAGCAGGTGCTGCCGCATTTCTACGGTGGCGCCGGGGTTTTCCGTCACGGGGAAGCTCAGCTGCCAGAAAAGCCGGCGGCCGCTGTGCAGACTGCTGTCAATATGCAGCCCCGCCGCCGCAGCGGCATCGCCGTACAGGGTCTGCTGCTGCAGCAGAACCGCATCGGCACTGTTGTTCAGCTGCAGGGCGGCTGCCGTGATGCCGCCGGCGGCCAGCACGGCCAGCACCAGAAGCAGGATCAGCGCTTTGCGCATGGGCTCACTCTCCCTCCGTCATGGTGTTCAGCGCCCGGCCCACCCGGTCGGCGCGGTAGTGATAGGTGGTTTTGACATAATCCATCAGACTGATGCCCTGCTCCTCCAGCTCTTCCATGGAGGCATCACCCGCAATGCGGCCATTTTTCAGCAGCACGGCGCGGCCGATGAAGCCGGAGACCTCCTCGATCAGGTGAGTGGAGAGCAGTACCGTTTCGTGTTCCTCCAGAATGCCCAGCAGCACCTTGTAGAAGTCCTCCCGGTTGAACACATCGTTGCCGGCAAAGGGCTCATCCAGCAGAATGTAATCCGCCCCCTGCGAAAGCGCAAGGATCACCTCGAACTGATTTTTCTGTCCGGTGGAAAAGCTGCGCAGCGCCTTGTGGCGGGGCAGCGCAAAGAAATCCATCAGTCCGTCAAACCGCCTGTGAGAGAAATGCGGAAAATGCTCTGCATAAAACTGCCGGTGCGCCTCGGCGGTCAGATTGGGAAAAAACGAGTGCTCACAGGTGCCGAAGGCCAGCTTTTCAATGTTGGCACGGGTGATGGGGCCACCGTCCAGCCGCACAGTGCCCTTGTGGGGCAGCAGACCGAGGATGCACTTCATCAGCGTGGTCTTTCCTGCACCGTTTTCGCCGAAAAGTCCCACGATCTGGCCCCGCGGCAGCGCAAGGCTTACATCTGCTACACCGCAGCGGCCGTTGGGATAGATTTTTTGAATGTTGGTCAGCTCAAGCATAGTTTCACCTCCAAAACAGCGCCAGCTGGCCGGAGATGTAAACCTCCTCCGGCACCAGCAGAACATACAGGCCGTAATACAGCCAGAACAGAAGGAATGCGCACACGGCGCAGGCGGCAAGCTCCAGCGCGGGCAGCGTCAGGCAGCGGCGGTGCAGCTCCCACCGGTCGGGCAGACGGCGCATCAGATAGATACTGCGGCTGCCTATGCGATGATAAGCATAATGCCAGATTGCGAAGGCGGCTGCTGCCAGCATCAGAATGGCGAACCAGGACAGGGAATCCCCTAGCAGCCCGGCGAAGGGCGGCATTTCGGCATCCGGCAGCAGGATGCGGGCGTTTTTGTCGTTGATGGCGAACAGACAGTCCAGCGCGGCGGCCAGCCGCACCAGATACAGCGTGCTGTAAAGAGCGGCTGCCGCCAGTCCGGTCAGGAAAAACTGCAGCTCGAACCGCAGATCAAAGCCGGGCGGGGCCCAGCGGGCAAGCTCAGGCTTCTTCATCGTCTTTGTCCTCCGCGGTCATGTGCCCCAGTGTGCAGCAAAGCGATATGGCGCACAGCACACACAGGAAAACCGGATAAAAAAGATCCCGTGCTGCGGCCGAAACGGACAGGAACAGCAGTACCGGCAGCCACCAGCCCCGTCCGCCCTGCCGGCTGCGCAGGGCAAGATCTGCCGCCGCACAGCCCAGCGCGGCGCACAGCAGCAGATTGCGCAGCCAGCGCACCCAGTCAAAAAGCGGCAGCAGATTATACAGATACGGGCTGCGCCATACCGCCAGAAACACTGTCTGTGTGCCGGCGGGATCGAAGCGCAGCGTCCAGAGCGTGCACAGGGTCAGCGCAGTCAGTGCCTGTACCGCCCAGCAGATGAGAAAACACAGCCCGGCGTGCAGCGAATGCCAGCCGCAGAAGGCTTTCCGGCTGATGCGCAGCCGGTCAAGCGTGCAGGCGGTGCGCGGCGAGGTCATGCTGCCGCAGCGCACCGCGAGCAGAGCCGTCAGACACAGCCCGATCAGTCCTGTCAGTCCGAGACAGCCGGCATCCAGTGCGTGCTCCGGTGTGGGAACCTCCCGGTAGGCGGAGGTGTTCATTGCCATAAAGAACCCGGCGGCCTGTACCGCGGCAACGGCAGCACAGCTTGCGGCCAGCCCCGGCAAAGAGCTGCGTGCCAGCAGCATCCAGACCGAAAAATGCTTTTTCATTGCTCTGCCTCCTTTGCGTGCGGGGCGCTGTCCTGTGCCTCGGCGGTCTGCCATGCCTGCTCCAGCAGTGCCATGGCCTCTGCCTTGCCGATACCCATCTGTCGCAGTGCGCGCACCGCTGTCAACGCATCCTCCGTCACCAGCTCGGTGCGGATGGCGCGGATCTTTTCCTCATCCAGCTGCATCAGGCTTTTCGAGCCGGCAAACGAGCACAGCAGGCCCTCCTCCTCCAGCGTGCGGCAGGCCTTCTGCACCGTGTTGGGGTTGACCCCCAGCAGCGCCGAGAGCACCCGGCGGGAGGGAAGCTCATCCCCGTCGCGGATGACCCCCGCCACCACGCCGCGTTTGATATAGCGCAGGATCTGCAGGTAGATGGGGGAGCCATCCTCCTGCACGAAGCCTTCAAACGAGATCATGCGGTATCCTCACTTTCTGTAAAACTGTATTACTCATGTAATACGGTTTGCAACTGTATTATAGCAGTGATACAGTTGGCTGTCAAGCCGCCGCACAAAAAATCCCCGCCGCGCACGGAGCGGGCGGGGAGAAACGGGGACAAAGATATTATTTTTTACGGTGGTCGCCGCGGATGGTGCTGCGCAGGCCGATCTCGGTGCCGCGGCGCAGGCGGGTGATATTTTCCCGGTGCTTATACAGGATCACGGCGCTTGCCACCAGCAGAATGGCGGGCAGCACAAGGCTTCTGTGGGCGATGCCCATGTATACCGGCAGCGCTGCAATGGTGGTAAAGGTGCCCATGACGATATAATCGGTGAGCACTGTCACGAGCACCACCGCTGCCAGCACCGCCAGCGCAAAGCGCCAGTCAAGCGCCAGCATCATACCGATATAGGGGGCAAACCCCTTGCCGCCGCGGAATTTCAGCCAGAAGGGGAAGATGTGCCCCAGCACACCGGCTACGCCCGCCGCCGCACCTGCAAAGGCCAGCTGGGGAAACAGCAGCTTTGCCAGCAGCACCGCCAGCAGCGTTTTGCCGATATCGTGGATGCCGGTGGCGATGCCGGCGGGCCAGCCCATCAGAATGGCCGCGTTGGATGCTCCCAGATTGCCCGAGCCTGCGCTGCGCAGATCCACCTTTTTGGCCCATGCCAGATACCGCGCCATATTGGAGCAGCCCAGCAGGTAGCCCAGCGCGGCAGCGGCAAGATAAGAAAGAATCGTCATAGGTTCTCCTTTCGCGGGCAGCGGGTCACTCCAGAGGTTTGAAATCCTGTGCGCCGTGCTTGCACAGCGGACAGACGAAATCCTCCGGCAGGGTATCGCCCTCGTGAATATAACCGCATACGGTGCAGACAAAGCCCTTCTTTTCCGGCTTGGGCTGGGGCTTGGGCTTGACCTCGGCATGATAATAAGCGTAGGTCATGGAGGGGGCATCGGAAAGCACGCCGGCCTCCGTCACCTCGGCCAGAAAGACGGTGTGAGTCTCCAGCTCCCAGCGGTCCACCACCTTTGCCGCCATATAGGCGTTGGTGCAGGCGGTCAGATACAGCACGCCGTTGTTTGCCCGGCGGGAGGCTGCCCATCCGGCAAATTTATCCGTGTCGCGGCCGCTCTGGAAACCGAAATGTTTGAAAATTTCAAACGGAGCCTCCTGCGAAAGCACGCTGACGGCAAATTCCCCGGTGGCGGCGATCATATCGTGGGTGTGGTTGGCTTTATTCACTGCGATGGTGATGCGATTGGGTGTGGTCGTCACCTGCGTGACGGTGTTGATGATACAGCCGTTGTCCCTGCCGTCCTGCCGTGCGCTCAGCACAAACAGACCGTAGCTCAGCCGGAACATGGCGGTGGGATCCATCGGAGCGATGTTCTTTTCCATTTTTCTTCCTCCCTGCAAGCCGTTTTGATGGCTTCAGTATAGCACAACGCTGTGCGGGATGCAATAGGCTCTGCGGGATAATTGGGAATTATTCTTAATAAAATTTTTTGGGTGTTTTCTGGTGAAATTTTATTGCCGGCTATAGACTTTTTCTGTGAAGATGCTATAATATGTTTTTATCGGAGCAGCCCTGTGCCGGCTGTGCTGTTTTTGCGCGATTTCGATTTAAGCGAATTATATATAAGAAAATAACCGTTCTATACAAGGAATGATCGTTGTTGCAGGAGGTTTGCCATGCGGATCATACTGGTAGGCTGCGGCAAGGTGGGCAGAGCGCTCGCCCGTCAGCTGAGCGAAGAAAATCATAATGTCACCGTCATCGATACCAATCCCGAAAAAATCACACAGCTCACCGAGGAACTGGATGTGCTGGGCGTCACAGGCAACGGCGCATCCAATGCCATCCTCACCGAGGCGGGCATGGACCATGCGGATGTGCTCATCGCCGTTACCGGTTCGGATGAGCTGAATCTGCTGTGCTGTATGTTTGCCAAAAAGACCGGTCACTGCCACGCCATCGCCCGGGTGCGCAACCCGATGTACAGCCACCAGCTGGACTTCATCAAGCAGCAGCTGGGCATTTCCACCATCATCAATCCCGAGCTGACCGCCGCACGGGAGATCAGCCGCCTGCTGCGTTTTCCTGCGGCAAGCCAGATCGATACCTTTGCCGAGGGCCGTGTGCGGCTGATCAAATTCGAGCTGCAGCCGCAGCACAGGCTGGACGGCGTGGCCCTGCGGGAGATCCCGCAGAAGCTGGGCGCCGATATCCTGATCTGTGCGGTGGAGCGTGAGCAGGATGTCTGGATCCCCGACGGCAACTTTGTGCTGCACAGCGGAGATCTGGTCTCCTTTGTAGCCACCCAAGAAAAGGCCGTGGCCTTTTTTGAAATGCTGCATCTGCCCACCCATCCCGTGCGCAGCGCACTGGTGGTGGGCGGCGGCGTCATCGGCTACTACCTGACGAAAGAGCTGCTGGAGCACGGCATCGCCGTGCGCATTGTGGATAAGGATGCCTCCCGCTGCGAGGTGCTTGCCACCGATCTGCCGAAAGCCACCGTGCTGCACGGCGATGTGGCTGACCGTCAGTTCCTGCGGGAGGCCGGTCTGGAGCAGACGGAGGCCTTTGTCAGCCTGACCGAGCTGGATGAGGAGAATATCCTGCTCTCGCTGTTCGCCAAAAAGCATACCAACGCCAAGCTGGTGGCCAAGGTCAACCGGCTGGAATTTGACGATGTGCTGGACGGTCTGAATGTGGGCAGCATCGTGTATCCCAAATATATGGTGTGTGATTTTGTCATTCAGTATGTGCGTGCGCTGCAGAACGATGCGGGCAGCAACCTGAAGACCCTGTACCGCATTCTGGATGACCGCGTGGAGGCCCTGGAATTCACCGTGCAGGAGGAATCCGCCGCCACCGCCGCACCGCTGATGAAGCTGAAGCTGAAGCCCAATCAGCTGATCTGCTGCATCATGCGCGGCAATAAGGTCATCATCCCCCGCGGTGCCGACCGTATTCAGGTGGGCGATTCGGTGATCGTGGTCACACTGGAGCACGGCCTGAAGGATATCCGCGATATCCTGGCCCACGGATAAAGGGGGAGAAGAACCGTGAATTTCGGAATGATCCGTTATGTTCTGGGCTGGGTGCTGCTGTGCGAGGGCGCACTGCTGCTGCTGCCCGCTGCCGTCAGCCTTGGCTGCGGTGAAAGCGCCGTATGGGCGCTGCTGGGCGCCGCCGCACTGTGCGGCGCTTTCGGCGGTCTGCTCGTCTGCCGCAAGCCCAAAAACCGGGTGATGTACCAGCGCGAGGGCTTTGTCATCACCGCGCTGGCATGGATCGCCATCAGTATCATGGGTGCGCTGCCCTTTTTGTTCACCGGGGATATCAAAAACCCGGTGGATGCCCTTTTTGAAACCGTTTCCGGCTTTACCACCACCGGCGCCAGCATCCTTATGGATGTGGAGGTGCTGCCCCGCGGGCTGCTTTTCTGGCGCAGCTTCACTCACTGGATCGGCGGCATGGGCGTGCTGGTGTTCCTGCTGACGGTGCTGCCCATGACGGGCGGCCACGCCGGCGGCAGCCATGTCAACCTGATGAAGGCAGAAAGCCCCGGCCCGCAGGTGGAAAAGCTGGTGCCGAAGGTCAAATCCACCGCGGCGATCCTGTACGGCATCTATATTGCTCTGACAGCGATGCAGATCGTGCTGCTGCTGGCCGGAGGCATGACGGCGTTCGAGGCCGTTACCACCGCTTTCGGCACGGCGGGCACCGGCGGCTTCGGCATCAGAAATGACAGTATCGCCTCCTACTCGCCCTATCTGCAGAGCGTTGTTACCGTTTTCATGATCCTGTTCGGCATCAATTTCAATGTTTATTTTCTTTTGCTGCTGGGCAAATTCAAAAAGGCCTTTTCGGTGGAGGAGGTGCGCTGGTATTTCGGCATCATCGCCGCGGCGATCCTGTTCATCACCTTTGATATCCGCACGATGTATTCCGGTTTCGGCGAGGCGCTGCGCCATGCGGCGTTTCAGGTGGGCTCGATCATCACCACCACCGGCTTTGCCACCACGGATTTTGATGTGTGGCCTATGGCCTCCAAAACCATTCTGGTAATGCTGATGTTCATCGGTGCCTGTGCCGGCAGTACCGGCGGCGGTATCAAGGTATCCCGTCTGGTCATTCTGCACCGCACCTTCCGGCAGGAGCGCCGCCGCCACCTGCACCCCTCCCGCATCAGTGTCACCACCATGGATGGCAAGGTCATCCCGCCGGATGTGGTGCGCACCACCAATGTATTTATGGTGGCCTATGTGCTGATCTTCTTCTGGTCGATGCTGCTCATCAGCCTGAACGGCTTTGATTTCACCACCAATTTTACCGCCATTGCCGCTACGCTGAATAACATCGGCCCGGGTCTTGCGCAGGTGGGTCCCACCTGTAATTTCGCGGCTTTTTCCGGCTTTTCCAAGCTGGTGCTGATCTTCGATATGCTGGCAGGCCGTCTGGAGCTTTTCCCGCTGCTGCTGCTGTTCACACGGGATACCTGGCGGCGGTTCTGAACCCGTTTCTGCATACAAAAAAGGAGTCCTTTGCGGAGGACTCCTTTTTCATGCGGTCAAACGGCTCAGATGCTCATCAGCACAATGGCGATGATGCCCAGCAAGACGCCGGTGTACTGCCGGCCGGTCAGCCGTTCCTTCATCAGCAGAGCGCTGCCCAGTGTCACCAGCAGCGTTGTGCCGCCGTTATACAGCGGCAGCAGCAGCGTGGCATCAAGCACCAGCATGGCGTAGGCGTAGATCAGGTTGAAGATACCCAGGATCACGCCGATGGATACGCCGGTCAGCAGCACGGATCTGCCGATGGGGTAGGTGCAGCGTTTTCCTCTGCAGCGCAGAATGCAGTACAGCAGCAGCGAAAGCAGCGCGGAGGCGGTGAAATGGATCGCCACAAAGGAGGAGGAATCCCCCACGGCGAATTCCTTCAGATAAACCTTCAGCGTCATGGTGGAACCGCAGTTGGCCAGAAATGCCAGTGCCGTGAACAGATACCATTTGGGCTGGATCTTATCCCCGCCAGCCCGCGCCGTGGAAAAATACAGCGCGGCAACGGTGACGGCGATGCCCAGGATACGGTTGACGGTCAGCGCTTCCTTATACAGAATGGCGGAAAGCACGATGGGCACCACCATACTCACCGAGGAGATCAGCGAGGTCAGCGAGACCGGCCCGCAGGAAAATGCGGATACATAAAACAGCTGATAAGAAAGGTTGATCAGGCCGATGAGCAGACCGGCGATCACTGCAACGGCGGTGACACGGACATCCAGCAGCAGCCAGAGCAGCAGCGCGCCGGTAAGAAAGATGAGACCGTTGAAGAAGATGGCATCCACAGGGGTACGGCTTTTGTCCTTGGCGAATTTGCCCTGGATCAGGATCTTGGCGGTCGCCAGCAGACAGGCCGCGGGGATCAGTAAATATTCCATCGGTCGGTTTCCTTTGTGCAAATTATTCCGTCAGCGGCAGGATGTCTTCGGTAAAGGCCACCGCCACCTGCGGGTCGCCGTTTTTCACGGAGGTGAACACGATGTATTTTTCGTTTGCGTTGAAGCGGGGATGGGGATCCAGATGGTACTGTGAGGGCTTCTCCGGCGGAGCCATGGCCTCGTTCAGCGTGACGATATACACCTGCTTGCCCGTCTTTACATTGTAAAGGCCCACGCGGGATTCACAGCCGCGGTAGAAGCCGGCGTTCTCGTCGTACACCACCAGCTGCTCATCCGCCGTGGTAAAGCCGTGCCATGCGGCTACCGGGGCCACCAGCCTGTGCTCGCCGGTGAAGATATCATAGCAGCACACGCCGTTATTGCGGTGGCCGCAGGGAACATTTGCCGGCTCGTAGCGGCAGTAGTAGACCTTGCTGCCGTCGGCACTCCACCATTCGTGGGTGGCGCGCATGCCGTCCAGCGGGGGAATGACGTACTGGGTGCCGTCCTCCCTGACCACCCACAGCCGCTGGAAGATGCCGTTTTCGTCGCAGTGGATGCCGGCAGTGCCGCGGCTGCGGTCATAGGGGGCGCCAAAATCCTCCGCCGTCAGCGCGATGCCGGGGTGCACGGGGTTGTACTGACCGTGGTTGCGGTAGTATTCGGCGCGGCACCATTCGGTGTATTTGCCGGTGTCCAGATCCATCACGCCCATTTTATAGCCTGCGGAGCTGATGGAATCAAAGAACACCTGCTTTTTATCCGGGCTGAAGGTCAGGTGGCAGGCGGGAGCACGCAGCAGCGCGGCACCGTTTTCGCTCAGCTCGGCGGGCAGCGGCTGTACGATCTGCGTCGGCACAGCGGGATCGGGGCTGCGTTTGTACAGATTGTTGAGGTCACAGTACCAGCAGTTGCCCTCGGCATCCACGATAGGCCCGCATTCGTGAAGGCAGCCGGGAAAGTTGCAGACCTCGTCGGTTTCAAAATCCACCACGCCCAGCGTGCGGTGCTGTGCGGGGGGATAAAAGGTGTAAAACCACAGATAGCGGCCGTCGTCGCTCATGCAGGAGTTGACGAAGTAGAAGCCCTGCTGCTGCGGGGCAACATGAGTATCCAGCACATAGTAAACGGCGCCGGACTCATCCACCTGCTTTGAAAAATGGCGGGAAGTAGCGGGAGTATACATGATACGCACCTCGTTTCCTGTTTTTTGGGGGATTTCGTATGCTGCTTTCATTGTATAACATCCCGCCTGAAACTGCAATAGCAGAAAACTTCGCAAATTATAACAGAAAACAACGCAGTTCTCCGCTGCTGCCGCCTGCGGGCGAAAGGGTGAAAACGGAATTGACTTTTTGCAGTCAAACCGCTACAATCAAGGAAAGGAAAAACGGCTGCGCAGCAGCATAAAAAGGAGAATACACCATGAAGGAAAAACACCTGCGCCTGCGGCTGAAGGATGACGGCCGCGATGTGTTTGCCCCGCGTGCGGGCAAGAAATGGGGCTACCGTTACGGGCCCAGCATCATGCAGTACGGTGACGGCCGCATCGATGCGTGGTTTGCCTCCCCCGGCGGCTGCGGGGTGGAGGCGGACTGGTTCACCTATCGCCACTCCGACGATGACGGCGCCACATGGACGGATGAAAAGGTGGTGCTGTACCCCACGCCGGAATCCATGGATCTTTTCTCGGTGTGCGATCCGGCGGTCATCGTCATTGACGGCTGGTATTACATCGGCTATACCTCCACCATCTTTGTGGATGGCGGCGGTGTGTGCAACAACGCCTTTGTGGCACGCTCCCGCAAACCGGACGGCCTCTATTACAAATGGACAGGCACCGGCTGGGGCGAGGAGCGCGAAACGGTGGATGAAAACGGCGAGCCGGTCACTCTGCGCTGGCAGGGCCGCCCCGCACCCATCATCTATTTCGATGAGCCGTGGCAGAACTGGGGCGCGGGTGAGCCCAGCTTTGTCCGTGTGGGCGATACTCTGTATATGTATTATACATGGACTTCGAAGGACAAAAACGGCGAGATATTCAGCCAGACCCGCGTGGCCACTGCCGACCTGAAAGCCGGGGATAACTGGCCCGCCACCCTGACGGAGCGGGGCATCGCCATCCGCCGGCCCTCCACCGGGTGCGATTCCTGTGATGTGGTCTATGTGGACGAAGCGGAAAAGTTCCTCATCCTGTGCACCGACCGCCGCTTCACGGTGGAAAGCTGCCTTGCCGTGTACGAATCCGATGACGGTCTGACTTTCACCCGCAGCTGCGAGGTGCGCACCAATGTGGGTGAAAAATGTCATAACTGCGGCATTGCCGGCGGCCCCGACCGTCATGTTTCGCTGAAGGATACCGTTGCCGTGGCCTATGCCTATGGCAGCCAGTGGGGTTACTGGGGCACCCGTTTCCAGAAGGCTGTCATCGAGCTGGCCGATGCACCCGATTTTTCCGATGCGGCCAGCCCCGCCGCCCCCTGGCCGGTGCAGGCGTGGCCCATGCCGGAAAATCCCTGGCCCATCCATATCACCACAAAGCCGCATTTCCATGTGCGCAAGGTGTCGCAGGGGGCGTTTGATGTGGATCTGAAATGGCTGGACACCGCCTACAATGTGGAAAGCTGCCCGGCAGAGGAGGTCTCCGTCGCCTGCTACGATCCCACCATTGTCCGTTTCGACGGCCTGCGCTGCACCCCGCTGCGTCCGGGCTATACCTATGCCGTGGCCCACTGGCGCGGCCGCACGGTGGAATTTCCCGTTTTTGTGCCGGAGGAAAGCGTCCGCGACCGCGATATGGAAAACCGCCGGCTGGTGCGTTTTTATCCTCAGCTGGAAAAGCACACCCTGTACCTGAGCGCAAACGAAGTCAAGCAGGTGCGCGGCGTGGGCGAATACGATGACGGCAGCTGGTTCGAGGTCTATAAGCCGGAGGCCGGCGTGACCCTGTCCGGCTATGATGAGGCGCTGCTGGAGACCGGCCCCGAGGCCACCTTCTCCGCCCGCGCTGTGGGAACCACGCCGCTGACCGTCAGCTGTCAGGGGCTTTCCTTCACCGTGCAGGTGGAGATCCTGCCCTGAACAGCGCGTGAAAAATGCCTCAAACAGTATAATTTTCAATAAAAATAACGGTTCGTAAAAGAAAACCGGCCTGTGAACGCTCCGCAGCAGCGGATCGGTCGCAGGTCGGTTTTTTATGGGTGATGACAGCAGGCTTGCCGGTGTGTATTATCTCTTTTTGCCGCCGTAATGGCTTGCACGGACGGTGTGCGCGGGGGCGGTATTCAGCCTTTGCGCACTGCTGCCCGTGCCGGTGCTGCCGGCGCCTGTGCTGCGTGCGCTGAAAAGCCCGTTGTTCGCAGGGGCGGCGGGTGCGGCGGGTGTCTCGGGCTCGGGCGGATCGTCTGCGGCCTGCTCCTTTGCTTTGCGCCATGCCTCCAGCACGGCGGTCAGGACCTCGATGCCGGCTTCCTCCTTGCCCAGCGCCACCGAAAGATAGGGCTTTGCCCCCGCGTTCACCGCGGCGCGGCGGCCCAGCGCAGGCAGCAGCCGGCGCACAAGCGCCCGGGTGATGCCATCGCTGTAAAGCAGCAGGTTCTCGCCCCGCTGGCCCACCTCGTAAATGCCCAGCTCTGCCGCGCCCACGCGCACAAAGCTCACCTGTGTCAGGGCGCGCACACACTCCGGCACCGGGCCGTAGCGGTCAGTCAGCTCGGCCAGCACATCCTCCATATCCTCTTTGTCCTCGATGGCGGCAATGCGCTTATAGGCTTCGATGCGGCCGGAGGCCGCCGCGATGTATTTCTCCGGGATGTAGGCATCCACCGTGATATCGATGATGCATTCGCTCTTGTCCGGCGGCAGCGGCTCGCCCTTGGCTTCGGCCAGTGCCTTGCCCAGCAGCTTCATATACAGATCGTAACCCACGCTCTGGATGTGACCGTGCTGGCTTGCACCCAGCAGATTGCCCACGCCGCGGATCTGCATATCCCGCATGGCGATGCGCAGGCCGCTGCCGAAGCTGGTGAACTCGCGGATGGCGCCCAGCCGCTTGGTGGAGATTTCGGAGAGCACCTTATCCCGCTGGAAGGTGAAATAAGCATATGCCTTTCTGCCGCTGCGGCCCACCCGTCCGCGGATCTGGTACAGCTGGGAAAGACCCAGCATATCCGCGTTTTCCACGATCAGCGTGTTGCAGTTGCGCACATCCACGCCGGTCTCGATGATGGTGGTGCACACCAGAATATCCAGCTCGTTGTTCAGCAGCTGCTGCCAGATGGCGGAAAGCTCCTTTTCCTCCATCTGGCCATGGGCCACGCCGATGCGTGCCTCGGGGATGGCTTGCTGCAGGCGGGCGGCGGTGTGGGTGATGGTATCCACCCGGTTGTGCAGATAGTACACCTGTCCGCCGCGGCCCAGCTCCTTGCGGATGGCCTGCTCCACCACCCGGTCGTCATGCTCCAGCACATAGGTCTCAATGGGCTGCCGCTCAAAGGGCGGCTGCTGGATGCTGGAAAGATCACGGATGCCGTTCATTGCCATGTTCAGTGTGCGGGGGATGGGTGTGGCGGAGAGTGTCAGCGTATCCACGCCCACAAAGGTCTCCTTCAGCTTTTCCTTATGCTTGACGCCGAAGCGCTGCTCCTCATCGATGATCAGCAGCCCCAGATCCCGAAATTTCACATCCTTTTGCAGCAGCCGGTGGGTGCCCACTACGATCTCGCACACGCCGTCGGCCAGATCCCGCAGCGTCTGCTTCTGCTGGGCGGGGGTGCGGAACCGGTTGAGCAGCCCCACATTGACGGGGAACGCCTCCATGCGGCGCAGAATGGTCTGATAGTGCTGCCACGCCAGAATGGTGGTGGGCACAAGGATCGCTACCTGCTTGCCGCTCATCACCGCCTTGAAGGCGGCGCGCAGCGCCACCTCCGTTTTGCCCACGCCCACGTCGCCGCACAGCAGGCGGTCCATGGGGGCGGCCTTTTCCATATCGCGCTTGATCTCGGCGGTGGCCAGCAGCTGGTCATCCGTCTCATCGTATTCGAAGCGGGCTTCAAAATCCCGCTGCCATTCGGTGTCGGGGTCAAAGGCGTAGCCCGCGGCGGATTGCCGTTTCGCATACAGCTGCACCAGTTCGCCGGCGATCTCCTGCGTGGCGGCGCGGGCTTTGGTCTTGGTACGCTGCCATTCGCTGCCGCCCAGCCGTGCCAGCTTCACCTTTTCGCCGTCGCCCTGTACATCGTAGCGGCTCAGCAGATCCAGCTGGGTGACGGGCACATACAGGTTGTCGCCCTTGTCATAGCTGATTTTGAAATAGTCCTTCACCACACCGTGCAGGTCCAGCCGCTGGATGCCCACATACCGGCCCACGCCGTGGCTGTGGTGCACCACATAATCGCCGGGCTTCAGATCCTCCAGTGTGGAGAAGCTGCCGGGCTTTGCCTTGCGTTTGGGCGCAGCGGAGACGGATGCGCCGGCGGCGCGTCCGGTGAACAGAGCAAAACGGGCAAAGGGGTATTCCACGCCGCCGCTGAGGTGTCCGGTCAGAATGGCGGCGCAGCCCGGGCGCGGAGTGACATCCCTGCCTGTGACCAGTGCATGGATGCCCGCCGCGGCCAGATCCTTGGCAAGCGAGGCGGCGCTGCGTTCGGTGCCGGCCAGCACGGCGGCAAAATAGCCCTGTTCCAGCAGCGGCTGCAGATCCTCGGCCAGACCGGCAGTCACGCCGTTCCACACCGGCAGACTGTGGCAGGTGACGGAGAGCAGCGTTTTCAGGCTGAAATCGCTCAGGGTGCGGGTGAAGTTGTCCTGCAGCACGGCGGGTACGCGGTGAGCCAGCTGCACCAGATCCCCCCAGTCCCCGTAAAAGGCGGTGAGCTGCGGACTCAGCACACCCTCCTCCAGCAGGCCGCGCACCTCTTCGCCGAAACGCCAGCCGGCGGTATCCAGCGCTTCGCGTATGCCGCCCGGCTCGTCAAGAAACAGCACCGGATCGTTCACATAATCCAGCACGGTGGCGGGAACAGGGTAGCGCAGCGGCAGGAATTTATCCATGCTGGCGGGCATCAGACCGGCGCGCAGCTGGGCCAGCTCGCTTTCGGCGGCGCGGGCCAGCTGCTCCTTCGCTTTGCCCTTGTGCGCTTCGATAGCGGCGGAAAGAAACTGCAGCGATTCCTGCGCCGCGCCGAACAGCACCTCGCGGGCAGGGGAAAGATAGATTTTTTCCAGCGCTTTGTCGCGGCGCTGGCTCATCAGATCAAAGCTGTGAATGGAATCGATGACATCGCCCCAGTATTCCAGACGGGCGGGCACCGTCATATCCGGCGCATAGATATCCACAATGCCGCCCCGCACACTGAACTGGCCGGGGCCTTCCACGCGGTCGCGGCGGTAATAACCCGCCGCGTGCAGCCGTGCGGTCAGCTCCTTCTGCGGCAGCTCCATCTCCGGGCGAAGCGTCAGGGTGTTGCGCAGAAACTCTGCTTTCGGCATGGTGTGCTGCAGTGCACCCTCGGCAGAGGCGCACAGCACCCGCACGCGCCCGCCCACCAGATCGCCCAGCACCTGCAGCCGGCGGTATTCGTATTCGTGGTTCTGGCTTTCGATGTTGCGCAGCACAAAATCGCGGGCGGGGTATACCGCCGCCGCCAGACCCAGTGCGGTCAGATCCTGTGCAAAGCGGGTGGCTTCGGCCTCGCCCGGGCACAGCAGCACAAAGGGGCGGGGGATATCCTCTGCCAGTGCGCACAGCATCTGCGCCCGGCCTGCGGGGGGCAGACCGAACAGCGCCGCGGGACATTGCCCGCCCGTGACGGCATCCAGCAGCTTTTTATATTCGGGTGTGGCTTTCAGTGCCTGTGTCAGCATGGTCGGACCTCCTTTGACCGGAAAATGCGGTTTTTTGAAACATTTCTTCTACGCAGCAGCGCGGGGCGGCCAGCGAGGGCCGTCCCGTTGGATATTTTGGTCGCAAATATACAGAGGGTATAATGGGATACGGCTGCAAAGTCCCATCGTATTCCGGTTACTTTTTTGCGCCGTTATACTTGCTGATGGCCTTGTCCGGCTCACCGGCCAGCATCAGCTCCAGAGCGGCTACGATATCTGCCATGCGCTCATCGATCGCCTTGTTGTCGGCAGGGGAGAACTTCCCCAGTACCCAGTCTGCCAGATCGTATTCGGGATGGGGCTTTTCGCCCACGCCGATGCGCAGCCGCAGAAAATCCTGACTGCCCAGATGGGCGATGATGCTTTTCAGTCCGTTGTGGCCGCCGGCGCTGCCGGTCTTGCGGATGCGCAGCACGCCCGGTGCCAGCGCGATATCATCCGAAAGCACGATCACATTCTGCGGCGCCACCTTGTAGAATTTGGCCGCATCGCCCACCGCCTCGCCGGAGGCATTCATAAAGGTCTGCGGCTTCATCAGCAGCACCTTTTTGCCGTTCACCGTCACGGTGTCGGTCAGTGCCTTGTGCTTGCTTTTGACGATTTTGCCGCCCCACGCTTCGGCGGCGGCATCCAGCGCACGCCAGCCGATGTTGTGGCGTGTGCCCTCATACTGGCGGCCCGGATTGCCCAGACCCACCACGATGGCCTCCACCCCGCCGGCAGAGGCTTTGCTTTTGAAAAACATGATATCGTTTCTCCCATAATATTCTGTGTCCTTCTATTGTAATTATTTTGCGCCGGATTTGCAAGAAAAAATTTACACTCAGCCGGCCGGACCGGAAAAAAGGACCGATGATCTGTCCGTACAGAACCGCCGCGGGAGCATGGACCGGGAGAGCGTGTGCAGCCGCACACAGAAGGCCGCGCCGCAGCGCACAAAGCTGTTTTTTATTCCGGTGTCTGTGCCGAAGGGGGAATAAGGCTCGCTTTTGGTGTTTTTCTCTAAAAAATTCGTGAAAAAAACCGCATAATCTCTTTGTTTGTGACTAGTAATTCCCAAAGTTTTTTGGTACAATTATAGAAGCAAAAGGGCAAGCTCTGTCCTTGTGCCTTATTTTTGTGTGTAAAGATCCAAGCAATCAAAAAATATTTTGGAGGTAGAGAAGTTTGAAGAAGTTCGTTTATCTGTTCTCCGAAGGCGACGCCGGCATGCGTGAGCTGCTGGGCGGTAAGGGCGCCAACCTGGCCGAGATGACCAAGATCGGTCTGCCCGTGCCTCAGGGCTTCACCATCACCACCGAGGCCTGCACTCAGTACTATGAGGATGGCCGCAAGATCAACGCCGACATCCAGGCTCAGATCATGGAGTACATCGACAAGATGGAAGGCATCACCGGCATGAAGTTCGGCGATACCGAGAATCCTCTGCTGGTCTCTGTCCGTTCCGGCGCCCGCGCTTCCATGCCCGGCATGATGGATACCATCCTGAACCTGGGTCTGAACGAGGAAGTTGTTGAGGTCATGGCCAAGAAGTCCGGCAATGCCCGCTGGGCCTATGACTGCTACCGCCGTTTCATCCAGATGTACTCCGACGTTGTTATGGAAGTCGGCAAGAAGTACTTCGAAGAGCTGATCGACAAGATGAAGGAAGACCGCGGCGTCAAGCAGGACGTTGAGCTGACCGCTGACGATCTGAAGGAGCTGGCATTCCAGTTCAAGGCGGAGTACAAGGCGAAGATCGGCGCTGAGTTCCCGTCCGATCCCAAGGAGCAGCTCAT
>JAFUNR010000057.1 GCA_017472965.1 Oscillospiraceae bacterium | reverse complement strand
TTCTCCTGTCCACACCACAACACCGCCGGCTTTAGCCAGATCTACTCCTTCAAAGCCTTCAATGTTCATATAGTAATTCAGGTAGATTACGCTTTCCACCGATACCGACCATGTCTTTTTGCTGATCTCGCCGGTGGGGATGGAAGGCACTTCGCCTCCGCCTTCTATGTCGCCGGAGCTGTCTTTTATAAACGGCAGATCCTCGCCGCCCACGCGCAGAATCACGGCATCATCCTTGTCACGCACCACGGCAGCGCCGAATTTCGGCGTTACCTGTACCGCTTCCACCTTGCCGTTGCTGACAAGACCTTCCTCGCCGGTATCCCAGTGCTCCACGGTCATCTCGCCTTCGCCGGTGCCCATGATGCAAATGTAATAGCCATCGGCCAGATCAAGGATCTTGCCGTAATCGCCTTCCGATTCTTCGTAGACATAGAAGTTGCCGTACTCGGTGTAATCAACCATCTCGGCGCCATCCGGCACGATGTAAACGACCTCTTCCTTTGCCTCGCTCACGACAAGGATACGGACGGGGCAGGCAACCTCGACACGGCTGGAGTAGCTGCCGGTGAAATAATCATCCAGCTCAATGGTTTCGGACGAGGCACCGCTGCCCGTACCACGGTGAATGACCACAGCAAAGGATGCATTCTTCGCCGAGCGCACACTCCGGCTGATACGCGCAACAGTCTCGCCGGCATACAGGACATAGACATCGTCTGCATCGACTTCCACGGAAACATCGTTCCATTCCATACCGTACAGCGCCAGTTCATCCCTGCCGCCGATATCGCGGATGGTATCCATGCCGTCGCCGGCAAAATAGTAGTAGGTATCATTGCCGTAACCGCCGTCCAGAGTATCATTGCCCTTGCCGCCGACGATCGTATCGCCGAAACGGCCGCCGATCAGCGTATCGGCGCCCATGCCGCCGTACATGACCTGCCGAAGCGAAACCGCAGGGGCTTTCATGCTGTCCTGTGCGGAGGTGCCCAGCCACAGCATAGCGGCAGAGGTGAGCATGGAGCTTTTGATCATTTCATTCGGGATCCTGTAGCCAAGGATGCGGGAAAGCTGCGGTTCGCCCTCCGTATCGCGCTGCATGATGGAGGATACCGAGTGATTGGCCAGCTTGAAGCCGGTATTGCCGTCCTCCAACGCACTTTCATGCATGGCATAGGGCTTGATGCAGGTGGTGAAGAACCACTCGAAAACGCCGGCGATGTAATCGCACTCGTTGGCGTGATCCAGAATGTTCCAGCGGTCGACGCCGTCGAAGTTTTTGCCCATGAGGTCCGGCTGCGAACCGTAAGCGGTATCCATGGCGGAGATCGCATTGACAGATTCGCATTTGCAGCCGGAATACGCGGATACCACATTGGCCAGTGCACCGCCCAGCGAGTGGCCGGTGGTTGCAACGGCGGTGGGATCCTCGGTCAGCAGAACGCGCTCGTAGGTTTCCAGTGCCATGTGGAACTGCGGCGAGAACACATCGAGGATCTCGGTCATCAGGTCGCTGACGATCCAGTCGCCGATCACATCGCCCCATTTTTCCGCCTGCGTCGCAAGCTTCAGCTGCAGCGGGATCGAGCCGCGGTAGGCGATCACGACCTCGCCGAAGGCATTTTTGAAGATCACGGCATAGTAACCGGCAAAATCCACATCCACAAGCTCAAAATCCAGCGCGGAGGTATGGATATCCGCCACATACCAGTCGGCAAGATTCTCTGTCAGTTCGGTATAGGTGTAGGTATAGCCATCCCACACAGGGGAATTCCATTCCTTTGCCAACTCTGCCAGCGGGCGGTTCAGCTCCTTGCTCCTGAAGCTGCGGTAGGCCATCTGGGAGAGAACAATGTAATCCAGCTGGGTCAGATCGGCAAGGCGGGTGCCCACCAGATCCCTGCCGGTGATCGGATCATAGGCGATCCACTCGATCGTGCCGCCGTAGGAGCCCTGAGCAGCCCCCTCCCAGCCGGCAGTGCCGAACGGATAGCGCACCTTGATCCGCAGGCCGTAGAAGGCATATTCCTCGATGACCGGCGCAGCGCCGGTAAAACGGATCGAGGTCACGCGGGCATCGCGGAATGCATAGGAGGCCACGGTTTTAACGCCCTCCGGCACAATGCACTCCTCCGCTTTGCCGCAGGGGTACTGCAGCAGAGCCGTTTTTTCTTTATTATACAGAATGCCGTCCGCAGCGCTGTAAAAGGGATTGCCCTCCTCCACGGTGATGGCGGTCAGCTTTGCACAGGCATTGAAGGCCATCTGACCGATGGCGGTGACGGAAGCGGGAATGCTCACGGTTTCCAGATTGCTGCACTGGGCAAAGGCGCTTTCGCCGATGTCGGTGATATGTACGGGGATCGCAACGGCGGTAAAGCCGGCGCAGCCGCCGTAAACGCCCTCGGCAAGCGTTTTCATGCCCGCGGGGAACAGCGGTGCGGTCAGTCTGTCACAGCTGTAGAAAGTCTCTTTTCCGATCTCGCTGACCGAATCGGGCAGAGAGATGCTCTCCAGCTTACCGCAGTAGTAGAATGCACGCTCGCCCACACGGGTCAAAGTGGAGGGCACGGTGACGGAGGTGATATTGCCCATGTTGCAGAAGGCGTTTGCGCCGATGGAGGTGATGCCCTCGCCGATGACGACGGAGGTGATCACGCTGTTCTGCGAATACCACGGCATATTGTTGGCTTCAAAATCGAACATGGGGCCGCTGCCGGTGATGGTCAGCACGCCGTTGGCAACAGCCCACGAAGCGTTCTCGCCGCAATCATTGGATACATCCTCGGCAGAGCCATCCCCACAGATCCATGTGACAATTCCGGCATACGAATTTTTGAACTGGGTATCGCTCCAGCCCATACCGGCGGGGTAATAGGCGCGGACAACCGCATTCTGGAACGCATTGCTGTGCAGCACGGGCGGTGCGCCCTCAAAGACCACAACGACTTCGCTGCTCTCGGAGTTGCCGCCCACAAACATGGAATCGATCTCGGTGACCGATGCGGGCACTGTCACCTTTTTCACGCCGGAACCCCGGAACATGGAGTGATACACATAGTTTAATCCGCCCGGAAGCCGCACTTCGGTCAGGGACGTGGTGTCTGCAAAGCACTGCTGACCGATGTAAGTCACGTTATCGGGGATATCGATCTCTTTCAGCGCCGTGCAGTTCTGGAATGCAGCCATTGCAATACTGGTCAGATTTGCAGGCAGCTTGATGCTTTCCAATGCCGTGCAGCCGTCAAAGCAATGCATGTCAATATAGGTTACGCCGTCCGGGATCTCGATAGAGGGCAGAGAAGTACAGTTCTCAAAGCTTCTGCCATTGATACCGAGCAGATTTTTCGGCAAATTGATGCTTTTCAGAGAAACACAGTCTGTAAAGCAGCTGCTGTTGAGATACCGCACACTGTCCGGCAGGCTCACATCAGTCAGCGCCTTACAGCCTCTGAAGCAATCGGAGCCGACGCGCTCCATGCCGTCCGGCAGTCTGACGGACACCAGCGAGGTACAGTTTTCAAACAGATACGAGCCTCCGTCAAACTGATCGGGATCGATCGCCGCCGGCAGGGTCACACTGACAAGAGCGGTACAATCGGCAAAAGCGCTTTGTCCGATATAATCCACCTGCTCCCCCACTGTGACCGAGGTCAGCTTTGCACAGCCGGCAAACGCCCCCTTTGCGATCGCTTTTACATAAGAAGGAACAGTATATGCCCCGCCAAGGCCGTTGGGATAACAGATCAGTGTTTCTTTATCGGCGGAAAACAGAACATTGTTTTCCACACACAGATACGGACTGTCCGCAGGCACCGTGATCTGCTTCAGGTTTGCGCAGTTGGCAAAAGGATTTCCTTCCACACTTGCATTTTTGGAAAACGCCGCCGAGGTAAGCGCAGGACAATCCTCAAACGCACCGCGGCCGATGCTGACCGCCGCCTGCGAAAAGGAAACAGAGGAGAGCGAATCGCACTGCCAAAAGGCGCTGCTGCTTATTTCTTCCAGCGAATTCGGGAAGGAAACTGCGGTCAGCGCATCGCAGTTCCGGAAGGCGCTCATGCCGATCTCCCGCAGAGACGATGACCATTTGACCGAAGAAAGCGAGGTACAATCCTGAAAAGCGTAGTCCTGAATGATCTCGACACTGTCGGGAAGATCCATGCTGACAAGCGAGCTGCAGCCCTCAAACGCACTTGATGCAATATTCCACATACCATGGGAGATCTCTACTGATCTCAGGCTGCGGCAATAGTAAAAGGTTTGCGACAGAATGGTGTCCATCGTGGACGGCAGCTTTGCACTGACAAGATTCGGCATCTCGGCAAAGGCTGTGGCGGACACCGAGGTGACGCCCTCCTCCACCACCACAGAGGTGATCTGGCTTCGGTAGCTGTTCCACGGCGGAGATGTCCACAGGCTGAGCCCCATCATGGCACCGCTGCCCGAAATAACAAGCCTGCCATCCGCATAAACGGTATAGCTCATAT
The DNA here is from genome assembly GCA_017472965.1 of Oscillospiraceae bacterium. Taxonomy (GTDB): domain Bacteria; phylum Bacillota; class Clostridia; order Oscillospirales; family Ruminococcaceae; genus UBA1762. The sequence continues at coordinate 5,146 of JAFUNR010000057.1, read as the reverse complement.
TTTCATCGTCCCTGCCGCAGAAGCCGCTGGCAAGGATCCCGTCTGCTCCCTCTTCGGCAACCACAGAAATCTCCGCTGCAGCGGACAGCGCCGTCTGCGCTTCAGCTGCAGGCTTTTCGACAGCGGAAGCCTGTGTATCGGAAAAGTCCTCCTGCGGGGCCGACACTGTGATCACCGAAGCGGTGTCGGGCGCCGTCTGCGCAAAGGCGGGCAGACAGAACAGCTGAAGCATACAGAAAAATGCGAGAAATGCGCTGAGCAGCCGTTTTTTCATGTGCGATTTCCTCTTCTTTCCAAACATTTTATGTCAGTATAGCACAAAGGGAAGGCTGTTTCCAGCAAAACACGCGAAACCCGCCGCCTTTTTTGCAATACTGCCCCCCTGGAGCGATTCCGAAACTCTTTTGTTTCAAAACACGCTCCAGGGGGGCTGTCGTCATTTTTATTTCTTTTCTGCACGGGCGGCGGCCATTTCCGGCACGCCCATCAGCGCAGCGAACAGCACGCCGCCACCACCCACCGCATCAGTTCTGTTTGCGTACCACCTCGTACTCATCATTGAAGCGGAAATAGGGACAATTCCACCGTGCACCGGCAAGGAAGCGGCTCATCTCGTCCTCATCCAGATCCATCTGGCAATAGAAGGTCCCGGTCCGCTCGTCAAAGACATAGTTCCAGCATTCTTCGCAATTCTGCATTTTCAGCACCTCTTTTTTCAGGTTTCTTTTTCTGCATTATAGCACGCATCCCGACAAATTGCCAGAACTCTTGTAATTTATGAAAAAAACGGGTACAATAAAGCCGGAACAAAAAAAATAACGGAGGAATGCCGGATGACACTGGAACAGGTAATGCAGAAAAAGAATTTTGTGGTGGTGGGCAACACGGTGGAAGCCGGCAAACCCGCCCGCGATATCAAGGAGCAGCTGATCGCACACGGCTATACGGTGCATGCGGTGGGCAAGGAGCTTGTCTCGCTGAACGATGTACCCGGCGAGATCGATGTGCTGGATCTGTGTATCCATCCCGCCAAGGGGCTGAAGCTGCTGCAGGAATGCCGGCGGGATTTCGGCTTTGTGGTGATCCAGCCCGGGGCAGAAAGCGACGAGCTTTGTGCGTGGCTTACCCAAAACGGTCACCCTTACCGCCACGGCTGTCTGCTGGTGGCCATGCGGCTGTATGCCGGCGAGCACGCCGTGTGGGACTGACTCTCCCCTTTTCTTTTATTCATAACAAAAATACCGTCTGCGCTTTTCACCTTCGCAGACGGTATTCTTATATTCTTTCTTCCTGCTTTTGCGGCGCGGTCATGTAACAGGCATCAACCGCCGAAGCGCGCCTGTACCGCGGCGGCAATGCCGGCAGCGTAGCTTTCGGGACTGTTCAGCAGCGTATCCAGATCCTCCTGCAGGTTGATATATCCCAGCTCACACAGGTAGGTCTCCACACCGGTACGGCTTCCCCGATAGATATTCTCGCCGTAGTGCGGGTGACGGCCATCGATATATGCACCGGTGACGCTGCAGCCGGTCTCGCGGATGATATAGTAATAATTGGTGCCCGCCGGGATATCGTAGGGCTCGAAATTGAATTCGTAGCCTTCGGCGGCAAGCTCGTCGGAATCGCTCTGTGTGAAGGTGCGGCAGAATACCCCCGGTGCCACATTGTAATAATCCATGGTAGAGGGGTAGCTGCCGGCGGCATCTGCAATGCTCTGCGAAAGGCTTCGGGCGAAGGTATAGTCCATCGCATCGGCGGCATAGATCTGCACACCGCCCTGTCCGTCCCTCAGATGGCCGTCGTAGCTGTTCAGATGCAGCGAAAGGCAAAGCTTTGCACCGCTTGCCACTGTGCGGGTAACGCGGCCGTCCGCATCATACATGGTGTACGCCATCTTTGTTTTGGGATCCTCGGTGCCGTCGCGGGTCAGCAGCACCTTATAGCCCTGCGCCTGCAAAGCATCCCGTGTTTTCAGCGCAATGGCAAGCACGATATCCTTTTCATAATGCTTTCCGTCCGGACTCAGGCTGCCCGCATCGGTGCCGCCGTGGCCGGCATCGATGACGATATCATACACCTGTTTCGGAAGCGGCGCGGCCTCACAGCGCAGGAATATGCCCGGCTGTGCGCCGCCTGCCAGCTGCAGCGGCTGCGCTGTCAGCGCGATGCGGCGGTTTGCACCGTTTTTGGTGACAGTGTAGTATTCACCGGGCAGACTGTCCGCCGTCCCGTCCGCCGCAAGCGGGTGCTGTGTCTGCACACTGACTGCCGTGCCATCCGCCGCGGTCTGGCCGGTGAGCGCCGTGACGCGCACCAGCAGGAAGCCCTCGCCTTCGGCAAGCGTTTCCAGCTCTATGCCGCCGTTGATATGCTCCGAAAGCCAGAAGCGGAGCTGCTCACCCTCACCGGTGTAAAACAGCGGCCAGCTTTGTTCCTGTCCGTCCGCCGCATACAGCACCAGCTGCGCGGTCAGCACATTTTCCGCCTGTGCCAGCGGCAGCTGCCCCTCCAGATTCAGGTGCGTGCCGTAGATCCATGCTTTTGTCAGAAGCGCGGGGCTATCCAGCTCACCCTCGTAGTGCAATACCGGAGCCTGCGGCTGCGGCGCAAAAACGGAAGCATCGGGCGCCATGGGGCTTTTGACCCGCGTGAACAGACCCGCCGCCAGAAGCAGCACCAGCACTGCCGCCGCAAAAAACAGGATGCGGCTGCCCTTCCGCTTCCTGCTGCGTTTTGTCCGCGCCATATCCGGACACCCCTTTCCGCAATCACATTCTTCCGCCGCAGCGGAATTCCAGAGCACATTATAGCATATCTTTTGACAAAATGGTACATTTGCGCAGGAATTTCACCATTGTATCCGCATTGTAAAAAGGCGGGAGTTTTACAGTTTATTCACACAGCGGTCTTTACAGTTTCATTTTCTGCCGTTAAAATAAAAGAGAACACAAAAGGAGGTGAGCGCCCTGAAAAAGAAGAACAGCCGTCTGGGGCAGGCCATCGGTCTGCTGCTGCAGGGCGCCATCGGCCTGCCGGAGGGCGGCTTCATCATGGATGAAAGCGGGCATCCCGTGGAAGACTATGCAGAGCAGACACCTGTCCCGGAGGATATTTTGCTGCAGAGCCTGCCGGAGGAATCCGATGCGGAGGAAGCTGTCTCCCCCGTGGACCGGTTTTTCGGCATTGATTTATAAGGAGGAACGCTGATGTTCTGGATCGACAAATGGTATCTGATCCTTGTGGTGCCGGCCATGCTGCTGGGCTTCTGGGCGCAGCACAAGGTAAATTCCACCTACCGGCAGTACGCCGGTGTATACAACCGCCGCGGCATCACCGCCGCACAAGCCGCCCGCATGATACTGGACGACAACGGCCTGTACCATGTACGCGTGGAGCGTGTGGCCGGTCAGCTGACCGATCACTACGATCCCCGCACCGGCGTGGTGAACCTGAGCGACGCGGTGTACAATTCCGCATCGGTGGCATCGCTGGGCGTAGCCGCGCACGAGGTCGGCCATGCCGTGCAGCACGCCACCGGCTACCTGCCGCTGCAGATCCGCACCGCCATTGTGCCGGTGACTCAGATCGGCAGCCGCATCTCGCCGTTTCTGATCCTGCTGGGACTTTTCTTCGGCTGGGAGCCGCTGGTGCAGATCGGCATCATCGCCTTTGCGCTGGTGGCGCTGTTCCAGCTGGTGACGCTGCCGGTGGAATACAACGCCAGCAGCCGCGCCCTTGCCACACTGAGCGGCGGTATGCTCACCGCCGACGAGACCGCCGGCGCCGCCCGCGTGCTGGACGCCGCCGCGCTGACCTATGTGGCGGCGCTGATCACCTCCATCGCGCAGCTGCTGCGGCTGATTTTGCTGTTCGGCGGCAACCGCCGGCGGGATTGATGCGCGTTTTTGCGTCCCGCCTCCCCCATACAAATATCCTGTTCCGTATGACAAAAAAGGAGACCGCCATTGCCGCGGGCTTCATAAAACAGTTAATCCGACCTATGGTTACGAACATAGGTCGGATTTTTGTATTGTGTATCGGGTTCGGAAAGACTCCCTTGTGTAAAGGGAGCTGTCAGCGAAGCTGACTGAGGGATTGACAACCCCTCCGCTCCTTCGGAGCACCTCCCCTTACACAGGGGAGGCTTTGTGTGGGCAGAGCCGCATATGACGCACTACACCAAATGGTGTATAGAAGTGCGCCATTGTGTCTGTTAGACAAATTGGAATTTATTGTTTATTGTTTCTTATAACTCTAAAGAATCCTATTACAAAAAAGACGGCACTAACAAACAAAAATGATAATAACACTATGAGTTGAATATTTCCGTTTAAGCATTGTTCCCAGTTGCGGAAATCTACCTGATAGGAATTGCTGGAAGATGTGCCAAACAAGACTGTTGCCACATGATTTGCATAATAAAGCGCGATTCCACTGACGGCGGTACAGATTCCCGTTTTAAGAAATGCGTTAAAGCGGGAGGCACATATCACCGCGCAAGCAATTACAGGTACAAAGCCGTATACAGCCATTAGAATTGCTTTGCCGAGCACAAACGACTGCCAGATACGGATGTGTATCATCATCAAAACTGTCAATACAAGTGTGACTGTAAAGGAAATGATGAACTTATAGCGAGAATAATTTGTTTTTGATAACAAGATAGGCACAAACAATAGTACATACCCCATCAAGATGCCTATGCAGGCAGTTAAAAACCACGATAAACCATTCGTATATACTGCACAAGTGAACAAGAGCAAACAAATAGACAGGTATGTTGAAACAGTAAATGCAAGAAGTTTCTTCGACTCAAAAAAACAAGTCACTGTTGGTACAAATGTATAGGCACAAATCAATGCCGCCAATACAACAAAAAACCAAGATAGCGTGTGGCTTACGGCAAGGTTACAAATGAAACAGGTTACAAGTGCAATGCCATAGGATATTGTCGGAATCCAAAACCATGTGCCACGAATTGCACGGAACTTCCTTGCTTCATGCTTCATTTTCCTTGTGTCTGTGTCGATTGAGGCAGTAATCAATTCATGTTCGCTTATGTCAAGAACACGGCAAATATCGGAAATCAAAGTAATGTCGGGATAGGATACCCCACGCTCCCATTTGCTCACTGCACCTTCGGTAA
>JAFUNR010000056.1 GCA_017472965.1 Oscillospiraceae bacterium | reverse complement strand
TGAAGGGATCCACCGGTACCGTTGTGGATCTGTGCAAGGCAATTGTGGTCTACAGCGAGATGGCACGTATTCGCTTTGGCGGCAATGAGGAGTAAAGCAATTCCGGTTTAACCTTTTTCAAAACGCAGCGCCCCCGGACGGGATTTCCCGTCCGGGGGCGTTTTAGGTAACGGAAACAGGAGATGCATTCAGTGAACCGTCAGTGCGCGGGTGGCATTGATCACGCACAGCAGTGCCACACCTACATCGGCAAAGATGGCCAGCCACATGGGAGCATAGCCCAGCGCGGCGGCGATCAGCACCGCGCATTTGGCTCCCAGTGCAAAGATAATATTCTGCCGCACAATGCCGCGGGTACGGCGGGCGCAGCGCAGTGCGAGCGCCACGCCGGAAAGATCGTCCTTCATCAGCACGCAATCCGCGGCTTCCACGGCGGCATCACTGCCGATACCGCCCATGGCAATACCCACATCCGCCCGTGCCAGCAAAGGCGCATCATTGATGCCGTCACCCACATACAGGTGCGGGCCCTCGCCGCTGCACAGTTCCTCAAAGGCGGCGACTTTATCCTGCGGCAGCAGCCCGGCGCGCCAGTCATCCAGCGCAAGCTCCGCGGCAAGCTGCTCCACAGCGGCGCGGCGGTCGCCGCTGAGCAGCATCAGTCTGTGCACACCCTCACGGCGCAGCTGCAGCAGCGCCTGCTGCGCCTCGGGTTTGACGGTATCGGTAATGTGCAGTGCGCCCAGATATCGGCCGTCACAGGCAAGGTACAGCACGGTGCCGCCGGCGGCCTGCAGGGCAGGGAGTTCCGGCAGAGAAATACCGGCATTTTCCATCAGCCGCAGGTTGCCGGCCAGATATTCTTTACCGCCGGCTTCGGCACGGATGCCTTCACCGGGATGCTCGGTGCAGGAATCCGGTTCCGGCAGCTCGATGCGGCCGGTGCAGTATTCCAGTACGGAATGTGCGATGGGATGGGTGCTGTGCGTCTCGCATACCGCGGCTGCGTATAAAAGCTGCTCCTCGCCGGCTCCGTCGGCAGGCAGCACGGCACGGACGGTAAAGCGCCCCATGGTCAGAGTGCCGGTTTTATCGAATACCACGGATCTTGCTCCACACAGTCGATCCAGCACGTCGCCGCCCTTCAGCAGAACGCCATGCCGTGCAGCGCCGCCCATGCCGGCCAGAAAGCTGACCGGTACCGAGATGACCAGCGCACAGGGGCAGCTGACCACAAGAAACACCAGCCCGCGGTACAGCCACTCTCCCCAGCTGCCCAGCCCCAGCACGGGCGGCAGCAACGCCAGCAGAGCCGCCAGCGCAAAGACGGTGGGCGTATATATCCGGGCAAAGCGGGTGATGAATTTTTCGGCGGTGGATTTGTGCGCAGCGCTTTCCTGCGTCAGCTTCAGAATGCGCTGCACGGTGGAAGATTCGAAGCTTTGGGTGGTGCGGGCGGTCAGCACGCCGTTCAGGTTGATGCAGCCGCTGAGCAGGTTGTCGCCGGCAGCGGCCTCCTGCGGCAAACTTTCGCCGGTCAGTGCGGCGGTATCCAGCGCGGAAGCACCATCCACCACCGTGCAATCCAACGGAACGCGCTCGCCGGGACGGATCAGGATCAGACTGCCGATGGGTACGGTTTCCGGCGGGACGGTCAGTACGGAGCCGGTTTCATCCAGCAGATTGGCGTGGTCGGGACGGATATCCATGGTCTGCGCAATGCTCTTTTTGCTTTTGGCTACCGCAAATCCCTGCAGCAGCTCACCCAGCTGGTACAGCGCCACAACGGCCACAGCCTCCAGCCGGTCGCCCAGTATAAATGCGCCGATGCTGGCGACCGTCATCAGCAGATTTTCGTCAAAGATATTGCCGCGGGGAAGATGCTCGACTGTCTCGCGCAGGATGGGCCAGCCAATGACAAGATAGGCAGCGCCGTACAGTATGGCGCTGCACCAGACCGGAAGCCGGCCGGTCAGCAGCGCGGCGGTCAGCAGTACCGCACCGATGCCAAGCCGGATGCCCAGTGCACGGATCTCGCCGGCATCGGCGGTGTGGCTATGGTCATGCCCGCAGCCGCAGCCGTCATCGCCGTGATCGTGACAACCGCAGCCGTGATGTTTGTGTCCGTCTTCATGGCAGCCGCAGCTATCGTGATGTTCGTGGTGCTCATGGCACCCGCAGCCCTCGTGATGCTCGTGGTGCTCATGGCGCCCGCAGCCCTCGTGATGCTCGTGATTTTCATGCTGTTCGTGGCAGCTGCACGCACTGTGATTATGCTCATGCGCGTGCTTGTGGCAGCAACAGCATTCGGTTTCTTCGATGGGTTCGTGTTGCTCGTGCAGGTTCGACATGAAAAAGCCCTCTTTCCTTATTTCAGCTTGGCAAACTGGTCAACGGCCTGCTCCAGACTCTGCAGCACGCCCTCCTCGTCGTTGTTTGCAAAGCCCTCGGCGATGCAATGCTCCAGATGCTCGGTCAAAATCACGCGGGCAACCTGTGTCACGGCACTGCTCACCGCGGAAAGCTGGGTCAGCAGCTCCTCACAGTGGCGGCCGTCGCTCACCATCTCCTTGATGCCCTTGATCTGCCCTTCAATGCGGGAAAGCCGCCGCATCACATCGGCGGAATGGGCGCATGTATGCCGTTCAGTCATGGTTATCGCTCCTTTTTGCATACCCCCGGGGGGTATAAATTTCTTTGCTTTCAGTATAGCACAGTATGCGAAATTGTCAAGAAAAATCTGTGCAGGGTTTTGCGGACAGGGGTGACATAGAATAAAAAGAAACGGCCCCGCTGGAAAAGCGGAGCCGCAAAACTCAGATACATTTGACAACACCTACGCCCAGAGCACCCTCGCCCAGATGGCAGGAGACGCTCAGCGGCAGGGGATAACACCCGATATCCTGTCCGGGGAAAGCCTCGCGCACACGCTGCAGCCACGGCTCTGCCGCACCATCATCGCCGGTGTAGGCAGCGTAAAGTCGTACTTTCTGACCGGCAAAGCGCCCTTCCAGCTCGGTGTGCAGCGCATCCAGCATGGCGGTACAGGCGGCCTCCATGCCGCGCACCTTTTTGTAGGCATCCAGCTTGTCGCCCTGGATCTGCAGCACCGGCTTCAGGTTCAGCGCGGCGGCAACGGCTGCGGCGGCGGGGGTGACACGCCCGCCCTTTTTCAGGTATTTCATGGTGCTGACGGCAATATAGATGCCGGCGTTCAGCGATTCGGCTTCCAGTTTTTGGACAATGGCGGCAGCAGCCATGCCCTGTTCGGCCAAAGCAAGAGCTTCCAGGACCGACTGGCGCTGCGAAACGGAGATGCGGCGGTTATCTGCCACAAATACCCGTCCGGGGAATTCCTCGGCAGCCAGCGCTTTCGCCACCTCGCAGGAGCCGGAAAGTCCGCTGGACATAGGAATATACACCACGGCGTCGGCTTTTTCCAGCAGCTGGCCCCACAGCTCGGTCAGATCGGCGGGGAATGGCTGAGAAGTGCGAACATCTGCATCGGCACGCAGCTTTTCATAAAATTCCGAGTGGTGCAGGGTCAGATTTTCAAAATAGAGCTTATCATTCAAGTAGATGGGCATGGGAATCAGACCGATCCCCAGTTCTTTGGCTTCCTCGGGTCGGATACCGCTGTTGCTGTCAGTGACGACGGCGATTTTTTGCATGGTGGCCTCCCGTGAATATATTTGCTTCATTGTGCCGGAAAAACAGGCTCAATATCGCAATTACTATACCATATTCCATGGATAAAGTCAACGAAACCGTGTGCGGCAAGCAGAAGCGCTTATGGGGGAAGTATACGGCATTGAGGGGCTTTTTCTTGCATTTGGACACGGTGTGTGTTATGATAAATCAAAAGAAAAAAGCGAAAAACAGACAGGGACGGTACAGGATGAACGCAACAAAAAGCCAACAGAAATTGAAAAACTTTTTCGCAGATCTGGGGACTGCGGTGCTGGCAGGCGCACTGGTGGCAGTGGGTCTGCATTATTTTGCCAACTTCAATGATTTTTATCCCGGCGGTATCAGCGGCATTGCATTTGTGCTCTCCGATTTGATCCATATCAGTAAAAGCCTGCTGCTGCTGGCTTTCAATCTGCCGCTTTTTGCGGCGATGTCTGTTTTTGTTGACCGCAAGCTGGGTGTGTATCTCAGCATCTATCTGCTGGCGCAGTCGCTGATGTTTGAAGTGCTGGAGGCCGTCAGCTTTCCCTACTACGAAACCCATACCAACCTGATCTTTGCCGCCATCGGCGCGGGTGTGGTATCCGGTGCGGGCTATGCGCTGATGCTGCGTCACTTCGGTGCATCCGGCGGCACCTATGCCATTTCTGCGCTCATCAAGCGGGCGCATCCCGCTGCCAATGCCGCATGGCTGGCCTTTGCCATGGACAGCGCCGTGGTGGCGGTGGTTTTTGTGGTGTACGGCTGCCGTATCGAGCCGGCGCTGTGCACCCTGATCAACCTGTTCATTGCCAATACGGTGGTGGATGAAGCCATCAAGGGCGTTAAAACCGGCTACCGCTTTGAGATCGTCACCGACCATGCCGAAGAGCTGGCACAGGAGATCATGTCCCGATCGCGCCACGGTGTTACCATGGTGGAGGGGGAGGGTATGTACACCCGCTCCGGCCGCAAGATCCTGATCTGCATTGTGCGCAAACGCCATGTCAGCGAGATGATCCGTCTGCTGCGCAGCTATCCGGATACCTTTACCAGCTTTACCAAGGTGAATGAGGTGTTCGGTCGGTTCCATAAATGAGTTTTGTACATACAATAGGGCGGCATACAGCCTGCCAGAGAAAAGATAAATGCCCTGCAGCGGTGAAGCGCTTTCACAGCCGCGGGGCATTTTTTTGTTGAAATATTTACAGGAGAACCGATCAGCCGTTCAGCAGCAGCGCCTGTGCTTCGGCCGCGCTTTGCACCAGATGGGTGGCGCCGCTGGCGGTCAGTTCTTCACGGGAGCCGAAGCCGTACAGAACCCCCATGCTGTCAATGCCGGCATCGTTGGCGCCATCGATATCAAAGCAGCGGTCACCCACCATCAGCGCGCCGGTTTTTGTGGTTTCATCCAGCCCGCACAGGGCAAAGGCCTTTTCCAGCATCTGCTTTTTGTCGGCGGTCTTGTCGGTAAAGGTGGTGCCGATGATCACATCGAAAAGCTCCGCAAGGCCGAAATGCTCCGCCAGCTTTGTGGCGAATTCCTGCGTCTTGCCGGTCACGATGCCTAGCCGGATACCGGCGGCGTGCAGTGCGTGCAGCAGCTCGGGGATGCCTTCATAGGGAGAGCATTCCCACATGCCGGTGGGACGGTAGAATTCGCGGTAAAGATCCACGCCGCGCTGAGCGGTGGCCTCATCGCAGCCCAGTGCTTCGTGAAAGACCCAGAAAAGCGGCGGACCGATGACGAAGTCCAGCTCATCCTCAGCCAGTACCGGCAGCCCAAGCTGGCACAGGGCGTACTGGTAGGAATGCTTGATGCCGGGCGCAGTATTCAGCAGAGTGCCGTCCAGATCGAAAAAGATATGGGTGTATCGCATAAGGTCCTCCTTGTTTTGCACAGACCGGATCGGGTGAAGCAGGGCAGACGGTCAGGTATAATCGGGCGCGGGACGGCCTTCGGCTGCCACACCGAAGAAATAGAAGTTCTCGATCTGCCACGCAACAACATCCTCGTGAGCAGCGGCAAGCACAGCATCGCAGGTTTCCCGGTCGCAGGCGATGTACAGCACATCCTCTGCAATGGGTGCGCCGCCTTGCAGCTGCGCCAGACTGTCCTCGTATCGCAGCAGCACCATGCCGTAGTTGCCGTGGGTGAAGAACGCGATATCCGTCCGGATATCCGGATTATACCGGATCAGGCTCTCTGCCAGATCATAATACATCAGCCGGCCAAGACAGCGTACTTCATCTGCAGAGGAAATAAGCTGCTCCGCCTTTTGGGTTTCGAATTCGCTGGTGGGGACAAGCTGCCCGCCGGTGCGGAAATGAGCGGCCTTGTAAGAGAGAACACCGCCCAGATCGGCAAGCTGTACTGCCAGAAGAAAGCACAGCGCCAGTACGGCAAGATGTTTGCCGCGTCCTTCCTTCGGCAGCATACGGGCGATGAAAACGATGACACCCAATGCCAGTGTGTAGCCGACCGGCCAGAAAATACGCCCCGAAGCGCGGAAAGTACCCAGAAAGGCCCAGATGCTTTCGGGCAGCGGAATGCGGCACAGCAGCGTTTCGCCCCAGTACATGATGTGAGAGGCTGCAAAAACAGTGAACACCACGCTGGCGATCACCAGACCGATGTGATCCCACAGAGAGCGCAGCAGCCGGGTAAGCGCAGCTCCGGGGCCGCGGCGGATCAGCAGGATGACACCGTACACAAGTGCAGCCGCCAGTCCCAGCAGAACACCCAGGCCAAGGTAGTTAAAGCCGTCATACTGCCGCTGGATCTGAGCCAGCTGAGGCAGAAGCAATGACCAGTCCAGCTTGCCGGAGACAGTGTAAAGATCCATACTGGATGGATTGAACGGGGCATTCAGATTCATGGAATACACACCGTAACCGTCGCCTACAGTGGTGATGTTGGGCATAATTACACCCAGCACACGGGCACAGCAAAGCGTCAGACCAATACAGCCCCCCGCCAGCAGCACGGGCGGCAGCAGCTTTCGGGTGCGCAGCAGATATTCCAGCGCTGAAGCACACAACAAACCGAAAGCCATGGGCAGATAGTAGGCGTGGATGCCGGGGATCAGCCCGAACAGGATGCACCAGCTGAACCAGGGCAGCCGCTTCTGACAGCGGGCGGTGAAATACAGATACAGCATCCACAAAATCAGCCACTGGGCGGAAAGCGAGGTGTGGCGGAAAGTGCGCTCAATGAGCACGGGCCATGCGCAGAAAAGCAGCGTGGACGGGATGCAGACACCGATGCGGCTGTCAAACAGATCCACCAGCAGCCAGGCGAAGCCGCCCTGCAGCATATAGTGCAGCAGGCTGACAATGCCGATATACTGAAAGGTGGCCGGCAGGATGGGCGAAAGAAGCTTGAAGAAAAGCGCGGCCCACGGCAAAGGATCGCCCCACGCGGCGGCTGTGCCGGTGGGGGAAGCGGCATTGTCCAGCCATGTCAGCGGAAGCTGCCAGGAGGCATTGCGCAGATACTGCCATGCGGCATAGTGCTGCAGCACATCCTGTTCCACATAGCCGCAGCGGATCCAGCTGTCATAGGTGGGGTTCAGTGTGGCAAAGCCGTATATGGCCACAAAAACCAGTGCGCCCAGTGCGGCGCCGCAGCAGAATTTGCGGACAGTGGCAGCAGCTGTCTTTTTACTGGGAAGTGAGATCAAAATGAATTTCCTCCGGTTTTTGATTTTGTCCGGCTGGAGCTCAGTGCACAGAGCGTTCTTTCAGTTCGGCTTCGCGGATCAGATACAGAGGGCGGCGTTTGGTTTCCAGATAGGTTTTGGAAAGATATTGTCCAAGGATGCCGATGCACAGCAGCTGAATGCCGCTGACCATCAAAAGGATGCAGACCAGCGAGGGCCAGCCGCTGGTGGGGTCGCCGAATACCAGTGTCCGGATGATGATGACAAGGATCATGACAAAAGCAAGGAGGCAAAGCAGCATTCCCAAAAGAGAGGAGATGACCAGCGGTGCGGTGGAGAAAGCGATGATGCCGTCGATGGCATACAGCATCAGCGACCAGAAATTCCACTTGGTTTCACCGGCAGCCCGTTCCACATTTTCAAATTCCATCCATTTGGTTCGGTAACCGACCCAACCGAAGATGCCCTTGGAAAAACGGTTGTATTCTCCCATGGCAAGCACGGCATCCACGACCTTGCGCTTCATCAGCTGGAAGTCGCGTGCGCCGTCCACGATCTCCGCTTTGGAGATCCGGTTGATGAGCCGGTAAAAAAGACGGGCAAAAGCGCTGCGGATGGGAGGCTCGCCCTTGCGGTCCACACGGCGGGTGCGGGCGCAGTCGAAATCCTCCTGTGTCAGCGCAGCATACATTTCGGGCAGCAGCTCAGGCGGATCCTGCAAATCGGCATCCATTACAGCAACATAATCGCCTGTGGCGTTTTCCAGACCTGCAAAAATGCCGGATTCCTTGCCGAAATTGCGGGAGAAGGAGACATACCTTACTCGCGTATCCTTTTCACGCAGTCGCTTGATAACCTGCAGCGTTCCATCCCGGGAACCGTCATCGATAAACAGAAATTCGAAATCAACGGGCATACCGGCCGCGACAGCGGTGATCCGCTCGTAAAAAAGATCAAGAACGGCCGCTTCATTGTAGCAGGGAACAACAACAGAAATCGTGGACATAAGGAGACCTCCTTGATAACAGTGATGTTTATTTGTATCAGTATAACACACTCGAAAAAACAGTGCAAGCAAAAGCGGGAACAGAGCATTGCTTTCACGGATTTTATCCGCTATAATGAAAATAGAGATGTAGGCCGGAGCGCCGGCATTCGGGAGGAAAAATATGGAATTGAATCTGATCGCAGCGGTGACAAAGGATTGGGGCATCGGGGCAAACGGCGGCATGCTGTGCAGCCTGCCTGAGGATATGGCTTTCTTCCGTACCATGACGGCGGGAGCGATCGTCATTATGGGCCGCGCCACGCTGGAAGCTTTGCCGGATGCACGGCCGCTGAAGGGGCGGAATAATATCGTGCTCAGCAGAAATCCGGAATACACCTGTGCGGGCGCGTGTGTGGTACACAGTGCGGCGCAAGCGCTGCGTGCTGCGGCAGATATCGCGGTGGAGCGCATCGCTGCGGGCGAAAGCATGCCGCAGGTGTATGTGATCGGCGGCGGACAGGTGTACCGGCAGCTGTTGCCCTATTGTACCGGTGCGTGGATCACCAGAATGGAGCTGCAGATGCCTGCGGAAAGCTTCTGTCCCGATCTGGATGCCGAACCAGGATGGCAGCTTACGCACACGGGGGAAAGCCTTGTCAGTACGAAGGAGGGGGTACCGTTTCGCATCTGCCGGTATACCAATACACAGCCGCTGGCCGCACTGTGATCCTGTTTATCTGCAAAAACGAAACCGCCGCTTGTGGGGAAAACACTTCCCGAAGCGGCGGTTTTTGCGTGCGGCAAAAGGATCACAGCGTCACACCCGTTTTGTAGAAAGCGATCTCGCGGACATCCTCGCTTTTGCAGGTGTAGGTGTTGCAGGCGGTGCGCATCACCAGCTCATACAGTGCGTCCTCGTCCATGGGATAGGCGTTGTGATCGATCCAGCCGGATTTGTGGGCAGCGATACGGTCGTTGGTGGCGATCTTCATGGTGGGCACAAAGGTGGAGAACGGCGTGCCCCTTCCGGTGGTGAACAGTACAAGCTGACAGCCGCTGGCGGCCAGCGCCGTGGCGGCGATCAGATCGTTGCCGGGCGCATTCAGCGCAAAGACACCGTTTTCTTCGATCCGTTCACCGCCGGCCAGCACCTCGCCGTAATCCAGCACGCCCACCAGCGCGGTGGAGCCTGCTTTTTCAATACAGCCGAGCGATTTCTCCTCCAGTGTGGTGATGCCGCCGGCCTTGTTGCCGGGACTGGGATTTTCATACACGGGGAAGCCCTGATCGGTGTAGTACCGCTTGAAATTTTCGATCATGCTGCGGTACTTTTCAAAGGTGGGCACATCCTTGCATTTATTCATCAGCAGCTGCTCGGCGCCGAACATCTCCGGCACCTCGGTCAGAATGGCACTGCCGCCTGCGGCCACCACGCGGTCGCAGATGCGGCCCACCAGCGGATTGGCGGTCAGGCCGGAGTAACCGTCGCTGCCGCCGCATTTCAGCCCGATGCACAGCTGGGAAAGCGGCACCTGCTCCGGCTGCATCGCTGCAGCGCGGTCGGCAAGCTTTCGCAGAAGCTCCATGCCGAAGGTGTGCTCATCCTCCACCTCCTGACAGTTGAAGCTGACGATGTTGTCCCGTTCGAAGGGGGCAAGGTATTCCTGCATCCCGGCAAGAGTATTGTTTTCACAGCCCAGACCGACGATCAGTACAAAGGCGGCGTTGGGGTTCAGTGCGATGGCGCACAGCAGCTTTTTGATGTTTTCGTTGTCCTCGCCCAGCTGACTGCAGCCGAACTGATGGGTCAGTGCGTAGATGCCGTGCAGATTGCCGTGCACATACTGCTGCGCCTCTTTGGCCAGCCGGATGCACACGTTGTTCACACAGCCCACGGTGGGAATGATGTAAATTTCGTTGCGGATGCCGGCGCGTCCCTTTTGGCGGGGATAGCCCTGAAAAAAGCCGGGCTGCGGCGCAACGGTGTCGGCGGCAAATTTGTAATGATATTCCACCGCCTCATCCAGATGGGATGCCACATTGTGGGTGTGCACCCACGCACCGGCGGGAATATCCTGTTTGGCGCGGCCGATGATCTGGCCGTATTTGATCACATAGTCGCCGGCGGTGATATCCCGCAGCGCCAGTTTGTGGCCGGCGGGGATCTCGCCGGTGCCGGAAAGCGTTACGGCAACGTTGTCCTTTTCGTTGATGCGGATGATATCGTTCACAGCAGCTCCTCCCCGCGGCGGATAGCGGCGACATGGGCGGCGACTGCATCGGCAAAGCCGGGAATAGCGGTCAGATCCTCGCCCCAGACGGCGGTATCCGCCATAAATCCGGCAATGCTGCCGCCGGCGGTAAAGTATTCCAGATACGCAGCATCGTCCTGCAGGGCGACGGTGCGGCCGGGTACATCTGCGGCATAGCCATCCGCCGTTTTGTACACGGAAGCATACAGCGCCATCAGATAGGCAAAGCCGATGGTCAGCCGGCGGGGCAGCATGCCGCGGGCGGCAAAATAATCCTTGAAGGTGGGCAGCACGCGGGCTTTCCATTTGCTGATGGAGTTGAGCGCGATGCTGGTGAGCTGGTGATCCAGATAGGGATTGCCGAAGCGGTCGGTGACGGAGGCTGCGAAGGCGGCGGTGGCGGCAAGATCGTCCGAAACAAAGGGGTTGATCTCCTCTGTCAGGGTATCCTGTACAAAGCGGCGCAGCTTTTCATCGGTCAGACAGTCGTACACCGTTACTGCGCCGTGCAGCAGACCGGCGGGGACCAGATTGGTGTGGCTGCCGTTGAGTACGCGTACCTTTCGTTTTTTGTAATAAAGGATGTCGTCGGTGAGCACCACCTCGATGTCATGCACGCCCTCGCACAGCAGCGCAGCCACATTGCCCTTGTTTTCCACGGCCCACAGGCCAAAGGGCTCGCCTACGCTGCACAGCGCATCCTCTTCGCCGATCAGCCCGGTCAGATGGGCCTTCAGCTCCGGCGTGCGGGGATGGCCGGATACGATGCGGTCCACCAGCGTGTTGCAGTAATGGTTCTGCTGTGCGTTCCAGCGGCGGAACTCCTCCGGCAGCTGCCACAGGTCGATGTATTTTTCCACGCAGTCCGCCAGCACATCGGCATTGGAATCGATCAGCTCCACCGGCAGCAGATGTACGCCGGGCAGTCCGGCACGCCAGCGCTCCAGCAGCAGCCTGGTCAGCTTGGCGGGATAGGTGATCTCTGCAAAGCCGCCGATATCGTCTTTTTCGCTGAAGCAGATGCCCGCCTCGGTGGTGTTGGAGACGATGATGGCAAGCTCGGGATCGCGGGCCAGTGCATAATATGGAGCATCATCGGCAAAGGGGTCGATGGCTTGTGCTACAACATCAATGGTATGCACCAGCTCCACCGGCTTGCCGTCCACCGCACCGCGCAGAACGGTGTGGTAACGGTTGTTCTGGTCGGCAAAGGCATCCAGCGTGCCGAAGGGGATGGGCTTGACGATGTGGACCTCGTATTTCTTTTCGCCCGCTTCCTTGTTCAGACAGTCGAAATAGGCATCCACAAAGGTGCGAAGGAAATTGCCCTCGCCGTACTGCAGGATCTTGATCATAGTGCATCAACCTCGTTTCAGATCTTTGACGTCGGCAAAGACAAAATCCTCGCGGGCGTCGGGGCGGAATGTTTTCACGGTGACATTTTCCAGTGTCAGACCGTTGATGTGACGGAAGAAAATGCCTTTGGCGGGCAGGATGCGGCCGTAAACATACACCTCCGGGTATTCCGGAGCCTTGTCCGGCACATCGGGGGCGTATTCCTTTACACCGCCGTCCAGCCGCAGGCTGATATTGCGAAGGGTGATGTTTTCCAGATCGTGTCCGGCCAGACCGCACACATTGGAGGTCATCTGCCAGTCGCTGTCGGGGGTGGAATCCTCCGGTGCAAGGAAGCACCAGGGTTTCTGATGGAAATCCTTCTTTTTGAAGGTGTCATAGTTCCATGCGATGACATTGTATTCATCATAGGGGCCGTCGGCAGAGATGCCCTCCAGCAGAACATTGCGGATCGCGCCGATCCCGCGCCCTGCAGGACCGCGCATCCGCTGCCCCAGATGGATGAACAGCGGGGCGTTGACATTGACCATGGCGATGCGGCGCAGGGTCAGCCCGTCGATGACGGCGCCGTCCACGCTTTCGATGGCGATGCCGCTGATGCGCACATCAAAGATGCGCACATCCTCCACCAGAATATCCTCAAAGCCGCCGTTGGTCTCGGTGCCGAACTTAATGGCGTTGCAGCGGCTTTTCACATTGCAGTTCCACACGCGGATATCCCGGCACACGCCCAGCCGGTTCAGTGTATAGGAGCTTTTGAAAACGATGCCGTCGTCGCCGCTTTCAATATCGCAGTCGTGGATGCGCACACTGCGGCAGTTGTCCGGGCTGATGCCGTCGATGTAGACCCGCATGGTCAGGTGGTGGATATCCACCTCCTCGCAGCCGGCGAAATACACCGCAAGATCGGTGGCGTTCTGGATATCCAGTTCGCAGATCTCTACGCTGCGGCAGTTTTTCAGCGCGATGCATTTTGCGCCGCGGTGCGCCATATCCCGTACATTTTCCTCATCCCAGACCGAACGCATATCGATGCGCCCGCCGCCGGAGAAGGAAAGATCGGTGCATCCCTCCGCCACGAACAGGGAGGTGTGGAAAAAGCTGTGGGAGGCATCCTGATACAGCGGATAATCCACCGGCTCGTGCGGGGCGTAATCGGCAAAGTCGAGACTGCCCAGCAGCAGGGCATCCTCGGTGATCTCGATATGTACACCGCTTTTCAAAAAAACGCTGCCGAGCACATAATCGCCCTCGGGAAAACTGACGGTGCCGCCGCCGGCTGCGGCGCAGGCATCCACCGCCGCCTGTACCGCAGCGGTGCAAAGGGTGGTGCCGTCCGGCTGTGCGCCGAAAGCGGTCACGTCAAAAAGTCCGGAATGATCCATGGTATTCAGTGCTCCTTACCGGTGGAAGTGTTTGTCTTATTTCAATTTTTCCGCTTCGGTGCGGATACAGGCGGCCACCTGTGCGGCGGCCAGCTCGATGCCGGCATCGGTCAGGTGGATCATGTCATCCTCACGGATGCAGGCGGGAATGTCGGCGGCAAGCAGGGTGTTCAGATCGTTGATGACCACACCTAGCTTTTCCAGCTCGGGAACCACCGCCGCATTGAATTGGGCGATCACCTCGTTGCGGTTGTAGGGGTTTTGCGGCAGCACGGGGGTGGTGGTGGCAAAGATGACGGTTTTGGCCCGCTGCTTGAGCAGCTTGGCGATGCGCACCATCAGTTCCACATAGCGCTCCACCGGGGTGAAGGTGCCATCGCCGAAAAGCTCGCACAGATCCCAGTGACCGTTATTCCAGTGGATGATGTCGCTGCCCTCGATATCCGACTGCCAGTCAAAAAGACCGCGCAGCGTATACTGGGCAAAGCGGCAGTTATCCGTCGGCTGCCATACGGTGAATTCATCTTTCAGCAATTCCGCCACACGGGCGCCGTAGCCGATCTGACGGATGGAATCGCCGAGAAGTACGACTTTTTTCATGGTGTTTCTCCTTATTTATAAAACTGTTGTGGTGTTTGCAAAAGAAAGCCTCAGATTTTGGTGACAAAGATCAGGCTGGCGGTCTCTTTTTCGGGCAGAGTGACACAAAGACCTTTGGTCATCAGCTCTGCGCCCGGGATCTCGCCCAGCACGGTGTCGGTCTCGGCGTCCTCCAGACGGTAGATGGCATCGGCCTCCAGCCCCTTGAGTGCGTAGACGGCGGCGCCCATGGCGCACTGGGAGCGACGGGCGCTGAAGACACAGGCCTTGCCCTCCTCCGGCAGGTTCAGCTGATAGGCGAACCAGTCGCGTTCATCCAGCGTGACGGAGGTGAAGCAGTAGAAATCGCCGCAGAAAAGCGGGCGCACCCGCAGCAGCACCTGCAGCATACGGCGCATCATGGCCAGTCTGCTTTCATCGGCGAGCAGGTCCTTCAGCAGGGCCGGGGTCAGCGCAAAGCCGGGGGCAAGATAGCTGAGGAAATCATACCACGTGGGGTTGCCGTCAAAGCATTTGAAGACAAGGCCGTTCAGAGGCACAAAGGGGGCAAGGCCTGCCGTCTGCAGCTGCATACCGGTGGCATCGGAATCAGCGTAACAGAGGTAATCGGTGCGGAACAGCGAAACGCTGTGGGTGTTGGCCTCAAAATCCAGCCTTCGGCCGCCGGAGGCACAGTTGTCGATGAGCAGATGGGGGAAGCGGCGGCGCAGTTCGGCCCACAGGCGGTAGAAGTTTTCCACTGCGCGAATCTCCGTCATACCGCGGCGATCCTCGGTATCCTCTTCCTGCCAGCTTGCCAGCGGCCCGATGTTGTAATCGATGCGCATGATATCCAGCGGGCAGTTGGCGATCTTGTCGCTGAGCATCTCCAGTGCCCAGTTGTAGGCATCCTCGCGCCCCAGATTCAGCATATGAGAGTTGGCTACGGTTGTCTTTTTCAGGTAGAATTCCGGATGCTCGGTGATATTCGGGGTGCCCTCCACGGCACGGTCAGGCTCCAGCCACAGCAGATAGCGCAGGCCTTTTTCATGGGCATAATTGCCCACAGCGCCCTCGCCGCCGGGGTAGCGCAGCGGATCGTGGCTGTACCAGCCCACATTGTCGCTCCAGTCGTTGCACAGCGGATCGTCACAGTGGCTGCCCGCGGGGCCGTACCAGCCGGCATCGGTCCAGTAGGTATCAAAGGGCAGGCCACTGCGCACGCCCTCGTCGATCTCCGCCTTGCCGCGCTGTTCATCGTGTCCCCAACTCTGCAGGCTCAGCGGCAGCACGGCGGGCTTGCCGTCCACATGCGGGGTGTGGTATTTCAGCAGGAACCGGCGGCTGAGGTTATTGGAATCCCCGATCTCACCGTCCCAGGGCATCAGCAGGATGCGGGCGGTGCGGATCTTTTCGCCGGGGTACAGTACGGTGGAAACCCCCGGCATACCGCCGGTGAAGCGGAAAGCGGTGGCAGCCCCCGGGGTTTCCTGCTGGCGGGTGCGCAGGGTCATGGCCCACTGCCCCGACCAGCCTATGGCAAAGAATACACCGCAGTTCAGCGTTTTCAGATTGAAATAGGGGAAGGAGCCGTGTGAGCCGGAGGTGGGACGGCCGTGCATACTGCCGAAGCTCATCTCCTCCCGCGCCGAGATGTGGTGCAGGATCTCCTGACAGGGGATGAAGTCATCCGCCTTGCAGTCGGAGCCGCCGCTGTAGTACAGAATATTGTCCAGCGCACCGTACTGGCGGGTGCCGGCGGTGCGGAAGGGCGCGGTCTCCACATACAGATCCAGCGCGTTCACATCCTGCAGCAGGGCGCTGGTTTTATCCGCGGTGTTTTCAAAGGTCAGCAGCCACTCCACCGCGTCGAAATCCTCAAAGGTGCGCAGCTCCACAGCGGCGCGCAGACCGTCCGGCGCGGTGAAGGAAACGCCGTCGCCGGTGGCTTCGAAGGTCCAGTCCGTCAGAAGCTCGCGGGAGCTTTTGCCGTCATAGGTAAAGGAGAAGGGCAGGGATGTGCCGGGGCGGAAGGATTCCTTCAGAAAGCGTTCCAGCCGTCCGGCGGCAGAGGCTTCAGCGTTGTAATGCAGCATAAAGATTACCTCACTGTCTTTTTTTGATGGATATCAGCAAAACCTGTGTTTACAGGCAGGAATACAGGGAGTTGCGCAGACGGGGCTGATAATATTCCTCCTGCGGGTTGAGCATATAGTGGGTGTATACCAGTGCCAGCCGTTCGGTGGGATCGACCAGCAGCGTTGCACCGGCAGCGCCGGCCCAGCCGCATTCACCCAAAGAGCCGTTGGTACCGCCTGCAGCGGTATCCACCATGGTGCGCAGTCCAAGTCCGTAGCTGAAACCGCGGAACTGCGGCCAGTTGAAATCCGCCGCCTGCGCGGGGGTCAGGTGATCCTGCCGGGCAAGGTCTATGGTGCGTGCGCCCAGAATGCGTTCGCCGTTCATGCCCACGCCGCCGTGCGCCAGCGCGAATCCGAATTTGCCGTAATCCTCCAGCGTGGCGGTCACACCTGCGCCGCCGCTGTCGTATTCCGCCCCAAGGATATACGCATTGTCCTGTCCGTGCTCCACAATGCTGCCGCCGCAGCGATCTTCGGCAAAGACGCCGGAGGGCACAGGCTGTCCCTGCGGCACGAAGCGGTACTGCCGCGCCATGCGGGGGTCGGTGCAGTCGTGGTGATAACCGCTTTCGCGCATATCCAGCGGATCAAAGATGACCTCTTTCACATAGTCGCGGAATTTCCTGCCTGCCACGACCTCGGTAAAGCCGGCCAGCACATCGTGACACAGGCTGTAGCTCCAGTGTTCACCCGGGTGGAAATCCAGCGGTTCATCCGCCAGTGCGCGGATGACATCGCGGGTGGGCATCCGGCCGCCGGTCTGCTCCCGCACCCGATCGAATGCAGGGCGGGAAAGCGAGTAGTCGAAGCCCGCTGTCATGCAGAAAAGATCCTTCACCGTGATGGGCGTTTTCGCTTCCTCCACCTCTCCGTCCGGGCGCTTTACCCACATATGGCGGAATTCGGGCAGGTATTCGTACAGGGGATCGCTCAGCAGATAGCGCCCTTTTTCAAACAGTGTCAGCGCCGCTGCCACCGTGATGGGCTTGGAACAGGAGTACAGGTGGAAAACCTCGCCGCCTGCCATGGGCCGCTGTGCCGCAAGATCCGCATAGCCCGACTGACAGGAGAAAACCTGCCTGCCGTCCTTATACACGATGACGGAGTTGCCGGGAATGCGCCATGCGCACAGATCATCCATACATTGCTTCAGTTTGGTGAAATCCATGGTATCAGCCTCCTTTGTGCCGGCAAGGGCCGGTTTTGCCGGAAAAAGATTTATCTTTATTATAAGGCATCCGTTCGCCGGTGTAAATACGGTTTGTGATGAAAAATCCGCAGGAAAGCTGCATGGAAAAATCCCCCGGCCGATGCAGCCGGGGGACCGAAAAAACAGCGGTGATGTTATTGGGGATCAGTCACGGGCTCTGGTGGCGTTTTCCATCACCACGCGGGCAACGAACTCATCCACAGGCATGGCGCCCAGATCGGCAGCCTTGCGGGTACGGACGGAAACCGTGCCGTTCTCCGCCTCCTTGTCGCCCAGAACGGCCATGTAGGGGATCTTGTTCAGCTGGGCCTCGCGGATCTTGTAGCCGATCTTCTCGTTGCGGGCATCCACCTCCACGCGGATACCGGCGGCGGCCAGCTTATCCTTCAGGGCGTTGGCGGCCTCCAGTGCGCGGTCGGTGATGGGCAGTACCTTGACCTGCGTGCCCATCAGCCACAGGGGCAGAGCACCGGCATACTTTTCGATCAGCAGGGCCAGCGTGCGCTCGTAGCAGCCCATGGAGGTGCGGTGGATGATGTAGGGGCGCTTCTTCTGACCGTCGGAGTCGGTGTACTCCATGCCGAACTTCTCGGCCAGCAGCATATCGATCTGGATGGTGATCAGGGTGTCCTCCTTACCGAAGACATTCTTGATCTGGATATCCAGCTTGGGGCCGTAGAAAGCGGCCTCGTCGATGCCGATGGTGTAGTTGACGCCCAGATCGTCCAGAATGGTTTTCATGGTGGACTGAGCCAGCTCCCACTGTTCGGGGGTGCCTTCGTACTTGTTGCCGGGGTTGGCGGGATCCCACTGGCTGAAGCGGAAGGAACAGTCCTCCTTCAGACCCAGCGTTTCCAGACAGTAGTTGGCCAGATCCAGACAGCCCTTGAACTCCTCCTCCAGCTGGTCGGGGCGCAGCACCAGATGGCCCTCGCTGATGGTGAACTGGCGCACACGGATCAGACCGTGCATCTCGCCGGAATCCTCGTTGCGGAACAGGGTGGAGGTCTCGCCCAGACGCATGGGCAGATCGCGGTAGCTGCGAGCCTTGCTCAGATACACCTGATACTGGAACGGGCAGGTCATGGGACGCAGGGCGAAGCATTCCTTCTCCTCGTCCATGGGATCGCCCAGCACGAACATACCGTCCAGATAGTGATCCCAGTGACCGCTGATACGGTACAGATCGCGCTTGGCCATCAGCGGGGTCTTGGTCAGAATGTAGCCGCGCTTCTGCTCCTCGTCCTCGATCCAGCGCTGCAGCAGCTGAATGGCGCGGGCGCCGTTGGGCAGCATGATGGGCAGGCCCTGACCGATGGAATCCACGGTGGTGAAGTAATCCAGCTCGCGGCCCAGCTTGTTGTGGTCACGCTTGCGGGCCTCCTCCAGACGGGTCAGATGCTCCTCCAGCTCACTGGCCTTGGGGAAGCTGACGCCGTACACGCGGCACAGCATGGGCAGGCTGGAATCACCGTGCCAGTAAGCGCCGGTGGCGCTGGTCAGCTTGAATGCCTTGATGCGGGAGACATCCGGCAGATGGGGGCCGGCGCACAGATCGACAAACTCGCCCTGACGGTAGAAGCTGATGGCGGCGCCTTCGGCGGCGTGCTTCTCCAGCAGCTCCTCCTTGTACGGCTGGCCTTTGACCAGCTCGCGGGCCTCGTCAACGGAAACCTCGAACTTCTCCAGTGCAAGGCCCTCCTTGACGATCTTCTTCATCTCGGCCTCGATCTTGGCCAGATCTTCGGGGCTGAAAGGCTTCTTCACATCGAAATCGTAGTAGAAGCCGTCATCCACAGCGGGGCCGATGGCGCACTGGGCATCCGGGAACAGGCGCTTGACAGCCTGTGCCAGCAGATGGCTGGTGGTGTGCCAGAAGGCCTTTTTGCCCTCTTTGTCCTCAAAGGTCAGCAGGCTGACCTCGGCATCCTCAAAAATGGGGGTGCGCAGATCGCAGACCACGCCGTTGATCTCGGCGGCGCAGACGGCTTTGAACAGACCCGCACCGATGCCGCGGGCGATGTCCATGGGAGAGACGCCGGCCTCAAATTCCTTGACGACGCCGCCCTTCAGGGTGATGTTGATCATAGTGTTTTCTCCTTATATGACAGTGTGTTTCTTATGATAAAACCGTAATTTTCAGCGGTTTTCTTCGGATTGAACTGCTTCCAGTGCACGGATCAGCGCATTTCGGGCGGTGCGGAAGGACAGCGGATCGTATTCCACATCCCGGAAGGAACGGAAGCCGGCGGCACAGATCGTATCTGCCAGTTCTTTCTTTTGGCAGGCAAGAGCGCGCAGCATTTCGTACTCCTCATAACCGGCACGCTGGTTTTCCATACGCACCGACATCCATGGCCCGTCCGTGCCGGGGTACATGATGTGCGTGTCGCCGGCGGGCATTTTGGATTCGTGATTGGTATTCCTGTGCAGCGGGCAGCTCTGGCGGAAGGGGTCGTGATTTGGCTGGTAATGGTTGGCGGCCCAATGCAGATAACCGGTCAGATTGTAGGCGTAGTTGGCCCAGCCGTGATAGCGGGTAGCGAGAAGCGGATAATCCATGAAACGGTTGATGTAACCGCGGCCGCGGGGCCCGCAGCAGTCGTAATACCAGATCTCGTCACCAAAACGGCGGTAGGTTTCGTAATCCGCCCGGTGGTTTTCAAATTCCTCGCTCAGGGGTACACAGATATCGATGCTGCCGTCCACGAAGCCGAAGGAGATGGCATCGATCAGCTTGATACCCGGGGCGAATTTCCGGATAGTGTTGCACAGGGAACGGTATTCCGCGGCGTTGACCTCGCGCGGCTCGTCCAGTACGCTGAGCATATAGCTTTCCAGCCAGCCGTTTTCCTTGAGGAAGCGGTACAGTGCTGTCAGATATTGCGCCAGCCAGCAGTAGCCTTCATAGCTTGTGCTGGGAAGTCCGTGCACCAGAATGGCGGATTCCTCCCAGCTTTTCCGGTAACCCAGCCTGTGATAGATCCGCTTGTATCCAAGGGCGAAAGCTTTGCGGATGTAACTGGCCATCTCGGTGAAATCGAAATCGTAGCGGTTATCGCCCAGCGCAGTGACAATGGGGAAATGATCATTTTCCGGGATCCAGAGCGCATTCTGATGCATCCGCCGCAGCATGGTCAGGTAAGCGGTCTCCAGCCGGTTGAAAGCATCGCTGTCCGGTTGCACATTGTGATACCGGCTCACATTTTCCCGTACATAATAAAGAAGGACGGAAAGGGATTCCGGCGGCACGGCGGCGCGGGAGACCTCCACGGTGACGGGGATGCGCATACCGCCGATCTTCACGAGGCCGCGGAGGATCCCGGCAGGGGCATCCTGCGGCACCGGCAGCGAGAAATAGACCGCAGCCACACCGTTTTTGAAGCTTACGCAGCCGTCATACGGCTTCAGGCAGTCAAAAACCTCAAAGGGTGCGTTCCGCACGGGGGTGTACGGGGTACGGGTCTCATCGGTGATCTGGATATTTTCCTCCACGGGAATGGGCACCATCTCATAGATCTCCGGAGCCCAGCCCTCACATTCGATGCTGACGGTGCCTTCCCCTTCGAAAAGGAAGATCTGGGCACAGGCATAACTGCCCCGCGGCGTCAGAATGTGAATGCTTTCTGTACCGCTTTTGTAAGCGGTGATATCGGGATACAGATATTCGGAGGGATCGACACAGGTGTATTTCATGGAAACTGCCCTGCCTTTCGGTGTGAATAAAAAACGCTCCATCCCACGCAAAAAACGAGGGATGAAGCGATAAAAAACACTCCACGGTTCCACCCAGCTTGCGCACACAGAGTATGCGCCACTTTGCAAGGCGGTAACGGGCCTTGGCCGGCGGGTATTGGCCGCACTCAAAGGGTGGTAGCGTTCCGCGGCCTTTCAGCTCTCTTGCACCACAAGGGAGAGCCTCTCTTGGAAAAACCATGCCGAACGTCGTGTCCCTTTTCAGGGTTTTGTCCGATATTGCGTTAAATATAGCATCTTTTCCGGGTTTTGTCAAGAGCCGCGGCAGCGGTGATTTTTGGTTTTTTTCAGTTGTGCGGGGGGCTTTATGAAACGTTGGAAAGTGTTTTGAGACCTTCCGGAGTTTTTCAAAGCTCCAGCGTCATGCCGTCATAGGCCATGCGCATACCCATGGCGGCAAGGATTTTTTCGGTGCCGGCGTGATCTTCATGGGTCTGGCGGGAAAAATGATCGCCGATGTGGATGCAGCCCTCTTTGGTGCAGCCGTGCTCCTTTACCATGGGGATCAGCAGCTTCAGCATGGAAAGGGTGTTGTGGCCGCAGTCACCCAGCTTGCTGCGGAAGAACGGATCCCACACATCGCCGAAGGTGGCATCCCAGATCATGCAGTCAAAGGGGATGTCTTTCAAATACCGCCAGCTTTCGTTCATGATCCACGCGCCGTCGCAGCCGTAGAAAAGGTGCGTGTCATCCCTGCTCCACACATAGTGCAGCGCCTGCTCGGGGGCAGGCATGCCGTGGTTGGCTGCCAACGGCAGCACGCTGTAGCCGCTGACGGTGAAGCGTTCGCCGACGGTCAGCGGATGGATGCAGAACAGCTGCTTTTCCTCCTCGGAAAGTCTCAGCCGTTCCACCGCACCGGTGTGGCACCAGATGTGGATGGGTGCACCGGCATCCCGCCGGAATTTCAGCAGCGCCTCGGCGCTCAGGTGATCGGAATGACTGTGAGAGATGACCACATCCGTGATCTTTGCGGTATCCACTCCCAGCCGGCGGGCAAAATCGTAGCTGGAACGCGCCGCATCCATCAGAATATGACCGTCGATCAGCATCGAGCAGCGGCGGCGGTCGGTATCGGTAAGTTCTTCCTCCGGTTTTTCATACCAGTCATCGGCGGCGGTGCCCAGGAACAGCAGTTTCATAGTATGCTCCTTTTTATGTGTTGATGCGCCGGAACGCGTGCCGTGTGCGGCTCATTCAAAAAAGCCGGTCAGGAATTCCTTCATCGTGCCTTCAAAGCAGGCTTCGGCCAGAAATTCGTGGCCGAGCTGGTCGCCCCAGCTGTAGTAGATGATGGTGCGCCCCAGATATTCGCACAGTTCCATATCGCTGTTGTTGATATCCAGTGCGCCGTTGATGTAAGCGCGGTCCTCCGGTGTCAGGAAGGGCGAGGCGATCTTTTTATCCTCATACTCGTCGTACATCAGCACGGGGTTCAGCAGACTGTACTCCCAGTGGATGAGATCGGCGGAACGGGCGATGCAGTTGGCATAGCAATCGCCGGGATAGGCCTCCAGATAGCCCACATAATAGTGGGGGTCATCCTCCAGCGTATACAGCGCCGGACTGCCGGCGTAGCGGTCCTTCTGAAAAACGCATTCGCTGGGGGTGAGGGTCCAGCTGGTCATGTCGGCGGACTGCAGAAAACGGAAGGTGAACGGACGCGGTCCGCACTCCTCCTCCGGGGCGTTGATCTCCACCATCAGGGTGTAGGTGCTGCCCATTTTTGCGATGTTCATGTTGAAGATCTTCCAGCCGGGCAGGTGGACCTCGGTGTACTTTTCCCAGTGGATCAGGTCGTCGGAACGGAAAAACGCCAGCGTGTCCGCGCCCCAGTCTCTGGAAGCGCCGGTCACCACATACATGGTGTCATCCACTACGATGGGGAAGCCGAAGGTGTGCTTTTCGGCAAACAGCGGGGTGGAGGTATTGGTGCGCACATGGATAAAGCGCAGACAGGGATCGTCATCCAGCTCATGCCAGCGTGTCGCCATACCGGCACAGGCGGAGGTGAAGCTCTTGCGGCGCACCACCTCAAAGCGGTACAGCTCGCCGCGGAAAACGATGGGTGTTGTCTCCACGATGTTGTTGCAGGAAATGGTGCCCAGCTTGCGGATGACGGGCTTTTTCGGATAGCTTTTTTTGCTCAGGATCTCTTCACTGCGGGTCATGGTGTGTCCTCCCTGTAACGGTTTGGTTCAAAGTGCAAAAAACGGTCATCTCGGATCCAGATCGGCCAGCGAAAGGATCTCGCCGGTAAGATAAGGCTCATGCGCGGCATCCGCAAGGCGGGTGTGGCTGACACAGACCTTCTCCATTGTGCCGCGGCCGCCCGGTTTTTCCACCGAGAGCAGCCGGTTGTTGGTAAATTCCTCGTGGAAGCCCACCCGCAGGTTGCTCACGATGGAATTGAAAGCACCGTCCGCGCGGAATACCGTGTGGGAAGCCCCTTTCGGCGCATACCACATACAGAAGCTGTTGTGATAGGTGCTGGAGACCCCCGGCGCGGTGCGGTAGCCGATGGCGAAATGATCGGAATAGCAGTAATCGAACCAGTTGTTGCCGGCCTGATCCCAGAAGCCGCAGCTGTTTTCGTAATCCTCATAGCGGCAGGTGTACAGCGGGTGCAGGCTGCGCAGCATATTGCCGCAGGAGCGCAGGATCACGCCGTGCTGTACATCGGCGATGCGCATATTGCTCAGCGTGTTGTCAAAGCCCTCCAGCAGTACACCGACGGAATCGGGTGCGCCGCTGCCGATGATGTTCACATTGTAAACATCCGCATCCGAGGAGCGGTTGTTGGCGCCGGTCTTGATATACAGGCCGATGGTGGCGTGCTTGATGGAAACATCGCGGATCATGGTCTCGCGGCCGCCGTCGATGGATACGCCGCCCGCCACATTGCGGCCGTCCAGAATGCCGCCGACCAGGGAGTAATTGCTGCCGTTGGTGCGGATGTCGTTGGCGAAGTGAATGGCCCCCAGACGGATCAGCGCTTCGGGGCTGCTCCAGTCATCCGCCGCCTGAATGACGGCATAGCTGGAAAGCCGCAGCGCCACGCTCTTTTCGGGGTGGGCGGGGGTCAGGATGGGCTTGCTGATGCGGTACAGACCGTCGGGAAAATAGATCGTCCGGTTGGGATTTTCATCAATGATGCGCTGGATGGCGTCGGAAACATCCGCGGAGCCGTCCGCGGGGATGTGATCGGTCACAACGATATAGCCGGGGCGGCAGTTCAGGTTATCCATAGAAGCATTCTCCTTTTCGGCGTGCGTTTGATGGCTTTATTGTAAGCCCTGCACAGGAAAAAATCAAGGAGCAGCCGATGAACCGGCTGTAAATTTTTTGCCGCGCCCGCACAGGGGAACGGAGCTGCTGCAAAATTGCATAACAGCAAAAGGCAGCATGGTTTCAAATGAAAACATGCTGCCTTCGAGACTGTCGGTAAACCTGTTTTTTCTGTCATTCCGAGGCCAATGTTCACTGCGCCATCAGAATGACATCCCGGTGGCTTTTTCGACAAGCTGATGCGAAACAAAATTTCGCGCGGCCTTTTTGAAAAAAGATCAGAGCTCCGGGATCGTCAGAAGCTCGCCGCCCCGCAGAGAGGATTCATGGGCGATGATGCCGGGCAGGGACATCCGGATACCGGCATCCACATCCAGCGGAGGCCGGGTGTCCTCCTGAATACAGCGGATAAAATCCATCAGCATTTTATGATCGGCGCCGCCGTGGCCCGCGGTGCTTTCGCCGGGGAAGGAAAGATGCAGCGGGATCTCCAGCTTGTTGTAATAGGTGCCGGGTACATCGGCGAATTTTGCATAGGTGGAGGCAGTCTCCAGCGGGGCGGTCCTGTCGGTCTCAAGGGTGCCGCGGGTGCCCATGACGTAGTAGTTATGATCCATGCCCACATAGGCATCAAAGCCGATCAGAATGCGGATGACTGCGCCCTTGGCGGTTTTGAACAGCGCAACGCCGGTCTTGGGCTTGTCGCGGTAGGGATTGTACTTTACATCCGGCACCATGCAGGAGACACTGACGCAGTGGTCATCCAGAATATCCAGCAGAGGGCCAAGAGAATGGGTCAGGTATTTGATGGCGGGATGGTCGAACCGCCAGTGCTCGCGGGGATAATTTTCCGGCTTCATGCTGCGCCAGTCGGCGCAGTGGAGGTATTCGGCCTCCGCATAGACCGCCTGTCCCAGCTTTCCCTCCCGGTACATCTGCTTCCACGCCTGAATAAAGGCCCAGTAGCAGCAGTTTTCGCCGGCCATGTATTTCAGCTCCGGGTGGGCGGCAACGGCCGCCTTCAGTGCGCGGGCCTCCTCCAGCGTATCAACCGTGGGGATCTCGCTGATGACATGCTTGCCGGCCTCCAGCGCCTGAATGACCAGCGGCACGTGCTCGGTGGCGTAGTTGGCGATGTAGACAGCCTCCACATCCGTGCGCAGCAGCTCTTCATAGCTGCTGAAATACCCCACCTCCTGCGTTTTGCCGCAGGCGGCGAGCTCGGAACGGATCGTTTCCTTTGCGGCAGCCAGCGCGGCGGGGTCGCTGTCGCAGACGGCGGTGAGGAGGACATTGTCCTCCCGCAGCAGCGAAAGCGCGCACAGGCCGCGTTTTAAACCGACGATGCCAAAGCGGACGGGTTCTTTTTTCATAGCGGGTACCTCCGTGAAGATTGATTACAGGTTCAAAAGGATCAGAGAAGCTGTGCCTGCCAGAATACCGGCCAGCTGCCGTGCAGACAGCTTTTCGTGAAAGAGCAGGCGGGCGAGCGCAAGGGAGAACAGGATCTTGATGCCGGAGCGGGAGGGCGCTGCAACGGAAAGGGGCAGCATGGTGTTGACGATAAGGTTCAGCAGATTTGCGGCACCGTTGGAAAGTCCGGCAAGGATGGCGTAAGGGGCGCTGCCGAGCAGGGTGCGGCCGGACATGCGCGCGTTTTTTGCAAGCCCCGCCGCAAAAAGACACAGGGCGGAAAAGCCCAGCGTGATCACCATGAACTCGTTGTCGGCTGCGGCGCAAAACCGCACCTGCTGCATTTTCTGCAGCACGCCGAGCATGCCGGAGCCGATGCAGGAGAGCAGGATGCACACCAGCCATTTAATGCTGAAGCCGGCGGCCTTGTCGTTCTGCTTTTCGCCGCGGACAAGAAAAATGGAAAGCAGGCTCAGGGCGATGCCGGCGCCGGTGGTCAGGCTCACGGGCTCTTTCAGAAAAAATACGCCGTAGCCCACGGAGAACAGCAATGCATAGGACAAAAACAGATTGGACAGAACAAAGGAGCCGCACCCCAGTGCGACAAAGGTCAGAAGGGAGGCGGTGCAGTAGCAAAGCCCTGCGGCAAGGCCGTAAGGCAGCAGCTGCAGCGAAAACTGCAGGCCGTCCCGGGCGGAAAAAACAAAGAACAGCATGGCGAACAGGGAGACCATCGCTGTGAAGAGAAACCCTCCCTGTGCATTTTTCTCATTGTACTTCCGGGTCATCACGCCCTCCAGCTGGTGTACACCGGTGCCGAGGAGGATGAGCAGCAGGGCAGAAACGGAAGCGGGCATAAGGCGATGCCTCCTTTTCAAAAACAGGCCGGAGGAAATGCCGGATTTCAATTTTATCATATCACGGCGGCAGGGAGAAAGGGATGGATTTTTTCCGGTTTGGTAAGGAAAAAATCCGGAAGGTCTTGATTTTCGGTGAAAAAGAAGCGATGATAGTAAAAAAGGAGGGGTCGCCGATGAGTGAGAGCATCTGCCGGTTCATGCCGGCAAAAAACTACACGGACGATCTGCAGACCGTGCATTTTGTGTATGAAACAGAGCATGAAACGCTTCGGCAGCCGTTTCTCCATCCGCTGTATTATCTGCATCTGGTGACCGGTGGCGCAGCGGTGCTGCGGATGTGCGGAAAGGAATACCGTGTCGGCGCGGGCGATGTGTTCTTTTCGTTTCCCGGATGTCCGTTTGAGCTTGCGGCGCAGGGGGAGCTGCGGTATATGTATATCAGCTTTTTCGGCTCCTGTGCAGGGGCACTGCTGGAGCAGATGGGCATCGGATACGATTCGCCGGTGTATACAGGCATGGCGCAGGTGACGGAATTCTGGTTTTCGGCCATCTCGCGCTGCAGCGGTGTGAATGCCAATTTTCTGACAGAGAGCGTGCTTTTGTACACACTGTCCTTCCTCAGCGGCGTGCCGGCGGCAGAGCACAGGGACGATACGGAAAAGATGTTCCGGATGATCACGGAGTATATCAACGGACATTTCCGGGAGCAGGGAATGTCGCTGCAGCGGGTAGCGGATATCTTTTCTTATACGGAAAAATATCTGTCGTTTCTTTTTAAGAAAAATATGCAGATCGGCTTTACGCAGTATGTCAACAACCTGCGGATACAGTATGCACTGAGACTGATCGATGAGGGCTGGCGATCCGTTTCGGAGATCGCGTATGCCTGCGGGTATGGCGATGCGCTTTATTTTTCAAAGGTGTTCCGGAAAAAGGTGGGCTGTCCTCCCAGCAGGCGGATCCGTGAAAAGCAGGAGGGAAAAGGCTGAGGAGGCGCGGCATCGGGAGCGGGCGCACGGATTGACACAGCACATCCGGCGCGGTACAATGAAAAAAACGAAAGGCGGGACCGGCGATGTTTGAAAAGACTTTTTCCCTGCTGCAGCAGGGTGTGGAGGATGGGGTCATCCCCGGGGCGGCAGCGGCGGTCGGCGTGGGGGATACCGTGCTGGCGCGCGGCTTTTTCGGGCACCGACAGGTGCATGGTGAAAAGCTGCCCGTCACACCGGATACACTGTGGGATCTGGCCTCGCTGAGCAAGGTGACGGCCACGGGTATGACGGCGCTGCGGCTGATGCAGTGCGGTGTGATCGGCCCGGACGACCCGCTGGAGAAGTATTTTTTGGCATCGGATTGTCCGGATGCCGCCCTGTGGCAGGTGCGGCGGCAGGTGACGCTGCGGCAGCTGCTGACCCACACCGGCGGTTTTGCGCCGGGCATCCCGCTGTGGGAGTGCTGCGGGTGTCCGGCAGATGCGGCAAAGGCGATCCTGCTCTCTGCACCTGTCTGTATGCCGGGAGAACAGGTGTACTATTCCTGTCTCGGTTTTATTTTGCTGCAGCGGGTGCTGGAAAAGGCAGCGGGTGCGCCGCTGGATGTGCTGGCACAGCGGTGGGTGTTTGAGCCTCTGGGTATGCGCAATACGTGCTACTGCCCGCAGGAGAAGGGATATACGGACATCGCCGCCACCGAATGGCCCAACCCGCACGGACGCTGTATCTGCGGCACGGTGCACGATGAAAATGCTGCGTTTCTGGGAGGTGTTTCCGGCAATGCGGGTGTATTTTCCGCGCTGGCGGATATGGAGCGCTTTGCTGCCATGCTGGGGCAGAAGGGACTTGTGCCGGTGAAAGGCGAAGAAGCTTTCCTGCGGCCGGAAACTGCCGCGGCCATGCTGAAAGACTACACCCCCGGCCTTGCCGAAAGCCGCGGTCTTGCGCTGCAGCTGCGGGGTGCGGCGGGGACATTCCACGGCGGCGAGGGGCTTTCCGCCGGCAGCTGGGGACATACCGGCTTTACCGGAACCTCTCTGTATGTGGATGCCGCTGCCGGCGTGTGGGGCGTGGTGCTGACCAATGCGGTGCACTTCGGCCGGGAGCGCAGCCGCTGGTTTGCGCTGCGCCGTGCATTTTATGCTGCCGCCGTGCAGGAGTACACCGGGCAGCGCACCTGAGGGCTTTACCCATACAAAAACCGCCGCTGTCATTTGGCAGCGGCGGTTTTTTGGCGTATGGAAGGTGTTTGGCAATATGCGGAAGGCGATCACTCCGCCCAGACGCCGCCGCGGAACACGGGGATGATGCGGCCGTCGGCGGTGATGCCGTCGATGTTGGTATCCTCGGCACCCACCATCACATCCTGATGGGTGTTGGACTGGTTGATGCCGGCTGCATCCAGCTCTTCGGCGGTCATATCGCTGCCGCCCTGCACGCAGACGGGGTACGCCTTGCCGAAGGCGATGTGGCAGGAGGCGTTTTCATCGAACAGAGTGTTGTAGAACAGGATGCCGCTGCGGTTGATGGGGCTGGTGGCGGGCACCAGAGCGATCTCGCCCAGACGGGCAGCGCCCTCATCCATGGAGACCAGCATGCCCAGCAGATCCTCCCGCTTTTCGGCGTGGTATTCCACCACGCGGCCGCCTTCAAAGCGCACCCAGAAATCCTCGATCAGGCTGCCGTTGAAAACATAGGGCTTGGTGCTGTATACAACGCCCTCGGTGCGGCGGGCATCCGGTGCGGTAAAAACTTCTTCCGTGGGGATATTGGCAAGGAACTCCACCCCCTTGGGCGAGAATTCGCTGCCGCCGGCCCAGATGTGGTTTTTGGGCAGGCCGATGGTCAGATCGGTGCCGTTGGCGCTGGTGATGTGCAGCGCATCCAGCTGCAGACTGTTCAGCCAGTCGGCACGGCTGTGCATGGTGTGCAGCGGGGCCTGCCAGTTTTCCACAGGATCATTCTCATCGATACGGCACACCGAGAAGATGGCCTCCCACAGCTTTTCCTCAGCTTCCTCCGCCGGCAGACCGGGGAATACCTTGGCGCTCCAGCTGGGGCTGGGGATGGCAACGATGGTCCACTTGGCCTGATTGCTCATCACATACTTGTAGTATTCCGTCATGGCCATGGCGCGTGCCCGGGCGGCGCGGTCGATGCGGGCGGCATCGATGCCCTTGTAGATCTCGGGATCGGCGCTGGAAATGGAGAGCATACAGGCGCCGGAGGGGTGCTTCATGTAGCTGGTATAGCTGTCCTGGATCCAGGGCTTGACATCATCCAGCGCTTCCTCGGCGGCGTATGCCATACGCATACGGGCCAGCTGCTCGTCACTGTAGTGCACCACGACTTCGCGTGCGCCTGCGGCGTAGGCCTCCTCGGCGCACAGGCGGGCAAAGGCGGCGGTGTGGATGGGGGCGTTGATGATAAGGGTCTCGCCGGGCTGCACGGCGCTGCCCATGCGCACGGCAAAGCGGGCGTATTTGCGGATGGCTTCCTGATTCATGGTGAGTTTCCTCCGGTATGTTTTGTTTTATTTGATTTTTGGGAAGAACGGCTTTTTCTCTTTTTGCAGGGCTCAGACAGTTTCCAGCTTGATGATGTCGGTGTTGCCGGAGCATCCGTTGGTGATGCCGCCGGTCAGCATCAGACGGTCGCCTTTTTTCAGACCAAGGGTCTGTTTTGTCAGATTTTTGGCGGTGTAAAACAGCACATCGGTGGAGTTGAACATCTCGCACAGTACCGGGGTCACGCCCCAGGAAAGCGCCAGCCGCCGCCAGGTGCGCTCATCGGTGGTCAGGCCGGTGATATCCACCGGCGGGCGGAAACGGGATACCATGCGGGCGGTCATGCCGGAAAGGGTGCACACCGCGATGGCGGCGGCGCCGATATCGATGGCCATGCCGCAGGTGGCGTGGGAAAGCGCATCCACCGTGCTGCGGATGCGGAACTCGGACTGGCGGAACCGTTTTTCGTAGTTGATGGTGGTCTCGGTGCGCTCGGCAATGCGGGCCATAGCCTCCACCGCAAGCACAGGGTGCTCACCGGCGGCGGTCTCGCCCGAAAGCATGATGGCGCTGGTGCCGTCGTACACGGCGTTGGCCACATCGGAGATTTCGGCCCGGGTGGGGCGTACATTGTGGATCATGCTCTCCAGCATTTCGGTGGCGGTGATCACCCGTTTGCCCAGCAGCCGGCATTTGTCGATGAGCAGCTTCTGGATGGCGGGCAGCTCCTCGTAGGGGATCTCCACGCCCAGATCACCGCGGGCGACCATAATGCCGTTGCACTCGGCGCAGATCTCCTCGATGTTCTCCACGCCGGAGCGGTTTTCGATCTTGGCGATGATGTCGATATGCCCGCCGCCGTTGGCATTCAGGAATTCCTTCACATCCAGCAGATCCTGCCGGCTGGAGACAAAGGAGCAGGCGATGAAATCCACATCGTTGCGGATTCCGAACAGCAGGTCAGCCTTATCCTGCTCGCTCAGGTACACCTGCTTGAGGACCTTGCCGGGGAAGGCCATGCTCTTGCGGTCAGACATAATGCCGCCCTCCAGCACGGTGCAGACGGCCTCGGCGCCGGAAAGGCTGTCCACCCGGAATACCAGCAGGCCGTTATTTACCAGAATGGTATCGCCCACAGCCAGATCCGCCGTCATGCCCTCGTAGCTCACGGCCACGCGGGTATTGTCGCCGATAATGCTCTGATCGGTGGTGAAGGTGAAGGTCTGCCCCTCCGTAAGCTCCACGCTGCCGTTTTCAAAGGTGCGGATGCGGTATTCCGGCCCCTTGGTATCCAGCATGATGGCCAGCGGAACGCCCAGATCCTCCCGCACCTGCTTGAGCAGATCGATCTTCTGCTGATGCTGCTCGTGGGTGCCGTGGGAAAAATTCAGCCGAGCCACATTCATGCCGGCGCGGATCATGGCCGACAGGGTGGCGGCATCCTCGCAGGCGGGACCGACGGTGCAGACGATTTTGGTTTTGCGCATGAAAGTATCTCCTTTGACTTGATCAGAACGGAAAAACCGGCCTGTACATCAAACTTTATTCCATAATATAGTATACCACAATTTTCTGTCAATGCAAAGGCGAAAAAAGAAGGGCGTGCTGCAAAATGGAAATTTTACAACACGCCCTTTTGGAATCAGGGTATTACGATCTCCTGCCCCAGCTCAAAGCTGTAGATGACGCTGCGTGTCACAGTGACCTTCAGCCTTTTTTCGATGGCATCCCGGTACAGCGCCAGCTGGGCGGCGTAGGCATCCAGAAATTGCTGCGGGGTCTTGCCGCGGTCGGTTTTATAATCCACCAGCTCGGCGGTATCGCCGTACAGCAGCACGCAGTCGGCGATGCCCAGCAGAAAGACGGTGTCCTGTGCGCCGGCCTCCGGCTGCTGTGCGGCGAGCGCGGCAGGGATGCGGCTGATGAATTCATACTCCCGCAAAAGCACGGGGGCGGCCAGCATCCGCGCCAGCAGCTCGCTTTGCAGAAAGCGCTGCAGCACCTGCCGGTCGATGGCACGGGCGGCATCGGGAGCGATGTAGCCGCCGTCCACCAGCCGCGCCAGTTCGGCTTTGCTGTCCCGCCGTGCAGCGGCAAGATCCGCCAGCTGCAGAAAACGGTGCAGCGCCGTACCCCGCTGGGCGGCAGTCATGCCCTCTTTGAGCAGGAAGGCCGGCTTTTCCAGTACCGGCGCGGCGTTTTTGTGACTCAGCGCCGAAACGCTCACCTTGACCGGCAGCGGCGCAGCGGCAGAGGGCTGCTGCGCAAAATTCCTTTGCAGGGCGGCAGTAAGCTCCGCATCGGGCTGTGCGGTGCGGCTCACGGCGGTGCAGACTTCCTCCGCAGTCTCCGCGGCGGCACACAAATCCACGGTGAAATGTCCCGCCGTATCCAGCCGGGGGTTCAGATCCTCCCAGCCGCTCAGCTGCCGCATCAGGGCGGCATCGGGGTGGCGCAGCAGCGCCAGCAGCAGCCAGTGGCTCATGGAGGGCGCGGTGCGCAGTGCGTACAGGTCGGGTTTTTTGCATACATCCAGCGTCAGGGCGCATTCATTGAAAGAGGAAAGCGGCTTTTTCTCACACCACGAAAGGATCAGCCTGTCCCTTGCACGGGTCAGCGCCACATACAAAAGGCGCATCTCCTCGTCTGCCGTATCCCGCTGCATGCGGGAAGCGATGGCCCGCAGCGCCAGTGTGGGCACCAGCGTGCGTGTGCCGACTGTCTGCAATTTGAATCCCACGCCCAGCTCACTGTGCCGCAGCAGATTGCCGTAGATATCCCGTGTGTTGAAGCCGTGAGCGGCATCGGCCAGAATGACGATGGGGAATTCCAGCCCCTTGCTGGAGTGGATGCTCATCAGCTGTACCCGGTCGGCAGCGCTGCCTGTGCCGCGGCTGTCGGCAAGCGGACGGCCGTTTTTGCTGCAGGCATCCACCAGCCGCAGAAAGCCGGAAAGCCCGCCGCTGCCGGCGTATTCGCCGCAAACGCTCTGAAAGGTGCGCAGGTTCTGCTGACTGCTCTCGCCGCCGGGCAGGGCCCCTGCCAGGTGGTAAAGGCCGGTTTCGTACAGCAGCATGGCACAGATCTCCTGCACCGGCATACCCAGTGCACGGCGGCGCAGTGTGCGCAGCGAGGCAAGAAACGCGCGAATGCGTGCGGCAAGGTCGTCCGCTGCAGCGCTTTCACCGTCCTCGCCGCAGCAGCGCAGCAGTGCGGCGTAGAGCGTGCCCTTGCGGCATGCAAGGCGCACGGCGGTCAGATCGTCCGGCGAAAAGCCGTATACGGGGCACAGCAGCAGCGCGGTGAGGGGGATATCCTGACCGGGGTTATCCAGTACCCGCAGAAAGCACAGCAGCAGCTGTACCTGCATATCGCTCAGCAGCTCGTCCTCGGCGCGGCACATGGCGCCGATGCCGCGGCGCTCCAGCGTTTCGGTGTAAAGCCGGCCTTTGGCGCCGGGGGCACGCATCAGAATACAGAAATCCCCGGGGCGGCAGGGACGGGTCCCCGCGCCGTCCCGCACGGGGGTGCCCCCGGCCAGCATATCGGCGATCAGCTGCGCCACGGTTTCGGCATCGTTTGCACCGGCGGCATCGTTTTCGGTGATGACGATGCGTACCGGCTCCTCCAGCGCAGTCTCGCCAAGCCCTGGAACCAGCTGCTCGCCGCAGGTGTAGTCCACACCGCCGACTCCACGGCAAAAGACCGGCTCAAACAGATCGTTGATGGCGTGCAGGACCGATGCGGTGGAGCGGAAATTCCGGTTGAGCAGGATGGAGGCAGGATACTGCTGCCCGTCATAGGGGGCAAAGGTATCCTTTTTGGCGATGAAGCATTCCGGTTTTGCTTCACGGAAGCCGTAGATGCTCTGCTTGACATCGCCCACGAAAAACAGGTTGGAACCATCGGGCCGTGCCAGCATCCGGTACAGTCTGTCCTGCAGGTCGTTGGTGTCCTGATATTCATCTACCATCACCGTAGCCCAGCGTTCGCCAAGCTCCTGCGCAAGGGGGGTGCGGCTGCCGTCCTCATTCTGCAGCAGGCGCAGGGCGGCATGCTCGAAATCGTCAAAGGAAAAGGCTTTCAGTTCCAGCTTTTTCTCGAAAAGTAGCGCGGAAAACCGCTGTACGGCGGTGCTCAGGGCCTCCACCATGGGCAGGCAGATCGCCTGCTCGGCACGGAATTCCTCCTCGTCCGTAATAAAGATCTTTTTGGCAAGACCGGTCACCATATCTTTGCACTCGCCGCGCAGCTCTTTGATGCGGCCTTTGATTTGAGCATCACCCTTGCGGACGGCGGGAAACCGTGCAAAGACGGCGGCCCGGCAGCGCTCACAGGCCAGCTGCCAGTCACAGGCGGTCACGGCCTCGTGAATGCGGTCGGCCTGAGCCAGTTCCGCCTGCAGCACCTCGGTGATTTTGGCAAGATCCGCATCCTCCTGCGAAAGCGCCAGTGCATGGGCAAGCCGGGTATGCGCCGCTTCCAGCTGCAGGGCGGCATCGGTCAGCAGCTCTTTGCCCCAGCGGGTGTCGGCGGGGGAGCTCATCACCCGGTAATCGTCGGCAAGGCTGCGCCACCAGCGCTCCGGCTCGGCCATGGAGCGGGCGATATCGTACAGCCGCAGTACCGCATCCGCAGCGGCGGCATCGCTGCGGGCCTTGCCGTACAGCGAGGCAAACTGCCGGAACGCGGCGTTTTCATAGGCCTCCTCCAGGGCTTCGGCCAGCGCCTCCTGCTGCAGGGTCTCTTCCTCGGCGGCTTTGATGACGGTGAAATCGCCGGGCAGATCGGTCTCGGTGAAATGCTGGGTCAAAAGGTCGATGCAAAAGCTGTCCACCGTGCAGATGGCAGCGCGGCCCAGCAGCAGCTTCTGCTGCTTCAGCCAGATGCTGCCGGGGGCGGCGGCCAGCTTTTCATCCAGTGCGGCAGCCATGCGCTGGCGCAGCTCGGCGGCTGCGGCGTTGGTAAAGGTGACGATCAGCAGCCGGTCAGCGGTGATGCCGGCGGTTTCATCGGCGATCAGTTCCACCGCCCGCTGGGTCAGTACGGCGGTCTTGCCGCTGCCTGCAGCGGCGGCAAGCAGCAGCGCGCCGCCGCGGTCATCGATGGCCTGCTTCTGTTCGGGGGTCCACTGCCGGCTCATGGCTTCGCCTCCTTTTTCTCATCTTCGCCAAAGAGGATGGTTTTCCAGATCCCGCGCGGCACCTCTGTTTCGTTTTCGCCGTCCCGGTGGCGGCAGATGGTGCGGTAATCACAGGTGCCGCACCGAAGAATATGCTCTTTGCTGTGGCGCAGCGGCTGTGCGGCAATATCGCCGCTGTAAAGGTTGTCCGCCATCTGCACGATAAGCTCCTCCAGCCGGCGGGCAATGCTGCCCAGCATGGCAAGACTGACCAGCTTGTCGCCCACGGGACGGTCATCCACGATCTTTACCCCTTCCGGCAGCCAGCGGCCGCTGCCGTCTGCATCCATACCCAGCAGTACGGCTTCGTCATCCAGTACGATGCCGTCCACGGAGAAAACGCTCTTTTTCTCATCGGAGGCCGGCGCCGGATCACTGAGCAGATACAGCACGCCGGCAGGGGTCGCCTCGCCGAATTTTTCACGGCCGTTTTTCGTCAGGGTGAACAGGTAAAGCAGCATCTGGGTGTTGATGCCGAAGCAGACATCATCCAGCGAAAAGCTTTTGGAGCCGGTTTTGTAATCGACGACACGCAGCCAGATGCGGCCATTCTGCTCCATGGTGTCCACGCGGTCCACTGTGCCGATGATGCGTATCTTCTGGCCACTGCTTCCGGTGAATTCCAGAGGCGGGATGCCCTCCTCGCGGCCGATCGGCTGCTCAAAGGCGCGGGGAACAAAGCGCCCCTGCGCCAGTTCATCGCGGATGTGCAGCAGCAGGCGCACCGCGTTGTCGCCGATGCGCTGCAGCAGGTATTCAAAGCGGCGGCCGCTCTGGCCCGGCAGCTTTTCGGCGGCGTAGGCGACGATGCGGCAGCGTACCTGTGCATCCAGCTGCTCGTCACTGAGTCCCTCCAGCGCGGGGAAATCCGTCAGCAGCGTTTCCATCAGCCAGTGCACCAGTGTGCCGCTCTGGGGAATGCCCAGTTCGGCCCTGGGGCGCGGGCGCACGCCGAGAACATACTGCAGAAAATAGCCGAAGCGGCATTCGTAATAGCTTTCCATACGGCTGGGACTGACCGTCATGCTGCTGCCCAGCAAAGTGCGCAGCGCACCGGTATCCTGCACATGGAAGGCAGTGTCCTGTTCAGCGGCGGTCAGCGTGCGCAGCCGGGGGGAGGTGCGGGGGTCGGCTTCCAGTGCGCGGCGCAGCGCAGCGGTCAGGGGGCTGTCCTCCCGCCAGCGGGCGCAAAGCAGCTCCAGCGCGGCATCGGGGGTCAGCGCCAGTTCCTCTGTTGTGGGATTCCGGACTGCAAGGCCCAACGCGGCGCAGAGCTGTTGTACCGGTGCGCAGACACTCTGCGGCACGCCGTTTTTCTTATCCAGCCACGAGAGCATCAGGCTGCGGCGCGCACCGGTCAGGGCGCGGTACAGGTGCATCTGCTCCCGCAGCACCATATTTTCATAGTCGCCGCTCAGCGGTGCACCCAGCGCCGAAAGCTGCGCACGGTCGTCGTTGGTCAGCAGCGGACTGTCGCCGATGGGCGCGGGGAAGATCCCCTCGTTCAGACCGAGGACAAGGATGTGATCGGGGTTGTCCAGACGGACACGGTCGGCAGCGGCCAGCTGCACCTGATTCTGGGTGTGGGGCGCCTGACCGATCTCGGCACTGCGCAGCAGTGTGCACAGCAGATCGTCGTATTCGGCGGGGGTGATCTCCTCGTCACCCAGCAGACCGGCCATCTCGTCCAGAAAGCCGATCACCGTCTGCCACATACGGGCGCTGTCAAAGCCGCCCAGACCCTGCGCGCTCTCGTCGTTGATCCAGTTTTCCACTGTTT
Organism: Oscillospiraceae bacterium; assembly: GCA_017472965.1. Taxonomy (GTDB): domain Bacteria; phylum Bacillota; class Clostridia; order Oscillospirales; family Ruminococcaceae; genus UBA1762. Next base: position 7,512 of record JAFUNR010000056.1, on the reverse strand, counting down.
CCTGCGCACCCACACGCAGCAGCAGGTGATACAGTGCGGCGGAAAGGCTGCGGCCCGTTTTCCCGCACTCGGCGCGGAAGCTCTCTGCTGCCGGCACAATGTGCGCCCGCAGGCTGTTGGCCAGTTCCAGCAGATGCAGCGCGGCCTCGTCCGGTTCACCCGCATCCATGCCGGCGGGGTTCTGTGTGAAGGGCATGCGCCAGTCGGCGGCGCGGGGATTCCATGTGTAGACATAGTTTTCCAGTGCGCTGAGGGCCGCCTCGGAGGCACTGCACAGCCCGGTTTTGAGCAGCGCGAGAAGACCGTCGCCGGTCAGGCCGTTTTTGGCTATGCCCAGTGCCGCCCGCAGAAATACCGCCATGGGGGCATATTCCGCGCTGACGGTGCTGCCGGTGAAAAGCGGTACCTCATACAGGGCAAAGGCGTGCTGCAGCGCGGGCAGATACACCGCAGGATCGCGGCACAGCACGGTGATCTGTTCATAGGGAACGCCGGCGCGGCCCAGTGCGGCGCAGCGGGCGGCAGCAAACATGGCTTCCTCGTAGATGCCGTCGGCAGCGCAGCAGAGTATGCCGTCGGTGAGGCCGGCATCCGCCGGCGCGGGCTGCGTTCCGGCAGTCTCCGCCCCGGCGGTTTTGGCTCCGGCTGCCTGCTGCACAGCGCCGCAGGCAAGGAATTCCTCCGCAGCCGCAAGTGCCGGATGCAGTGTACGCCGGTTGCCCCGCAGCACAATGGCGGGGGATTCCTGCACGCCCGCCTGTGCGGCCATGGTGCGCAGATAGCGGCCGGTGGCGGCGGCGGGGGAGAATACCGTAAAGCGATGGGCGCCGAAATCGTCATCGGGGCAGGTGAGGGTGACCGTCACCTGCTCGGCGTATGCGATGGCGTGCCGCAGCAGCGCGGTCTCCGGCGCGGTGAATTCGCCGAAGCCATCCACAAAAAGGGCGGTGCCGGCCCAGAAATCCGGCTGTACCCGTCCGGCAGCGCGGCTGATGCGGTCCACCGGCTCAAGGCCGGTGCGGTCGCGGGCTTCCTCATAAGCGCGGTAGATGAGCGCCAGCTCCCGCAGACGGCGGGCACGGCCCGCGCCTGCGCCGCCGGCGGCGGTCTCCAGAAGCTCGGGCGCAACACCGCAGTATTTCAGCTGCTGCAGCACTTCGGTACAGTCGGCGCAAAAGCGTGCGCTGCGGCGGCTGCGGTGAAAATAGACGATCTGCTCCCCCAGCTGTGACAGTGTGCGGCGCATCAGCACCATGCGGCCGGCATCGCTGATATCCTGCAGCGCGCCGCCGCCGAAGCGGTCCTCGACCATGCCGGTCAGACTGCGGAAGCTGCACACCTTCAGGAAGCTGTGCAGCTCGTCCCCCAGCTGAAGATAACCGGTCAGATCCGCCGTGCTGGCGAACTGCTCCGGCACCAGCAGCAGCGAGCGCCTGCCCGCGGCGGCGTGTTCGCGGATGGCCTGCCACACACGGGTGGTCTTGCCCGTGCCTGCACGGCCCACAATGAATTGCAGCATATCCACACTCTCCCGAAAAAATGCAAGATGAACTCTTTTGTTTTTTATATTATACATTGTACACCATTTTCCTTCATTTGTCATTGCGGAAATACAGGTTGGAGAAAAAAGGGAATGCGGAAAGCGAAGCACAGCGGCAGAATGTACAAAAATCCCGCAGGATCTTTGGCGGTATGCGGATTGACACGATCGCACTACAAATGTAGAATGTAAATGAAAGAAGTTCTACAATTGTAGAGAAAAGGGGATGAGGGCATGAAAGAGCATACCCGCCTGCCGGATACCGAGCAGGATGTGATGAATGTGCTGTGGCAGACAGCTTCACCGCTGAGCGGTGCGCAGATCGCCGCGCAGCTCAAGCAGGCCCACGGCTGGGCGGATACCACGGTTCTGACGCTGCTGCAGCGGCTGGAGCACAAGGGCTTTGTCACACGCGAAAAGCAGGGGCGGGGCTATCTTTACAGCGCCGCCGTGGCGCAGCGGGATTATCTTCCGCAGGCCAGCCGCAGCTTTCTGGAAAAGCTGTTCGGCGGCAGCGCGCGCAATTTTATGGCGGCGCTGAACAGCGAGGAAAAGCTGACCCGCAGCGATATCGAGGAGCTGCAGCAATATCTGGATGAGCTCAAGCGCGGGCTGTGAGAGCCTTACAGAATGTTTTCTGCATACCCCGCCGGAACCGCAGCCCGCACAGGCGGCGCTTCCGTTTTTTCGAAAGGCACGGTGAAACAAAATGACACAGCTGTTTATGAGATATCTTGGTGCAGCGCTGCCGGCTTCGGTGCTGATCGCACTGCTGGCGCTGGCGCGGCCGTGGCTGCAAAGGCGCTACCGCGCACGGTTGCTCAGCCTTCTGTGGCTGGTGCCGGCGGTGTTGCTGCTGCTTCCGGTGCAGCTCCGGCTGCCGCGGCAGACCGCGCCCATGCAGCTGCAGCTGCCGCAGACGGCGTATGTTGTGGCGGTGGATGAGCAGAAGCTGCCGCAGCTTGCCGCGCCACAGCTGCCGCAGCCTCCCGGTGAAACCGGCATACAGGAGGATTACCGGCAGCAGCTGCAGGATTACCGGCAGGCTGTGACCGTATACGAACAGACGGTGGATGCCGCCCGCCGGCAGGCGGGGCATACCGTCACGCTGCCGCAGGTGCTGTGTGCTCTGTGGCTTGCCGGTGCGGCGGCGCTGGCGCTGTGGCAGCTTGCCGCCTGCGTGTATGAGCAGAACCGCCTGCTGAAAAATGCGGTTTTGGTGACGGAGGATGTACCGGTCGGTGCACTGTGCGCCGAGCTGGGCATCCGGCAGAGGATCACCGTCCACCGCAGCGCTGCGGCGCACACGCCGCTGGTGCTGGGACTGCTGCGGCCGCGGCTGGTGCTGCCTGCAGAGGAATACACTCCCGCCGTGCTGGAGATGATCTGCCGGCACGAGCTGCAGCACATCCGCAGGGGCGATATTCTCCGCAAGCTGATCATGAATCTGGCGGTGCTGGTGCACTGGTACGATCCGCTGGTGTGGCTGGCACGGCGGCTTGCCGCACAGGATGCCGAGCTTGCCTGCGATGAGGCGGTGCTGGAAAATCGATCCGCCGATTACCGCGCCGCCTATGCGCAAAGCATTCTGAAAGCGGCGGCCGCCGCCGCAAACAAGCACCAGCCGCTGTTTTCCACCGGCTTTGCCTGCGGCAAAAAAACGCTGAAGCAGCGCTTTGCCGCCATCTGCTCCACCGCGGCAAAGTACCCCGGCCGCGCGGTGCTTTGCGCCGTGCTGTGTCTGGCGCTGCTGGGCGGCGGTATTGTGGCGGTGACGGCGGGAACAGCAGAGGGAGAAAAGCCGTTTTCCTTTGCAGATAAGGACAAAACAGACGCCGGCGCACTGACCGCGGAGCAGCTTGCCGCGCTGGAGCAGACCCGTTTCTGGCGCACGGCTTTTTACCGCGATCCAAAATGGCTGGCAAAGTGGTCGCTGGAGCAGACGGGGATCGACCTGTCTGTCGGAACGGAGATCTGGAGTACATCGATGGTGGGTGAGAAGTTCCGCTGGTATCGGACAGGGCTGGCGTGGGTGACGGTGGAGGATGCGCAGTGTGCCGCTATGGGCCCGGCACTGGCGAAGGAGATGCAGCGCTATGCGTTTGAGGTCAAAGCACTGCACTGTGTCACGCCATTCGATTGGCCGGCGGGCAAGACATCCACATGGGAAGATTGGGTGGTAGCTGTTTCACCTGTCTGGCTGGAAACAGCCGGTTTGATTGAGCAGACGGCGCTGCCTGCGCTGCACATCACACAGATGACGGAGGATGCCATCTTTTTGGAGATCGAGCCGGAATGGTGGGAGGTTCACGCAGAGCAGCCGTCCGTGGTGCAGCTTTCCCGTATGGAGGACGGCCGCTGGCTGGTGACGGAGTGGAGCGTTCCCCCGGTGGAGGACTGCTGGTGCGATCCATCCCGTCCCGATTTGGAGACAAAAAAGCTTGGCACATGGGAGAACCTGACCTATGCTTTTGTGCAGGGTAATCTGCAGTGCACGGATGAAAACGGTGATCTTCAATGGATTCAGCCGGTTTTCTCCTCCACTGTGGAGGAGTGGTTCTATCTGCCGCGGCTGGAAATGACAGGCTCCGATCTGTTCTTTTTTGCCGCAGGGCAGCGGGTGGGCTGTGTCAGGCCAAACGGCGAAATCTTTCTTTCCGCCGTTTCCTCCGTATTGGGGGAGACTCTCGATTGGGACCACAGTGTTTATGGAGGTCGTTATGTGACTCTGACCCTGCAGACGGATGCATCGCCCGTGCCGCTGCAGGCACGGTTTGATTCCTTTTTGATGGAGTGGACATGGCTGGACGAAAACGGCGTTGCAACGGACGGATCGGATCTGTGGACGACATTCGGTACCGCAGGCGACGGCCTGACGGAGCTGCGCGCCGTCAATACGCCGGAGGGTGTCAGCGGACTGGTGCTGAAGGATGTCCGCCACAGCACCGGCCGGTATCTGGGCCCGTTTGCGTGGGGCACATTTTTACCGGATGACAGCATCCTTGCGTGGACGGCGGATCGCCTTTGCAGCTTTTCGGCGGCGGACGGCTACGCCTACCCGCTGGAGTGGACGCTTCCGCCGCAGGCGGGCGAGCTGCTGCACGCCGTTTACGATGCATCGGCAGACAGCTATCTGCTGATTTTTGCCGAGGGCCCGACCGGACAGCGTGTTTACAGCATTGTGCACTGTCGCCACGGCGGCGGGGTGGAGCGCATCGTCTCCACCGGCATCCCGTTTACTGAAAATCATCTCCACTTTTTCACGATGCAGGACGGCCTGCTCACGGTGCGGGCGGATGATACCGTCAATCTGACCGGAGAGAGCCTTGCGCATTTCGTCTACGATCCCGCAGCACAGACGGTGACGGATCTGAGCGGGGAGGGCTGACGAAGCGGCAGATTGGCCGATGCGGGACTGTGCATCCGGATGAAGCCGCAAGCGGCGGCTTTGCCGGTATTCCGTGACCACCCGGGGAGGGCTGACAAATGAAAAAATATCTGGGCTATATCCCGGCGATACTCTCTTTATCGCTTTATCTTTTCTCATGGCTCACCGGTACAGGCATGGTGTATTCCATGATCCTGCTCTGGCAGGTCTGCTTCCTGCTTGCCGCTGTTCTGCTTCATAAGCAGATCGTCTGGGGCGGCGTGTTCGGCGCTTTTCCCGCGCTGCATATGATCTACCGGGGCGGCATCGAGATACTGATCGGCGCGGCACTGCTGGTATTCTATTTCAGCCTTGGGGTTTACCTGTGGAAAAAGCGGGATGCGGATGAGACCGCAGGCTCGAATAAAGAAGCTCTTATATTCTTTGCGAAGATCGCTTTGACGGTCCTTGTCCTTATATTCAGCGGCTACGCGGCGATCATCGGCGGGATGATCCTCGTAGCAGAGGGCATCCATCAGGCGTTCGCCTATATCGGAATGCTTGTTCTGCCATCCCTTCTGCTGCCGCTTATCTGGCTGAAAAAGAGAAAGAAATTCCTGCTCCTCTGGCTGATCCCCGCAGCGCTCTACTTCGCTGCCCTGGGGGTGCATTACGGTCTGGAAAAGTACGACCAAAGCATCACCGTCAATACCGCCCCCAATATCAATGTATATGAATACCTGCCCTTTGAAGAGGAGTCCAAAATCGTGAAGATCGACAGCCGGACCCTGAAGCTCACAGAGGATCTGCCGGTGATCGACGGAGCAGCCGCCTTCTTCCCGGTGTACTCCGCCTTCGTCAATGCGGTCTATCCCGAAACAACGGAGCTCTATGACGGCGTGTTTGAGTACAACAACACCCCCGGCGGCTATCAGCTGCTGGCGGAAAAGAGGATCGATCTGTTCCTCGGCGTCTATCCCTCCGAAGCGCAGAAAGCCTATGCCGGGGAGTGTGATACCACCTTCATATATACGCCTGTGGGAACGGAAGCCTTTGTGTTCTTTGTTCACAAGGATAATCCCATTGACAATCTGACCACAGAACAGATCAAAGGCATTTATTCCGGCGAGATCACCAACTGGAAGCAGCTCGGCGGCAAAAATGAGGAGATCGCGGCATTTCAGCGCAACGAGGGCAGCGGCAGCCAGAGCATGCTGCAGCGCTTTATGGGCGATACCCCCATCATGGAAGCGCCCACAGAAAGGGTAAACAACATGATGTCGGGCATCATTGAGCAGGTGTCCAGCTACAGAAGCAAATCCAATTCCATCGGATTTTCCTTCCGCTACTATGTGGAGGGGATCATCCAAAATCCCGATATCAAGGTGCTTTCTGTCGACGGCGTTGCTCCCACGGCAGAGAACATCCGCAACGGCAGGTACCCCATCGTCACACCGATGTATGCCGTGACTTATGAAGGAAATAAAAATGAGAATGTGGAGCGGCTGCTGGGGTGGATCCTGTCGGAGGAGGGGCAGTATATCATCGAAGAGACCGGCTATGTGGGTATTTCGCCCTGAAGCGCCTGAAATCCGGGCTGGCAGGGCGGCGGAAGCCTCTTGACAAGCCGGGGCCAAAGCGGATATAATATAAAATACATCAATATGCCTAAAAACTTTGATGGGAAGAGTACCCCGCCGCGAACGGCTGACAGAGAGCCTGCCACCGGCTGAAAGCAGGCGCCTGCCGCACGGGGGAACATGGTCCCGGAGTTTCGCCGGTGATGCGGTTTGGCGGCAGGATTCGTGCGGAAGCAGCTCCGCCGCCTTTATCCATAAAACGCATAGCCTGCGGCGGGTGCGCCCGTTACCGCGCACGCCCGGTGTCTGCCGGGCAGCGAGGGCAGCTTTGCAAGAAGCTGCCGAAACAAGGTGGTACCGCGATCCAACAGATCGCCCTTGGCAGAAATATGCCGGGGGCGGTCTTTTCTGTTTTACAAGACTGGACGGCCCCGCAACACAACAGGAGGAATGTATCTCATGGAAAAGAAGCCCTTTTACATCACGACCCCCATTTACTACCCCTCGGCCAAGCTGCACATCGGCCACAGCTACTGCACCGTGGCCACCGATACCATGGCCCGCTACAAGCGCCTGCAGGGCTATGATGTCATGTTCCTGACCGGCACCGACGAGCACGGCCAGAAGATCGAGGACAAGGCCAAAGAGGCCGGCTGCACCCCGCAGGAATTTGTGGATAACATCGTCACCGGCGAGCGCGGCGTGCTGGATCTGTGGAAGCTGATGAATATCAGCCACGACCGCTTTATCCGTACCACCGACGATTACCATGTGGCCGCCATCCAGAAGATCTTCAAGAAGATGTATGAGAACGGCGATATCTACAAGGGCAAGTACACCGGCAAATACTGCAAGCCCTGCGAAAGCTTCTGGACCGAGAGCCAGCTGGTGGACGGCAAGTGCCCCGACTGCGGCCGGGAAGTGCAGGACGCTGAGGAAGAGGCATATTTCTTCCGCCTTTCCAAGTATGCCGACCGGGTGCAGGATCTGCTGGAGAATACCGACTTCCTGGAGCCCCGGAGCCG
>JAFUNR010000055.1 GCA_017472965.1 Oscillospiraceae bacterium | reverse complement strand
GGTTCGATTCCGACCGGAGGCACCATAAAAGCAGTTCTGAAAAGAACTGCTTTTTTGTTTTGTGCCGGAATGTATTGCTGCCCGATCAGAAGTATGTTATGATGAATTTGAAACAGCGATCGGAGGATGAAATGCATGAAAATTTCTATTATTCAGCAGCGGATGGGCGTGGGCTATGGCTATGGGGATGAGCCCCTCGCACTCGATGTGCTTCGTGTCAATACGGAAAAGCGGCTAGAAGAATGCTTTTCCCTGATTGGACAGGCGGCAAAAGAGGGAACTGATCTTGCGGTGACTATCGAGACGGTGAACCTTTACACCGCCCTCGGTGATACGCGGTTTGCATATGAGGACCTGTACGGCGGTACGGAAAGCGAAGTGGTAAAAAGGTTTTCCGCTGCCGCAAAAAAATTCGGCATATTTATTGTTGCGGGTCTCGTGCTCACGCTGGAGGGGAAAGCTTATAATTGCGCAGTGCTTTTTGACCGGAAAGGTGAGATCGCCGGCATTCACAGAAAGGTGCACCTGCCGGCGGGAGAGGAGCTTCATGTCAGTGCAGGCGACTGTTTTGAGGTGTTTCCTACCGAGCTTGGCAATATCGGCATGCTGGTTTGCTGGGATATGCAGTTTCCCGAAGCAGCGCGGGAGCTCGCGCTTGGCGGCGCTGATCTGATCTGCTGCCCGACATTGGGCTGGGAGAATATTTACGGCCTTGCCCGTGCATACGAAAACGGCGTCACCATTGCAGCGGCGATGTCTGCATTTGATGACAGCTATTCCGGCCTGTGCAGCCCCAGCTGCATCGTCGATAATATGGGGAATGTCGTCAAAGCGGCAAAAAGTGATTTTGTCGGCGTTATGACGGCAGAGGTGGATATCCTTCGAGAGCCTCCCGTGCAGTATAATTCACACCTGTTCTATCCGTCGCACTCCATGCGGAAGACACGATTCAGCCAGAGAAAGCCGGATGCATACCGTCTTTTGAACCGTCCTCTCTGTGAAACGCCGCTGTATGCAAGATATTTCGGAAAGAGAGAGGACGAAATTGCCGAATAGTTTTTCCTGACAGGCAACTGTGCCGATGATATTTTTTAATTGCGCTGTTCTTGAAAATGAGACCGACCCAAAAGATGGATCGAAAACGGAGGTCTGCAGATGGAAGGATTCGTCATTAAAAAAGCAGGATATCTGTGCGATGTGTGTGTACCGGAGAAAGCTGCGCTGTCGACATTGACAGCAGCGGCTGAGCTGATCCGCTGCCTGAGCGCCCAGTGCGGGGCGGTGCCTGTGCTTTACAGCGGAAACCCCAAAGCAGGCGATATCTGTGTGGGCGCGGCATCCGGTGGGCTGGGCAGCGACGAGCTGCATATTGCTGTGCGCGATGACATTCTGTGGATCGATGGCGGTGTGCGCGGTGTTTTGTACGGCGTATATGAGCTGCTGGAGCACCTTGGATGCCGCTTTTTTGCAAAGGATTGCGAGCTCCTGCTCAAAGCGGAGGAACTGACGGTGCCGGCAGAGACGGATATCCGCCAGAAGCCGCTGTTCGAATACCGCAACACCAGCTGGTGTCCCGATCCGCTGTTTGCGCCGAAGCTGCGGCTGAACGGCCTTGTGGATGACGGCGAGATCCCGGCCGCATGGGGCGGTGGTCAGAAATATCTTGGTTTTGTGCATACGCTGGGAGAACTGGCCGGGATGGAGCTGATCGATGGAGAATACACCGACCGTCAGCCCTGTCTGACAGACGAAAAAACCTATCAGACGGTGATAAAAAATCTGCGCCGCAAGCTGGAGGAAAATCCGTGGGCTACGATCGCATCGGTATCACAGAATGATAGCCATGAGTGGGCGCGCGGCTGCCAGTGTCCCAGGTGCAAAGCGCTGGATGCTGCGCAGGGCACGCCGATGGGCTCCCTGCTGACCTTTGTCAACCGAGTGGCGGAGGAACTTGAACCGGATTATCCGCAGCTTGCCATTGATACGCTGGCTTATGCATACACCAGCAAGGTCACTTCAAATCTGCGTGCGCGGGATAATGTGATTATCCGTTTGTGTGCGCCGGCCTGCAGCGTGACCGAACCGCTGGAAAAAGCATCGGAATCGTTTGCACAGAATCTGCGCGATTGGGCACAAAAATGCAGCCGTATTTATATCTGGGATTATACGACCTGTTTCCTCAGTTATCACAATCCCTTCCCCAATTTCAATGTGCTGCGGCAGAATGTACGCTTTTTCGCGGATAATAATGTGAGAGGCGTATTTGAACAGGGAAACCACCAGACCGCAAACGGCGAGTTCGGCGAGCTGCGGGCGTATTTGTTCGGTAAGCTGCTGTGGGATCCTTATATGAGCGAGGAGACCTATCAGCGCCATATCGATGAATTCATGGCAGCGTACTACGGTCCCGGAGCAAAGTACATCCGTCAATTCTTTGACCGTCTTCAGAATTGTGCACACGATGTGACTACAGTGAATTTCCCGGATCCGGCGGTTTTGTTCCTCGATCCGGAAACAAAGGGCAGTAATGATGAACGCGCGGCTGCTTTCCTGCAAAAGGGCAGAGCGGATTTTGCCGCTGCGCGCAGCGAGGCAGATGCGGTGCAAAGCAAGCATCTGCTGCGGGCGGAGATCCAGCTGGATCTGTACGAGTGGCATCTGATGCACGACCGTATGCAGGCGGCGGACGATGAGTCAAAAGAGGCGTTGAAGCAGTCGCTTCAACAGGCGGGTCTGCGCCTGTACGCCCATATCATCGCCTGTGATATTGTGTTGACACAGGAGGATATCTTCCACCGGTCGGTATTCACAAAGGTCGTTCCCGATTTTGCGAATCTGCCGTATGAGTGGGGCACACCCTCCCGATACTTGAATACTGCGATTGTTTTGTGACAGGAATGCAGGAGTCACTGCGATTTTACAGTGGCTCCTGTTTTATTGCATAAGATATTTTGTGTGTGTTGATTGTTTATGTGGTAAACGCACAAAAAGAAAAAATACCAAAATTTCCTCTTTACTTTTTATCAGTAATGTGATAGAATAAAGTGCACTCGAAAAGAGAGATGCGGGTTTAGCTCATCTGGTAGAGCGTCACCTTGCCAAGGTGAAGGTAGCGAGTTCGAGCCTCGTAACCCGCTCCACATGGTGCTGTAGCCAAGTGGTAAGGCAACGGTCTGCAAAACCGTCATTCACCAGTTCAAATCTGGTCAGCACCTCCACAAATCCCGATCGCATACGCGGTCGGGATTTTTTTGCTTGAATCGGCTAAAAGGATGTGCTACAATTGTCAGGAAAAAAGGTTGCCGACCATATTTCTGTCAGGAGAGGATGTAACGGATATGAGTGAAAGATCTGTGACCTACTGCAAAAGGCTGACCGTGAAAAAAGAGTACGATGTGATCGTGTGCGGCGGCGGTGTGGCCGGTGTGGCGGCGGCTGTCAGCGCAGCGAAAAACGGCTGCTCTACGCTTCTTCTGGAAAAAAGCAATATCCTCGGCGGGCTGGGTACACTGGGACTGATCAATCTGTTTGTTCCCATGTGCAACGGCAGGGGAAAGCAGATCATTTTTGGTCTTGCGGAAAAATGGCTTCGCCTCAGTGCGGAGCTGGGCTTTGATACCATTCCGGAGGATTGGAAAGAAGGCGAACCCGGTAAATATACCGAACAAAGATATGTGCAGCGCTATTCACCTGCGATTTTTGCTTACCAGCTGACGGAAGAGATTGTCAAATGCGGTGCGGATATCCTTTTTGACTGCATGGCGGCAGATCCGGTGATGGAGGGGGAGTTGTGCAGAGGTGTGATCACGGAAAGCAAGGCCGGTACGGAATTTTACGGCTGCCGGATGCTGATCGATACCACCGGCGACTGTGATGTGCTGCGCCGCGGCGGTATTCCCACAGTGACAGGCGAAAATTTCTTTACTTTTTCCGCCAAAATGGTCACGCTGGACGGCTGCAGAAGAGCGCTGGAAAAGAACGATATCCAGCACATTTACAGCGGGATCTCCGGCGGCGGGATCAATCTGTTCGGCGACGGACAGCCTGTGGATATGCCGCGCTGGTCGGGTCTTTCAGCAGAGGAAGTGACGGATTATATTATTACTAATCATCTGCTGATTCTGAAGCAGCTGAAGGAAACCAACAGAAAAACACGCGAGGTCGTTACCACGCCCGGTATGCCGCAGTTCCGCACCACGGCGCACCTGAAGGCGGATTATTCCCTGAAGGTGGCTGATGCGTACCGGCATTTTGATGATTCCGTCTGCGCGATCAATGATTTTGAGCACAGGGATCATCTCTTCGAGGTCCCGCTCCGCTGCCTGACCCGGGCTGATTATCCCAATATCATCACGGCGGGGCGCAGTGCAGACGGCACCGGCTACGGATGGGATCTGCTTCGTGTGATCCCGCCGGCGATCCTGACCGGACAGGCTGCGGGCGAGGCGGCTTCCCTTGCATTGCGGACGAAGCGTACTGTTGCGGCAGTGGATATCCGGATACTGCAAAACAACCTGGAAAAAGAAAACGTCATGGTGCATTTTCCGGACGAATATGTGCCGGAGGATAAAACCGTGGTGATCCACGGCAGAAATGCTGCAGAGATCGAAGGCGGCCATCTGTAAAAGCGTTCATTTATCCCGGAAAAGGAAATAACAGACCATGAAAGCAACGGTGCATAAGGCGGAGCTGCGCGGCTACAGACGCATTCTGGCCATCAGCGATATACACGGAAATCTGGATTATTTGAAAAATTTGCTGCGCAAGGTGGAGTTCGGCCCGCAGGATGCTCTTGTTTTTGTGGGAGATCTGATCGAAAAGGGCCCCGAAAATCTGGGCGTTCTGCGTTATGTCATGCAGCTTGCTCAAAGCGGCAATGTGTGGGCAATAACGGGAAACTGCGATCTTGTCCTGCGGGAAATGCGGGATGAGGTCTCTCCCGAAGAGATAAAAGAATATATGCTTCTCCGCCGGAAGAGCTGGCAAAGCTACAGTATTTTCTGGGATATGTGCCGCGAAGCAGGGCTTGATGATGTGTGGGAAAGAGATCCTGCGCTTTTCTGCCGGATACTGTGCGAAAAGTACGCCCGTGAAATCGATTTTCTGTGTTCACTTCCTACGGTGCTGGAAACAGAGGATTGTCTTTTTGTCCATGCCGGACTGGAAAGCGAAGCAATAGAAACGCTCGAGGAATATCCCTGCCTGAAAACCGCAGCCTTTGCCAGAAGCAAAGGGCCGCGGTTTGAAAAGACAGTGATCGTAGGCCACTGGCCGGTGGTGCTTTACGGCAGCGGTATTGCCCGGGCCAATCCGATTTATAATAAGGAGCGCAATATTTTCTCCATTGACGGCAGCTGTATGCTCAAATACGATGCTCAGCTGAACTGTCTGATCCGCGATAACCGCAGCGGATGCTGGGATTATATCGCATACGATGATTTTCCGAGGGCGCGGGCTCTTGCGCCGCAGATGCCCGGCGAGGATCCGTTTCTGTTCCTGTATGGAGATGACGAAGCTGAGGTGCTTTACGAGCAGGGTTCACTCAGCCGATGCCGTCATCCGCGCACGGGGCGTGAGATGGATATTCCCATGCAGCTGCTCTGGAAGGACGGAGCCGGTATTGTCCATGTGGATAACTGCGGCGATTACCGGCTGCCGGTACAGGTCGGCGATGAGCTTTCTGTGGTTATAACCACAGAGAAAGGTTATATCGTCAAAAAGAAGGGTATCAGCGGCTGGTATTGCGGCGAGCTTGTATTTGTCTGATGAAAAGAACAGACCAAAGCGTGGAAGAACAAGAAGCTTCCTGCTTTGGTCTGTTTTGCTGTTCGGTGTTTCAGGAGAGGATCTGCTTTGTGAATGCTTTGAATGCAGAGGGGACGGGGTATTCGGCGCTGAGCTCCTGCTTTGTGACCCAGACCCAGCCCTCCGGGGCGGCATAATCCAGACATTCCACCCAAAGTCCCTGCATATGCCACTCGATATGGGAAAAAATATGCTTTGCGGTGCCGGCGCTCTGGATCGTGCCGGTGCGCAGCCTCATGGCAGAAAGCTGCGAAAGCAAGTCGTCGGTTTCGCGGTGTCCGTCCAAAGAGGGAAATTCCCAAAGTCCCGCAAGAAGCCCCTCTGCGGGACGGCGGCGCAGGGCGTACCGGTCCTGACAGTGCAAAAGCAGCACGGTGCGTTCCTCAATGCGGCGGGCTTTTTTCGGTGCTTTGTACGGCAGATCGTTTTCGATACCGCGGCGGCGTGCACTGCAAAACTCCCGCACGGGACAGATGAGGCATTTCGGCGCACCGTTGGGCAGACAGACCAATGCGCCGAGCTCCATGAGCGCCTGATTGAAATCGCCTGCCTGCGGCGGCAGAATGGCCTGAAGCGCAGCGGCGGTTTTCTCTTTTACTCCGGCGGCGAGAACATCGCCTTCATAAGCGGTAATACGGCTGAGCACACGCAGAACATTTCCGTCCACAGCAGGGACAGGGTAACCGAATGCGATGGAAGAGATCGCGCCTGCAGTGTAAGGGCCGATACCGGGCAGCTTTTGCAGCTCCTGCGGAGTGCCGGGCAGCTGACCGCCGTATTCATTCACAATGATGCGTGCTGCTTTTTGCAGATTACGGGCGCGGCTGTAGTAGCCAAGGCCTTCCCATAACTTCATCAAAAGCTGCTCGTCTGCCTGTGCCAATGCTTCCACCGTGGGAAGAGCGGCGGTAAAGCGTTCAAAATAGGGAAGCCCGGCTTCTACACGGGTCTGCTGCAGCATGATCTCGCTGAGCCATACGCGGTAAGGTGTCGGCTCACTGCGCCACGGCAGCACACGGGCGTTGGCGGCATACCATTCCAGCAGCAGCGGAACGATTTGCTGCGGAATATGCCGGATCATGCGTTTTTCTCCCGACGGCAGCGGGCGGCCTCCACCAAGGCGCGGAAAAGCTCAAGGGCATGCTGCTCACGGGCGTAGCGAAGCTCGGGATGCCACTGCACAGTCAGGATAAAATCCTCACCGGTGCCTTCCATTGCTTCGATCACGCCGTCTGCGGCATAGCCGACGGCACGCAGACCTTCGCCCACACGGCGCACCGCCTGATGGTGCGTGCTGGTGGTACGCATAGACTGGCCCTGAATGATTTTTTCCAGCATACTGCCGTTTTCCACCCGAATGCTGTGCAGCAGTGTATCGCCGGCGCCGTGGCTGCGGTGCTGCAGGGCATTTTCGCGGGGGAAACCGCTGGGCAGATCCTGATACAGATCGCCGCCCATCATCACATTGATCAGCTGGTGTCCGCGGCAGATGCCGAACATAGGCAGATGCAGCTGCTGAGCTGCTTTGAAATAGGCGGCTTCGGCGGCATCGCGCTCCACATCGATGGCACCGCAGTTTTCAAGAACCTCTTCGCCGTAACAGGCGGGATCCACATCCACACCTCCGGAAAAAAGAATGCCGTCGCAGCACTCCAGCAGGGCAGGCGCATCAGTCTCTTCAATATGGATCGGCAGCAGCAAAGGAAGCCCTCCGGCGGCAAGAATTGCTTTTTCGCAGCCGCAACCAAGATGCATAGCACCGTCGCTGTGAGAAACGGTAATGCCGATCACCGGCTTTTTATGATTCATGCTGTGCTCTCTCTTTCGTAAAAGGATTATGGTTTCATTTTACCATGAACCGGAAAATCTTTCAACGAAAATCTGTAGGAATGAGGCTGCGCTTTTTTTGAATCGCTTGACGGTGTGTGCGGAATGTTGTAGTATTTTAGAGGAAGCAGTCAGACGGAAGGATTTTACATTTCGTTCATGCATCACTCATAATTTGTGCAACTTATTATGGCTTAATATAATCATGTAAAATATTATGCTTTATAAGAAGGTTCAAAAATGCATCGATTGAAAAACTGGCTGCTGCGGGTGATGACCGGACGCAACGGCGCGGATGAATTGGCCCGGGTCAGCTCTGGATTTGGCTGTATTGTATTGCTGGTCTCCCTGCTGCTTCCGGAGGGTATTGTGCAAAGCCTGATCGGGGCATTGGGCTTTGCGGGTATTATTTACAGCTATTTCCGCATCTTTTCCCGTAATGTGTATAAGCGTCGGATGGAAAATTCCGGCTGGCTGCGCTTTCGCGGCAATATTGTAAACCGGTTTCGTCAGTGGTGCGTTCGCCGCAGGCAGTCGAAGGATTACCGTTTTTTCCGCTGTGAAAAATGCCGTACTATAACGCGCGTTCCCCGCGGCAGGGGCCGTATTGAAATCACCTGTCCGCATTGCAGAAATAAATTTATCCGCAAAAGCTGAGGAGAAGCTATGTTTGGTTTTGTCGTAGCCGATAAAGCATCCCTTTCTGAACAGGAGTTTCTGCGGTACCGCAGTTGTTATTGCGGTCTTTGCGCTGCCATACGCCGCCGTCACGGCCAGCTGTGCGGGCTGACGCTGACCTATGATCTGACACTGATCCCTTTGCTGCTGGGTGCTGTTTATCTGCCGGAGGAACGGCAGGAGGAGCTGGTCTGCCCTGCGCATCCTGTGAAAAAGCGGCAGCGCTGGACGACGGAATTCACAGAGTATGCGGCAGATATGAATGTGCTTCTTGCTTATTACAAGCTGATGGATGACTGGCACGATGAAAAGGATGTTTTGCGGCTTGGCGCGGCGCAGTGCCTGAAAAATGCCTGCGCAAGCATTGAAAAGAACTATCCGCGTCAATGTGCTGCAGTACGGGACTGCCTTGCGCAGCTTTCCCGGCTTGAAGAGCAGGGAAGTGCGGATGCGGACGAAGCCGCCCACTGGTTTGGCGTACTGATGGGGGAGCTTTTCTGGCTGCAGGAGGATGAATATGCACAAACATTGCGCAGGCTGGGGTATTTCCTGGGAAAATTCATCTATTTGCAGGATGCCAGTGTGGATCTGTACAGGGATTTGAAAAAGGAACGGTACAATCCACTGGCTTTTGTGGAGAGTACCGATCACCGCCCTATGCTGCAAATGCTGCTTGGAGAGGCGACCGAAGCACTGGAGACTCTGCCGCTTGGCCGCGATGAAAGGCTGCTGCACAATATACTGTACGCCGGTGTATGGTGTCGGTATGAACAGGAACAGCAAAAGAAGCAAAAGAGGAAGGAGAAAGACCGTAAGTGAATCAGGATCCGTATCAGGTGCTGGGTGTTTCTCCCGATGCTGATGAAGATGAGATCAAAAAAGCATACCGCCGGCTGGCCAAAAAATACCATCCGGATGTCAACCCCGATAATCCGGAAGCAGAACGCCGTATGCGTGAGATCAATGATGCGTATGACCGTATCAAAAACAAAGAAAAGTATAGCAGCCGTCAGAATGATGGTTATGGCAATTACAGCGGTTATGGCAGATACAGCGGTTACGGTGGTTTTGACCCCTTTGGAGGAGCGTCCGGCTCCTCCGGTCAACACGGACAGAGCAATGAGTTCCGTGCAGCACGCAGCTATATCAACGCCGGATATTATGATGAAGCGCTGCATGTGCTTTCACAGATCCGGGAACGCAACGCACTTTGGTACTATTACAGTGCTGCGGCGCATGCGGGCAGGGGTGATCGTGTAACTGCGCTGGATCACGCGCAGAAAGCGGTGGAAATGGAGCCGGAAAATATGGAGTACCGCAGATTGCTGGATCGTCTGCAGCAAGGGGCGGCTGCGTATACGCGGCGCGGCGCGGTATACGGCTTCCCCGGTGCAGGGGTATCACCGCTGTGCACAACGCTGTGTCTGGCAAATCTTGTTTGCGGTATGTGTGGAGGCAGCTATATTCCTCTGTTCTGTTGTATTTAACTAAAAGACAGTTCTTTGCCCGGCGCAAAGAACTGTCTTTTTACATCGAAAAGTCATGGTACGCCCGGTGCGCTGACGGCATATGCTGTTGCAGAAACAGGAAAGGAGATGCTGCAATGCAAAAGCCGCGTTTTTATCTGGGCGCAAATTCGCCCGAGGGCTTTTACGGATATTTTCAGAAGGCATATGAGCCGGATTGGAAGGTCTGGTTGATCAAGGGTGGGCCGGGCAGCGGAAAATCCACACTGATGCGCCGTGTAACAGAGCTTGTACCGGGCAGCTGGGAGGAGATCCGCTGTTCCTCCGATCCAGGTTCACTGGATGCGGCGATCTGTGAGGAGAAAAAGGTGATGCTTGCCGATGCGACCTCGCCCCACGCACTGGAAGCCGGTTGTCCCGGCTGTGTTGAACAACTGGTAGATTTGGGGGAAGGCTTTGATATTGCAGCACTTCGCCGAAATGCGGAATCAATCAGCTGTCTTGCCGGAGAAAACAAGGCGCTTCACCGGCAGGCCGTTCATTATCTGGCCGCTGCAGCGCAGGTGCAGCGTGTCCGGATGGAGCGGGCGGCAGACAAGCTGGATCACGAAGCGGTGCGCAGTCTGGCGAAGGTCTGGTTTCAAAGAATGGATCTGCAGAACGAACCCTGCGGACGGGTCAGGCAACGAGGGCTCTGCGCAGTGACTCCGGAGGGAGTGCTGTGCTTTGAGGATACGGTCAGCTTGCTCTGCGACCGCATATTTGTACTGCAGGATGACTGGGGTGCTGCAGCACCGGTATTCCTTGCGTGTTTATGTGATGCTTTGAATGCAGTCGGATGCGGTCATACGCTTTGCAATTGCAGCCTTTTCCCGAAAAACAAGCCGGAGCATCTGCTTTTGCCGCGCAGTCGGATCGCTTTTGTTACCGGTAATCATGCGCATCCTTTTGCAATGGAGCATGGCGTAAACATCGATTTGCGGGATATGTATGGAGCGCATCGCCCGGGAACAAAAGATGCATTGCAGCGTATTCTCGCGCAGGAAACACACCTTCTGGAGGCTGCTGCAGGCTGTATGTATCAGGCGCGGCTGGTGCATGATGAACTGGAGAGGTACTATATTTCCGCTATGAATTTTTCGTTTGTGCAGAAGAAAACGGAGAAGCTTGCGGCGGAGATTTGTGCAGCTGTGGAATAAGCGCAGATGAAAACGGATCTGTTGCAAAATTGCAACAGATCCGTCAAATTTGATTTGGCGGCTCAAGCGTGGCCGCCATTTTGGCTCTTACAGAGCCAAAATCATCAAATGTTGCAGCAAATTCCTGCGGAATTTACACGCGAAATGAAATTTCGCGTGTGGCGTGTTGTAAAATTTTCATTTTGCAACACGCCCGTTGAGGTTCGTCACAGAATGAAGATGGGAAAATTACTTGGCGCTTTCGTCCGCAACGGGGGAGTACTCGGTCAGAACGAGCTGCAGCTCGACCTCCTTGTCGCCGCGCAGAACCTTTACCTCCAGTGCTTCGCCCACTTCGCGGTCATTGAAGATATCCTTGATATCATCGGAGGTCTCGATCTCGATACCGTCCACGCTCAGGATCAGGTCACCGGTTTTGAAGCCGGCCAGCTCAGCGCTGGAGCCTTTGACGGTGGAGTACACATAGACACCGAATTCGCTTACGCGGTACTGGAATGCGGTCTGCTGATCGCGGATGGTCAGCAGATTCAGGCCGACGCTGATACGGCCGGTGACATAGCCGACATCGATCAGATCCTGCGCGGAGTTCATGGCGGTATTGATGGGGATGGCAAAGCCCAGACCTTCCACACCGGTATCGCTGTATTTGGCGTTGACGATACCGATCAGTCTGCCGGAAGCATCAAACAGACCGCCGCCGGAGTTGCCGGGATTGATGGCAGTGTTGGTCTGGATCAGCGACATGGCGTAATCATCCAGCATGATGGTGCGGTCCACGGCGCTGATGATGCCGTTGGTGACCGTGCCGCCCAGCTCACCCAGCGGGTTGCCGACAGCGATGACCTCCTGCCCTACCACCAGATCATCCGAATCACCGATCTCGGCACAGGGAAGGTTTTCAGCTTCGATTTTCAAAACGGCAATATCAGTCTGCGCATCGGTTGCGACCAGCGAAGCTTCATATTCCTCACCGGTGGACAGAATGACCTGAACACGGTTGGCGTCTTCCACAACATGGTGATTGGTGACAACGGTGCCGTCGTCAGAGATGATCACACCGCTGCCGGCGCCGGTGGCAGTCTCCTGCATCCAGAAGTTTGCCACAGTGTATTCTGTGGTGATCTGTACAACGGTGGGGGAGACAAGTGCTGCGAGCTCGGCGTAGGTGAGCCCATCTGTCGTATCGATGAAACTGGGGATGCTGACAGAGGGAGCTTCCGGCTTTTCGGAGCCGTCTGCCTGCTGCACATCGGCTTCGCTGCGCAGATCGTGGGCGAACCAGCTTCCGGCAAATCCGGCCAATCCGCTGAGCAGTACGCACAATACCATCAACAGAGCGATGCCTGTCTTTCCGCTGCGTTTCTGGCGGGGAGCCTTCGGCTGAACAGGCTCGTCAGGCGGTGTCGGGGGCGTGGGCGGAACATCGGAGGTGTTGTAGGAATAAGTCCACTGCTGCTCCTGTGGGGGTGCAGCTGTATAAGCGGGCCTTACATTATTTCCTTCACTGCCGGTTTCGGCGGCAGATCCGGCGGCTTTTGCGACATCGGGCTGCGATGCGGCAAGAATGAAGTTCGGGGTGTAGTTCTGTTCGGCTTCGGAGGCTTTGGCATCCTGTGCGGGAACGGCGGATTCCGACGGCTGCGGGAAAACCTCTTCGATCTTATCTTCTCGGTCGTATTGCATGGTATACCTCCTGTATGGTGTTTGCGGACCGGCGGCCCGCTTGAATTTGTACGGCGGAACGTGAATTTGTTCCGGTGAGTATAGGATACGCCTTTTCCGTGTAAATTGGTTGACAGAGATTTGAAATAATGTGAAAGAAATGTAATAAAATTGTGAAAATGCTGCATTGAAGGGAGGTATGATGCATTGACATAATTCATAAAAAATAATGGGCTTTTTTGTATGCTTGCGCATAGACTTTGCGGGTTTGATGTGTTATATTGCTATCGATGATATATGTTTTCAGAGGATGAAAACAACTATCGGAAAAAGGAAGAGAAAAGAGGGAAAAACAATGGATAAAAACGCAAGCTTTGGTGCACTGTATTCCGTTGATGCGCTGGGACGTCTGCTGCCCGGTGAAGAACAGGTCGGTCCTGTCCGCGAGGATCGAGTCGTGGGTTGTTTCTATTTCCTGACGCAGGGAAGCCGTGGTACAACGCCTCCTCCCGCCAATATTACAAAAATCATGAAAGAGCATCCCGATGCGCTGAAGGACCCCAACCATCCCGCATGGGAAAACACCGGCGCTTCCTACTGGGAGGAACCCCTGTACGGTTATTATTTCCTCAATGACCGCTGGGTGCTGCGCCGCCATGTCAAGCTGCTGACACAGGCCGGTGTCGATTTTCTGATTTTCGATACCACCAACCGCGTGACCTTCTGGCATCAGGTACGTCCGTTGCTGGAGGTTCTGGAAGAGTATCGCGCCGAGGGCTGGAATGTGCCGAAGGTGGCTTATTATACCAATACCAAGACCGGCGAAACGCTGGATGAGATCTGGAACGATCTGTACAAGCCCGGTCTTTTCAAGGATCTGTGGTTCGTGTGGGATGGCAAGCCCTTCATCATTGCCGACCCTGCCGAGTGCACCCCTGAGCAGCAGGAGTTTTTTACATTCCGTCTGCCGCAGTGGCCCACCGAGCAGCAGAAGAAGGGCGGCTGCCCCTGGATCGATTTCGAGCGTCCCCAGCGTGTCTGGGTGGACGATCAGGGCAGAAACGATGTGGTTGCCGTGGCTGTTTCCCAGCATCCGAACCTGAGCTTCGGTGATGCTGCTTTCTACGGTGATCCCGTGCCCCGCGGCCGTGCTTTCCACGATCACCGCAATGATAAAACTCCCGAGGCTCTGCAATACGGCTATAATGTGGCCGAGCAGTGGGAACGCGCCATCGAGCTGGATCCCCGTATGGTCTTCTTCACCGGCTGGAACGAGTGGAGTGCGGGCCGCGGCAAGGGCGATGAGCCCCGTCCAATCCTGATGGTCGATCAGGCCGACTGGGAGTATTCCCGCGATGTTGAGCCCATGAAGGGCGGCTTCTTTGACAACTACTATATGCAGCTGTGTGATTATATCCGCCGCTACAAGGGCGCACCTGCTGCTCCCAAGGCACAGGCAGCTCATCCCATCGATATCAAGGGAGATTTTGCTCAGTGGGCCGATGTGCCTGAATACTGGGGTATGCCCTTCGGCACCATCCCCCGTGAGCATGAGGGCCACGGCGGCGTGATCTACAAGGATGATTCCGGCCGTAATGAGCTGGAGATCATGAAGGTCGCGCACGACGAGGAAAATGTCTACTTCTACGCCAAAACCCGTGAAAAGACTGTTTTCAATATGTTTACCAAGTGGATGAACCTGTATATCAGCGTGGCGGACCGCCCCTATGCGCCGCACTGGCACGGTTACCACTATCTGGTCAACGATGTGTTCCTGGATCCCTACAAGACCTTTGTGCAGAAGTGTATGGGCGGCTATCGCTGGGGTAAGAATGAATCCGCTGATATCGTGCGCAACGATTATGAAACCATGATCCGCATTCCCAGAAAGGTGCTGGGCATTGCAGAC
The DNA here is from genome assembly GCA_017472965.1 of Oscillospiraceae bacterium. Lineage (GTDB taxonomy): Bacteria > Bacillota > Clostridia > Oscillospirales > Ruminococcaceae > UBA1762. The sequence goes on along the minus strand of JAFUNR010000055.1, from coordinate 16,979 downwards.
GGTCCCTTCGAGCTGCGCTTCCAGTGGGCAGACCACACCGGCAAGAACGAGACCATCGAGGATTTCTATCTGTATGGTGATACCGCGCCCTACGGCCGCTTCTCCTACATCTATCGTGCCGAATAAACCAGTTGAAAAGAGGAATATGAAGTGAAAGTTTTAAAAATTGAAGCCGGACGCGAGTATTTGCGCCTGTTCACCGATGCTGACGGCGCCGTAACGGTAACGGAATATGTTGCAACCGTTGGCCCCAATCCTGCCCGTGTTCTTTCGGTCACCGAGACTGCTGCAAAAGACGGCGTGATCGAGCTGACCCGTATGGGCGAGGCAAATGACCGCATCTATTCCCGTTTCGAGGTTACTGCGGATGGGGAAAAGGCACAGGGTGTCTGCTATGTGACCGATATTGCAGAAGATGTGCCGGAGAATGTCTCCGACTATCCGCAGCCTCCCATCATCAAAACGCTGGGTGCTCCGCCTGAGCTGGGCAAAAAGCTGGATATCCAGCAGGGTCGTTTTGATATCAGCCTGCCCGGTATCATGTCCACTGTTCCCACCGAGGATACCATTCCTTACGAGTTCAACGGCAAGACCTACTATTTCCTGCGCAGCCGTGTTGAGAGAATGGATAAGCAGGTCCAGAGTGTGCCCATCAGTACCTGGGTGCTGTTGAATGCGCCCCGTACTTTTGCCTCCACCGGTGAAAAGGCTTTGCTGGATACGGTCATCCATCCTGATTTCGATTGGGAATTCCCCAATGCTTTTATCAGCGCCTTCAATACCGAAACGGAAGAGGGTCTGAATTATTACGGCGCATTTGTGGAGTTTCTGGCAGAGCGCTATACCCGTCCGGACGGCAAGTACGGTCGTGTTGTGGGCTTCATTATCTCCAACGAGGTCAACAGCCAGTATGTCTGGGGCAATGCCGGCGAAAAGACGGTTGAGGACTATATGAGCGAGTATACGCAGGCCATGCGTCTGGCATGGATCTGCTCCCGCAAACACTGCAGCCACTTCCGCATCTACATCTCGCTGGATCATTTCTGGTGCGGCCTGAACTTCAGCGCCACCGAGCCTCTGCGCTATTACAGCGGCCGCCGTATGGTGGAGCTGCTGAATGAGTACGCCACTGCCGAGGGTAACTTCGGCTGGGGCATTGCGCACCATCCGTATCCGGAAAATCTGAATTTCCCCGATTTCTGGAATGATCGTTCTCCCACATATGCATTCGATACGCCGCGCATCACCTTCAAGAATATCGAGGTGCTGAAAGCATTCCTTGCGCAGGATGCCTATCTGTACAATGGCGAGAGCCGCCGCGTCATCTTCAGCGAACAGGGCTTCAATTCGCAGAACGGCCCCATGCAGGCCATTACGGAAAAGCAGGCCGCTGCGGCGTATGTTCTGGCATACCTGAAGACACGAAACATGGGTATTGTGGATATGATGACGCATCACTCCACCATTGATAATCCTCATGAGTTCGGCTTGAATCTGGGCATCTTCCGTTACGATCCCACCAAGCCGGAGCATGTCGGTGAGCCGAAACCCATTTTTGAATCCTTTATGGCGATGGATACGCCCGATGAGCAGGCCGCGATCGAGAAGGCCCGCGCTTTCATCGGCGAGGAGCTGTTCGATCTGGTGCTGAATCCGCCTGTTATCTGCGGTGAGCTGAAGCACGACGACGTTCTGGGCAACGCCTGAGTTTTGCTGCGGCTGCAGGCAGAGCGATCTGTCTGCAGCCGCTTTTTGGTTTGTTTGAGCCGTATTTTCAAGTATTCCGGTTGCAGATAGAGGAAAAGAAGAAAAAATGTTTTTCGTAAGGAGAGTGGATGCTTTATGAAGATTCTGAAGATTGAAGCAGGGTGTGAGGTTATTAAGCTTTACACCGATGAGGACGGCGATGTAATGGTGCGTGAAAGCGTGCCGACTGTTGGTATCAAGCCGGGCTGGACTCTTTCCATGGTACCGGCAGCTGCGAAAGATGGAGTGATCACGCTGCCGCGCATGGGCGAAAAGAATGACCGCATTTTCTCGCGTTTCACAGTTTACGCAAACGGCAATGCGGCAGAGGGTGTCAGCCGCGTGACGGATGTTCTGGAGGAAGTGCCGGAGGTAAAGGGCGAGTATCCCACTCTGCGCAGCATCAAGACTTTCTGCGCTCATGCGGATATCATGGAGGAGCTGGGCATTGAACAGGCGCGTCCCGATATCAATCTTACCTCCATCATGACGGCGTTCCCCACAGAAAATACCATTCCTTTCGAACACAACGGCCGCACCTATTATTTCACCAAAAAGGGCGTGGAACAGGTGGATGCAAGCATGCGGAATGCTCCCATCCAGACGGCGATCATTTTGAATTTCCCCAGGATCGGTTCCAGCGGCGAAGCAGCTCTTCTGGATGGATGCATTCATCCCGGTTATGATTGGAACGAGAGCACCGCTTTCATCAGCGCTTTTGATATGGAAACCGAAGAGGGCATCGGTTATTACGGTGCCTTCTGCGAGTTTCTTGCCGATCGCTACAAGACGGAAAAGAATGGCTGCGGCCGTCTGGTAGGTTTTGTGGTATCCAATGAGGTGTGCAGCCAGTATGTCTGGGGCAATGCCGGTGAAATGCCCGTGGAGAAGTATGCTGCGGAGTATACACAGGCGCTGCGCACGGCATGGCTGTGCGGCAAAAAGCATATCAATTGCTTCCGCGTTTACATTTCTCTGGATCATCACTGGTGCAATGTCCGGCATACACCCGCCCATCTGCAGCGCAGCTATCCCGGTCGTGAGATCGTGGAGCAGGTGAATCTGAATGCGAAAAAAGACGGCGATTTCCCGTGGGGCATCGCTCATCATCCGTATCCGGAAGATCTGGCCTATCCCGACTTCTGGAATGACCGCATGGCAGATTTCACCTTCAGCACAAAGAAGATCACCTTCAAGAATATGGAGGTGCTGGAAGCATTCCTGTCGCAGGAGCAGTACCTTTATAAGGGTGAGCCGCGCCGTATCATCTTCAGTGAACAGGGGTTCAATTCTCGCAGCGGCGAGCTTCAGGAACTGACGGAGCAGCAGGCGGCGGCCGGTTATGTTCTTGCCTATATGAAAGCCCGCAAGATCAAGACCTGTGATATGTTTACGCACCATGCCTACATTGATAACCCGCGTGAGTTCGGTTTGAATCTGGGTATGTTCCGTCATGATGCATCAAAGCCGAACCGCAGAGGTGAGCCCAAGCCGATCTATGCTTCTCTCAAGGCGATGGATACGCCGGATGAGGCTGCTGCCGTTGAAAAAGCCCGTGCATTTATCGGGCCGGCACTCTTTGATTATCTGCTCGATCCGCCCATCCAGTACGGCGACCGCGATACATCTGAAGATAACGCTTTCGGCTGATCTTTCGGAAAACAGAGTTGATCTCATTGCTGTTATGAATAAAGGAGACTCGCTATGAAGATTTTAAAAATTGAAGTGCTTTGTGAAGTTGTTAGGCTTTACACTGATTTTAGTGGGGCTGTAGTGGTGCGTGAGAATGTGCCGACGATCGGCAAAAAGCCGGGACGCACGCTTTCTGTCATCAATGCAGCTGCGGAAAACGGTGTTATCACCATTCCGCGTATGGGTGGTACCAATGATCGCCTGTATTCCGCATTTACCGTGTATCAGAACGGTGAGGAGGCCGAAGGTGTCCGTTATGTGACAGATATCGCCCCCGAAGTGCAGTGGGATGTATCGGATTATCCCACGCCGCCAGTCATCAAGGTATTCGGCGGTTCCCGTGAATTCCGTGCCAGCCTGAATATCCGTCAGGGGCTGATGAATGTCAATCTTCCAAACCTGATGACGGTGTTTCCCGGTGAGGATACCATCGCTCACGAATACAACGGCCGTACTTATTATTTCCGCAAAGAGGCAGTTGCGGGCGTGGACCGTGCTGTCGGCAATGTGGAAATGATGACCATGATCCTGCTCAATTCTCCGCGCCTGTTCGGCTCCACCAAAGAAAAAGCACTGCTGGAGGCCTGCATCCATCCCGGCTTTGACTGGGAATCCGAGGATGCCTTTATCAGCGCATTTGATATGCAGACTGAGGAAGGTCAGGGCTATTTTGGTGCGTTTGTCGATTTTCTTGCACAGCGTTATACGAAACCCGGTAATGAGTGGGGTCATCTGGCCGGATTTATCGTATCCAACGAGGTGTGCAGCCAGTATGTCTGGGGTAATGCGGGCGAGATGCCTGTGGAGCAGTATGTGCGCGAGTATACGCAGGCTCTGCGTATGGCGTGGCTGGCCGGCCGTCGGTACTGCAGCCATTTCCGTGCATACATTTCGCTGGATCAGTACTGGGACGGTGCCTGTCACAACCCGCGCTTCCCGCTGCGGTATTATCCCGGCCGCCGCGTGATTGAACTGCTGAATGAAAACGCCACCCGCGATGGCAACTTCGGCTGGGGCGTTGCCTATCATCCGTATCCGGAGGATCTGAGCTATCCTGATTTCTGGAATGACCGTGCACCGAACTTCACTTTCAGTACCCCCAAGATCACCTTCAAAAACATGGAAATGCTGGAGGCATTCCTTTCGCAGGAAGATTACCTGTATAACGGTGCCGCCCGCCGCATCGTGTTCAGTGAGCAGGGCTTCAATTCCCGCAATGGCGAGCTGCAGCGTCTGACTGAAAAACAGGCAGAAGCCGGTTATGTGCTGGCATACCTGAAGGCGCGTAAGATGAAAACGGTGGATCTGTTTACCCATCATTCCTACATTGATAACCCGCATGAATTCGGTCTGAATCTGGGTGTGTTCCGCTATGATCCCGAAAAGCCGGATCATAAGGGTGAGCCCAAGCCCATTTTCAACTCCGTCAAAGCGATGGATACGCCGGAGGAAGCCGCTGCCGTGGAAAAGGCACGTGCCTTTATCGGCGAGGATCTGTTTGATTATCTGCTGGATCCGCCCGTTCAGTACGGTGACCGTGATAAATCACAGGATAATGCATTCGGCGCCTGAGTGGATGTGAGAGATATCATTGCTCCCTGATTTATCAAAAAAGGAGTGACACTGTATGGTTTATTATGTGGATTCCAGAAACGGCAGTGATTGCCGAAGCGGACAGTCGCCCGACACTGCGTGGAAAACTTTAAAAAAAGTTAACAGTACGATTTTTCAACCCGGTGACCGTATTCTTTTCTGTACCGACTGCATATTTAAGGGACAGCTGCATCCGCTGGGCGATGGCACACCGGAGCAACCGATCATCATCGGCAGCTACGGTGCAGGGGATAAGCCCTGTATCGATGGCTGTGGCAGCCACGGTACCAGAGAGGGCGATTATACGGATGGCGCGGCGGTGCTGCTTTACAATCAGAACTATTGGGAAGTGCAGGATCTGGAGATCACCAACTTTAATCCGTGGTATAAGCAGGAGTTTGAATATACCGCAGGTGCCGGTTCACAGAAAATCTATGCAGGTCTGGCATCGGCTGATCCAAACGGTGAGCCGCTCATGCTGCGTATGACGCAGGGAGACAAAGAACTGGTATCTTTGCCTGCTGCCGCTGAGCTTGGCGGGGAGATGATGTCCAACAGAAGCATTCCGTCGCCGGAAAACCGTTACCGCTACGGTATTCTGGTTCGCTGGGATAATTATGGTACCGGTCACCACATCCATATCCGTAACTGCCATATTCACGATGTCAACGGTGAAATGAATCATTTTGTTGCGGAAGGCATTCTGGTGGTCTCCACCGGTACAGCGGATGGTGTACCCACCAATTTTGATGATGTGCTAATCGAGAACAACATCATCGAGGATATTGACCGTACTGGCATTTCTGTGTGGAGTGCATGGGCTGAGGGACGCGGTACCGAGTATCACTGGGATCCGCATCGGTGCGGTAATTTCTATCATGCGACCATCGGCCCGTGGAAAGGCAGTACCAATGTGGTGGTGCGCGGCAACAAGGTTTACCGTACCGCAGGCGATGCCATTCTGATCAATACCACCATCGGTGCACTGATCGAGAAAAATTATGTGGAGCACTGCTGCTATGAAATGCGCATCGGTTACAATGCGGCCGTATGGCCGCACAACGCCGACGGTACCATTGTGCAGTACAATGAGGTCTGTTATACCCACGGTGTCCAGGACGGACAGGCATTTGATATTGATTTGTCCTGCAATGATACCGTCATCCGCTACAATTACTCGCACCATAACGAGGGCGGTTTCCTGCTGCTGATGAATCGCACCACCAACAATGAGATTCACCATAATGTCAGTGAGCATGACCGCAACGGCCTGATCTGGTACCACGAAAATAACGGCGGTACCCGGATCCACGACAATCTGTTCTATTTGAGCATGGAAAAGGTCCAGGTTTTCCGGGGACCGTATGACAGCGATGACTGGGTATTTGAAAACAATACCTTCTGTGCCCGTTTGCCGGATACCCATATCGACTGGAAAATCCGCGCAAAATATTACGGAAACAATTATTATAATATTGCCAACCTGCCGGAGGATCCGGCACCCCGCAGTGAAAAGCCGGAGTTTACCCATTGGCGCTGAGCCGGATACAAAATAAGCATACGAAAAGGACAGAGAGCATACATGAACTCTCTGTCCTTTTACGTATACGGTAAACCGATATTGCTTTATAACGATTTCAACCAGCCTTCCAACCGCAGCTGATGATGAGGGATATATGCTTCGCTTTTGACAAAAGCAAGGAACTCTGCGGGTGAAAGCCAGCGGAAAGCAGCAGTTTCGCCTGCCTGCAGCGAAATGGCTTTTTTATCGCCGGCATAGATTGTCAGAAAACCGGCATAGAAAGTCCGGTTGGTATCCTCCCGCCGGTGGTAAAGCGGCATAAGTGTATTACACCAAAGACCGGTCTCCTCAAAAAGTTCTCTTTGAGCGGCGGTTTGGGCATCTTCACCGGTAAGCGCGGAGCCGCCGGCGGTGGCGTGCCATAAACCGGGAAAAATTTTTTTGGATGGATCCCTTTGCATCACCAGGATACTGCCGTCCGTGTGCTGGACGGTGACCTCCGCTACAAGATGATACCGTCCTTCCGGAATCAACTGTCCGCGCACCAGAGTTTCACCGGTTCGGCAGCCGCTGCGGTCATACGCATCCCAAAACTCCATAGCCGATCCTCTTTCTGTTTCTTAATGGAAATACAGAATAACAAAAGAGGCTGATTTTGTCAAGGGCGCGGAAGCCGTCAGTATTTTTCGCAGAAGATCTCGTAGTGCTCCTGTTTGTGTGCGCAAACGGGGCAGACTTCCGGCGCGCTTTTGCCCTCATGCACATATCCGCATTTGCTGCAGATCCATTTCTGTGGTTCCGGTTTGGAAAATACCGTGCCGTCTTCCACATTCCGCTGCAGCGCACGGAAACGCTCCTCATGCCGTTTTTCGATGGCGGCAATGCGCTCCATCAGCAAGGCGATGTGCTCAAAGCCCTCATCTTTCGCCGCGGCGGCAAAGGCGGGGTACATCTGCGACCATTCGTATTCCTCGCCGTGGGCGGCATCTGCCAGATTGGCGGCGGTATCGGCGATCCCTCCGTTGAGAAGCTTGAACCAGAGCTTGGCATGCTCCCGCTCATTGGCGGCGGTCTCATCCAGAATATCGGCGATCTGTGCATAGCCTTCCGCGCGGGCCTTTGCCGCATAAATAGCGTATTTTTCTGCGGCCTGGCTCTCTCCGCTGTAAGCCACCAGCAAATTGGCCTGTGTGTGCGTGCCTTTCAGTTCCATACAACTGTCCTCCCTTTTTGGTGTGTAGGGAGTATGGGAGGAAGTTGTGCGGTTTATACCGTCGAAATGGCAATGCAGCCGATACTTTGTGCATGAACGGTCAGGTGAAGTTCCGCCCAGCCGTCGCGGATATCGACCACCAGAGGTTCATCATTCCAGGCGTCGTAATACACGGTTCCTTCCGTATGCGGTATACGGAGCACAGGCCCGCGGTAAGTGCTGTAGGCGCGGTTGTAAACCGTATATACGACACGGCCGTCCCCGGGGAAACGATTGGCGCAGATGGCGGGAGTAAGCGTTTCCACCATGGTTTCCGGCGTATCGGAAGAGAAGCAATCCGCATACTGCTTCTTCAGCCGATATGCATGGCAGGTGAAGGTATGACCGGCGGATTCCTCCAGATCCCACATGGAATCGTAAATCGCTTCGCCGTTGAAGAAAATGAATTTCTGCGGATGCCAGGAAAGATTCCGCATTGCCATCGGCAGCACCAGCTGAACGATGCCCGGGAAGGCGAATCGGTACAGATCGGTGATCACCCGGCTCATCCGGTCGTCTCCGTCGCAGCCGTGCCACGCGGTTTCGATCATATCAACCACCGTATCGATAATCGAATAGGAGATATTGCAGTCGATGTAACGGGCGTTGATATCCACTGCGGCATATTCGCCGTACAGAATGACATCCTCCGGGACACTGTCTTTCAGCCGGGTGATGAAATCGCGGTCGGTTTTCAGCAGGTTGGATGGCACTTCGTGGCCGTGATCTTTTGCGTAGCAGCGATTCTCAACGCGAAGACTGAACTCGTCCACGTACAGGATAGGAACCTGCAGCTCTTTACAGATGCGCGGATAGATGGATAGGGCGTATTCACGCCAGTCCTCATTGGCGTGGCACATCCGGAAAGAGTGGCCGCCGATGTTGATGGTACCGCCGTCAGCTTTTTTAACCGTTAAATGTTTGTACTTCTCAAATTGCGGATAGATATTGGTCAGCAGCGTCGGATGGAGATAGACGGATGATTTTACGCCGGTCTTTTCCATGAATTCATGGAGCGCATTGCGGAAGTTTTCCAAACCGCCATAGTCGGCATATTCGCTTTCGGCATAATTGCCCCATTTCTGCGTGAACTGGCCGTTCGGCAGAAACCGGTTGGACCAGGCCCACATGTGAAGGATATCGGGGTAGGCGCCGGAAATTTCCTTTTGTTCTTCCAGAATAGGCAGATAGTTGAATTTGTCCGTTTCTTTATCATACCAGATCGGGAAGCGGACGTGCTCTTCTGTTTCAAAAAAGTCGGTGATCTCCGCCAGCAGCCAGAAGCATTGCCGGTACCATTTCTTGTCCTGACAGTGATAGGGGCGGTACCAGGTGTTCAGCCAGTTTCGGTATAATTCAAAGGCTTTGTGCCAATCGCCTTCGTGTGCGGTAAGAAGGGTGGGGGAGGCGGAGAATTCGGCGTCGAATTCCAGACTGCAGTACATTTCGGGATATTCGATGAAGAAAGAGATCGTGTCTTTCTTTTCAAGTGCATATTTGCGCACAACAAGATCCCGTTCTTTTGTCACCACGGCCAGACCGCCCTGCTGTGCAGGACTGTACACATCAAAGAACTGCATGGGGAAAGAGGGGGCAGATTCTTCGTATACGTAAACGGTTTCGTTGCTGTTGATGTTTTGGTACTTGGGCATAAAATACCAGCCGTCCTCTTTGTTCCGGTATTCGATGCCGGAGATACAGGGGAAGAGAATGCCGCCGGAGAAGGTGTGTGCGGCGTTGTTTTTGGCCTTCAGCTGCCACAGAATGTTGTGGAGACCGTCAAACGTTGCGGTGACCTCGAATGAAAGTCCGTATCCCCGCAAAAGAATGCTGGCGCTTTCGCTGTCTGCGTTGCAGGAAACGGTTTGAAAATCGGAAAAGATGCCGGTTTCCTGCCGAATCCGGAGCAAAGAACCGGGTGCGGCGTGGAATTCGGGCGTGAACTGATTTTCGAATGCATCCAGATACAGACCGCGGGAAAGATCAAAGGCCATGGTGATCGCGCCGTTTTTGAGGATCAGCCGGTCGGCCTCATGTACAATACTATGGCCGGTATCCGCATTGTGCGGCAGCTTTTCGGGAAGAGCCGGGATCAGCATCTCCGGGAAAAGGCGGTCGGAAGTCTCGTTTACCGTCAGCGCAATGAGCGAAAAATCACTGTCCAGTGAACGGTTGTGGAAAATGACTTTTTCGATTTCATCACCGGTAGCGGGGATAGCGTACAGGCTGATATCATCCGTGATTCCATGTTTGCCGGTTGTGATGTTCAACGGCAGGCAAAGGTCGTTTTTTCCATCGGCGTAGACGAGTTCGACGGCAAAACCCTCAATGTCATCCACAAACAGGGGCAGTGTGACTTCGCTGCCGCTTTGTCCCAAAATGGTGCCGCCGGTGGCAAAACCGCAGCGTTGGTAGCGCTTGCCTTCTATGGAGAGCAGGAAGAACAGTTCGGTGACATTTTTGTGCAGTTCAATAGCGGTTTCACTGTCCCGGCTGACGGGGCGGCAAACCCGCCGTCTGGCCTTTACACCGAAATTTTCAATGATATCTTCGTTTTCGGCAGGCGGCGGCGGGGGAGCGATGCAGTTGTTACCATGGATGCTGATTTCGAAAGGAATGCTGTGCAGCGTAATATTTTCACGGTCAAAGAAGCGACCGCCGCCAAGACGAATGTCGTTTGCGTCGGGTGAAAAGTGCCGGTTGCAGCGGGACCGAAGATCTATTGCCGTATAGTTTCCGGCTTCTGCAGTGAGATCGCCGGCACAGTAACACGGCAGTTCGGCTTCTGTGCAAAAATACATGCTGCAAACCGTGAATTCCGTTTCGGGACGGTGGCCGGTATAAAGTGTCAGCGAAAGAGAAGAAAGGCTTTGCTGTCCGACTCTTACCGCGACGGTGTATTTGCGTCCGTCTGCGGTGATGTCATCGTAACAGACAAGAGGGATCACATTGCCGTCCTGGCTGCAGGCGGTGATAAATGGCTGCCGGTAGACCGAGGGACGCAACCAACCCAGACAGCGGTACTCAAGAACAAAAAAGTCCTCGGTGCGCATTTCTGCCGCCGCAGAAAAAGTGAATGAGGTACCCTTTGCAGGGCTTTGGGCTGTAAATTTTATCTCGCCGCTTTCATTAACCGAAACATGGCCGCCGGCAGATGTGAAATGCAGATGAGATAATGAATTCATGGATCAAAGACACCTCCGTTCCTGTTTGTATTTAATATAGAGGAACGGTTTTATTTTGTCAATGAAAAAACGTAAAGCAATAACCGGGAAAAGGGAAAATCTCCGTTGACAAACAGCGGAAAAATGAGTATACTTATTAAGTAATTATGAAACACGGCAATGATGGGGAATATTGCTGCCCCGCGGTTTTTCAGAGAGGGATCCGACGGTGAGAGGCTCCCAACCGCAGCAGTTTTGTGCCGCCCCTGAGCCACCGGGTGATGAATCCGGCGCAGGCGCTGCGTTACGGCGTGCAAAAGTGGCGTGTTTTTACACGCAAGTTGGGTGGTACCACGGATGCAATGTATGCTTTCGTCCCTGTTTTCGGGGATGGAGGCTTATTTTTTTTGCGGTATCCGATGAAAGCGGGATCCATCCGGTCAAGAGTACGCCACACCTCAAAAGCCGTGTTTTGAAAAAAACATCCAAGATCACATCAGTGAGGAGAAACGATCAACATGAAATGGACTGGTCTGAATGAACTGCGCGAAGCGTATCTGTCTTTCTTTGAAAGCAAGGGCCATCTGCGTCTGGGCAGCTTTCCGCTGATCCCACCGGCGGATGACAAGAGCCTGCTGCTCATCAACTCCGGCATGGCGCCCATGAAGAAGTGGTTCCTCGGTCAGGCTGTGCCGCCCCGTAAGCGTGTCACTACCTGCCAGAAGTGCATCCGTACCCCCGATATCGAGAACGTGGGCATCACCGCCCGCCATGGCTGCTTCTTTGAGATGCTGGGCAACTTCTCCTTCGGCGATTACTTCAAGATCGAGGCCACTGCCTGGGCTTGGGAGTTCTTCACAAAGGTTCTGGAGATCCCCGAGGATCTGCTGTATGTTTCCGTCTATGTGGACGATGACGAAGCTTATGATATCTGGACGCAGAAGCTGAATGTGGATCCTGCCCACATGGTTCGTTTCGGCAAAGAAGATAACTTCTGGGAGCACGGCTCCGGTCCCTGCGGCCCCTGCAGCGAGATCTACTTTGACCGCGGACCCTCCAAGGGCTGCGGCAAGCCCGACTGTAAGGTTGGCTGCGAGTGCGACCGCTTTATCGAGGTCTGGAATCTGGTATTCAGCCAGTATGATTCCGATGGCGCCGGCACCTACACCCTGCTGGAGAATCCCAACATCGATACCGGCATGGGTCTGGAGCGTCTGGCCTGTGTGATGCAGGGCGTGGATAATCTGTTCGAGGTTGATACCGTCCGCAGCATTCTGGATCATGTCTGCCGCATTGCAGGTATCACCTATGGCAAGGATCACAAGACCGATGTCTCTGTCCGTGCCATCACCGACCACATCCGCGCCACCACCTTCATGGTGGGCGATGGTGTTCTGCCCGGCAATGCCGGTCGCGGCTATGTGCTGCGCCGCCTGCTGCGCCGTGCTGCCCGTCACGGCCGTCTGCTGGGTATCGATCATCCCTTCCTGGTGGAGCTGATCGGCACCGTGATTGAAAACAACGGTGGTGCTTATCCCGAACTGGTTGAGCACGCCGACTACATCAAGAAAGTCATCGGCAACGAAGAAACCAGCTTCTACGCCACCATTGATCAGGGCATGAACCTGCTGAATTCTCTGATGGAGAAGCTGAGCGCTGATGGGGTTAAGGAACTGCCCGGCGACGAAGCCTTCAAGCTGCACGATACCTTTGGCTTCCCTCTGGATCTGACCCGTGAGATCGCCGCTGAAAACGGCTTTACCGTGGACGAGGAAGGCTTCAAAAAGGCTCTGCAGGTGCAGAAGGAGACTGCCAAAGCTGACCACAATGCCAAGGCCGGCTCCTCCTGGAATGAGGATCTGTTTGCTGTGCTGGAAACCGAGAATACCGAATTCGTCGGTTATCAGACACTGACCACAGAGGGCAAGGTTCTGGCCGCTGCCTGTGATGGCAAGCTGGTGGAGGATATCACCAACGAGGATGAGCCCCGCACTGTGCTGGTGGTGCTGGACCGCACCTCCTTCTACGCTGAAAGCGGCGGTCAGGTGGCTGATGTGGGCACGCTGTCCGGAGACGGCGTCACCCTGAAGGTCACCGATGTCAAGAAGAATGCCAAGGGGCTGTATATTCACACCTGTACGCTGGAAGATGGCGTGCTGCATACCGGGATGACCCTTACCTCTTCTGTGTGCAGGACCTGCCGTATGGCGACTGCCCGTAACCACACCGCCGCCCATCTGCTGCAGGCTGCTCTGCGCAAGGTGCTGGGTGATCATGTGCATCAGGCTGGTCAGCTGGTCAGCCCCCGCGAGGTTCGTTTCGACTTCACTCATTTCTCTGCGATGACCGCAGAGGAACTGGCTGAGGTGGAGCGTCTGGTCAACGAAGAGATCTTCGGCGCTGTGGAGGTTTCCACCCGTGAGATGCCCATCGAAGAGGCCAAGGCAATGGGTGCTATGGCTTTGTTTGGTGAGAAGTACGGCGATGTTGTCCGCGTTGTGGATGTGCCGGAATTCTCCCGTGAATTCTGCGGCGGTACTCATGTGGCAAATACCGCGCAGATCGGCTGTCTGCGCATTGTCAGCGAGAGCAGTGTTGCTGCTGGTGTGCGCCGTATCGAGGCTGTGACAGGTGCCGGTGTGATCGCTCTGCTGGATAAGAAGGATGAGCTGCTCAAGGGTGCTGCTGACAGTCTGAAGGCCAACAACACCAACGAGGTCGCTCTGCGCGCTGCCATTGTTATGGAGGAGTACCGTGCTCTGAATGCCGAGTTGAATGCTCTCAAGGCCAAGATTGCCGCTGAAAAGGCACAGAACCTGTTCGGCGAATATACCGAGGTCTCCGGCGTTAAGGTCAGCACCGCCTTCCTGGAGGGTGTGACCGCTGATGATGCTCGCAGCATGATTGAAAAAGCCCGCGATTCCCATGCTGACGGCGTACTGGTTTTGATCGGCGAGGCTGAAGGTAAGCTGTCTCTGGTGGTTGGCGTCGGTGCAGATGCCGTCAAGAAGGGTTTGGCTGCCGGAAAGATTGTCCGAGAGGTCGCCGCTGTTGCCGGCGGTAAGGGCGGTGGCCGTCCCGACATCGCCATGGCCGGCATCAAGGAAGCGGATAAGGTGAAGGATGCTCTGAATGCTGCTGCCGGTATCGTGGCCGGTATGGTGAAATAAGCGCTTCAAATCAGGAGTCCCCGGCGTGTTTCTGCAGGCTGCGCCGGGGATACCTGTCAATAGAAAGGATGGCATTTATGGATAATTGTCTGTTCTGTAAAATTGCTGCCGGTCAGATTCCGTCCAATAAGGTTTATGAGGATGATCAGGTTCTGGCGTTCCATGACATTGATCCTCAGGCCCCGGTTCATTTTCTGGTCATCCCCAAAAAGCATATCGATGCGCCTGCGGCTCTGACCGGGGAAGATGCGCCGCTGGTCGGTCATATCTTTGCAGTGATCGCAAAAATTGCCGCCGATTTGGGTCTGGAAAATGGCTACCGCGTTGTGACTAACAGTGGTGAGGATGGTGGCCAGACCGTGCATCATCTGCATTTTCATGTGCTGGCACAGCGTAAGCTGGCGTGGCCTCCGGGTTGATGCTTCCACTGTGTCAAATCAAACAAAGGAGAATATACAATGGAAAATACATACCGTCTTACCGTTGCCGGTGTAACCCGCGATCTGCCGTTGTGTGCGGTAAATGATAAGCTGGATATTGCAGCTTTCATTATGTTCGGCGATGTAGAGCTCACCGTTGCCTGTGCAGAGGCTCTTTTAAAGGTGGTGCCGGAGTTTGATGTTATTCTGACTGCCGAAGCCAAGGGGATTCCGCTGGCTTATGAGATGAGCCGGCAAAGCGGCAAGAAGTATTATCCCGCCCGCAAAAAAGCAAAGCTTTATATGAGGCGTCCGGTTGAGATCGCGGCCCGTACCATCACCACGGCGGACGAGCAGCGTCTGGTCATGGATCAGGATGAATTGGATGAGATGGACGGCAAGCGTATCCTGATTGTGGATGATGTCATCAGTACCGGTGGTGCTCTCCTTGCGCTGGAGGCAGTAGCCTCTCACAGCAAGGGAACTGTTGTGGGCAAGGCGGCCGTTCTGGCCGAGGGTGATGCCGCCGATCGTGACGACATTATCTTCCTTGAGAAGCTGCCGCTGTTCTTCAAGTGATGACAAGGCCGCTGGCATGGGCGGGTTTTTCCGCACTGGCTGCCCTTCTTTTGAGCATTTCCTTTCTGCCGTCAGCGGCCAGTGTGCCGCTGGCGGTGCTTTTGCTTGTCAGTGCTGCGTTGGTGCTGACTGTTTGTGTTGTGTGCCGGTGTCGGTTGCCGGCTGTATTTGCTGTGATGCTCTCGGCGGGGATCGCGCTGCTTTGCCTGCAGGACAGGCAGCAATGTTTTCTCCGGCTGGAGCAGCTTGCAGATGAACAGCCGCACACGATAACAGGTGTTGTGTATGAAACAGGCGATGGCCTGTATGAAGGAGTTATCAGCGCGGTGATCCGTGTGGAAACACTGGATGGAGAAGAATGTGATCCGTTTCGTGTTGCCTGCAGCAATTTGGAGAGCTGTGAGATTGGTGACGAGATTCGACTGACCGTCCGGTTTGAAAAACATAAAAAAGCGTATCGTGTCAGCAGGTTTGCGGATAATATAGCCCTTGGAGCGCAACAGGAATATGCAGGAGGGGAAGAAGTTGCCGGGCAGGGAAGAGGTCTGCTGCTTTCCATGGCGAAGCTGCGCATGGATTTGGGCAGATCTTTCATGGTTCTGGGCCGCCGTGTTGGAGGCACAGCTGCCGCAATGATCGTGGGTGATCGCAGCCGGATGGATTCTTCTGTGGAGAATGCATTCCGAGCCGCGGGCATTTCGCATATTCTTGTCGTTTCCGGACTTCATCTGGCGTTGTGGAGTGCGTTGCTGGAAAAAGTTTTACACCGCTTCGTCCGGCGGCGTGTACCAAGACTGCTGCTTTCCATGCTGGGGCTGTTCGCATATATGCTGCTTACCGGTATGACTGCGAGTGTTGTGCGCGCAGGTGTTCTTTTGCAAATGGCGTATGCGGCGGCTCTATTTGACCGGACTGCAGATACGCTGAATTCGCTGGGCATATCACTGATCATTCTTTTGCTGGTGAATCCGTATGCCGCGTGCGATATGGGTCTGCTGCTTTCTTTTGCGGCAACACTGGGTGTATTGTGCTTTGCAGCGCTGGACCGCCGGCATTGGCATCTGTCCACCTGCAAATATTTTGCCGGTGCGCTGCAGGCATTGGGAACCTCCGCTTTTGCAGCTCTGTTTACTCTCCCGGTGCTGGCATGGCGCGGCACTCTGGTTTCGTTTGGTGCACTGGCTGCCAATGTGCTGTGTGTCTGGCTGATTACACCGGTTATGATCGTCGGCTTCATATTTCTGGTGACGCATTTGCTTTTAGGAACATCACGGATGCTGCTGACCGGTCGGCTGCTGTATGTTCTTTTGCGTATCCTGGAAGAGATTGCCGCATTGGTCAACAGGATTTTTGTGTACCGGATAGGTGTCACCGGGTGGAGCGCTGTGGTGATTCTGTGCGGTGCAATGATTTGTGCATTTGTCTTCTACCGCAGCCGGTTTCGCATATTTTGCTTGCCTATGGGGGCGGCTGTGCTTGCGTTGCTTGTTTGTGTCAGTTTGGGTTTGAATACAGGGACAGTCCGATTGGCAATGGTGGGCGGCGGGATCAATCCTGCGATTGTCATCAGCCGTGATCGTGAATGCGCTGTGCTTTATCGGGGCGAGAGCGGTAATATTGCTGCTGTACGGGAATATATGCTGCTCAATAATCTTAAAGAGCCGGAATATGTGGCGGATCTTTCACAGAACGATTACACCTGGATGCTGAAACAGGAGTTTGGCCGTGTGGATGTTACAATGGGTGAGGATATTCGGCATACGGTGAAAGAACACTGCCTGAATGGTGTTGAACTATTGTTTGTAAGGCAGAAAACAGGTAATCTTTGCTACATTGAGGTAG
>JAFUNR010000054.1 GCA_017472965.1 Oscillospiraceae bacterium | reverse complement strand
TATTGAAGTGTCCCATCTTACAAAAGATTACGGTCACGGCAGAGGTGTTTTTGATGTTTCCATAAAAGTTGAGCAAGGTATGTGTTACGGATTTCTCGGCCCGAACGGCGCCGGTAAGACAACCACCATCCGACATTTGATGGGATTTTCAAAGCCGCAAAGCGGAAGCACCTCTATTCTCGGCTGTGACAGTTGGAACTGTGCCGACGAATTAAAAAACGCTGTCGGCTATTTGCCCGGTGAAATTGCTTTTCCGAAGGGCTTGACCGGGACAGAATTTTTGGATATGCAAATGAAGCTGCGCCGCGTGAAAGATGAAGCATACAAAAATGAACTGCTGGAAAGATTTCAGCTTGATCCATCCATGCGTGTGGAGAAAATGAGTCTGGGTGTTCGCAGAAAGCTGGCAGTTGTTACGGCATTTCTGCACGACCCGGACATTCTGATCCTGGACGAACCGACTTCCGGCCTTGATCCTATCATGCAGCAAAACTTTATTGATTTTATTCTATCGGAGAAAAAAAGAGGAAAAACCATTTTGCTGTCCTCTCACATCTTCCATGAGGTTGATGCCTGCTGTGACCGTATTTCTATCATCAAAGATGGGCGCATTGTTGCAGATTTTGTTGCAGATGAATTGAAAAACAGAAGCACAAAAATCTATCGCATCTCCTTCAGTGATAAGGACAGCTATGATGCGTTTGTGTGTAAGGAGTATTTGTTCCATTCCAGGAATGAGAAAAAGCTCCGAGCAAGAGTGATGATCGAAGCAGCGCAGATCAACCGACTGCTGACCGATATTACGCCGCTGAATGTGACAGAGTTCCAGGAGATTCCGTTTACGCTGGAAGATTATTTTATGGGGTTCTATAAGAATGACCGTCACTTCGGGGAGGTGCAATCATGAGCGATATTATGATAAAAGTTGCGCATCTAACCAAAGATTACGGTCATGAGCACGGTATCTTTGATATTTCCCTTGAAGTGAAAAAAGGAGAAGTATTCGGATACATCGGCACCAACGGTTCCGGTAAAACCACTACGATCCGTTCCATGATGGGCTTCATTCAGCCGGATGCAGGCAGTTCGACGATTATGGGTATGGACGCATGGAGCAATTCTATTGCCATCAAACCTTATGTCAGCTATGTTCCCGGTGAGATTGCGTTCCCCGGACTTCGCACAGGAACGGATTTCCTGAAACTGCAGGCGGAGTATCTGGGCATTACGGACTTTACTTATATGAACAAGCTGATCAAGCTGCTTCAGCTTGACCCCTCTGCCAATCTCAAGCGAATGTCAAAAGGCATGAAACAGAAAACGGCACTTGTGGCAGCGCTCATGGGAGACCGTGAGATATTGATTCTTGACGAGCCGACCACCGGACTTGACCCGCTGATGCGTGAAGTGTTCCTTGATCTGATTCGTGAGGAAAAAGCCAAGGGCAAAACGATTTTCATGTCCAGCCATATCTTTGAAGAAATTGAAGGTGTCTGCGACAAAGCTGCCATGATCAAGGACGGGCATCTGATTGATATTATGGATGTTCATGCCATGCGCCACGAGCCGACAAAGCATTTCCATGTTCTGTTCAAAAACGGTGTTGATCGTGATGCCTTTATGGCACAATGCGATTTTGCCCATTGTGTACAGGAGAAGGAATCCGGCTGCAATATTACCGTAGATATTGCGCAAATCAAGAAAATGCTTGTTCAGTTGAATTGTTATCCGCTGACCCGGCTTTCCGAGGAACACGAAACCTTGGAAAAGAAATTCCGGGAAGCGTTTAAGAAAGGAGCAGCCCCCGATGGGAAATAATACAAAAACCGCTAAACACTTTTCTGTTCCGTTGATGAAACAGAATATCAAGTCCAACCTTGTGCTGGCCGTTGTGATCACGCTTATCTTCTGTATGATCACAACAGTGATTACCGCCGCTATGAATATGATGGGCACCACCACATCCCCTGCGGTGGATATCGAGGATGCACAGGAGCAATTTTACAGCCACCTTTTTGCTATGGCAGCCTATAAACAGATGACGGGAACGGAATTGTCTGTAGATGACTTCCTGGAAACCGATGATCGTAGTACCTATGATACCGTTTTTGAAATGATCGGCAGCCAGTCAGAGGATTTGAAACTCAGCTCCGATGTCTTTGCAGATTCTATTGCCGTGCTGACTGAAGCGGATGGTTCCGTTGACAGCTATGTGGAGCAGTTTGAATACATCTATGCCCTCAGCGATGAAAAAGGCGTGTTCTCCGATGAAGAGTTAAGCATTGATGAAATGATGTCCACTATGATCTCTGGCATGGGAATGGATGCCGACCAGTTTAATAAGATGGCAAAAATGGACAGAACTTCTATGCTGAATAAGATGTATTTTACCGTTATGGGTCTTATTCCTCTGCTGATCTTCGTTGTGATCGTGGGCAATTCCTTGATTGCCAGCCAAGTGGACTGCGGCTCTATGGCTTATGTTCTGGCAACACCGACCAAGCGAAGCGCTGTTGCCAATACACAGGCGATTTTCCTGATTCTTGCGCCGCTTATCATCTGTATGCTTGGCTGTGGGGTGCGTATTGCAGCATCCACGGTGCTGACAGGTGAAAGCAACATTGCCATGAATGCAGCACTCTACGGCGGTATGTATGTACTGATTGAAGCTATTGGCGGTCTGTGCTACATGGGCAGCTGTCTGTTTAATCAGAGTAAAAAGGCTACGGCTTTTGGCGGCGGTATTGCGGTGTGGTGCTTCATTGCATCTCTGCTGGGAATATTTGGCTCGGAGGATATGGTCAATATGGGGGTTGGTATCGAGGAACTTGGTATCTTCAACAAGCTGACGCTTGTTGGCCTTTATGATATTAAGGCCCTTGCTACCGTTGGTAGTGGCGATGTAAACTACGATTTCGTTTGGAAGCTCTGTGTCCTTGCAGGTATCGCTATTGTGTCCTATGCGATTGGAAAATTCCGCTTCCAGAAAAAAGATCTGCCGCTGTAAATATAGCAGCTAAGGATGTATTTGATTGTGTGTAAATAATTAACAGCAAACAGGAGGAAGCTTATATGAGCAATTTTTCAAAAGAAAACAGACCTGGTGGAACCTACGTGATGGGCGGGAAAGTGGTATCCAGGGTAGGATACGGTGCCATGCAGCTACCGAAACTGAAGGATGAAGCTAAGGCCAGGGCGGTGATTCGCAGGGCCTACGAGCTTGGCGTGAATCATTTTGACACGGCTGATTTTTATGGGGCTGGATTCACAAACAGATGTCTGGCGGATGAAATTGGCAAGGAACCGGATGCGGTAATTGTAACCAAAATCGGTGCAAAGCCCGGAAATGGCATTATGCCGATGATACCCGCACAGAGACCGGAAGAACTCAGGCAGCACATAGAGGATAATCTCAGGAGTCTCAAGACAGATCATTTGGGAATTGTTAATTTCCGCAGGATTGCACCGGGAACGTTTCCTTTAAAGCCGAGCCAGAAGGTGAATTTTGACGACCAGATGGCGGAACTCATTAAAATGCGTGACGAAGGGAAGATAGAGGAAATCGGGCTTTCTACAGTCAGCCTGAACGAACTGCAAAGCGCATTGCCTGTCGGTATCGTCTGTGTTCAGAATCAGTACAATATTACATCACGCAGCCAGGAAAGCATACTGGACCTGTGCCGAAAAGAAGGAATTGCATGGGTGCCATATTTTCCTCTTGGCGGTGGTCTGCCCGGTTCTGCGAAGGTGACAGAAGACGAAACGGTACAGGCTGTCGCAAAAGAGATGGGGCTGTCACCGGTCCAAGTGGGACTGGCGTGGATTTTGCAGCACGCCGAAAATGCGCTTATCATTCCGGGGACTACATCGATTGGCCACCTGGAGCAGAATGTTGCGGTAGGTGATATCCGATTTGATGAAGACACAATGCGGCGTCTCGATAGTGTTCCTCCGGCAAAAGGGATAGGAGCTATTGTCAACCGCTTCATGACAAGAAAGTGAAGAACAGATATGACATTGCAAAAGGCAATGAAAGCACGCAATAGGATTCATTTTATCAAAGGAGGCATCACGAAAATCACGAATGGATAAGAAGAAAAGAAAGAAAAAGAGATGGCTTATTGTGGCTGCCGTTGTGCTTGTTGTTTTGCTCGTTGCAGCATTTATCTATACACCCGCCCTGCCGGAAGTGGCAAAGATTGCAAACCAAATGAAAAATGTGGATGGCGATCTGTATTTCTATGGGGAAAGCGATGTGGGCTTTATCATCTATCCCGGTGCAAAGGCGGATGAAAGAAGCTATGCTTATATCGCCCAGCAGCTAAACAAGGAAGGTCATACCGTGATCATTCCCAATATCCCTCTGCATATGACTGTTTATGGCCCCAAGCAAGGGCTTGCGATTATGGAGGATAACCCCGAAATTGAGAAATGGTTTCTGATTGGTCATTCCCTTGGTGGTCTGCCAATCAGCCAGATTGCCGCAGAGCAGCCGGAGAAACTGGAGGGTGTCGCTTTCGTAGCATCCTTGATGATTCTTGATTTGTCGAATACAGACATATCAGCCATTCGTATCACCGCAGAGCATGACGGTGTTATGCCTGATAAAATGATGGAATCAAATCTGAACTACCTGCCGGAGAACTCCGTCAGTGTCATGATCGAGGGCGCAAATCATAATCAGTTCGGCGCTTACTGGCATCCGGGATTTGACGGAACGGCAACGATCACCTGGAAAGAACAGCAGGATCAGATGGTTGCCTTGATTCTGGACTTCTTCCATGAGCAAATACATGGCGGCAGCGAGGTGGGCGAATAACATGAGCGAAAAGAGAAAGCAAATTGATAGAGCCTACCTTCTGCAAAAAGCACACGGATATGATGCTCTGAACTATCTGAGCCTTGTGGAAGAATATGAGTTTTTCTTTGGATCACAGGTTCAAGGTTATATTGCCTATCTGCGCAAAGGCAGAAAGGCCATGAGTCTGGGCGACCCAGTATGTGAGATAGAGGACAGAAAACCTTTGATAGAGGAATACCTTCGCTTTTGCGAAGGTCAATGCTTAAAGCCGATCTTCATTGCTGTGAGCAGCGATACGATGTACATTATGCAGGAATTGGGACTTTCGGTCATGAAGTGCGGCGAAGAAGCTGTCCTTGACCTTTCGGAGTACACCCTTGCTGGCGGCACCCGTGCAGTCTTGCGCCGAAGCGTGAATAAAGGCGATAAAAGTGGTGTTACTTTGCAGGAATACTGTCCGCAGAAAAAGCGTGATTTCGCATTGGAAACGGAGATCATGGAGTTGTCCCGGAAGTGGTATGAGGACAAGGAACGGCAAATCAATTTTGCTGTGGGAAGCATTGATTTTGAACATCCCTACGACAGACGATTCTTCATCACCAGAGATGCTGAAGGAACAATGCTGGTATTTCTTTCCTTCCTGCCATATGATCATGGAAAGAAGCTCTGCGTAGACCTGATGCATCGAAAGATGGATGCGCCTACCGGCAGCATGGAACACGCAATCATTTCCGTTGCCAGAGCAGTACGGGAAGAAGGCATTGCGGAAATCAGTCTGAACTTTGCGCCGTTGGCAGGAATCGGCACAGGAGAAACCGGAATGACCATTGTGGAAAGGCTGTTGAATGCCATCTTTCAGAAAATGGATGCCGGTTACCACTTCAAAAAGTTACACCAGTTCAAAAAGAAGTTTGACCCAAGTGTATGGAAGCCAAGGTATATTGCATATCACAGGAGAATTTCAAAGATCGACCTTGCTATGACGGTCAGCAACACCATGCTTGGTTCGGTGGATTTAATTCTGTATGCCAAGTATAAGTTTTTCCTTATAGGAGAACTGTTCAAGATCAAATGGGAGTTTATCACCCGAGGGAAAAATAGGAGGTCACTATGACGATCAAAGAAGCAATTAAACAAAGACACATGGTTCGCAAATATACGGATAAACCCATTCCTGCCGATCTGGTGGAACTACTGAATGCCAGAATCGCAGAAAACAATGCCGCTCACGGACTGAACTTGAAACTGGTTACAGGCAATTCTGACGGCATCGGTGGTATGGCAAAGATGCTGCTGACCAAGACTGTCCACAGCTACATCGTGCTTGCAGGCAAGGAATGTTCTAATTTGGATGAGAAACTGGGATATTGCGGTGCTGATTTGTGTCTGTACGCCCAGACCCTCGGCTTGAACACCTGGTGGGTGGGCGGTATGTTCAGCGGCAAGGGTGCCATGAAGCACCTGGAAACCAAGGATGTTCGCATCAATGGCGTAATCGCCATCGGCTATGGTCAGACCCAGGGGGTACAGCATAAATCCAAAACCGCAGCGGAAATAAGCCAGTATAATGGAACTGCACCTCAATGGTTTGTAGATGGAGTCGATGCTCTTCTGTATGCTCCTACGGCACTGAATAAGCAGCCTTACATGGTCAATGGTGACGGGCGCAAAGTAACCATCACCGCAGGGGAAGGCCACTTCTCGGGTATTGACCTCGGTATTGGTAAATATCATTTTGAAATCGGTGCTGGAAAAGAAAATTTTGATTGGGAGTAATCGATAAAATAATGATTTGTCGAACGATATAATTTCTGTTTGGAATCGAAAAAATTAAATAATGACTAAGCCAAAGGCGATCAACCGTAATAGTTGGTCGCCCTGTTTCGTTAGTGCTTAGCAGAGCCGACCGCCCATGTCAACGGTCAAGATAAACGGGCTTCGCCCGCCGTTGACAAGTTCGCTCGTCTCCGCTGTAAGGCAATCAAGGGGCGACAGCAAAAATGCTGCCGCCCCCTGCTCATAAAAAAGATACAACTTCGCTGTCAGACATTTTATGTGCAAATCTTGACAATCGGTGTCGCTGTTTGTATAATAATGTCGTGGAAAGTTTATCCACGCAAAAACTGAATATTGAAATGTTCAAACATATTTTATGAGAGTCGGAATTGTCCGACACGGTATCGGTACACTGGAAGTCCCGAACTGCTCCACCACGCCATTGGTTCTGTTGGCGGGAGCTGTAAGAAGCAGAACCCGACTTTGATTTTTCAGAGCCGATTACATAGAACATCACTTTGAAGCGAGAGCGATGCTCCCGCCGATTTCTGATGTTTTGTGTAATCGGCTCTTTTTGTTTTGTCATTTTTCCAAAACACCGTTCAGCGCCAAATGCGTGAACCTGAAAAATCGGCGAATACGAAAAGGCTGGGTAGCGTAGAGCAAGATTCTACCATGGGTCCAAATTTCGCCTATCGCTCAATTTGCCCCTCATGGAATCTTGTTGGGGAGTGCCTTCCCCAAACCCTGCTCTGTTCCGCAATGCGGAAGCGATACGGCTGCGCCGATTTTCATTTTTCAAAAAACGAAGGAGGAACCGAATGACAAAAACCTACAACACACCGAAGCGAACCCACATCGTAAAAACCCATCTGGACGATGAAGAACACGCCGACTTTCTTCATCGCCTGGAGATTTACGACATGAATCAATCGGAGTTTATCCGTGAAGCCATCTCCGGTGCAACCATCAAGCCGACCATCGTTGCAACATTGGTCAGCGATGACCTGCTCGCTGCTGTTGGCAAACTGACCGCTGAGTATGGAAGAATCGGTAACAATCTGAATCAGATTGCCCGACATCTCAACGAATGGCACAGTCCCTATCCCGCCATGGCAAAGGAATTACGGGATGCCGCCGCTGATCTCGCCACGCTGAAATTTGAAGTAATGAAAAAGGTAGGTGATGCTGTTGGCAACGTTCAAGCATATAAGCTCTAAAAATACCTACTACTCCGCCGCTGAAGCCTACCTCACTTTTGAGCATGATGAGTTTACCATGAAGCCCACCCTGGATGAAAACGGCAGACTTATCCCAAGACAGGATTACCGCATTTCCACGCTGAACTGCGGTGACGAAGATTTTGCGATTGCCTGTTTGAGAGCCAACCTCCGCTACGGCAAAAATCAAAAACGGGAAGATGTAAAAAGTCATCACTATATCATCAGCTTCGACCCTAAAGATGTTCCCGACCATGGATTGAACGTAGATATGGCACAACAGTTAGGCGAAGAATTTTGTAAAAATCATTTTCCCGGACATCAAGCTATCGTCTGTACACACCCCGACGGACACAACGGTAGCGGCAATGTTCATGTACACATCGTTATCAATTCTCTGCGAATTATGGAAGTCCCGTTCATGCCGTATATGGACAGACCGTGCGACACGCAACCGGGCATGAAGCACCGATGCACCAACGCAGCTATGGAATACTTTCGCTCCGAAGTAATGGAGATGTGCCACGATGCGGGTCTGTATCAGATTGATCTGCTGAACGGAAGCCGAACCCGAATTACAGAACGTGAGTATTGGGCAAAGACAAAAGGACAGCTTGCGCTGGATGAAGAAAACGCCGCCCTTGCCGAACAGGGCTTACCAGTCAAACAGACAAAGTTTGAAACTGACAAGGACAAGCTCCGTGAAGAAATCCGCATGGCACTTTCTGATGCAATCAGCTTTGAGGACTTCGCAGAAAAACTGCTCCGCCGTGGCATCACCGTCAAAGAGAGCCGAGGAAGATTGTCCTATCTCACACCCGACCGCACCAAGCCCATTACGGCAAGAAAGCTGGGCGATGATTTTGATAAAGCGGCTGTGTTCGCCATCTTTGTCAGAAACGCAAAACGAGTGAGGGCAAAATCCGATCCCGTCCATTCCGCACCGGCTATGCAGAAAGCCATCAATGAGCGTGATACCGTCAATCGCATGGTGGATGTGAGTGCCGCAAAGGAAAAAGGTAAGGGCTACGAGAATTGGGCAAAGAAATACAATCTCAAAAATGCCAGCCGAGCCTTTGTGCTGTATCAGGAAATGGGATTCGAGTCTCCTGAAGCATTGGCTGACGCTTGCGATGCCGCCCATGAGAAGCTGAGCGATATTCGCACTGATATGAAAACCGTGGAAGCTGCAATCGCAGAAAAGAAAGAACTTCGTAATCATGTGCTGAACTACCACAAGACCAGATATGTGATCGAGGAAATGAAAGCCTGCAAGAATGACAAAGCCCGTCAGAAATATCGTGACGAGCATGACAGCGACTACATCATTCTGAACGCCGCCAAACGCTATTTTGATTCCAAGGGACTCAAGAAGCTGCCGAGCTACAAGGCGTTGCAGACAGAAGTGGAACAGCTCATCAAAGAGAAGAACGAGCTTTACAACCAGTACCAGACTGTCAAGGAAGAAGCACAGCGCCTTGATACCATTCGCCACAATCTTGAACAGACACTTGGCAGAAAAATCGAACACAAAAAGGAACAGGAGCGATAATCATTCCCTTCGATTCGTTTCCGTTCCCATCCGGCAAGTTCCCAAATTGGGAACTTGCCACCACCAAACAGAAAGGACAATTCATATATGAACGAACAAAAGAAAGCAATCGATATGACACCCGAAGAACTGAATGAGTGGCTGGCATCCCTGCCCGCACCGGAGGATGATGCACCTTGTCTGCCGTTCTCTGACCCCGACCCGTATTTCAAAATGGAGCATACGCCCCGTGAGCAGGCTCAGAGCCGCTTGTTTAACGAAGACGGGCATCTGACTGTTCACAACTACTGTGCAGCTGAGCTGCCGAAGATTACTGTGACTATTCGCTCTGGTCAGACTACTTACCGCTTCAACGGCAGCTATGACGGAACCCGCAGCTTGCCCTCCAAGTTGCTTGACCGTATGGTAAGAGATAGAGAAAATTAAGAAAAACAATTTTAACGAAAGGGTGGATTTATTCACAAATGTGTGATATGATAAATACAAGCAATCCTGTATTGGCAGACTGCCCGCCGATTAAGGAGGAACAAGATATGAATAGGCAGTCTGACAAAATTACCGCTATCTACTGTAGGTTAAGTCGTGACGATGAACTGACAGGCGATAGCAACAGCATTGTCAATCAAAAGGCGATTCTCAAAAGGTACGCTAAAGAACAAGGGTTCAAAAATATCCAGTTTTTCGTGGATGACGGGTACTCTGGGGCTAACTTCAAAAGACCCGATTGGCAGCGCATGATTGAACTGGTGGAGAATGATAAAGTTGGTATCATTCTCGCCAAGGACATGAGCCGTATCGGCAGAAACTATCTGGAAGTCGGCATCTACACTGAAATTCTCTTTCCAGAACACAATGTCCGTTTCATTGCCGTGAACAGCGGTGTGGACAGTGCCAACCAAATTGACAACGACTTTACTCCGTTCCTGAACATTATGAATGAGTTTTATGTCAAGGACAGCAGTAAAAAGGTCAAGGCATCCATGAAGCAGAAAGGCGAATCCGGTGAGTATTTGACCACTAACCCGCCCTACGGCTATATGAAAGACCCCGACAATCCAAAGAGACATTGGATTGTGGATGATGAAGCCGCAGCAGTTGTCCGTCAGATCTTCGCTTGGTGCATGGAGGGCTACGGCCCATCTCAAATTGCCAAGAAGCTGAAAGCAGCAAAGGTGGATTGTCCTTCCGTTCATTGGATGAAACTGGGAAGAAATGCTCCTGCCAACACACCCGATGACCCTTACGCATGGGCACCACGCACCATTACCGGCATACTGGAGAAGCAGGAATACCTTGGTCACATGGTCAACTTCAAGACCCGCAAGCTGTCGTACAAGAGCAAAAAGAAACTCGAAAACCCTCCCGACCAATGGAAGATTTTCGAGAATACCCATGAAGCGATTATTGACGAAGACACCTTCGCCCGTGTGCAGGAGCTTCGCAAGAACAAGCGCAGACCTACCCGAACAGGCAAGACCAATATGTTCTCCGGTATCGCTCGTTGTGCTGATTGCGGTGAGAAATTGTACTACTGTACCAGCAACAGTTTTGAAACCAGACAAGACCACTTCGTATGCTCCACTTCCCGTAAAAAGGGAAAGGATGTCTGCGACACTCACTTCATTCGTGCCGTGGTACTGGAAGAAGGTACGCTCCAACACATGAGGTTGGTTATCCAGTGTATTGCCGACTATGAAGATGCTTTCCGTAAGGCATTGGGTGCAAAGCGAACAGCTGAAGCAAAGAAAGAGCTTTCTGCCAAGAAACGAACTTTGCAGAAATCTGAAAACCGTCTGGCTGAACTTGACCGACTGTTCAAGCGTATTTACGAGGATATGGTCAATGGAAAACTGTCCGAAGCTCGTTTTCAGATGTTGTCTGATGATTATGAGCAAGAGCAGGCAGACTTGAGAGCCAAGATTGAAATGCTTGAAAACGAAATACAGAATCAAGAAAATCATGTGGAGAGTGTCGATACTTTCATTCGATTGGCGAAGAAGCACTTGTATCTGAAAAAGCTGACCCCTGAGGTTCTGAACGATATGGTAAAAACCGTGTATATTCATGCCCCGGACAAGTCCAGCGGACACAGGGTGCAGGATGTAGACATCAGTTACAATCACATCGGCATACTCCCCGCCAATTTACTCTATGACATTATGAACGGAAAAGCGGCATGATTACTCATGCCGCTCTCCGAAAACAATATACTGTTTTATTGGACCGCTCCTGATGGCCGGTGTTTTTTTGATTGACGGAAAACAGTTTGGGCGAGAACCTCTGGAATTGCAAGCAGGCCCTGCACATAAAGCATACAGCGGCAAAACCGCTTGCATCCGGCGGCCAAAAAGGGTATAATGACCTCGAAGAGAATATCACTCCTCGGATAGTATGAAAGAAGTACAGCTGTAAATCGACAAAAATGAAAATTGCCGCCCGCGGCGGCAGATACGGAGGAACTATGAGCGGTTTTCTGGATGCTTTTGCCGCGCTTGCACAGCGCAGCGGCGGTAATGTATTTTGTGTGGGCGAGATGCGCGGCGACTGCGTGCCGCAGCTGAAGACGTTGAAGGTGAATAATCCCTGTCAGGATGTGTACTCGGTGGCAAAGGCCTTCACTGTCACCGCCGTCGGTCTGCTGGTCGACCGCGGTCTGCTTTCGGTGCAGGAGACCATCACCGATGTGCTGAAGGATCAGCTGCCCGCCGATTGTGCGCCGGTATGGTATTCCACTACGCTGGATATGCTGCTGCGTCATCAGGTGGCGCTGCCGGAGGGCTTTCTGGATATCGACGGATGGGATGCCAACGAATTCGGCGAGGATTATCTGGCGTATACGCTGCAGTATCCGATCCCGGCGGATATGGCTCCCCGTTATTGCTACACCGATGCGGCGTTTTATCTGCTGAGCCGTGCGGTGGAAGCCCGCGCCGGTGTGCCGCTGGATACCTTTTTGTGGAAGGAGCTTTTCTTCCCGCTGGACTGCCGCGAGGCCGCATGGAGCCGCTGCCCGCAGGGACATGCCATGGGCGCCACCGGGCTTTACATCCGTGTGGAGGATATGCTGAAGCTGGGCCGTCTGTATCTGGATGGCGGCGTATGGCAGGGACGGCGCATCCTTTCACAGCAGTGGGTGGAGACCGTGCGCAGCCGCGGTTATGAATTGAATCCGGTGGGCGTGGGGGATGCCTTCGGCAAGGGCGGCATGCGCGGTCAGATGCTGATCATCATTCCGCAGCAGGACCGTGTGGCCGCGTGGCAGAGCTGCGAGGATACCTGCAGCGCCGACTATGTGCGTTTTGCCGCACAGTACCGGGATGAAGCGCCGACGGAAGATCTGCACTGACCGACGAAAGAAAAAAGAGCAAAAACTCGCCCGAACCGCGTGTCTGCGGCCGGGCGAGCTTTTTTACAGCCGGAAATCAACAGGGAACGGGTTTACTCAATGCCCAGATCCTTGCGGTACAGGGCAAGCTGCTCCTCGGTGGGGCGGTAATCCGGATGGCTGCAGCAGGGGTAGTTGGGGGCGGTGCCGTCGGTGCCCCAGCAGGGGGTCAGACGGTCATTTTCGTACTGTGCGCGGGCTTCCTCGGTGTGGAAATCGGGAATGTCAAAGGGAACATTGCCTTCCATGACAGAGCGGTGCGCCAGAATGGCGACCGAGGACATGGTCACGGCGCTGTAGATATCGAAGGGATGCTCCGGCTGACGGCCCTCCTCGATGCACTCCAGGAACATACGGGCGGTGATGTAGTCGCCGCCGCCGTGGCCGCTGCTCTTGATCAGCTCCTCATCCTTGTCGTTCCAGTCGGGCAGATAGATGGAAACCTCCTCTGCGCCCTCCGGCAGCTGCCATGCATTGTAGTGCAGCAGCACCCGCTGGGAAAGATCGCGCAGATTTTCGATGCTGCCCTTGGTGCCGCACACGCGGTAGGCGTTGTGGTGCCCGCCGAAGGTGCCGCAGGCGGTCAGACGGAAGATGGAGCCATCGTCGTTCTGGGTGACGATACAGGGGCAGCGGTCGGCGGTCATTTTGGCGGTGGGGATGGCGGCATCGCTGGGGTCATAGACGGTGTAGGCAGAGACCCGTTTGGGCGTTGCGTCGGTGGCTTTCATGATGGGGCCAAGGGAATGGGTGATGTAGTAGGTGCTGGGGATGTGGTTGCGCCAGTGCTTTTCAAAATAGGTGTACTGCTTACGGAAGCTGCCGTCCCACGGATCGCCGGGATGGTTGTATTCACCCTCGGCATAGATCAGGCGGCCAAGCGTACCGCCGGCGCAGACACGCTGAATTTCCCGGTTGAACAGCATCTGGGGATAGTTTTCTGCCAGAAAGAAGATGCTGCTGCTCTTTTCGTGGGCGCGGATCAGCTCTACACCCTCGGCCATGGTGCCGTTGGAGATGCACTCGCAGAATACATGAAGGCCCTTCTCAAAGCAGCGGACGGCATAGGGTGTGTGCTCGTGGAAATAGTTGGCAAGGATCACCGCGTCCATATCGTGCTCGATGAAGCTGTCAAAGTCGCTGTACAGCGCCACATCCGCATTCAGCTGCGCAGCACCGGCAGCCAGACGCTCCTCGTTGAAATCGCACAGAGCCACGATATCGCAGTTCAGCAGCATGAAGTTGTGCGCCAGTGCGATGCCGCGTCCTGCGCCCAGAACACCGATCTTGTATTGTTTCATGTTGTCATACCTCCTGAAAAAACGGTCTGTTTATACGGGAATCAAAAACAGTGCAAGCATTCCGAGGAATGCAATGACCACAGAGAGAAGCTCCTTTTTCGAGGGCTTGTTCGGCCCGAAGAAGCAGATCAGGGTGGAGACGATCATCACGCCGCCGGTGACCATGGGGTACTGCACCGAGGCATCCACATGCACCAGCGCGATGAGCAGCAGATAATTTGCCACACGGTTGGCAGCGCCGCCCAGCGCACCCACACCGACGGAAGCAAGCGTGGCTTTGCTCTGCTGCGGCTGGCGGCGGAACAACGTCAGCAGCAGCGCAGCCGAGATCACCACACAGCACAGCGCGCCGAGAATGGAGTAGCCGGCCGCGCTGGTTTTGGCGTACGGGGCAGAGGTGAACAGCTTGGAAAGCACGCCGGACATACCGTTCAGAACAAAGATGCCGGCATAGTAGATGAAGCCCTTGCCGCGCTCGCCCTTCTCCACTGTCAGCGCCAGCGCTGCACAGATGAGCACAAAGCATACCGTCTTGGCTACCGTGATGCCTTCGCCGTAAAAGACGATGCCCTGTACGAAAGGCAGCAGCATGCCGCCCAGCATGGAGAACAGCGAGTACAGCGAAAGATTGATCATGCCCAGTGCGCGGAAGCCGCAGAAGGTGAAGCCGAAGCTGACCAGTGCCGAAAGCACCGCCATCAGCAGCGTGAACCAGGTGAATTCCACCCGGAAGCCGTTGACCGCCAGCAATACCAGCAGACCGGCCAGCGAACTGATAAAGGAAAATTCCAGACTGATGCGCAGGCTGCTGCCGCGCTGCTTGCGATAGACATCATTCAGCGCAAAGCAGCCGCCGAAAATGACAACGGATAAAAGGATCAGTGCGTAATACATGCGTTCCTCCGAGAATGATTTATATCTGAACGGGAATGGGGGCTGCCGGCAGAATCAACGGGTGCCCGGTGAAAGCAGCCTGCTGTGCCGGCGGCCCTGCGGGATGGCGGATCAGCCCTGCAGCACGGCGTAGTACGATTCCATCTGCTCCTCGGTGGGGCGGTAATCCGGATGGCTGCAGCAGGGGTAGCTGGGGGCGCTGCCGTCGGTGCCCCAGAAGGGGGTCAGACGGTCGTTTTCATATTGGATGCGGTCCTCTTCCCTGCGGAAATCGGGGATGTCGAAGGGCCGGTTGCCTTCCATAACGGAGCGGTGGGCCAGGATGCCCACGGAGGACATGGTCACGGCGCTGTAGATATCAAAGGGGTGCTCCGGCTGGCGGCCTTCCCGGATGCACTCGACAAACATACGCGCCGTGATGAAATCACCGCCGCCATGTCCGCTTGCCTTGATCAGCTCCTCGTCCTTATCGTTCCAGTCGGGCAGATAGATGGATGTCTCCTGTGCGCCCTCCGGCAGCTGCCATGCGTTGTAGTGCAGCAGCACCTGGTCGGAATTGTCGCGCAGGTTTTCGATGCTGCCCTTTGTGCCGCACACGCGGTAGGCGTTGTGATGGCCGCCGGATCGGCCGAAACCGGTAAAGCGGAAGATGGATCCGTCGTCATTCTGGGTGACGATGCAGGGAGAGACATCGATATTCCGGTTGGGCTTGGGACAGATCTCTGTGACAGGATCAAAGACGGTGTAAGCGGAGACCCGCTTTGGTGTTGCGCCGGTGGCGCGCATGATGGGGCCCAGTGAGTGGGTGAGATAGTATTCGCTGGGGGTGTAGTTGCGCCAGTGCTTTTCGAAGTAGTTGTATTCCCGCAGATAGCTGAGCTCCCACGGGTCGCGGGGATGGTTGTATTCGCCCTCGGCATAGATCAGTCGGCCCAGCGTGCCGGTATCGCACACGCGTTTGATCTCCCGGTTGAACAGCATCTGGGGATAGTTTTCTGCCAGCATATAGATGCTGGAGCTTTTTTCAAAGGCGCGGATCAGCTCCACACCCTCGGCCATGGTGCCGTTGGAGATGCACTCGCAGAAAACATGCAGGCCCTTTTCAAAACAGCGGATGGCATAGGGCGTGTGCTCGTGGAAGTAGTTGGCAAGGATCACCGCATCCATGTCGTGTTCGATGAAACTGTCAAAATCCCTGTACAGCGCCGCACCCGGGCCGATGCGTGCAGCACCTGCGGTAAGGCGCTTTTCGTTGAAATCGCACAGCGCCACGATTTCGCAGTTCTGCAGCATGAAGTTCAGGGCAAGATTGATGCCGCGGCCTGCGCCAAACAGACCGATCCTGATTTTTTTCATAGTCAGACCTCCCGAAAAGTGTTTGAGAAGCGGATGGCAGAGTGGACAGCGGTACTATTATCTGTATAATGCAAAGGCCCGGCTGACCGGGACATCAGCCCTGCAGTACGGCGTGGAACTTTTCCACCTGTGCGGCATCGGGGGCAAAGTCGGGGTGCGAGCAGCAGGGAATGCTGGGCTTGCTGCCGTCCGTGCCGTAGAACGGGGTCTGGCGGTCGTTTTCGTACTGTACGCGGGCTTCCTCGGTGTGGAAATCGGGAATATCGATGGGGATGCCGCCGGCAAGCACGCTGCGGTGACCCAGAATCGCCACGGAGGCCATGGTCACGGCGCTGTGGATATCAAAGGGCATTTCGGGCTGGTGGCCCGCTTCGATGCTCTCCAGAAAGATGCGCGCGGTGATGTAATCGCCGCCGCCGTGGCCGCTTGCCTTGATCAGCTCCTCGTCCTTATCGTTCCAGCCGGGCAGATAGGTGGAGATCTCCTGTGCGCCCTCCGGTTTGCTCCAGGAATTGTAGCGCAGCAGCACCCGCTGGGAGCTGTCGCGCAGATTTTCGATCTGGCCGTCGGTGCCGCAGATGCGGTAGGCGTTGTGATGTGCGCCGAACTGTCCCCAGCCCACCACGCGGAAAACCGAGCCGTCATCATTCTGGGTGGTGATGATGGAGCTGCGGTCCGCGGCATAGCTGGCGGTGGGCACATCGCCCTCGATCGGGCTGAAGATGGAGAATGCCGTCACCTTTTTCGGCGTTGCGCCGGTAGCCTTCATGATGGGGCCCAGCGAATGGGTAATGTAATAGGTGCCGGGAATATGGTTGCGCCAGTGGTCGGCGTAATAGACATATTCCTTTTTGAAGCCGATGTCCCATACATCGATGGGGTGATTGTATTCGCCCTCGGCATACATGATCTTGCCCAGTGAGCCTTCCGCACAGATGCGCTGCATCTCCCGGTTGAACAGCATCTGGGGGTAGTTTTCCGCCAGCATGTACACGCAATTGCTTTTTTCGTGGGCACGGATCAGCTCCACGCCCTCGGCCATGGTTCCGTTGGAGATACACTCGCTGAATACATGGATACCCTTTTCAAAGCAGCGGATGGCATAAGGCGCGTGCTCGTGGAAATAGTTGGCAAGGATCACCGCATCCATGTCGTGTCCGATGAAGCTGTCAAAATCCCTGTACAGCGCCACGTCCGCATTCAGCTGCGCAGCACCGGCAGCCAGACGCTCCGCGTTGAAATCGCACAGCGCCACGATCTCGCAGCCCAGCTGCCGGAAATTTTCCGCCAGTGTTACGCCGCGGCCTGCGCCGAATACACCGATTTTATACTTTTTCATGTTGTTATACCTCCTGAAGGTGTTGTTTTGCATGGAAACAGAAACGCTGCGCCTTTTGAGGGGAGAGCGCAGGGATGGAAAGCAGCCGGTCTGTCACCTATATAGTAACGAAATCCGCCAGCAAAAGCAATGGATTTTTTCCATGAAAACATGGAAATCCGTTTGATTTGCCGGCGGTGGATTTGATATACAGGGGGAAGGTGTGACGGCCGCAGAACGGCGGTCAGTGTTATTTTACCAGCCGGTATTCTGCGGTGAAGGGGGCTTCGGCGGCATCCTGCAGGCGCAGCAGCACCGCATCGCCGGCATCCAGCGTAACGCGCAGCACATCGGTGTTTTCTGCCGTAATATACTGCAGACCATCCTCCTTGCTCACCTCATAGATGCGCACTGCTTTTTTCAGCGGCAGCTCCACTGTCTTTTGAACGGTATAATCCCGGTTGAGCACCAGCATATAGCTGTTGCCGTAGGCATCCTCGTATTCGGCTACGGATACCCGTGCGGGCAGTGCGCCGGACAGCCAGGCGCTTTCCTCCGCTGTATTGTGAAGCTCTTTGAATGCGGCGCAGCCGGGGTCGACGCTTTCATCGTGGATGACACGGCGGCAGGTCAGTGCCATCAGCGTGGGACCGAGCTCGCGGAACTCTCTGTGGATGGCCTTCTGCTCCGCAAAGAAAATGTCCTTGTTGCCCTCGCTGTCGATGATGGAGCCGCAGGCGGTGTAATGCTGCAGACCCTTTGCGCCGTACAGCACGCCTGCATACATCATGGCGCGGATCATCGGGAAGGTGAAGAGCTCGACCTTGTGCAGGTTCTGACCCTGATAGTAAAACCAGATGGGCATATCGTACTGTTCGCCCAGCTTTTTCATCAGTCCCAGATCGCACCACATACGGCTGCGGTCAAACTGTACTTCTGCATTATGCTCCGGCATGCCTACAGGGTAGTAATCCAGCGAAAGCTGGGGCGGGTCGATGGTGGTGATAAAGCGTTCCAGATAGGCAGGGAATTCGCCGTTATCCCAGGTGTACTCCGTGTTGTAGCTGGGGATGGCCACGGTAAAGGGCAGCAGGTCGGGGGCTTCTTCCTGACACTGGTCGGTGAGCATGCGGGCCTCGGCCAGCTGATCGTCCAGCAGCGGCTCATCCCAGATATAGTAGCCTGCGATGCGTTTCCATGCACGCTTTTCGCGGATCAGCTCCTTCAGTTCGTTTTTGCGGTAAAAGCGGTGATGCTGCATACCGCCGTAACGGTACATATTCTGATAGATCAGATCCACGCCCAGCTGCTCACACAGCGCCACGGCCTCCTCGGCCTGTGCGGGCTTGGCCCAGCCCAGCTCCAGCAGGTTGAAGCCTACCTCGGCGCAGTGGCGGATCGCTTTGCGCATGTCACTGCCTTTGGCGGAGAAATTGGACAGGATGAAATGATCCTGTTTCCAGCGGCGGCGGGGATTGCCGATGGGGTAGCGTGCCAGAATGCGGTGTTCCATAGGGTGCCTCCTGTTATTTTTGGCATCACGGGATGCCGTGTTTTTGCGGTGGGTTCATACCTGCGGGATATAGCCGATGTCCATGGCGACGGTATCGCTGTATGCGCCGTCAGCACCGAAAAAGGCCTCGTATACCATCTCCGAGAGAGCGGCGCGTGCATCGCCGTAGCCGCTGTTGGAAAGCAGGATGATGTCAAAATCTTCCTCCGGCAGCTGGATGTGCAGCGTGCGGAAGCCCTTGTGCCCGCCGTTATGGGTGATGCGGTGCTTGCCGTGCCATGCGGTGACGGTACAGCCCATACCCATTTGATTCAGCGGCGAAGGGGTCAGCGCCTCCGCCCATGTGGCGGGGGAAAGCAGCAGCCGGTGCTTGATGGCCCTGTTCAGGCAGTAGACATCATCCACCGTGCCGATGATGTCGCCCGCGCCCAGCATCCAGTCGTATGCGGCGGATACCGGTACCGGTACGCCGTCTGTCAGCTCATGACCGCTGACACGGTGTTCCACCTGTCGTCCGGCGTGATCCACCAGTGCGGTTTTCATGCCCAGCGGGGCGAAAACCTCATCCTGCATGTAATCGGCGTAGGGTCTGCCGGTGACGGCTTCGATGATCAGGGCGCACAGCAGGATGTTGATATTGGCGTACTGGGCGGCTTCGCCGGGAGCAAACAGCTGCGGGTAAGCGGCAAGCGCTGCCAGCTTTTCGTGTACGCGGCGGTGGTCATAGCCGCCGTGCATCACAGCAAAATCGGCAATGAGACCGAAATCCGGCAGACCGCTTAAATGGTGCAGCATGTGACGGATCGTCACGCGGCTGTCAAAGGCGGCAGCCTCGGGCACATATACACCGGGGTGAGTATCTAAATCAACCAGACCGCGATCCTTCAGCAAAAGCAGACCG
This sequence comes from Oscillospiraceae bacterium, assembly GCA_017472965.1. Lineage (GTDB taxonomy): Bacteria > Bacillota > Clostridia > Oscillospirales > Ruminococcaceae > UBA1762. Next base: position 26,336 of record JAFUNR010000054.1, on the reverse strand, counting down.
ATGGCGCAGAACGGCTTGGACAGCGAATAGAAACTGAACATGGATGTACTGTCAAAGGGTTCTTTTGTCCGTATGTCGGCATAGCCGAAGCTCTGCTGCCAGACGATCTGGTCGCGATGGGTCACCCGCAGAACGCCGAAGATGTGGTTTTCCTCACAGTAGGCAGAAAGCTTTTCGCGCAGAGTGTTCCGATCCATGGATATCACCGCCTTTTCTGAGGCCCGCAGGCTGTTTTTTTCATTGTAATACATTGATCTGGGTTTGTAAAGTGCGGATTGACAAGGGAACTGCGTTGGTTTATGATAAATTCAGAGCACGGCATCCGGCCGCTGCAAAATGGAAGAGAGGTGTGTGCTATGGATTATTCTGCGCCGCTGCAATACCATTACCGTCCTGCGAAGGGCTGGGTCAACGACCCGAACGGCCTTGTCTGCTTTGGCGGATACTATCATGTTTTTTACCAGCACTGTCCCAACCACGAGATTCCGGGAAAAGAAGCCATGTATTGGGGGCACGCAAGAACAAAGGATTTCCTCCGCTGGGAGGAGCTGCCCGTCGCCCTTGCACCCGCTGCGCCCTACGATAACTGCGGCTGCTGGTCGGGCACGGCCATCGTCAAGGATGATGTGCTGTATCTGTTCTATGCCTCGCTGTATGTGCCCGAAGGGGAAACGACACCGCTGCAGACCGTCAGTGTGGCGTATTCCACCGACGGCATCCATTTTGAAAAATACGCGGGCAACCCGGTGATCGGTCACTGGCCTGCCGACGGCTGCCCGGATTTCCGCGATCCCGCCGTGTGCTGTGTGGACGGGGAATATTACTGTGTCATGGCCTCCGGCAGCGAGGCGGCGAAGCAGGCGCGTCTGCTTTTGTATAAAAGCACCGACCTGCTGCACTGGGAGTACAGCGGTATCCTCAGCAGTTGGGAGAATGCCCGTTTTGCCGAATGCCCGTCGCTGGTCAATGCGCCGGACGGCCGCCAGCTGCTGGCGGCTTCGGTGTGCACGCAGGAAAAGCACTGGTTCTCACTGATGTACGGCCGCCTTGCAGACGGAAAATTCCATGTGGAGGCTGCCGGCGAGGTGGATAAAGGCCCCGACCAGTATGCAGGACAGGTGTTTGCCGATGCTTTCGGCCGCAGCCTGCTGATCTCGTGGGTGCCGGGCTGGCCCTATGCGGGATACTATGCGCCCAAAGATATCGGCTGTATGTCTGTGCCGCGGCAGCTGACACTGGGTGCGGACGGTGTGGTGCGCGGCTACCCGGTGAAAGAGCTGCAGCATCTGCTGAAAACAGAGGACCCCGCCGTGCAGCGCACCGCCGATGGCTTTGTCATCCCCCGCACCGGTCGTGAGCCGGTGGTTTACTCGGGTGAGCTCCGTGAGCTTGCCATCCTGCGGGATGAATACATTCTGGAGGTTTTCGTCAACGGCGGCGAGGAGATCTATACCGTACTGCTGTGACCGGCGCTGCGTAGCCGCAGCTTATTTAAAAGTGTAATTATAGAAAAAAGCGGTACTGTTCCGAAAAAACGGAGCAGTGCCGCTTTGCTATTTTATGGGGATGTGCACATTACCATTCGATGAGCACCACGGCATTGGGCTCAATGACATCGGCGTTGGCGGCCCAGCCCAGCAGCCGCTCCTGATCCAGTACATAGTAACGGGCGTTGGTGCAGTCGACACCGGCAAGCTGCAGCGGCAGGCTCCGGCCGCTCAGGTTGGACAGCAGCAGTGCATGCCTCTGCCCGTCCGAAGCTGCCAGCGTGTACAGACCGTCGGTGTCGCACAGGACTTCCACCTGTGTGCCAAGCCGGTACAGCCGGTTGAAGGCCGCCAGTGCGTAATAGCCGTGGATGGGTCTGTGGGTGCGGATATCGAACAGCGGGCAGTAAGGTGCGGTGTTGGTGCGCATATCGTAGATGCAGCAGATGTCCGCGTGGCCGTGCTGCATGGCGATCATCATGGCGGCGATCTCGGCGCTGTGGTGGGCGGTGCCGAATTCCGTCGGGAAGGGATCCCACTCGTTCAGGTGGGTCTCCAGCCCGCCGTAGCCCAGTGCCTGCAGCTGCTCATGCAGCCATGCATCCATTCTGGCAACCCGGGCGGTGTCCGCATAACTGTGCCAGCTGAAAAAGTCGATGGGACTGCCGTGCTCGCGGATGTAATCAAAAAATCCGAAGAAGAAATCCAGCAGCTTCTGCTCATGCTCGCTGGGCGGGATTGTGCCCGCAAGGCCGGTATCCGGCACGATACCCTGCGCAGGAACAGCGGCATAAAAACCGCAGCTGGCGTAGCCGCCGATCTTCAGATGGGGAAAACAGCTTTTCAGATGCTTTGCTGTCACATCATACAGATGATAGTATTCCTGTGGTGTGCCGTTCCACATCATCTGATTTTGTACTTCCGGCTCGTTCCAGATCTCCCAGTAACGGATGCGGTAGAAAAAACCGTCGGCCCAGCCCTCGGTGTAATGCCGGATGATATGTTCACAGATGCGCGCCCATTTGGCGGTGTCTTTGGGCGGGCAGGTGTGATATGCCTTGATGAACGCCTGATTCTCGATGGTGGTGCCCAGCCGGTAATAGGGCTCCACACCGGCATCCACCAGACCCTTGATCAGCAGATCGGTAAAGGTGAAATCATAGCTGGCTGGGTCATTTTCATCCGCTTCAAAATCGCGGAAGATGTTGGGAATATCCACAAAGCGGCCGCCGCCGAAGGCACCGCCCACATCGTGCAGACGGGAAAACGGGATGCCGGCCTCGGTCAGATAGTGCAGGTATCCCACCATGCCTGTGCCGCCCAGCGGAGGCTGCCCGCCGCCGTGCATCGGCTTCATGGGCTTGACGGGCTTTGCGGTGTCGATACGGATGCAAGCCATACTGTTCGCTCCTCCTGTGCAGGTGTTTTGTTCAGCATAGCATAACCGGAGCGTTTGCGCAAGAGAGCACCGAACGAAACAATTTCGCGATTCCGTTGCTTAAACCGGGGCGACAGGTACGGAATTCCCTGCTCCGAAAGCATAAGGGCTTGTTGAAAAAGGTAAAGTGTGCTATAATGAACGAGCTGCCGTGTTCTGTCAAAAAGGCACGGCAGCTTGTTTTTTGTTTTCAAAAATATTCACAGGAAAGAAGCGATACAAATGTCATTTCATCTGCGCGCAGGTGCGGCTGTCAAAGAGAAAAAGCTGCTGGACCTGACACAGGGCTCCATTGCCGGCGGTATCCTGCAATTTGCATGGCCGGTTTTTCTGGGGCAGCTGCTGCAGCAGTTTTACAACATGGCGGATGCATGGGTCATCGGCAATTTTGCGGATAACGATTCCTTTGCGGCGGTATCCAGCGGCGGAAATCTCACCTTCCTGATCATTGGTCTGTTCGGCGGTATCGCCATGGGCGGCGGCGTGGTCATCTCTCGCTATTTCGGTGCAAAGGATAACGAAAATATCACCAAGGCGATCCACAACAACTTTCTGTTCGGTATCCTCGCGTCGGTGATCGCCACGCTGCTGGGTCTGTTTCTTGTGCCGCAGATGCTGGTCTGGATGAAAACCCCGTCCACCGTGCTGCCGCAGTCGCTGGCCTATTTCCGGGTGTATTTCGGCGGGATCTGCACAGTCATTCTGTACAATAACTGTATGGCGATCCTGCGCGCACTGGGCGACAGTATGCGCCCGCTTTACTATCTGCTGATCTCCTCTCTCATCAATGTGGCGCTGGATCTGCTCTTTGTGGCGGGGTTCCGCTGGGGCGTTACCGGCGCGGCGGCTGCCACTGTCATTGCACAGGGCATCAGTGTGGCACTGTGCCTTGTGCGGATGTTCCGCATCAAGGATGATGTCACCCGCTTCGATCTGCACAAGCTGCGCTTTGATAAGCACATCATGGCGCAGATTTTGCGGCAGGGTCTGCCCTCCGGCATCCAGAACTCCGTCATCAGTCTGGGCAATGTGGTGGTACAGACCAATATCAACAGCTTCGGTGCGTTTGCGATGGCCGGCCACGGCGCACAGGCCAAGCTGGAGGGCTTCGGCTTTCTGCCCATTACGGCCATGTCCATGTCGCTGCCCACCTTTATCAGCCAGAATGTGGGCGCGGGCAAAATCGACCGCGCCAAAAAAGGCGCGGCCTTCGGCATCGGCTTCGGTGTGCTGCTGGCAGAGCTGATGGGCATTGCGATGTATGCCTTTGCGCCGCAGCTGCTGCGCATCTTTGTGGATGAGCCCATGTCGGTGGAATTCGGCACGGTGCATCTGCGCACCACGGCGCTGTTCTTTTTCCTGCTGGCGTTTTCTCACTGTGCGGCGGGTACGCTGCGCGGTCTGGGCCGCAGCACGGTGCCCATGGTCACCATGCTTTCCTTCTGGTGCGGCGTGCGCATCGTGTATGTCACAGTGGCGCTGCAATTCTTCCCGGTGTTCCGCACCATTTCGTGGGCGTATCCCATCACATGGTGCCTGAGCACGGTCGTCTATCTTATCTACCTGCTGCGCATGGACTGGAGCCGCGGCAGGCTGTAAATGCGGATGTGCTTTTGGAATTACAGCATAAGAAAAATCTCCCCCGCCCCTGCGGCGGCGGGAGATTTTTTCATGCCCCGTTACCGGGCGCGCTTCGGAGAGTGCCCCATGATCCTCTTAAAGCTTTTGCCGAAGTGGTATTCATCGTAAAAGCCGTAGTTTGCGGCCAGCTCCTTCAGCGTGATCTGCGGCTCGCGGTGCATCAGCTCCTCCGCCATCTGGCATTTCAGCTTCAGCTGCCATGCATGGATGCTTTCGCCTGTGCTTTTCTGAAAATGCGAGGAAAGCGTCCGCACAGAGCAGTGGTGCATTTCGGCCAGCTCCTGATTGGATAGAAACCTTTCGGGCGTTTTCTTGATGGTCTGCATGATCTGCTCGGTGAGCATATCCTTGCGCTGCGCAGCGCCGCTCAGCTCGCACAGGATCATCTCCAGCCAAAAGGGTGTTTTTCGCTGGGCGTAAGTGTTCTGCGCCCAAAAGGAGGCTACGGCGCTTTCCAGATAATTCCGTATACCGGGAATATTCTGGCAATGGACCACGACGGGAAAATGGTATCCGTCCGAAACGGTCATATTTTCCAAAAGGCAGTCACCGTCACAGGATGAAAATTCGATAAAGATCGTTTTGACGGTGCTCTCACATGGGGCAACGCCGTAATGATGGTGCCCGCCCTGCAGAAGGATCACATCCCCGGCCGTCACGGCATATTCAGTCTCGTCCTGTACGATACGCCACTCGCCCTCGCGAATGTAGATCAGATCATGCCGGGGCAATACCCGGTTGGGATGCTCGGTGCGGATGTGCTGGTTGTAGTTGCAGGCGATGATGTGTCGGCCGGCGTTTTCGATCAGATGGTTGTAAAGCATGAATTGCCCCTTTTTACAAAACTGTTTCCGTTTTTTACATTTTTATTCAGATGCTTTTAGTATATCATAAAAAACAAAGGACAGCAAGAAAACGTCCGGAATTATAAAGAAAAGGGAGCGGTTGCAATGAAAAAACTGAATGTGGCTTTGGTTGGAATGCGTTTTGGCGGTGCTTTTGCCGGAATTTACAAAGCGCATCCCAATGTTGGTGAAGTGACTCTGTTTGATGTGAAGCCGGATGTGATGAAAAATGTGGCGGAGTATATCGGCGGCGGTGTACGTCTGGCTTCCAGCTTTGAGGAGATCCTGAACGATCCCACCATCGATGCCGTGCATCTGGTGACACCCATCCCTCTGCACGCAGACCAGACTGTCGCGGTGCTGGAGGCGGGCAAACACTGTGCCTGCACCGTACCCATGGCGACCTCGCTTGCGGATATTCAGCGCATTGTGGACGCCAAACGCCGCAGCGGCAAAAACTATATGATGATGGAGACCACGCTGTACACCTACCAGTACTTTTATGCGGCAAAGATGAAGGAAGAGGGCAAGTTCGGCAAGATCCAGTTCTTCCGCGGCTCGCATTATCAGGATATGGTCAACTGGCCGTCTTACTGGATGGGGCTGCCTCCCATGTGGTATGGCACCCATGCCATCGGCCCCATGGTCGGGCTTTCCGGTTCCCGCATCTGCCGGGTCAACTGCTTCGGGTCAGGCACCATGGAGCCCTGGCTGCAGGAGCAGTACGGCAATCCGTTCCCCATCGAATCCGCTCTGTTCGAATTTGAGAATGGCCTGAAGGGTGAGGCGACCCGTTCTTTGTTCGAGACGGCCCGCGTCTATCAGGAGGGCATGCATGTCTATGGCTCGGATGCCAGCTTTGAGTGGGGCTTTGCCGATGCGGATGATCCGTATATCACCACAGCGATTCCGGCTGAAGATGGCAAGCGCGGCGGTACGGCTGATGTGAAGATCACGCCGATGCCCAATTATTATGCAGACCTGCCGGAAGAGCTGTGGCCTTTCACCGTGGGCGGTAATTTCGATCCGCTCAACCCGCAGGAGTCGCTGAAAAAAGGTGCAGGCGGCGGTCATCATGGTTCGCATCCCCATCTGGTGCATGAATTTATCATGAGCATCATCGAGGAGCGCAAGCCGTGGATCGATGAAGCTCTGGGTGGAAACATCACCGCCGCAGGTATCTGCGCCCACGAATCCGCCATGAAGAACGGCGCACCGGTCATCGTTCCGGAGTTTTAAGAAAGGCATAAAGGAAAACCGAGCATGACACTCAGAGAAATTGTAAAAGCACAGATCCGCCACGAGGAGACGGATTTTGTGCCGTATACCTTTGAAACAGAGCCGGATGGCCGCGCCGCGCTGAATGAGTATTACGGCTCCGATGCATGGCAGAAAGAGCTGCTTTACCCTCTTCATCGCGGCCCGTTCAACTTTGATACATGGGGCGTTATGCGTCAGACCGACCCCAATGACCCTACAAAGAAAACAGACCCCTTCGGCTGTCTCTGGACGCACAGTGAGAAAATCGCCCATCTGGACCGCTGCGCGATGTACAATGTCGCACCGCAGGATTATGTGTGGCCCACACTGGAGGATTTCTACTGGCCGGAGCGGCATGAGCTGCTGAAGCGGTGGGGCGAAAACAAGCCGGAAGACAAATTTTCCATGCTGAACATGGGCGCAGGCTACTGGGAGCATATGTGGCGGCTGCTCGGCGCGGAAGAAGCGCTGATGATCACCGTTGAAGATCCGGATACCTTCGATTACATTTTGGACGGTCTGGATAATCTGTTCCATCAGTTCCTCGATGTTCTGGTGCAAAGCCCTGCGGATGCGATCCTGATCAGTGATGACTGGTGCGATCAGCGTTCCTGCATGATGGGTCCCGAACGCTGGCGCAGGCACATCAAGCCCCGTCTGGAAAAGCTGTACCGGAAGATGCATGACCACGGCAAGATCGCCATCAACCATGTGTGCGGCAATGTAACTCCTTTGCTGGGGGATCTTGCCGAGATCGGTCTTGACGTACTGGAAAGCGTCCAGTCGGAGGCAATGGATCCGTACGAGGCCAAGCGGCAGTACGGCGACAGGCTTGCGTTCTGGGGCGGCTTCGGTGTTCAGTATCTTCCCGTTCAGGGCACGCCCGATCAGGTGCGCGCAGAGATCCGGCGGCTTCGCACGGAAATGAGCAGGGGAGGCGGGTATATTCTGTCTCCGTCAAAGCCGCTCAGCAGCGCCGTACCGGCAGAAAGTCTGGCTGCTGCATATGAGACCTTCGTGGAGGAAAACCGTAAATTCCACGGCTGAGCTTTTACAGAAACATACAGTAAAAAACGGCGTACCGCAGAAAACGCTTTTGCGGTACGCTGTTTCTCTTTACAGGGTATTTTGCGTGTGCTGTGAAGGCGGGGGAAAAGGGCGGGGCGACCCGTCTCTTCATGCAGCCGTCATGCGCTGTGCGGCTCCAGCGCCCGCATCTGCTGCCGGTAGCACCGCACAAAATAGACGGTCTCCAGTATGGCGGTGAGCGTCCACGAAAACACATACAGCAGATACAGCGAGGTGATGGTACGGAAATACGCAAACACCGTGAAGATCCAGAGAATGCGGAATACACAGGAGCCGAGGATCACCAGTACGGTGGGCACCACGCTTTTGCCCAGCCCACGTGCGGCGGCGATGGTGCAATCCATAAACGCGGAAACGCCGTAGCAAAGGCCCATCACCTGCAGCCGGTAAAGACCGGTTTCGATCACTGCGGGTTCGGTGGTGAAAAGTGCAAGGAACTGTCTGCCGAATACCACCAGCGAAACACCCAGCAGCATGCCGATGCCAAAGGAATAGACAAGACTGACAAAATAGCTCTTCAGTACCCGATCCCTGCGGCCTGCGCCGTAGTTCTGCGCCATAAAGGTGGCACAGGCCACATAAAAGGCAGCCATCACATCATATACCAGCGCATCGGCGTTGGTGGCTGCGGCGGTGCCCTCCACCACCACGGTGTCAAAGCTGTTGACACCCGCCTGCACAAACAGGTTTGCGATCTGGAAAATGGCATTCTGCATGCCGGCGGGTACACCCAGCAGCAGGATCTCGCGGGCGTTTTTGCCGCGCAGATACCGGCGGGCAAAGCTCAGCCCGTAAAGCCTGCGATGGCGGAAAAGATCGGCCAGGATCAGTGCGGCGGAAAGATACTGCGAAAGGATGCTGGCCAGTGCCACGCCGGCCACCGCCATATCGCAGACGATGACAAAGAACAGGTTCAGAACCACATTCAGCACGCCGGCGGCCAGCAGATAGTAAAGCGGGCGGCGGGTCTCACCCATGGCGTTGAGCATACCGTTGCCGTAGTTGTATGCCGCCAGTGCGGGCATACCAAGAAAATAGATCTGCAGATACAGCACGGCGCCGTCGATGAGCTCGGACTTGGTGTTCATCAGCTCCAGAAAAAAGCGTGCGCCGAAGCAGCCCGCACCCATGACCAGTACGCCGAAGCTCAGGCTGATAAGCGCCGCCGTTGTGCCGGTGGCACGCAGCGAATCGTTGTTGCCTGCGCCGGCATAGCGGGCCGCCAGAGCATTGATACCGCCGCCCACGCCGATGAGAAAACCGGTGAAAAGCGCCACCAGCTGCGCGGTGGAGCCCACACTGCCCAGCGCCGCAGCGCCGGCAAAGCGTCCGACCACGGCGATATCTGCCATATTGAACAGAACCTGCAGCACATTGGTGATCATCAGCGGCAGGCTGAAAAGCAGAATGTTTTTCCACAGGCTGCCCTGTGTCATGGGGTTGGAGACTGTCATTGGCTTGATCCTCCGGTTTATCAAATCGACTGATCGATACAAGTGATGTAAATACAAATGATGTAATTTTACTTCAGAAGAGGGAGCTTGTCAAGCAGGATTCGGCTGCCTGTCAAGGTGTAAAAAAGGCATTGCGTTCCCCCGTCGAGTGTGGTATGCTTGCAGTGAAAAAGACCGTTGTCCGGTGAGAGGGATGCGGCAAAAGAAAGGAGAACAGCGATATGAATACAGAGGTGTTGAAGCAGGAGCTGTATGAATACATCAGCGCCCTGAAAGTCGTTGATTGCCATGAGCATATCATCGATGAAAAGGAAGCAGTGGAGTCAAAGGTTGATTTTTCCATTCTGGTCAATCAGTATAACCGGTGCGATTTCAGCTCCGCCGGGATGAAGCCGGCAGAGTTGGAGGAATTCTATCATCCGGATACCGATCTGGAGCGCAAGTGGAACATTTTTGAAAAATGGTATCCGTATGTGGAGGATACCTCCTATATGAAGGCGACAAAGCTTGTGCTGCAGCATGATTTTGGCGTGGAGGAGCTCACAAAGGATAATTACCGGCAGATTTCGGCGCAGCTGCAGGCGCGCAGACAGCCGGGCTATTATAAAAAGATATTTGAGGACTGCGGGATCCGCGTGGTGCTGAACGATGACCTGATCCCCTATTCCCAGCGCTTTCCCGAAAACACAGATCTGCTGAAACGGGTCGTCCGCGCACCGGATGTACCGGACGGTGTACAGATGGTGAACGAGGGATTTTTCTATAACGGAATCACCTGTCTTGCCGATCTGCGTGAACGGGTGAAATGGTACATCGGCACGCTGAAAAAGCTAGATAACAAGGGTATCAAGCTGATGTTCGGTATGCCGTATGAGAGTGTGGATGATATCGAGGCCGCCGCCGAGCTGCAAAGGCTGCTGCGCTCGCAGACAGAGCAGGGAAGCACCAGACTGTTCTGGTATACGGTGGATCTGGTGCTGGATGAAGCCGCAAAAGAGGGGCTGCCGGTGTCGATGCATACCGGTTACTGGGAGGATTTCCGCGGTTATTCGCCCGAGGGCTACATCCCGCTGTTTTTCAGACATCCCGATGTGCGGTTCGATCTTTTCCATCTGGGATATCCGTATGTGAAGCCCTCTCTGATGCTGGCCAAGAACTTTGCCAATGTGCGTGTCGATCTTTGCTGGACCTATATTATCTCCCAGCAGTTCGCGTACGATTCGCTGTGTCAGATCGTGGATTTTCTGCCCCGGAATAAGGTGCACGGCTTCGGCGGCGATTTCAGACAAGCCGAACGGGTATACGGCCACAGAATGATGATGAACGAGACCATGTCCGCGGCGCTGGTGGCCAAGGTGTCCGACGGCACCCTCAGTCTGGAAAAAGCAAAGCTGTGGGCAAGGTCCATGCTGGTGGATAATCCTGCGGAGTTCTATAATGTGTAAAATATATTGCCGTGGAAACTGTATCGCTTTTTGAGAAAAGGAGATCTGCAATGAGCCGGAAAACGGAAGCAGGCTTGGAAAAAATCTGCAGTCTGAATCCGTGGGACAGCAACTGTCCAACGCACGACTATCAGGCATCGCACCTTCTTCGGGTGGGCGACCGGGTCTTTTTCAGCACGGCCCAGCGGCTGACGGACCGCGAGGGAATGTGCAATGTGTATCCCATGCTGTATGAAAAGCATGACGGCGGCGAATGGCAGCTTGTCTGGTCGGATGAAAATGCATACCAGATGGATGCTGGACATCTTCTTTATGCCGGCAATGACAGGCTGCTGATGACGCTGAATCCGCCGAAAGCGCGTTACCCCAAAGATCAGCGCACATTTTTGGCTCCCTGTACGCCCGTTGTGTGTGTATTTGATATTTCTGGCGGCGTAAATCTGATCGAAGTACGGGAGATCCCGTGGGATAAGCCTGACTATCCGTTCAAAAGTCATGCCTATCGCAGCAGCTGTGTGGATACCGTGAACGGCGATCTGTTTTTTACCAATATCCACTATCCGGAGGAGAAGCATGTCTATTCCCTGACAGATACAAATCTGCGCCCCATCCATGCCGGTGCACTGGAATTTCCCGAGCGGGGCTGCTACCACAACATTGCAATGAAGAACGGCGAGACTTACCTTTTTGCAATGCAGGATATCATCGAACCCAACGAAGAGTGGCTTGAATACAATCGGAGGACGAGCGACTTTGACTATGTGTTCCGGACGGTGTATCTGAATTACAGCCTGGATATCACGCGGGAGGAGCTTCGTCCGTCGGTGGTGGTCTGCAGCACAGCCGATACCTGCGGCACGGTCGATAATTTGGATTGCCGCTATGATGCCGGCGGGGATATGCTGTTTATGGCGCACGAGAGAAATATTTCCGTGGATTATATGCGGGACCGGTTCTTCCCCGGTGTGCCGATGGTCAGTGAACTGTGCCTGTACCGGTTCTCCGGCGGCGAGATGAAGGAAAGAACGGTGATGGACCGTGCGGAAGAGGGCGGTGAATGGAATCTTTCCTATAACGGCTTCATCCACACCGCGGCAAACGGGGAGCTGTATCTGGTGTGGGCGCGGGTCGCTCCCGCAGAAAACGGCCTTTCCAGAATGGCATTCTTTATAAAAAAGGCCGACGATCCCCGCCGGCCGCCGTATAAAATTCTGGAACGCACCGGAACATTCTCCTACCGCGTGTTTGGCAACAAGGTCAATCACGGGGCGCAGCCCTCCGATCTGGTGGAGATCTTCTGGACGGAAGGCTCACTGGACTGTATGTATGCCAGCTTTGATCTGAATGCGCTGGAATAGGGCAGTGAAATGAACAACAAAAGGAACGGGTGGGAGGCTCAACGGCTTCCCACCCGTTTTGTCGGTACATATTTGCCTGGTAAACCCGATGCTTTGCACAAAGAGCCGCGCCGTATATCAGCGGTATTTCCGGTGCAGCTGCTCGGCGATGCGCAGGGCTTCGTCCCGGGTGCTGGCGTTCTCTGTCAGCACGAGCCGGCAGCCTGCGGGCAGGCTTTCCTTTGCCGGGTTGACCATCGGCTCGGGAACGCCGCCCTCCATTTTTTCCGGCCACAGAGCGGCGATATCCTTGAAATAGGAGTAGGCCTCCCGCAGCGTTTTTTCCGGCCGCACGATGTTCAGCATACGCAGACCGGGGATACGGCTCAGGTTATCCCACTGATGACGGGAATCGGCACAGCAGTGGATGCCCATGCCACCATACCGGCGAGCGATGATATCCAGATCTTTTTCAAAGAATTGGCGGTACATATCACTGCTGATGGTGCCGATCTCGTCCACTGTTATGGAAATGCCGCCATTCATATAATAGAAAGGATAGTGGCCGATGAATTCGGTGCCATAGCGGTGGAACCACTCATCGGTGAAAGACAAAAAGAAGGTTCGGATCTTTTCGGAAAGTTCAAGAATCACTTCGGGTTCATCGATCATGGTCAGATACAGATCCGTCTTTTCCCACAGCTGTGCTACGATATCCATGGGGCACAGCATATTGGGCAGATTGAAAAGCACATCCTTGCCGCCACGCCGCTGCAGCTCATCCGCTATATCAAAATACAGCATCAGAGTGGAATCCTCCAGCTTGGGGAAACGGACCTTTTCCGCATCCTGCGGTGAGAAAATAATGGGTTCGGCGCGAGGCCATTCCCAGTGATCTTTGGGGCAAAAGACCTGACTGCCCAGAGCTTCAGCATACAACTCGGTGCCGGTCACCAAAAGAAAATTGGGAATATAATCGTCTTCCAGCCAGGTACTGCGCTCCAGATCCTCAAGGTAGTGGCGCCAGGTGAAATCGATGCGCTCCTGTTTGCATTCCGGCAGCAATTTGGCAAACTGAGCGGAATACGGCGGGTTGAATTTGACATGGAACAATACTTTGGTTTCGCCGTCAGCGCGGTAAAAATCGTTCCAGCGCTGTTTCCTTTGCTCGATGGTGGTCATAGGTATCACTCCCCTTTGATAGCTTTTGTGACCAGTTTACCATGCCGGCCGAGAAAAAACTTTACCGGGGCTATGATTTTCTTGCACTATTCCGCTTTTTTCTGTCGGCTGCGGTATTCGCCGGGCGAAAGCCCGAGCCGGCTTTTGAAGGTACGGTTGAAATAGGAGATGGTGTTGAAGCCGCACTGCAGAGCGATTTCCGTTATGGAAAGACGGGTGGTCGTCAGCAGGATGCAGGCTCTCTGCACCCTTTTTTCAAGAACATATCTGGAAAAGGGAAGCTGTGTGATCCTGCGGAATTCGGCGGCAAAGTAGCTTTCACTCATGTGTGCCATGGCGGCGGCCTCTGCCGGAGAAGGACACTGCTGCAGATTGCTGTCAATGAGGTCGATCACAGGAAGCAGGGCGTGATAGCTGCGCCAGCGCTGCGGAGGTGCGCTACTGAAACGATCATTCTTTTCGTAGCAGCGATAGATCAGCCCCAGCAGCTTCAGCAGTTCGGCGCGGATCATCACCCGGTAACCCGGCAGCTTTTCCCGCCATTCCTGCCCAATGGCCTCGATGCAGCGGTCAATGCCGTATTCTTCGACAGCTTCGGCGCAGAGAACAGGGACGGTATCCCTCCGGCGGTCAAAAAAGGCCTTCAGATATTCGTGATCCATGCCGCCGGTGTTCCAGACGAGGTCGGTGTCAAAAACGATCACACGGATCTGCAGTTCGCCTGTGCTGAAGGCCATATGATAATCCCGGTTGTTGATGATCCAGACATCCCCGCGGCACAGCGGATATTTGCTGCCGTCATAAAGCAGATAGCCGCCCTCATGCAGCACCTGAATCAGTTCGAGGCAATCGTGATTGTGCACATACTCTTCCTGCTGCGGGTACACCGTTTCGCCGGCGGTGACAGCGGTATCAAAGGGAAAGTCGCTTTTCTGCAGGGCAATTTCGGTGAAATATTGCATAGCCGCGCCTCCATGCACTTTCAATAATATAATCATTATACCATGAACAGAATAAAAAGCAAAGAGTTGCTGTGCCGGACTGTCAATCTTGAATTTTACCACCAGATGTGGTATAATCAACAGTATAATTGGCAAATTGTGCCCCTGCGCCGTTCCGTGCGGGCGCTGCGGGCGATTTTATGACGGAAAGAGTGACTGCATATGGCAAAAAAACCGGAATATACCAATGAGAGCATTGCTTCGCTGAAAGGCGCCGACCGTGTGCGCAAGCGCCCGGGCGTTATTTTCGGCTCGGATGACCGCGAGGGCTGTGCCCACGCCATTTTTGAGATCGTCTCCAACTCCATCGATGAGGCGCGCGCCGGCTTCGGCGATAAGATCGTGGTGACCAAATACGCCGATGATTCCATCGAGGTACAGGATTTCGGCCGCGGCATGCCGGTGGATTACAACAAAAACGAGGAGCGTTATAACTGGGAGCTGCTGTTCTGCGAGATGTACGCCGGCGGCAAGTACGGCTCGGATGAAAGCTACGAGTATTCGCGGGGCCTGAACGGCCTTGGCCTGTGCGCTACCCAGTATGCCAGTGAGTATATGACCGCCGATATCTTCCGCGACGGCTTCCACTACCATCTGGATTTCAAGGCCGGCGAAAATGTGGGCGGTCTGCACAAGGAGCCCACCACCCGCCGCCAGACCGGCTCCACCCTGCGCTGGAAGCCTGACCTGAAGGTGTTCACCGATATCGCTGTCCCTTCCGCGTATTTCTGCGATATGCTCAAGCGGCAGGCCGTGGTCAACGCCGGCGTGCATTTCATCTTCCATGACGAGAGCAGCGGCAAGCGTGTGACCAGCGAATACTATTACGAAAACGGCATCCGTGACTATGTGGAGGAGCTGACCGGCGAGGAGGTTCTCACCCCTGTGCATGTGGCCTCCTCCTCTGCCGAGGGCCGCGACCGGGAGGATCGCCCCAAATACAAGGTCAAGATGAATGTGGCCTACAGCTTCTCCAATAAGGTGCAGCGGGTGGAATATTACCACAACTCCAGCTGGCTGGAGCATGGCGGCAGCCCGGAAAAGGCGGTACAGAGTGCCTTTGTCAGCATGATCGACGGCTACCTCAAGCAGAAGGGCCTGTATAAAAAGGGAGAGGGAAAGATCTCCTTCAAGGATATCTGCGATTGTCTTGTGTTTGTTTCCAGCTGCTTCTCCACCCAGACCAGCTACGAGAACCAGACCAAAAAATCCATCACCAACCGCTTTGTGCAGGTGGCTATGACCGAATTCCTCAAGCACGATCTGGAGGTTTACTTCATCGAGCGTCCCGAGGAAGCCAACCGCCTGTGCAATCAGGTGCTGGTGAATATGCGCAGCCGCGAGCAGGCCGAAAAGACCCGTGTGGCGGTCAAATCCAACCTGACCAAGCAGGTGGATATGGCCAACCGCGTGGCCAAATTTGTGGATTGCCGCTCCCGTGATCTGACAAAGCGCGAAGTGTACATCGTGGAGGGTGATTCGGCTATGGGCGCGGTCAAGCAGAGCCGCGACAGTGAATTTCAGGCCATCATGCCCGTCCGCGGCAAGATCCTCAACTGCCTGAAGGCGGATTACCCCCGTATCTTCAAAAGCGAGATCATCACCGATCTGCTGCGCGTGCTGGGCTGCGGCGTGGAGGTTGCCGCCCGCGGCAAAAGCCAGCTGGCGGCGTTCGATCTTTCTCTGCTGCGCTGGAGCAAGATCGTCATCTGTACCGATGCCGACGTGGACGGCTACCAGATCCGTACTCTGATTTTGACCATGCTGTACCGGCTGACCCCTACCCTGATCAACGAGGGGTATGTCTATATCGCGGAAAGCCCGCTGTATGAGATCACCACCAAAAACAAAACCTATTTCGCTTATAACGAGCCGGAAAAGGCGGATATCCTTGCCCGCATCGGCAAGGAAAAATACACCATCCAGCGCTCCAAGGGTCTTGGTGAGAATGACCCCGATATGATGTGGCTGACCACCATGAACCCCGAGACCCGCCGCCTGATCAAGGTCATGCCCGAGGATGCCAAACGCACCGCGGCGATGTTCGAAATGCTGCTGGGCGACGATCTGGCCGCCCGTAAGGAGCATATCGCCAACCACGGCTACGAATATCTGGATGAGCTGGATGTGAGCTGAGCGGCATAGTGCGCCGGGCTTTCCGGATACGATCCGGGAAAGCTGTGCGGCGATTCTTTGTCCGAATCATCCTTCATCCAAAGAAAGGGGCCAATTATGGCAAAAAAGAAAACCGCCAAAGCCGCGGCGCCTGTGCGCCCGCAGCTGGGAGATAATGTGGAGATCGCCGATGCCGGCATCGTGCTGGAAAACGGCATCACCGATACACTGGAAAGCAATTATATGCCCTATGCCATGTCGGTCATCGTCAGCCGCGCGCTGCCGGAGATCGATGGCTTCAAGCCTTCGCACCGCAAGCTGCTGTACACCATGTACCAGATGGGTCTGCTCAAGGGCGGCCGTACCAAAAGTGCCAACATCGTGGGCCAGACCATGCGTCTGAACCCTCACGGCGATGCAGCCATCTACGAAACGATGGTGCGTATGGCCCGCGGCAACGAGACCCTGCTGGCTCCGCTGGTGGACAGCAAGGGCAACTTCGGCAAGGCCTATTCCCGCGATATGGCCTACGCTGCGCCCCGTTATACCGAGGCCAAGCTGGAGCCCATCGCCGGCGAGCTGTTCGGCGATATCGATAAAGACACTGTGGATTTCGTGGACAACTACGATTCCACCATGAAGGAACCCTCGCTGCTGCCCGTCAGCTTCCCCGCCATTCTGGCAAACACCACGCTGGGCATCGCCGTCGGCATGGCCAGCAACATCTGCTCCTTCAATCTGGCCGAGCTGTGCGAGAGCACCATCGCCCTCATCCGCGATGAGGAGTGCGATCTGACCGCCACCATGCCCGCACCGGATTTCGTGGGCGGCGGCTATATCCTGCACGATGAAAAAGAGCTGCAAAGCGTGTACGAGACCGGCCGCGGCAGCATTCGTGTGCGGGCGAAATACAACTTTGACAAAGAACAGAATATTCTCGAGGTGTCGGCCATCCCGCCCACCACCACCATCGAGGCCATCATGGATAAGATCAGCGAGCTGGCCAAGGCCGGCCGCCTGCCCGAGATCCGCGATATGCGCGATGAGACCGACCTGAACGGTCTGAAGCTGGCGCTGGATCTGAAAAAAGGCGTGGATCCCGACAAGCTGATGACCAAGCTGTTCCGCATCACCCCGCTGGAGGATACCTTCAGCTGCAACTTCAACCTGCTTATCAGCGGTATGCCGCAGGTGCTGGGCGTGCGGGCCATCCTGCTGGAGTGGATCGCCTTCCGTACCGAGTGTATCCGCCGCCGCACCTGGTTCGATAAAAATGCCAAGGCGAAGCGTTTGCACCTGCTCAAGGGCCTGAAATCCATCCTGCTGGATATCGACAAGGCAGTGCGCATCGTGCGCGAGACCGAGGAGGAGGAAGAGGTCGTTCCCAACCTGATGATCGGCTTCGGCATCGATAAGGAACAGGCCGAGTATGTGGCGGAGATCAAGCTGCGCCACCTGAACCGGGAGTACATCCTCAAGCGCACCACCGAGATCGACGATCTGGAGGCGGAGATCGCCCGCCTGACCGACATCCTCGGCAGCGAGAAAAAGGTGCGGGCCATCATTGTGGAGGAGCTGCGCCGTGTGATCAGGGAGTACGGCATCCCCCGCCGCTGCGAGATCCTGTACGAAACCCAGACGGAGGAGGACGATAACGGTGAGGAGGAGATCCCCGATACCCCCGTGTTCGTTTTCTATACGCAGGAGGGCTATTTCAAAAAGATCACCCCGCAGTCGCTGCGCATGAGCGGTGAGCAGAAGCTGAAGGAGGGCGACGAGGTGCGCTGCCAGCTGGAGACCACCAACCGCGCCGAGCTGCTGTTCTTTACCGACCGTCAGCAGGTATACAAATGCCGCGTCAACGATCTGGATGCCTGCAAGGCCAGTGAACTGGGCGAATACATTCCCGCACGGCTGGGCTTTGACGAGGGCGAGATCCCGCTTTATATGGCGCTTACCACCGATTATTCCGGTCATATGCTGTTCTTCTTTGAAAGCGGCAAGGTGGCCAAGGTGCCGCTGGAAAGCTACGCCACCAAGACCAACCGGAAAAAGCTGGTCAACGCCTACAGCGATAAGGAAAAGCTGGTGTATCTGTGCCAGATCGGCGAGGAGTGCGAGATGGCCATCCGTACCAGCGCCGGCAGGCTGCTGCTGTTCGGCACCGCCCAGATATCCGCCAAAACCACCAAGAACTCTGCCGGTGTCAGCGTGATCACACTGAAAAAGAACCACCGCATCGAAAAGGTATGCACTGCTGCCGGGCTGGAGCTGGCCAATCCCCACCGCTACCGTGTGCGCAGCCTGCCTGCGGCGGGCGCTATCCTTCGGCAGGAGGATCTGGTGGAGCAGACCACTTTTGAGGGCTGATGCCGCACAATTGCTGCCGCAGCGGTGAAAAACGCCGGATTTGTGCGCTTTTTTCAAAGGAATCTCGCAAAAAGCATTGCTTTTTTTGAAAAATGCGGTATAATATTTGAAGCTATCTACATTTGGAGGGAATACAATGAGCGTTCTGACTTATATTTTTGGCGGCATCCTGATCCTGTGCAGCGCCTTTCTGATTCTGCTGGTTACTGTCCAGAACCCCAAGGGCCGTGGTCTGTCCGGTGCCATCGGCGGCGATATGGGCAACATGACCGAGGGTCGTGCCCGCGGCAACGATGCGCTGTATGCCAAGCTGACCAAGTATTTCGGCATCGCCTTTGCCGTTCTGGTCGTGCTCGTCAGCGTGTTTGGCCTGCTCAAGTAATCAGCGCCTGAGCGAAAATGAAAAACGGAGCCTGCCGTGCAAGAGAAACCTCTTGTGCCGCAAGGCTCCTTTTTTCATTTGCGCAGCGTTGACAACGGCTGCCTGGTATGATATAGATATGGTGAGGAAAAAACAAGGAGATGGATCTATGCTGAAGCGCATATGGGCGTACCGCAGGCTGCACCGGTATATTTCACATATGGAAGTGGTGGATTGCCACGAGCATCTGCACCCGGAGGATACCCGTCTGGCCATGCCGATGGATGTCGCCGTGCTGCTGGGAGAATACTGCGGGCAGGATCTGCTGAATGCGGGAATGCGTGCAGAGGAATATGGCATCGTATTCGGCAGCGAAGCCGCTGCCGCGCAGAAGTGGGCGGTGCTTCAGCCGTACCTGCAGGCAATCGAAACGACCTCCTATTACCGCGCCCTGTGTATTTCGCTGAAAAAACACTGCGGCATAGATAAGCTGGACAAGGCTTCCTTTGAGAAGGCTTCACAGCTGCTGCAAAACGGCAACACGCCCGGTGTATGCGAGCGTGCGCTGGCGGCAAGCCGCATCCGGTATGCCATGGTCAGCAGCTTTCCGGCAACTGTCCGTGTGCAGCAGCTGGGCGGCCGCTGCCGGTATGTGCCCATGTACTATGTGCCGCCTATGGCACAGGAGCACGGCTTTCTGCGCCGGCCCGAAACCCTGGCCGATCTGGAACAGCAGGCAGATGAATTCATCGCTCTTGCGCTGCAGGGTGGGCGTGCCGTCAAGCTGCGGGTGGATACGCCCTATACGGCGGCGACACCCGCACAGGTGCAGCAGGCACTGGATGACTGGCTGGGCGGGGTACGGGAATTCTGTCCCGAGCTGTGCTGGTATTTTGTGGAGCTGCTGCTGCAGCGCTGTGCCGTGCACGATCTGCCGGTATCCGTTCACACCGGCTACTGGGGGGATTTCCGCGCCCTTTCGCCCGAGCACCTCATCCCCCTGATCGAAGCCCATCCCCGAAACCGCTTTGATCTGTTCCATCTGGGGTATCCGTATGTGAATTCCTCTTTGCTGCTGGCAAAGACCCATCCCAATGTCTGCATCGATCTGTGCTGGGTGTATCTGATCAGCGAGCAGCTTGCCCGCGATGCCATTTGCCGGATCGTGGATCTTGTACCCATGAACAAGGTCATGGGCTTCGGCGCGGATTACTGGCACTACGAAAGCGTTTACGGTCACCGCAGGCTGATGGACCGCACCATGGCGCTGGCGCTTGCCGATAAGGTGGCCGACGGCACCCTGACCCTTGCACAGGCCAAGCGCTGGGCAAGGGCTATGCTGTGGGATAACCCCGTGCGCTTTTACGGATTGGATCAATAACGCATAAAGACCGCCGCTTAAGGAAGGACATCCGGAAGGGATGCCTGCCAAAGCGGCGGCCTTTTTATTGCAAAAAACAGTGTTTGGAGTGCGGAAACATCAGAAAAACCGGGGAAATTTCGCTTTCAGAAATGCCCGGTATTCCGGGTGTGCGGCGTTGGTTTCGTAGTCCTGCGGGATCACCCTTTCCAGCCAGCGCAGCGTGTTTTCGCCCAGCTGTTCATACCGGCGTATGCGAAGCAGCCCGGCGGCCTCTGCCTGCAGAATGGCGGTCAGCGCATCGGGAATGTATTCGCAGCCTGTTGCCACCAGCGGCAGCGCTGAGCAAAAGGCATCGGGAATATCCTGCATGGGCTGCAGCGCATCGCTTTGACTGACGGTGTAGATATACCCGCCGATGCCGGCGTAGGTCTCCGCCAGCGCATCGGGCCAGTATTCGTCCAGCTGCAGAATGCCGTCCTTTGCAAAGCCGTAGCTGGCCCATTTGTAATACGGGCCGCAGTGTTCGATCCCTGCTTCGCGGCAGAATTTCTCCACCGCGTTGCTCAGATAAACCAGTACATTCTCCCGTTTTCGGGAGACATACACCAGCGGCGAGCCATGATTGGATACCCGCGGTTCCAGCTGCGTGATGCCGCAAACGGGGGAAGCGTGGTAATATTTCATAAAGATCCCTCACAAAACGAAAACGGAGCCGTGCTTCACGGCTCCGGCAGCAAGCGCACAGGCACGCGGGATTTATTCCCCCGGGCCGCAGGCGATCACCTTGCCCATGTTCCACAGATCGGCGGATTTCTGTGCGGCCTTCAGCCGTTCCTCTTCGTTGGCAAAGCCGGTGTTCACCGTGCTGCAGCCGCAGTCCAGACAGATGACGTGCAGACACCAGCCATCCTCTTCTTCCAGCAGGGCGGGGCCGTTGCACAGCGGGCAGTCATACAGTTCGATAGCGTCCAAAGCGTCCATAACGGGTTCTCCTTGTGTGTGATGCTTTTTATTATACCTTGTTTTTCAAAAAATACAATGGGGAAGGGGCTGCGGGCTCAAAACCCTTTCATACGGGAAAGCTCCCGGTAGTTGATTAGCTTGATGCCGTGGGCTTCAATGTGCTGCTTTGTGGCGGGGTCGCGCATGATGCGGTATTCCCATACGCGTTTCTGCCATGTACCGCAGGCAGCTTTCAGCTCCTCGCTTTCCAGCGCGGGATGCAGATAGGTCTCGGTCACCCCCGCGGGGATATTGGCGTAATGGTCATACAGGTATTCGCGGAAATTCTCGTAGCTTTCGTCCTGCGGGCCGCCCCACTCGTTGGGCAGCAGATGGTCGGGCAGCGCCACACCGTTTGCGGCGGCAAATTCCACCGCCTGCGCTGCAGCGGCGCGGGTGGCTTCCGCCTCGGTGCCGATGCCCAGCATGGTGTTGCCAAAGGCGATATCCTTGATGGATGCCGGCAGCCGGAAGCCCAGCCGCAGCCCGGCGGCAAGCTCCAGCACGGTGCCCAGCAGCTCCCACCGGCCGGTGGCGATGCCGTAAAGCGAGCCCATGTGGTTGTCCATGTGAGAGGGTGCCGTCATGCCCAGACGGCGGCAGCGATCCACCTGTGCACGCAGCTCGGCACGCACCTCGTCCAGCACGGCATGGCGCTCCACCTCCGGGGTGGTATGCCACATATAGCCCTCTTCGTCCCGCAAAGATGCGGTGCATCCCTGCGCCACCGGCGCCCAGCGCAGGTTGTTCCATTCGCTGGTCAGGGTCAGATGCACGCCAATGCCCAGCTGCGGGTTTGCGGCGGCAAAACGGCAGGCCTGTGCTGCCCACGGGGCACAGGCCATCACCGTGGAGGAGGTCAATGCGCTTTCCCCGCAGGTCAGCAGTTCGGTCACGGCGGCAACGCCGCTTTGAAATGCGCCGAAATCGTCGGCGTTGATGATCAGATAACGGTCCATACAGATACCTTCCGACATTCTGTTTGATTTTGATGAAACATTATATAGATTATACCTTGTTCAAGCGAAAAAGACAATAGCATTGTCCGACAGATTGTGCTATACTAAAACCGTATGTCGGCGGCTTGTGACGGAACAGGCCCGGATCAGGAGGTTTTTATGAAAAAGAAAATGCAACGGCTTTTGAGTCTGCTGCTGTGCGCGGTGCTGTGTTTTGCGCAGCTGCCGGCGGCTGCGGCGCAGAGCCTGTATGCCGACGCTGCGGCGAAAATCCCTGCTGCGCAGACTGTGGCGGCAGAGAATACTGCAGCAGAAGAGTTCTCCGAGCAGGATGTTCCTGTAAATGAGGATCTGGCTGCAGCCGATGCCATTGATAAGGCGCCGACGGAGGAAATGCCTGCGGCAGAAAGCGCCCCGCAGCGCAAGCTGATCGCCAGTGTTGAGGGCAGCACCCCGCGCACTTATGAACAGCTTGAACCGGTATCGACCTTTGCGATGACGCAGCCTGCTTTGAAAGAAGGCGAGTACATCCGCTGGTTTGATCGCGTGGACGGCGGCGAGCTGTATGCGCCGTTCTATGAATGGCTGGAGCAGCAGAGTGCTTTTACCGCGGAAAGCGCTCTGGTGCAGCCGCTGCAGGATACATGGGATGTGGGCCAGGGCGATTACGCGGTCAAATTCACAATAGAGGGTAATATTTCGCAGAATTGCGGGGCCGGCCTTACTTATGATGAGCTTTATGCCGCAGCCGAGGCGGCCTATGAGGAGGAAGTGGCGGCCAACACCGCCGCGTACAGAGAACAGTTGTATGCGGCCTTGACGGCGTTCGACCGGGATCATCCGGAGGTTTTCTGGCTTTCCGGTCCGTATTACACCGGCGAAAGCACATGGCGCGATATCTGTGTCTATGAAGACGGCAGTTTCGAAGTGCCGTACACCATGGATGTTTTCTTCTATCTGCATATCGAGGATTACGACTATGATATCCGCTGTCCGGAATACCCCACGGCGGAGGTGATCCTGCAGACGGCGGCGCAGGTGGATACCGCCGTGCAGACGATCCTCGGCGGTGATTTTCCCGCCGATGGTACCGATGTGGAAAAGGTGGGCTATCTGAACGACTGGCTGGTCCTGAACAATGCCTACAATGACGATCTTTCCGTTGCGCCCGAATCGGCGTGGGAGTGCACCAGCGCCCTGCTGGGCAACTACGGCAGTACCGGACCCGTGTGCGAGGCTTACTCCCGCGCATTCAAGGTGCTTTGCGATGAGATCGGCATCCCCTGTGTACTGGAAGAGGGCCTTGGCAGAAGCAGCACTTATGATTCCGGCGGTTTGCATATGTGGAATAATGTGCAGATCGGCAGCGAATGGTTTGCGGTGGATGTCACATGGAACGATCCGTATGTTTCCAATGCAACCGGGCCTGTCAGCGGTTACGAAGGCCGCGACTGGTTCCTGCTGGGCAGTGATACGGATGTGGGCAGCCTGCTTTACAAAGAATCCCATGTGGTGGATAACAACAACGGTCTGACCTCGTTTTCTTTCAATAACAGCCCTGCGCTGGAAAAGCTGGGCTATTTCGAGACCCGCAAGGAAGGTACCTTCAACGGATATCCCGCGCAGCTTTCTCTGGACGGGCATCTGCTGCTCAACAGCATCAACTTCCCTGATCCTGCCATTCTGGCGTTCTTCGCCGCGCGTGATTTTGAAGAAAACGGCTGGCTGACACAGGAGCAGGTGGCGGCGATCACGGAGTTTTCGCTCAACTCGAAGCCCGTGGAAAACTGGAAGGGCGTGGAGTACCTTTCCGGACTGAAGAAGATCAGCCTGATCGCCTGCGGGCTGAAGAGTCTGAATGACCTGCATTTGGAGGCTCATCCCGGTCTGGAAAGCCTGCTCCTCCCGTCCAATGAGCTGACCGAAGCGGAGCTTTCCGGCCTGACCGCTCTGAAAACACTGGATGTCAGCAAAAATCAGCTGACTTCGCTGGATGTTTCGGCCTTGAGCGCGCTGAAGCACCTCTCCTGTGGCGACGACGTGCTGGAGGAGCTGATTCTCGGCAGCCATCCCGCACTGACCTATCTGGATTGCGGCAACAATAAGCTGGAAGCGCTGGAGCTTTCCGGTGCGCCTGCCTTGCAGCAGCTCATAGCCGATTACAACAAGCTGACGCGGTTGGATGCCGGCGGGCTGGAAGCACTTACTGTCCTTTCCTGCAATCAGTGCGATCTGACCGAGCTCAAGCTTTCCGGTGCTTCGGCACTTGCGGAGCTTTATTGTGCCGGCAACGAGCTGACCGTGCTGGATCTTTCCGGCAAGAGCAGCCTGAAGCACCTGAATTGCAGTCTCAATGCGATTACGACGCTGGATCTTTCCGCTGTGGCGCCGGGTCCTGTCGGCTATGCCGACAGGCAATCGGTCGGCGAGTTGAAATTTGAGAGTATCGGCAGCAGCTTTGCGTGCAGCCTTGTAAAGCTGCTGGGCGATGTTGATTTCAGCCGTGTTTCCGATTTCACCGTTACGATGAAAGACGGAACGACGCAGACGCTTTCCGTTGATGCAAACGGCCGGGTGAATATCCCCGATCCGTTTGAGCTGCCGGTGAGTGCCTCGTATACATGGGACACCGGCTGTGCCGGGCTGCCGCTGACCGCCTCGGCGGATGTGATAGCCGTGCACTACTGTGTTTTTAATAATGAAGACCTTGTGGTGACGACCGAACCCACCTGCACGGAAACCGGCGCCGGTTATATCCTCTGTGCAAAAGGCTGCGGTAAGAAGAGCAACCGGATCCTGTCCGCCATCGGTCATGATTTCACCATGGGTGAATGCACCCGCTGTGATGCGGAGGATGAAATTCTGGACAGCGGCGTGACCGGCGAAAACTCCACCATCAACTGGGTGCTTTGGAAGGGCAGCGGCGAGATGGTCTTTACCGGCACCGGCAGATTGCCGGATACCCGGCAGAGCTACGGCAGACCCGGCAGTGGTTTATGGGCTTATGTCGACAGCAAGGCGGTCAAAAAGATCATCATCGGCGATGGTATCACCTATATCGGCGATTACTTCTTTGAGTGTTTTGAATATCCGCGGGAGGTCGTGCTCGGCAAGGATGTCACTGCCATCGGAGATTATGCTTTCACGGAGATGCACTATCTTGAAAAGGTCACATTGCCGAAGGGGCTGAAAACCATTGGAGAGGGCGCTTTTTACTGGACAGGCCTCAAAGAGATCAGCATTCCGGATACGGTGGAAAGCATCGGTGATTCTGCGTTCAACGACTGCCGTGGGCTGAAAGAACTGACTATTCCCGCCAGCGTGAAAAGCATCGGCGCAAGTGCTTTCTGGCGGTGTTTCCAGATCGAAACCATCACGATCCTTTCCGAAAACCTGACCATCGGTGATGCGGCGTTTGCCTGGTGCGAGGGCGTGCGCCATATCACGGTGCCGGAGGGCGTTACCGAAATTCCCTTCAGCTGCTTTGAATGCTGTACGAATCTGCAGACGGTGAGCCTGCCGCAGAGTCTGACCGCCATCGATACCTATGCTTTCAGAGATACCGGTCTGACAGAGATCACGATTCCGGCAGGGGTCACCAACATCAAATCCGAAGCCTTCTGGGGCTGCGGTGCACTGAAAACGATCCGGTTCGAGGGAGATGCCCCCACAGTTGACGGCCAGTATAATGCCCCCGTCACGCCGTTCCGCGATGTAACCGCCACCGCCTGGTACCCCGCCGGTAACGCCACATGGACAGCCGAAGCAAGGGGGATCCTTGACGGCAACGGCGACAGCTGGGTAAACTGCAATATCACATGGGAGCCGTATACTGATACTTCCGTTCCCACCGGCGAGATCAGCAAAAAGACATGGTCGGTATCGGTGGAAAGCGTAATCTACCTGAATTACTATATGAACATTGAAGGCTTTGAAGGAGTAGATCTGGCTAAAGCCGGCGGTGTTGTGGTGTGGACAGGAGAAGGC
>JAFUNR010000017.1 GCA_017472965.1 Oscillospiraceae bacterium | reverse complement strand
TCAGAGCCTTGGCCATGGGGGCCAGGCAGTTGGTGGTGCAGGAAGCAGCGGAAATGATGGTGTCCTCAGCGGTCAGGGTGTTCTCGTTGACGCTGTAGACGATGGTCTTCAGATCCTTGCCGGCGGGGGCAGAGATGACGACCTTCTTGGCGCCGGCATCGATGTGAGCCTGGCTCTTATCCTTGGAGCAGTAGAAGCCGGTGCACTCCAGAACAACGTCAACACCGATCTCGCCCCAGGGCAGATCAGCAGCGTTCTTCTCGGCGTAGATCTTGATGGTCTTGCCGTCGACAGTGATGGAATCCTCACCGGCGACAACAGTGTGGCCGTCGTAACGACCCTGAGCGGTGTCGTACTTCAGCAGGTGGGCCAGCATAGCGGGGCTGGTCAGGTCATTGATGGCGACGATCTCGTAACCGTCGGCACCGAACATCTGGCGGAAAGCCAGGCGGCCGATACGGCCGAAACCATTGATAGCAACTTTAACGGACATTGGAATGTACCTCCTGTTTATTATTTGGTTCGCACAGCCTTATTTTACCCTATTTCCGAACAAACTACAAGAGGTTTGCCAAAGATTTAACAGGAATTTTCACGGGCTTTTTTGCTGAAGTTTTGTGAATTTTGCCCTTAAATCCGTTCCCGGAAGGTTTCCGGAGCCACTTCCGGGGGATTTTATCAGAAATTGGGGGAATTTTCCAACTATTTGTTTGATTTTGCCGCACAGCAGAGCTATAATAAGCTTGATAAGAGAAACCTCAGCAAGAGCAAGGGAGGTGTTGGATCTGGACAGTGCATTTTTATTTGACAGCGCGGTCTACCCGTGCCTTGAACTGAATGAGAATTTTGAACCGGTGCGGATGAATGCCGCCGCAGCGGAGTGTTTTTCTTCGCCCGATATTCTTCACACGCTGCTGACAGAGGATGAACTGCAGCTGCTGCGCTGTGGACAGCCGGTGCAGCGCCCCTGGTACCGGCGCGCAGACCGGCACGAACTGCTGCAGATCCTGCCGGTAAAGAACGGCTATCTGGCAGCGGTCTCGCCGCTGACCGGCGCGGCAAACGGCTTTCAGGAATCGCTGGAACGGATGATCCACGATGTGCAGGGGCTTTTCGCCACACTGCCTGCGCTGCAATTTTTTCTGCAGGAGAATACACAAAGTCTGCAGATGATGGAGTATGTACTGCGGCAGGGCTACGGTCTGCTGCGGGAACTGACGGATCACCGCTGGTGCAGCCGGCTTGCTTCCGGACAGATGCTGGATCTGCAGACGCTGGATCTGAACGAACTGCTGAAAGTGCTTTGCACCGCCATACAAACCGTCATGCCGGACAGCAGCATCGAATACACCGACACCGACGCACCGGTGTATGTGCGGGCAGACCGCGCACTTCTGGAGATGATTTTTACCCATCTGGTACGCAACAGCATACAGTTTTCCGGCGATGAGCGCCGTGTTGCCGTTTCACTGCAGCAGCTTCGCAGCCGTGCCGCAGTGCAGGTAAGTGACATCGGTCTGGGCATCCAGCCACAGGTGGCTGCCCATATCTTTGAACTGTACTACAGCTGCGACCCCTACGATGACGGCGACACCGCTCCGGGCAGCGGCATGGGACTCTATATTGTACGGCAGGGGCTGCACGCGCTGGGCGGTGAGATCGCACTGGAAACCGAATTCGGCAGCGGTACAAAAACCACCTTCACTCTGCCGCTGACGGACGGTCCCGTGCCGGAGGTACATGCTGCAGTTTCGGATTACACCATGGACCGGCTCTCCTGCGTACAGCTGCAGTTTGCCGCATTGGGTGCACGCATCAAGCTGTAAGCATCCGTTTTGCCGCCGCGCTCCGTTTCACAGAGCGCATGGATCGTCAACTTTTCCCGCAATAAAAGCTTCCGGACACCGTTTCGCGGCATCCGGAAGCTTTTTGTACGGAATATAATAATACCAAGCATGGCAGACAGCGGCGTATGTACCGTATGTATGCCTTACACCTCGCCGGCATCCACCAGCGCTTTGGCTTTCAGTGCACCGATGACAGTCTTGGCATCGCGGATCTCACCCGCCAGACTGCGGGCGGCAAGCTCCTCCAGCGGGATCAGCTCCGGCTCAAGAAACTCATCCTCATCCAGATGCATGGCAGCAGGCTCCAGCCCGGTGGCCAGATACATATAAATACGCTCGGTGCAGTAGCCGACGGTGGGCCAGAAATAGCCCAGATCCCGCCAGTGACGGGCGGTGACACCGGCCTCCTCGGTCAGCTCGCGCTGCGCAGCCTCGAAGGGATCCTCCCCCTTTTCCAGCTTGCCGGCAGGCAGTTCCCACATCTCGCGGCCGGTGGCATAGCGATACTGCCTTACCACATAGACCTTACGGTCGTCGGTAAGCGCCACCACACAGGCGCCGCCGTTATGGTGCACGATCTCGCGAACACCCACAGCACCGTTTTCCAGCCGGACCTCGTCCCGGGTCAGATGTACCACGCGACCGTCATAGATCACATCACTGGTCAGCTTTTCTTCAAAGTGAGCCATCAGTCGTCCTCATCTTCTGTCTGCTCATCGGGCAGACGGGTGCATTTTACTTTGGTGATGCGGCGGGAGTCCACCTCCAGCACCTGAAAGTGAATGCCGCCGTAATCCTGCTCCACCGCTTCGTTTGGCTCGGGAATACGACCCAGCACATGGGTGATCAGACCGCTGACGGTTTCGAAATCCTCGTCCTCGTCCTCATCGGGCTCAGGACGCTCCATATCAAAGGCATCGAACACCTCGTCCAGCGTCAGGGCTCCGTCGCACAGGTAGCCGTCCTCGCAGGGGGCCAGCTCTTCCTCCTCGTCGTCAAATTCATCCTGAATATTGCCGACGATCTCCTCCAGAATATCCTCCATGGTCACCAGACCGCTGGTGCCGCCGTATTCATCCACCACCACGGCGATCTGGCTGTGTTTGCGTTTGAAATCCAGCAGCAGCTCTCCGGCGCGGCAGCTTTCCGGCACGAACATGACGCTGCGCATAAAATCCCGCACCGGTTTATCGGCATCGGCGGGATCCTGCACCAGAAACAGCAGATCCTTGACATACAGCATGCCGGTGATGTTATCCAGCGTCTTCTGGTAGACAGGCAGACGGCTGCGGCCCTCCTCAATGGCAATACGCGCAGCCTCGGCCAGCACGGTATTTTCGGTCACGGCGATCAGATCCATACGGTGGGTCATCACATCCGCAGCCGTGACCTCCTCCAGCTCCACGATGTTGGAGATCATTTCCTTTTGATTTTCATCGATGACGGCCTGCTCCTCGGCAGTGTCCATCAGCTCAAGAACATCCTCCTGCGTGACATCCTTCTCGCGCCGCTTTTTCAGCCAGTAGGCAAGCAGCAGCGCACCCACTGCCACCGCTGCGCCGATCAGCACGCCCAGCAGCAGCCAGCCTGCGGGAAACGGCGCCTTTACGGCATTTTCGGCAGGAGCCAGACGCACCAGCTCTGCGATCGGATACAGGGTACTTCGACCATCCGGATCCATAATTCAGTACAACAACCTTTCTTTTCGGGGCGCATCCTGCGCTGCCCATATATTTGTCCGCGCCGTGTTTTGGCGCAGCACCTCCAGTATAGGATATTGGTATTATACCTGTTTTGCAATGGAATGTCAAATCAAACCGCACTTTATAAGGAATAAATCCGCTGTTTTTCAAAGGCTTCCCCGACCTGCAGTACAGTGGCAGAAGCTTCCTTGGAAAAAACACGGAGGAATTGCTTATTTTTTCACAAATCCTTGGCTTTTCTCCTTTACATCGGTATTGTTTTTTGTTAAAATATATGTTGGACGAAAGGGTATCTTTTCGTCATGCACACTCTTCCTTTGGAACGGGTGTGCCTTTGCATGACAAAAAGACCCCATTGACCAAATAAAAAACTGGAGGAAATGAAACGACATGGTAGTACGTAAGAAACAATCCATGGACGGCAATACCGCTGCGGCGCACGTATCTTATGCGTTCACCGAAGTGGCTGCCATCTACCCCATCACGCCGTCCAGCCCCATGGCCGACATGGTCGACCAGTGGAGCGCTCTGGACCGCACCAACATCTTTGGCTCCAAGGTCAAGGTTATGGAGATGCAGTCTGAGGCCGGCGCTGCCGGTGCTGTGCACGGTTCTCTGGCCACCGGTGCTCTGACCACCACCTACACTGCTTCTCAGGGCCTGCTGCTGATGATCCCCAATATGTATAAGATCGCCGGCGAGCTGCTGCCCAGCGTGTTCCATGTGTCTGCCCGTACCGTCGCCAGCCACGCTCTGAACATCTTCGGCGACCACAGCGACGTCTACGCCTGCCGTCAGACCGGTTTCGCCATGCTGGCCGAGACCAACACACAGGAGGTCATGGACCTGGGCGCCGTTGCCCACCTGGCCGCTCTGAAGGGCCGCGTTCCCTTCATCAACTTCTTCGATGGTTTCCGTACCTCCCACGAGATCCAGAAGATCGAGATCTGGGACTACGAGGATCTGAAGGAAATGACCGACATGGATGCCGTCAAGGCTTTCCGTGAGCATGCTCTGAACCCCGAGCATCCCGCTATGCGCGGCTCTCACGAGAACGGCGACATCTTCTTCCAGCACCGTGAGGCCTGCAAC
>JAFUNR010000053.1 GCA_017472965.1 Oscillospiraceae bacterium | reverse complement strand
TCAAAGGGTTCCGTTTAAGCTTCTTCACTATTGTTTAATTTTCAAGGTCCAACCGCTGTTCCCGTTCAGTTTGTTTCACTCTGTCCGAGACAGCTTAGTTATTATATCAAACCTTTTACGGTTTGTCAACACCTTTTTTCAATTTTTTTAAAAAAGTTTTTGGAGTTGAAAACCGCAGCAGAGTTGATGCATGGGGAAAGAAAACAGCCCCGGAAAGATCAACCTTCCGGGGCTGTAAAAGAACGGTTTCGAATTACTCGGCGTCGTTGGACTCGGAAGCCTCGACCAGCAGAGCCTTCATAGACAGGCTGACGCGCTTCTTGTCCCAATCAACATCCAGCAGCTTGACAGTGACCTCGTCGCCAACGTTCAGAACATCCTGGACCTTCTCAACGCGATCGGTGCTGATCTCGGAGATATGTACCAGGCCGTCAACGCCGGGCAGGATGCGCACAAAGGCGCCGAACTTGGTCAGAGAAACAACCGGAGCGGTGAACACGCTGCCGATGGGATACTCATTCTTCAGCTTTTCCCAGGGATTGTCCTCGGTCTTCTTGAAGCCCAGGCTGACCTTGCCGTTCTCGGCATCCAGGCTGCGGATGTAGACTTCGATCTCGTCGCCCACACTCACGACCTCGCTGGGATGCTTGATGCGGTTCCAGGACAGCTCGGAAATGTGAACCAGACCATCGATACCGCCGACATCGACAAAGGCGCCGTAGTTGGTCAGGCTCTTGACGGTGCCGGTGTAGGTCTTGCCGACCTCGGCCTCGGCCCAGAACAGCTCGCGGGCAGCAGCGCTCTTCTCGTTCAGAATGGCGCGGATGGAGCCGATCACACGACGGCCGCTGCACTCGGTGATCTTCACGATCTGCTTGGTCTTGACCAGAACATTCAGATCGTCGCCGCGGCGGGCGGTAGCCTGAGAAGCAGGGATGAAGATGTTAACGCCCTTGTATTTAGCCTCCAGGCCGCCCTTGTTGACACCGGTGATGGTGACTTCCAGAGCAGAACCCTCTTCGCAGGCCTTGGAAACTTCTTCCTGACCGGCACGGGCCTCCAGACGCTTCTTGGACAGCTGGACAATACCTTCCTGATCGTTGGTCTTGATGACAACAAGATCCAATTCGTCGCCCTTCTTGACCAGCTCCTCCATTTTAGCATTGGGGTCATCAGACATCTCGCTGATGTGGACAAAGCCAGTGGCCTTTGCCCCGATATCCACAGTGATTTCACTGGGAGTGATACCGGTCACAACGCCGCGAACGACTTTGTTGCGGGAAACCGGCTGCAGAGACTGCTCGAGCATCTCCTCAAAGCTCATCTCTTCACGAATTGCCTCGCTCATCTTGTTATAAACCTCCTCGATTACGGACGCAGGGGTTGAAGCCCCAGCCGTGATGCCTGCAACACGAACCCCCTCCAGCCATTCGGGCAGGAATTCGTCTGCAGTCTCCACAGTCACCGCACGGGTATGCTTTGCAGCCACCCGGTACAGCTTCTGGGTATTCGAAGACTGATGACCTCCGATCACGACCATCAGATCGCATTCTTTGGCTAGTTTTTCAGTCTCCTCCTGCCTTGTCCAAGTTGCACTACATATTGTATCATTAAATTCTGAATTTGTACACACTTTTTTTGCAATCTCTGAACTTTCTAACCATTTTGTAACCTGAAATGTAGTTTGGGCCACAATTATCGGATTTTTTTGTGCATTTTGTTCGGACAAAATGGAAGAAAGCTCCTGTGCATCCGCAAAAACCCGCACTTTCCCGACAGTATGCCCCACGATCCCCTGCACTTCCGGGTGTGAAGCATCGCCTGCCACCAGCAAAAGGCGGCCTTCCTCACCTGCCCGCTGTGCGATACGATGGATCTTTGCCACAAAAGGACAGGTTGCATCATGTACGGTAAGGCCACGTTTTTGAAGTTCTTCATATACCGCTGCGGACACGCCGTGGCTGCGGATAACCACCTCGTATCCGGCCGGTATCTCATCGATGGAGCCGGCGGTCACAACACCCATTGCCTCCAGCTCGGCAACACACTGCGGGTTGTGGATCAGCGGTCCCAGTGTGGCGACCCTGCGGCCCTCAGCGGCAAGATCGCGGGTCATTTTCACCGCACGGCTGACACCGAAACAGAAGCCTGCGGATTTGGCTACCCGGATTTCCATAAGCACCTCCTGCGGTCAGTTTTCCACGGTGTGGATATATTCGGCACGCAGATCCTCCAGCGCCTGTGCGGCGCAGGCACGCGCCTTTCGCAAAGCAGAGGGCTGAGGTACACCGTTCCAGTCGCCATCAAGCCCCAGTTCCTGCAGAGAAAGCGGCTTGCCCACGGCAAGGCGCACCCTGGTGAAAAGCTTCGGTCTGCCGCTTGTATACAGAATACGGCAGGGCAGCACCTCGGCACCTGCCAGTGCCGCAATAAAAAACGCACCGGATTTGAGCATGCCCAGCTCACCGTTCTTGCTGCGGGTCCCCTCAGGGAAAACCAGCAGGTCGCGGCCTGCTTTTACCTGCTCCACGACCTCCTGCAAAGCATCGGTATCGCCCTTGCCGCGGCTGACGGGTACCGCGCCCCAGCTGCGGAACAGCCAGCTGAGAACGGGATGGATGGAGAACAGTTCCTCCTTTCCCATGATCACCGGTTTCGGCCAGCGGAAGGTGGAGATCGCCAGAAAGACGATATCCATCATGGAAATATGATTGCAGATGATGATACGGCCCGATGCCCCCTTTTCCACTTTGGGCAGCCTATGCCCGACAACGCGGAAACGGTAAAGCACCCGCCAGACCACCCATGCACCCAGTGCACACAATGTATACATATCAGACACCGGTCCTTTCCCGGATCAGATTGCGCAGCGCAAGAAAAGAGTCCTCCAAATTCAGATCGCCCGTATCAACCAGCACGGCATCCTCAGCCTGACGCAGCGGAGCGATATCCCGGTGCATATCCTGCCAGTCACGGCGGTTGATATCCTCCAGAACCCCGGCAAAATCGGCAACTGTGCCTTTTTCGGCCAGCTGTGCCACACGGCGGGCGGCACGCACCTCGGCGGGTGCGGTGAGATAGATCTTCAGCGTGGCATCCGGCAGTACGGCAGTACCGATATCGCGGCCATCCATCAGCACATTGCTGGTTTTGGCCATATCCCGCTGGGTCTGCAGCAGGAAAGCACGGACAGGCGGATGTGCCCCCACATTGGAAGCGGCCATAGAGACCTCTTCGGCGCGGATGGCCGAAGACACATCCTCACCGTTGAGCAGAATGACCTGCGCACCGTCCACATAGCGGAGTTCCAGCCGGATCTTCGGCAGCAGTGCGGCCACAGCCTCCTCATCTTTGGTGGAAACGCCTGCACGCAGCGCATACAGGCCGATGGCACGGTACATGGCACCGGTATCCACATAGATAAAATCAAGTTCTCCCGCCAGACGGCGCGCCAGCGTACTTTTGCCCGCACCGCCGGGCCCGTCGATCGCAATCGAAATCATAACCTTTTCTCCCGTTTATCTCAATGATTTGTTTTCAGTATAACAGTAATTCGGCGCAAACCGGTGGCATTTTTGTAAACTATTTTCCAAAAGCGGCTCAAACCCACTCCAGATTGCGTACCACTGCCATAGCCGTGGAGAAAGCGATCTGCAGATTGTACCCGCCTGTGACGGCATCCAGATCCAGCAGCTCACCGGCAAAGAACAGCCCCGGCACCAGCTTGCTCTCCATGGTTTTGGGGCTGACCTCTTTCACATCCACGCCGCCGCTGGTGATGACGGCGTGCTCCAGATCTCCCCTGCCGCCGATCTCAATCGTGAAATCCTTGAGCAGTGCAATGAGCGCCCGGCGCTGCTCTCGGGTGATCTGATTAACGGGCATGGCGGGTTCTACGCCCCAGCGCTCCAGAAAAACAGGGATAGCACTTTTGGGCAACAGCTTATCCAGCGCGTGGGCGCACTCCCGGTTGGAAGCGGCTTCAAAATCCCGCAGCAGACGGCCATCCAGCGCAGCTTCGTCCAGCGCCGGCTTCCAGTCAATGGAAACGGTATAGCGGTGCTTCGACATATCCCTCTCAAGGCAGGTACTGGCGGAAAGCGTCAGCGGACCGGAAAGCCCGAAGTGAGTGAAAAGCATCTCCCCCTGCTCGCTGAACACCTTTTCACCGTTCTTTTTCAGGGTGAGTGTCACATTGCGCAGCGAAAGACCCATCATCCGCTTGCAGGTTGATCCGCGCTCCACCAGCGC
This sequence comes from Oscillospiraceae bacterium, assembly GCA_017472965.1. Lineage (GTDB taxonomy): Bacteria > Bacillota > Clostridia > Oscillospirales > Ruminococcaceae > UBA1762. The sequence continues at coordinate 65,263 of JAFUNR010000053.1, read as the reverse complement.
CACCAGAGAAGGCACGGGCGGCACGATGGTATGCCCCACCGCTGCAGCCATGCGGTAACCGATACCGGTGGAACCGGTGGACGGATACGAACAGCCGCCGGTGGCGAGCAGCACAAAATCCGCATACAGCCTGCGGCCGTCAGACAGCTGCAGACCGCAGGCGCGGCCATCCTTCAGAAGTACAGTCTCTGCGCTGCCCTGCACAAATTCAGCGCCATCAGCATAACGCAGCAGTGCCTGACGGATATCCTCTGCCTTGTCACTTGCCGGAAACACGCGGCGGCCGCGCTCCACCTTGAGCGGAACGCCCAGTCCCTCAAACAGTGCCATGGTATCCGCTGTGCCAAAACCTTTGAGCGCACTGTAAAGAAAACGCGGATTGGCCCGCACATGCTGCAGAAAGGTGCTGTCATCACAGTCGTTGGTAACATTGCAGCGCCCTTTGCCGGTGACAAGGATCTTTTTGCCGGCAAGATCACTGTGCTCCACCAGTGTAACGGTGTGTCCCCATTCCAGTGCAGCGCCCGCTGCGGTCAGGCCGGCAGCGCCTGCGCCGGCAATGAGAAGATGCGACATAAATTCCTCGCTTTACAGTTGATTAAAATCGGTGTCTTATAGTATAATACCTGTTGGAAAGAGATTTTTCAACATCTTTTTGGGAAAACGAAAAAAACAAGGAGTTTATTTTATGATCGATTGCATCATTGTGGGCGGTGGCCCCGCAGGGCTTTCTGCCGCCGTCAATCTTCGACAGCGCGGACGCGAAGCGGTCGTTCTGAGCGCCGGCCCCAGCATTCTGGAAAAAGCCGAACTGGTGGATAACTGCATCGGCCTGCCCGGGCTGAACGGCACCGAACTGATGAAACAGCTGGAGGAACACGCCCGTGCCAAGGGTGCGGAGATCCTGCACAAAAAAGCGGCCAACATCCTGCCTTTCGGCGAAAGCTTCATGGTCAATGCCGACGGTGACATTCTGGAAGCCAAAAGCATCATTCTGGCCGGCGGCGCGGCACGCGGCGCCGCCATCCCCGGCGAGGAGGAATATCTGGGCCGCGGTGTAAGCTACTGCGCCACCTGCGATGGCATGCTGTACCGGAACAGCCGCTGCGTTGTATGGGGGCTGAGCGAGACTGCCGCAGAGGAGGCCGGCTATCTTGCCGACATCGGCGTGAAGGTCACCTATGTGGCCGCCCGCCGTCCCGAGGGGCTGAAAGGCAGCATCCGCTTTGTTGCCGGTCGCCTGACCGCTGTGGAGGGCGAAGATACCGTACGCCGCGTACAGCTGAAAGACGAGAGCATCGAATGCGACGGTGTGTTCATTCTGCGCAGCGCCATCGCCCCCGCACGGTTGCTGGAAGGGCTGGAGGTACGCGACAACGCCATCGTGGTAGACCGCGCCATGGCCACCAACATTCCCGGCGTTTTCGCCGCCGGCGACTGCACCGGCACACCGCTGCAGGTGAGCAAAGCGATCGGCGAGGGGCAGATCGCCGGACTTTCCGCAGCCGACTGGTGCGCCCGCAGCGGAGAGTGAATTCCCCGTATCGTCACCCCGCACAGATTCATTTTTAAAAAATCGGCGGCAGCTTTCGTTTTTCTTTGACAAGCAGGCAATTTATTGTATAATATTATAAAAAGAACTCGCGCCGCAGCGGCGCGGCGGGGCCATTCCCCGCGGAAAGGAGACCCCATGGAAAAGGATATTCAGGCCGTACGCACCGGTTCGCTGATCGACGGAGGTCATGTTGCCTACAAGTACGAGATCCGTCATATGCAGCACCATCGCTTCCGTGACCGCATCACGATCTTTTATGACGGCAGCCTGTTCTTTGAGCGTTACTGCTATGGCGAGAGCGCCGGCCTGACCGGCAGCTGCCGTGCTTCCGGCATCAATGAGAACGGCGAGATCCAGTGGCTGACCGAAAATGTACCTCTGGTGGTGGTCAAGGGCCTGCCCGCAAAACTGGAGACCGCCGAAGCCGAGCTGCTGAAATTTGAAGGCAGCGAGGATGTGTGGGACCGCATCGAAAAGCTGCGCAGCGGCAGCGGCTATTCCGTGATCAAGAGAAAGCTGGGGAATCTTTTTGGAAAAGGCTGAAAAAAAATCGCTGTTTGACCGACTGAAGCATCAAAAGACCAACAAGGCTCCAATCCCGCCCGCCGATCCGCCTCTTTGTGAGATCCGGCCTTTTGACAAAAAGGATTACCGCACCCTTTCACTGCTGGTGAACGGCTTCAAGCAGGCAGTGGGCGAAGAACCGCTGACCCAGCTGGATTGGGCCTCGCTGCGCGCCGGCATCGAAGCAGACAGCATTACATATTACATCGCATGGCAGGGCGAACGCGCCGTCGGTATGTACTCCCTGTGCCGGGGATTTTCTTCCTTCAAATGCGCACCCTGCGGTGTGTTCGAGGATTTTTATGTGCTGCCGGAGGTGCGCGGCACCGGTGTGGCGCGTATGCTGGCAGAGCATGCTGCCGAAACGGTGCGCAGCTGGGGCGGCAGAACGCTGACCGTCAGCTGCGCTGCCTGTGACCGCGAAATGTACGGCGCACTGGGCTTTGCGGATGAGATAGGCATCACCCTTTCCCGTCTGCTGTGAACGCCGTTTCCATTTTCTTTTGCCGCTGTTCCGGCAAATATACGCCGTAATTTGAGTGGAGCTGCCGCATTTTTTGGCGGCGGCTCCGTTTTTCTGTGAAAAATTCCTCTTGCAAAACAGAAAGATATTCGCTACAATAGAGTACATCCTGCAAAACAAATTATGAATCGGAGGCACATTCACCATGGCTGAATTCAAATACGAGATCGTGAAAGAGGTCGCTACCCTTTCCAGCGCCGCCAACGGCTGGCAGCGCAAGCTGAACCTGATCAGCTGGAATGACCGCGAACCCAAGTATGATATCCGCGACTGGTCGCCCGATGGCAGCAAAATGGGCAAGGGCATCTCCCTGTCCACTGAAGAGGTCATCATGCTCAAAGAGATCCTGGACGATCTGGATCTGTAAGTATGGGCTACAAAGAAGAATTTCTGACTCTGTTCGCAGAGCATGTGCATCGCGAGGGCGCTGCCGAGCTGATGGAATGGCTGCAGAGCACGGATTTTTTCACCGCACCGGCCTCCACCCGTTTTCACGGTGCCTGCGCCGAGGGACTGGTGATGCACAGCCTGAATGTATACAAGGTGCTGCGCAGCAAGTTCTGCCGCGATGAAGAAAATATGGAAAGCGTGGTCATCGCCGCGCTGCTGCACGATGTGTGCAAGGCCAACTACTACACCGTGTCCACCCGCAATGTCAAAAACAAGGACACCGGCCGCTGGGAGGAAGTCCCCTTCTATTCCATCGCGGATGAGCTGCCCTACGGCCACGGCGAAAAAAGCGTGTGGATGATCGAGCGCTATATGCGCCTGACGCTGGAGGAGGCTATGGCCATCCGCTGGCACATGGGCGGCTTTGACGATGCCGCCCGCGGCGGCTGCAAGGCCATCAGCGAGGCATACGATGCTTTTCCGCTGGCGGTCAAGCTGCATATGGCGGATCTTGCCGCCACCTATCTGCTGGAAAAGGGCACCAGCGCCGTCAACAAAAGCAAGAACTGAAATAGCTCCCGTGAAACGGCGGAATCCACCGTCCTTTCGCGGGAGTTTTTGTCCGTCTGCTTCGTGCAAAACACGCAGTGCCGATATGCCGGGCGCTTAAATCATTCCGCCGCACAAGTTCCGCATTGACGGGGCGGGGTGGGCGTGCTATAGTTATAACATACATTTTGCCGCACGCAGATCGGCAAAGGCCGGAGGGTACCATGAAATTCCTGATGTTTTCCGATTTTCACCACTATCCCGGCGTTTTCAAAGCGGGAACGGTTGAGGATATGCATCTGCTGCAGCGCCGTGCTGTGGAGGAAGGCTGCAGCTTTCTTCTGCATGCGGGGGATCTTTGTCACGGTCCGGAGCTTGTACCGGAGCTGATGGCCGTGTGCGATGCTTCCCCCGTGCCGATGTACCACTGCCTGGGCAATCACGATACCGACTCCACTTCGCTTGTGCGTACGCTGGAATACTATCATATGCCGGCCGGTCACTATCACTTTGATGCGGAGGGATACCGCTTCATCATCTGCGACCCGAATTATTTTCTTGACGGCGGGGAATACATTCACTATGACCGGGGCAACTACTACAGCCACGGCCCGCAGCGGGATCATATGCCGCCGGAACAGCTGGCATGGCTGGAGCAGGTCATCGCTGCATCCGCACATCCCTGTATCCTTGTCAGCCACGAAAGCTTCGAGCGTGAAAACGGCGGTGTGAAAAACTATGCTGCGGTGCGCCGCATCGTCAACGAAGCCAACCGCCGCAAACCGCACAGCGTACTGCTTTGCATCAACGGCCATTATCACAGAGATAACCTGCGCATTCTGGACGGCGTATGCTGGTGGGATGTGAACTCCACCTCCTATGACTGGATCGAAAACCCGCACAGCCTGTACCCCGCCGAAATGTACGAGGAACACCGGCTGATCGGCAACACCGTTTGCTATAACGATCTGCTGTACGCCATAGTGGAACTGGAGGGCACCACCGTCCGTATTCAGGGTACACAGAGCACCATGTTCATGGGCGTCAGCCGGGAGCACACCGATAACCCTGTTTTTGATGCCATGGGCCGGCCGGTCCGTCCGACCATCCAATCCGTCTGCATCACCCTTTGATCCTTTTTGCCGGAGCGCGCTCCGGCGCAACCGTTATTTTGGGAGGTAACTATGCCTGTTTACACCGATGTATCCCAGCTGATCGGCCGCACCCCACTGGTGGAGCTGACCCATCTGGAAAAAGAGCTTGGTCTGTGCGCCCGCGTGCTGGCCAAGGCGGAATTCTTCAACCCTGCCGGCAGCGTCAAGGACCGCGCCGCGCTGTGCATGATCGAAGCCGCCGAACAAAGCGGTGCACTTATCCCCGGCGGGCTGCTCATCGAGCCCACCAGCGGCAATACCGGTATCGGTCTTGCCATGCTGGCCGCAGTACGCGGTTACCGCGCTGCCATCGTCATGCCGGATACCATGTCCGCCGAGCGCATCGCCCTGATGAAGGCCTACGGTGCCGAGGTGATCCTGACCCCCGGCGCACTGGGCATGGCCGGCTGCATCGAAAAAGCGCAGCAGCTCTGCGCCGAAAACCCCGGCAGCCTGATCGCGGGGCAATTCACCAATCCCGCCAATCCGCAGGCACATTATGAAACCACCGGACCGGAGATCTGGCAGGATACCGACGGCTGTGTGGATATCTTTGTGGCCGGTATCGGCACCGGCGGCACAATCACCGGCACGGGCCGGTATCTGAAGGAGCAGGATCCTGCCGTCCGCGTGGTGGGTATGGAGCCCGCCGCCTCTCCCCTGCTGACGGAGGGCTGTGCCGGCAGGCATCGCATTGAGGGCATCGGCGCAAACTTTGTGCCTGATGTATTGGATCGCAGCCTGCTGGATGAAGTTGTGACCGTAAGCAACGAAGACGCCATTGCCACAGCACGGCTGCTGGCGAAAAAAGAAGGCCTTTTTGCCGGCATTTCCTCCGGCGCTGCCGCTGCAGCCGCCCTAGCGCTGGCAAAACGCTCCGAGAACGCCGGCAAGACGATCGTGACCCTGCTGCCCGATGCCGGCAGCCGCTATCTTTCCATCCCCGACATGACAGAGTGAAGGAGCAAGCATGACCCCGGATAAAAAACTGCCTCTTTTTGTGGTGACAGGAGCCTCCTGCGCCGGCAAAAGTACCGCCTGCGAAATTCTTTTTCATCGGGAAAAAGATTATATCGTCATGGAAAGCGATATTCTCTGGAACGCTTTTTACGATACCCCGCAGGATGGCTACGACCTTTACCGCCACACATGGATGGAACTGTGTGCCAACATTTCCCAGTGCGGTCTGCCCTGTGTGCTGTGCGGCTGCGGGATGCCTGAACAGTTTGAACCGCGTTCGGAACGAGCCCTGTTTTCCGACATTCATTATCTGGCCGTTGTGTGTGATGATGCCACCATGCTGCACCGGCTGGACAGCCGCGGTGCAGCGGATGAAGCCTGGCGGAACTCCTCGCTGCAGTTCAACCGCTGGCTGCGGGAAAATGCAGGCACATCCGTACCACCCATCACGGTTCTGGATACCTCCGCCCTCACCCCCGGGCAGGCCGGCGATGCCATCGATCGATGGATACACAGCAAGCTGTCCGCGCTTTGATCCTTTCAACGTCTCTCTATTCAAAACAGCATTCCGTCCCAAATAAACATATAACACGACCCAAACGATAAGGAGCCTGACCATGAGTGATTTCTGCTGCACCAGCGATCTGATCGCCGATACCCTGAACGAGCTGAACGAAGCCCGCCGCGAAAGCGTGCTGCACGACAGCGGACTGCCCATTCCCAACCGAAAAAAGATCATTCAGGTGCTGAAGGATCTGCAGGCACTGCTGTTCCCCATGGCGTACAGCCGTCCCGACCATGAGATGAGCGACGAGCATCTGCTCTCCGGCATTTACCACACACTGCTTACCCAGACCCAGATCGCGCTGAATTTTACCGCCCACGGCCCCTGCCCCGACTGCGCCTGCCGCGCTGCCGGCACCTGTCAGGAATTTGTGCGCCGTCTGCCGGAGATCAAAAAGCTGCTTTACAAGGACATTCAGGCGCTGTACGAGGGTGACCCCGCCGCCCGCAGTCCGGAGGAGGTGCTGATCTGTTACCCGGGCTTTTACGCCATCTCCATCTACCGTATCGCCCATGTGCTGTATGAGCTGGATCTGCCGCTGATCCCCCGCATCATGACGGAGTATGCTCACGAAAAAACCGGCATCGATATCCACGCCGGCGCCACCATCGGCGAGTATTTCTTCATCGACCACGGCACCGGCATCGTTGTGGGCGAGACCACCGTCATCGGCGATCATGTCAAACTGTATCAGGGTGTGACACTGGGTGCAAAGAGCTTCGAGACCGATGCCGACGGCAATCCGGTCAAGGGTGTCAAGCGTCATCCCAACATCGGCAATCATGTGGTCATCTACGCCAACGCCACCATTCTGGGCGGCGAGACCACCATCGGCGACGGCTGTATCATCGGCGGCAACACCTGGCTGACCAAGTCGGTGGAACCGGGCAAAACCGTGTATTACAACGGCTGATGCGCTGCGTCGATTTGTCAAACAGCATCCATACATCAAAAAACTCTCCGGCACAACGGTTTTGGCCGGAGAGTTTTCTTTTTACCGATTGCCGCGGCAGCGCGGATGTGTTATACTGAAAATGAAATAATCATGCAAAGGGGTGCCGCTATGTTTTCCACGGGATATCTGTTTGAGCATCACGTTTTCCGGCTGGAGATGCCGGTGCAGCCCAAAACGGTCAGTCTGAAGCCGGTATCGGCACAGGACGGACTTTTCTTTTACGAATTTGCCTGCAGCTTTGAGCAGCCTACCGCTGTAAAGGGCATCCGTCTTGGCTGGAGCGAGCCGATGCTGGGCATTGTTTCGGTATGGACACCGATGACGCTGCGGGAGCGTGCCGTGCACCAGTGGTGGGCGCCGACCCGCAACGAAGCAAGCTTTTACAAGGGTGCACCCATACTGGCGGCGGTGACGGACGGGTGGCGCAGCGCCTGCACCGCGGCACTTTCCGATGCCGTCACGCCCAGCTGTCTTTCCTTCTGCGTCAACGATTTCGCCCAGCTGGAGCAGGTGGATTACTGCGCCGAGCTGCTTTGCGAGGAGCGCACGGTGCAGGAATACCGCGTGACACTGCGCATCGATCAGCGCGGGCTGCCGCTGGCCGAAAGCATCGGTGATGTCGCCGCATGGTGGGAAACCTTTTACCCGCGCACACTGCCGGTCGATCCCGTGTGCGAATTGCCGCTGTATTCCAGCTGGTACAATTTTCACCATCAGCCCAATGCGAAACAGCTGGAGCAGGAGCTTGCGTTGGCCGCTGCGCTGGGATTCAAGGCCGCCATCATCGATGACGGCTGGCAATATGAGGGCAACGGCACCAGCGATTACCGCGACTGCGGCAACTGGGCAGTAGCGCCGGGCAAATTCCCTGATTTCGCCGCCTTTGTATGCAAGGCGCATGACCTCGGCATCAAAGTGATGCTGTGGTTCCCCGTTCCTTTTATCGGAGAAAACACCGAGGCCTATAAAACCTTCCGGGATTGCTTCCTGTATTATGACACGGGCAGCCGCGCCGGTGTACTGGATCCCCGTCGGCCGCAGGTACGCACCCACCTTGTGCAGCTTTACCGCGAATTTGTGCAGAAGTACGGTCTGGACGGCCTGAAGCTGGATTTCATCGACAGCTTCCGCGCCGTTCCTTCCAGCCCCGCCTTTGATGCCGCCGTGATGGACTGTGCCACAGTGGATGAGGGCGTGACCCGGCTGCTGCAGGAGATCACCGCCGCATTGCGCACGGTTCGCAAGGACTGCATGATCGAGTTCCGTCAGCACTATGTGGGCCCCGCCATCACCGGCTTTTGCAATATGCTGCGTGTGCTGGACTGCGCCTTTGATTCGGTGACCAACCGGCAGTGCCATGTGGATCTGCGCATGCTGACCCGCGGCGCGGCGGTGCATTCCGATATGCTGTTCTGGGCCCATGACGAAACACCCCGCAACTGTGCGCGGCAGCTGGCAAACATTCTGTTCTGCGTGCCGCAGATCTCCGCCATGCTGACCAGCTCCACCCCCGAACAGCGGCAGGTCATCAAAGCCTATCTGGATTACTGGCAGGCAAACCGCACACTGCTGCTGCGTGCGCCGTTGAGCGTACAGGGTGCGGACGGCATCTATTCCGCAGTCTCCGCCTGTGACGGCAGCAAGCGGATCACAGCGCTTTACACCGACCCCACCGCCGTCTTTGACGGAATGGCGCTGGATGTCGTCAACGGCACGGCGCAGGATCGCCTTTATCTGGACAACACCTCCGGCACGGATGCCCGCGCCGCTGTATACGGCATTGACGGCACTCTGCTGACCGAAATGACACTTGCAGCCGGTATTCACCGGCTGGAGATCCCCTCCGGCGGCAGGCTGGAGGTTCGCTGAACACATCTCTCCGCCATTTTTCCGTGCAGGCTTCTGCGCTCTGTTTTGCACAGCAAAACCGGCTCCGTCCTGTTACAGACGGGGCCGGCTTTTGTTTTATGCTTTGTTTTACATTTTTTCTGCGTGTGTTCCGCTGCCGCCCTTTGCGGAGGCTTTTGCGGCATCCCCCTGCACCTTTTTGCAGCGGCTGCAGCGGCGGCGGCGATGGGGTTTCTTTGGCGTATCCGGTTTCTTTGCCGGATTCCCGGCAGTCCCGGTATTTTCGGCAGACTGTTTCTGCATTTCTTCGGGCTGTTCCTCGTTTTCCGGCTTGGGTCTTGGCTTTTTTACCGGCACCGGCTCGGGCGGTACCAGCGCTTTGCGGCGGGCAAATTCCTCCTCATCCTGCATCAGCGCCAGCAAACGGGCACAGTTTTCTGCATCGGAAAGCGCATCGTGCTTGTCGCCCGCAAAATCCAGACCCATATACTCCACCGCGCGGGAGAGCGACATACCGTTGCGATAGCCCACCATGCGGCTGAACACGCGCTGAAAATCCGTCCAATGGGAGCAGATGCTGCGCAGTGCCGGAGTCCACAGATTTTTAAAGGTACATTCCCGTTCCAGCTGCGCCTGATCACTGTTGCTCCACGCATACAGACGCACACTTTCGTTGGTGCCGATCCATTCCACAAAACGGGGCATCACATCCTCGATGTAATCTGCCTTTTTCAGTTCGGCGGTGGTAATACCGGTCAGCTTGGCCACCGTCCAATGCACGGAGGAATTGTACCGCGGCCGCACATAGCAGCAAAAACGATCCACCACGCGGCATTTTTCATCCAGCTTGACCGCACCGATCTCGATGATCTCATGCGGCAGCGCGGCGCGCAGCTCGGTGTTTTTCTGCGACACCATATTCATTTCCAGATCAATAAACACGCGGACCATGGTCTTTGTCCCATTCCCTTCGCTTCGACCCTGTTTCGGTCTTTTATCCAATATACTAATAATATATTATCCCATTCCTGCAGGAACTTGTCAAGAAAAATGCAGTTGTCTTTTACTATTTAAGCTGATATACTGAAAACGGAACTTTAACGGGAGGTACATTTGTATGAACTGCAGTACTTTTTCCCCTGCGGGAAAGTCCGGTAAGGTGCTGCGCACCCATGAAAAGGTGTGGGTGCAGAGAATCCTTGCGGATGACCCCAACCTGTTCGGCGCTTTTGCCGACCGGGAGGGCAACACCCTGTTCAAGACGATGTGGCACGGAGAATTTCCCGGCAAGCTTCTGACGGGTCTTGCACTGCTGTACACCATGACCGGCGATGAGACTACAAGGCGCACCGGCGATGCGCTGGCGGACGGATTGATCAATACTCAGGCGGCGGACGGTTATCTTGGCCCGTGGTGCGCCGCACGCCGCTTTGAGGGCTGTACCGACAACGATTTTTCTCACTGGGGCGATTGGGATACCTACGGCCGCTGGGACACCTGGGGCCACTACCACTGCATTTACGGACTGTACCGCTGGTATTTGCTGACCGGCAGGCAGGACTGCCTGTGCGCCTGCACCCGCGCGCTGGATCTGATTTATGAACACTTTATTGCCGCGGGGCGCAGCCTTGTGCTTCAGAACTGGGCCGAGTGCAATCTGGCCATCGGCCACGCCTTTGCGCTGCTGTATCGGGAAACCGGAAAACCGGAGTATCTGCAGGCAGCAAAGCACATCGTGCATACCGAGTGGGATGCCGAATATTTTGATTACTATACCCGCAAAAAGCTCTGCTGCGGCTGGCTGCGGGCGGCACAGAGCGGCATTCCCTTCGGGCGCTCCGGCCAACCCCGCTGGGAGGGGCTTTACTCGCTGCAGACCCTTGCCGCCTTATACGAAGTCACCCGGGATACACAGTACCGGGATGCCGCCTGTGCTCTGTGGCAGGATATGGCTGCCACAGACCGGCACAACACCGGCAGTTTTGGTACCGGTGAGGGTGCGACGGGGGATGTATACGGCGCAGGCAGTGAGACCTGCAACACAGTGGCGTGGACGGCGTTTTCCACCGATGTACTGCGCATGACCCGGGATCCCCGTATTGCGGACGAGCTGGAGCTTTCGCTTTTCAATGCTGCGTTCGGCTCGCTGCTGGCGGGCGAACGGAATTTTACCTACATGAACGATTCTGACGGCAGCCGCACCCCCGCACGGGAGGTGCTGAAGGAACAGAGCTTCGAAGGCGCACGGGATATGAGCTGCTGTCAGGCAAACGGCACGCGCGGACTGGCACAGGCGGCCGACTGGGCACTGCTGTGCGAAAAGGATACCATGTGGCTGAACTGGTACGGTGCATGCCGTATGCACTGTACAGTGCAGGATACCGCCGTGCAGCTGGAGCAGCAGACCGCCTATCCGGAGCAGGGCGCAGTGCGCATTGTACTGCATCCGGCGCAGCCGGTGGAATTCACCCTGCAGCTGCGCATTCCGCAATGGTCGCAGCACACCTCTCTGCTGCTGAACGGCAGCCCCTGCCCCGATGTGCGCCCCGGCAGCTATTATACCCTGAAGCGGGTCTGGCAGGCGGAGGATACCCTTACTCTTACACTGGATATGAGTCCCCACTTCTGGCCGCATACACAGCAGCAGAAATTTTCCGTCTACCGCGGGCCGCTGCTGCTGGCGCGCCGCACACAGGACAAAACCGTGCCCCGTCGCTTTTCCGCTGAGTCCTTCGCCGATGCCGTGCAGCTGCAGACCGATGCTCTGACCGCATGGCAGGTGACCGACAGCAGCGGCAAGCCCTGTCTTTTCACCGATTATTACACCGCAGGCAAAGACGGCGGCAGTTTTACCAGCTGGATCGATGCCGAAGGCAGCCTGCCGCAGCCGGCAGACACCATCTGGTGCAGCCGGTAAAGTCCCTCCTGAGTTTTCCTTTTCAAAAAAACCCTGCACTCATCCGTTTGCGGAATGAATGCAGGATTTTTTACTTTTTATACGCTGCGCACCGTTCGCTTCGCACTGTTTGCCTCGCAGCAGACCGGTTTATTTTTACCGGCAGCTCAGATCTCGAAGTTGGTGATATACTTTGCAGCTCTGCCCTCGGTGACCGCCGGCGGATTCAGCACATCGTCAAACAGATCCGGGCCGATAAAGGCACGGGCGGCGCGGATCCATGCATCCTCCTCGGGCGTATCCATGGCGGCAATGGCGCGGCAGATCATCTTGTGCGGGCCGGGGATGGTGATCAAATGCTCCTCGTCCGCATAACCAAGTCCGCGGCGTAGACCCAGATTCAGGCCGTACTCCTCATTGAAGGGGATATCGATGTAGCGGTGGATGAGCAGCAGATCGATGGCCGGCTGCTTGCGCATCTTGAGCCACGCCAGCACAAAGCCGTAGGCGCCCTGTTCCTCGGTGTAAGGGGCATCCTCCCGGGTGTTGAAGCCCTGCTCATCAAAGATGACATGGCGGGGCTGGCCGCGGTACAGGAATGCGGGGGTGGACAGCAGCGCAGGCCAGACCTCCATATTCTTCAGTGTGATCTTGCGGGTATCGAAATCGAAGGATACGCCGCGGTCATTGTAAAAATCAGGATAATTCAGATTCTCGGGATAGGGATGCGCCGCCACGCCCCAGTCAAAATCACCGTCGCGGTGACAGCATTTCAGGATATTCTCCAGACAGTCACGGGCAGGATAATAATAGCGGTCATCGTGGATGAAGGAATCGGCGAAATACTGCTCCAGCGAAACATTGACGCGGTAATGGGCATAATACTTGTGGGAAAGCAGCCATGCCAGACGCAATGCCTCGGTGTATTCCTCAATGTAATCCGCGCAGGCCATGGGGCCGGCATTGTTCCAGATACGGGCAGAATTGATCTCGTTGCCCACATCCATCATCAGATTCCAGCCAAAGCCCTTGGCCGGATCGGTGTAGCGGTCAAACAGGAAATCGATGCAGGCGCAGTAATACCGAAAGCCGGTTTCGGTGCGCAGGTTGATGGCGCTCATCTCCACACCCTCGAAGTCGTCCTCGTAGCAGGGGTGCTTGATCATATCAAACAGTACCCGATCCGCTTTGCGCAGGCGGTACTTGACCCGGTTGATGAAGCGGATCAGACAGGGGATCCCCTTTGCCGCCAGCGGGGCCATCATACGGTCGTTTTCTTCGATGATCTCTTTGTCGAAATAGTATTTCTCGCCGTTGAACACATGGACAAAGTCGCCCTCCACCGGCTCGCGCTTCATCAGCCAGATCATATCCAGCTCGTTCATCATGTAGCCAAAGCGCATACCGTCCACATCCTCCTCCAGTGCGTTGCACCAGGTACCGATGGGGCGCTCTGTGGCGGGGTACGGATCGTTCATGCGGGAAAAATCCTCGCTGAAATCAGTAACATAGCACACGCCGGGCACGGCTTCGCCGTTCAGTGCAAGCTCGAAGCGGCAGGTGAGCAGATCATAATCCTCTGCAAAGCGGGGCATCGCAAGCTGTGCACCATCCGCCGGCTGCTCGATACGCAGTACTGTGCGGCCGGAAGCAAAGCCTTCGCCGCGCTGCGTACCGTTCACCAAAGGAACGCGGGCACAAAGCACCGCACTGCCCGCCGCGGATTCATCCAGCGTCAGCAGAATCTTTTCAGTGGTAGCGGTAATGTTGGTGATTTTCATGGTATTCTCCTTTATCTTTGCGTATCGCTCCGGCAAAAGCCGCAGCGGTCAATCTTCAACAGTGATATCCAGCCCCAGCTCGCCGGGACGGAAACGGGGGCAGACATTCTCGGAAGAGGTGATCACCGAGGCCGCCAGCATGGAGCCGATCCCGATGGCCTCCTCCAGCGCCTTGCCGTAGGTCAAACCGATGGCTACGCCCGCACAGAATGCATCGCCGGCGCCGGTGGTATCCCGCACCTGCACCCTGCGGGCAGGACACATCCCCTTCTGTCCGTCGTCGGCGGCATAGACAGCACCTTCGCCGCCCATGGTCACCACCATGGCAGGAATGCCGGCTGCCATCACTTTTTCCGCCAGAATATCCCGCATCTGCTCCGGGGTCTTGCCGGTGTAGTCATCCAGAAAAAGCAGACCCGCCTCCTGCTGGTTGCAGATGAAGCAGGAGAACTGCTGCAGCAGATCCCGGGGTTCGGCGGCAATGCTCATATTGGAGACAAGACCGTACAGCGGCACACCGTGCTTTTTCGCCAGCTGCACCGTCTTTTTGACGATCTCTTTATCCAGATCCACCTCCAGCACCACGGAATCCGCCGCGGCAAAGATGGCATCGCCTTTTTCCTCCAGCATATCGACCAACGGCAGCATATCGGGCCGCTTGGAGATCGAACCGGCCACATCGCCGTTATTGTCAAACACAGCAAGCCACGTGCCCATGCCGTCCGGCACAGTGAGCACATGCTCCACATTCACCTTGTGTCTTTCCAGCTTCTGCAGCACGGCGGCACCCATGGGGCCGTCATCCACAATGCCCAGATAAGTGGGCCGAAGTTCCGCATTGGCGATATCCTCCGCCACATTGCGTGCCACACCGCCGTGCACATATTCGATCCGTCCCACATTACGGCCATTGGGTAAATATGTATCCCGCGGGAAACCCTTGATATCCACAAACGCCGCACCGATGACTACAATACCCATGCTTTTTTCGCTCCTCATCCACAAATGATCCGTATTATGACCAGTATACCACAGTTCTGCAAAATGCAACAGAAAAAATGATATTTTATTTTCAGCACAAATACCGAAAACGTTTCCGAAAATTCCCATCTGTTCGGTGAATTTGTTTTTTATGTAAACACCGCTGTAATTCTTTACAAATGAAAATGCGTTTCTTTGTGCGTTTTTCCGAAAAGCGCGCAAAATGCGCTTTTCGTGTTGACTTTTCATGGGAAGATTGGTATCATCTCTTTTGGAAAATGAAGCTGGTAACGATACCGGTAACGATACCGGTATCGATTGAAACATAGTAAGCCCAAAAGAGGATATACAATGACCATCAAGGATATCGCCAAAGCCTGCGGTGTCAGCGTCAGCACCGTATCCCGTGTGCTGAACGAGCGGCCCGATGTAAGCGAAGCCGTTCGACGTCAGGTACTGGATGTCGTAGAACGCCACAACTACATTCCCAACACCAGCGCCCGGGATCTGGTGCGCAGCCAATCGGATAATCTCGGCGTTGTGGTGCGCGGCACCGGCACGCCTTTCTTTTCCGATATGCTCAAGACCGTCACAAAGGAGATCGATGCAGCCGGTTATAATATGGTGCTTCGGCAGATCGGCTCGGATGATGACGAAGTCAAAGCCGGTGCAATACTGGAGCGCGAAAAAAAGCTGCGCGGTCTGCTTTTTCTGGGCGGACGCTATGACTATACCCCCGCCGAGCTTGCTCTGGTGGGTGTGCCGTATGTGTGCTGCTCCTATACCAATCAGTTTGGCTCGCTGAAAAAAGAGGATTTCGCCTCCGTTTCCATCGATGACCATGCCACCGCCTACCGTGCGGTGACCACACTGATCGAGCATGGCCACCGCCGTATTGCCGCATTGGTGCCCAGCTGCAGCGACCATTCCATCAGCCAGCTGCGCTGCAACGGCTACATTCAGGCGCTGGAGGATCACGGGATCGCCGTTGACGACGCCCTGATCGTTGAATCCGGCGGCTTTGATATGGAGCGTGCCTACAAAGCCACCTGTGCACTGCTGGACAGCGGCACGGATTTTACCGCCATTTTTGCCGTATCCGATGTAATGGCCATCGCCGCCATCAAAGCACTGGCTGACCGCGGCCGCTGTGTGCCGGAGGATTGCTCCATCATCGGCATCGACGGCATCGAGTTATCCAAATACAGTCTGCCCACCCTGACCACCATGGTGCAGCCCGTGGAGCAGATGGCTCGTGAGTCGGTACACATCCTGGTCGAACTGCTGCGCCGCGAGGGCGCACCCCGGCACATTCTTCTGGATACCACTCTGCGTGAGGGCGGCTCCATCCGGCAGCTGTAAAGCTCCAAAAAACTGTTCTTTACCGCCGTAAGGCGTGAAGAAATGCTCCTGTACCGGAGCATACTATAAAAAACATTTTTAATTAAAGGAGAACGAGACACATGAAAAAGATCCTGGCTCTGGTTCTGGTTCTGGTCATGGCCCTGTCCTTCGTCGCCTGCGGCGCCGCTGACGAGCCCTCTGTCTACTACCTGAACTTCAAACCCGAAGCAGATGCCGCCTGGCAGGACCTGGCCGCTGCTTACACCGCCGAGACCGGCATCCCCGTCACTGTCCTGACCGCCGCTTCCGGCACCTATGAGGACACCCTGACCTCCGAGATGGCCAAGACTGACGCCCCCACCCTGTTCCAGTGCGGCACCGCCGCTGCTCTGGCCAACTGGGGCGATTACTGCCTGGACCTGTCCGGCACCGATGTCTACGCCGAGATGACCACCGACGATTTCAACCTGAAGGGTGAGAACGGCGAGGTCTACGCCATTGGCTACTGCTACGAGGCTTTCGGCATCATCTGCAACAAGGCTCTGCTGGCCAAGGCCGGCTACAGCGTTGAGGACATCACCGACTTCGCCTCTCTGAAGGCTGTTGCCGATGACATCCATGCCCGCGCCGACGAGCTGGGCTTCGATGCCTTCTCTTCTGCTGGTCTGGACGGCTCCTCCAGCTGGCGTTTCTCCGGCCATCTGGCCAATATGCCCCTGTACTACGAGTTCCGTGACAACGGCGTGACCGAGTGCCCCGCCGAGATCACCGGCGCTTATCTGGACAACTTCAAGAACATCTGGGATCTGTATATCACCGATTCCGCTGTTGATCCCGCCACCCTGTCCTCCTCCACCGGTGATGCCTCTCTGGAAGAGTTCGGCACCGGCAAGGCTGTCTTCTATCAGAACGGCACCTGGGAGTTCTCCAACCTGACCGACAAGTACGGCATCCCCGCTTCCGACCTGACCATGCTGCCCATCTACTGCGGCGTGGAAGGCGAGGCCAACGCTGCTCTGTGCTCCGGCACCGAGAACTGCTGGGCCGTCAACTCTCAGGCTTCCGATGCTGACATCGAGGCCACTCTGGACTTCATGAAGTGGGTCGTCACCAGCGAGGCCGGCACCACCATGATGGCCGAGCAGTTCGGTCCCTGCCCCTTCAAGTCTGCCAAGGAGCCCGCCAACGTGTTCTTTGCTGACGCCAACCGTCTGATTTCCGAAGGCAAGTACACCGTGACCTGGGCCTTCAACTACACCCCCAACGTCGATGACTGGCGCGCCGGTGTGGTTTCCGCTCTGACCGCTTACTCTGCCGGCACCGGTGACTGGGAAGCTGTCGAGACTGCTTTCGTCGCCGGCTGGGCTGCCGAGTACGCCAAGCTGAACGGCTGATACGGCACAACAGCCAAATCAAACTTCTGCTGTGAAAAACGGAGCTGCTGCAACTTTGCAGCAGCTCCTGTTTCACAGATATCTGCTCTGTATCGTCATGCCGGGCGGAGAAAAGAGCCTGTTTTCTGCAGCAAAAAGACCCTTTTCTCTGTCCGGAATGGCCGCACTCCGCATTGGGTGCATCCGGAATGTAAAAAATCTGACAGAAAGCGAGGATTTCCGCCTTGTCTGACAAGAAAAAGAAAAAGGCCAAACGCCCCAGCGGCTCCGCTGTGACCAGTAATCTGATCCGCAAGCCGATCCAGCGCTGGGCTCCCCTGTTCATTCTGCCTACCTTTGTATGCTTCTGCATCGGCTTTATCTGGCCGTTTCTGCAGGGCATTTACCTCTCCTTCTGCAATTTCATGACCCCCAAGGACGCCAAGTGGGTCGGTATTACCAACTATGTCAAAGCGTTCAGCGATCCCAGCTTCGGACGGGCTTTCTGGAACACCACCGGTTTTGCCGTGGTCTCCATTGTGCTGATCAACATTATCGCCTTCTTCATCGCTTATGCGCTGACACAAGCCATGCGCGGTGCCAACCTGTTCCGTACCGTATTCTTCATGCCCAACCTGATCGGCGGCGTGGTGCTGGGTTACATCTGGTCCATGATCTTTGACGGCATCCTGCACCGCTACGGTACCTATCTGGAGGCCAACGCCACCTATGGCTTCTGGGGTCTGGTGATCCTGGTCGCCTGGCAGCAGATCGGTTATATGATGATCATCTACATCGCCGGCCTGCAGGCGGTGCCCGGTGATATGCTGGAGGCCGCCAAGATCGACGGAGCCAGCGGCTGGAAGACCCTGACCAAGGTCATTCTGCCCAATGTGATGCCCTCCATCACCATCTGTACCTTCCTGACCCTGACCAACAGCTTCAAAATGTTCGACCAGAACCTGGCTCTGACCGGCGGCAACCCCATCACCACACTGGCTGACGGCAGCAAGATCGCCGCCACCGAGCTGCTGGCGCTGAACATCTACTCCACTTACAATATCAGCAGGAACTGGCACGGCGTCGCACAGGCCAAGGCCGTGATCTTCTTCATTCTGGTGGCTGTGCTTGCACTGAGCCAGCTGTATGCCACCCGTTCCAAGGAGGTGCAGCAGTAATGAAAGAAAAAGTGACTTACACCAAAAGCAGCTACTTCCTTACCGTTTTATTCTCGCTGCTGAGCCTTGTGTGGCTGTTCCCCATCTTTGAGGTGGTCATCAATTCGCTGAAGAGAAACGGCGCCATCAACGCCAATCCCTTTGCGCTGCCCGATGCCGACAGCTTCTTCGGCCTTTCCAACTATGTCACCGGCCTGACCTTCGGCAACTATCCCTTCCTGAATTCCGCTGCCTACAGTCTGATCATCACGGTGCTTTCCACCTTCCTGATCCTGCTGTGCTGCTCCATGACCGCATGGTATATCGCCCGTGTGGACAACACCTTTGCCCGCATCTTTTACTATCTGTGCACCTTCTCCATGATCGTGCCCTTCCAGATGGTCATGTTCACCCTGTCCTTCACGGCTGACCGCCTCAAGCTGAACACCCCGTTCACCATCCCCATCGTCTATCTGGGCTTCGGTGCAGGCCTTGCCATCTTCATGTTCGTGGGCTTTGTCAAAGGTCTGCCGCTGGAGATCGAGGAAGCCGCTGCGATCGATGGCTGCGGCCCGGTGCGCACCTTCTTCTGGGTGGTGCTGCCCATGCTGAAGCCGACGCTGATCTCGGTGGGTATTCTGGAGGTCATGTGGATCTGGAACGACTACCTGCTGCCCTATCTGGTGCTTGACCAGACCAAATACAAGACCATTCCCATCCATGTACAGTATCTGAAGGGCAGCTACGGCGCTGTGGATCTGGGCGCCATCATGGCTGTCATCATGATGAGCATTCTGCCCATCATCATTCTGTACCTGTTCTGCCAGAAGCATATCATCAAGGGCGTGGCTGCCGGCGCGGTCAAAGGCTGAGTCTCTCCACCCCCGCAAACAAAAAGAAAAGAGGCACCTCTATGGATCGCTACAGCGGTATTCTCATGCACATCTCCTCCCTGCCCTCCAAATACGGTATCGGCACCATGGGCAAGGAGGCTTACGCCTTCGCCGATTATCTGGCCGCCTGCGGTCAGCGCTACTGGCAGCTGCTGCCGCTGGGCCCCACCAGCCACGGCGACAGCCCCTACCAGAGCTTTTCCACCTTTGCAGGCAACCCCTACTTCATCGATCTGGATATGCTGGCTGAGGACGGTCTGCTGGACAAAGCCGAGCTCGCCGCCATCAACTGGGGCACCAATGCCCGCTATGTGGATTACGGCAAGATCTACGAATCCCGTTTTGCTGTGCTGCGCAAGGCCTACAAGGCCGGCTGGCAGCGTGACAAAGCCGCTGTGGAAGCCTTTGCCGCCGAAAACAAATGGCTGGCAAACTATGCGCTGTACATGGCCGTCAAGCAGCATTTCGGCATGAAGAGCTGGCAGGACTGGCCCGATGAGGCCATCCGCCTGCGCAAGCCCGAGGCCGTAGAACACTATTCCGCACTTCTGGCCGAGGATGTGGATTTCTTCCGCTATCTGCAGTACCTGTTCTTCAAGCAGTGGAACGAGTTGCGCACCTACATCCACGCCAGGGGCATCAAGGTCATCGGTGACCTGCCCATCTATGTGGCGATGGATTCCGCGGATGTGTGGGGCGAGCCGGAGTTCTTCCAGCTGGGCGAGGATCTGAATCCCATTGAGGTTTCCGGTGTACCGCCCGATTACTTCTCTGCCGACGGCCAGCTGTGGGGCAACCCGCTGTATGATTACGACCGCATGGCAAAGGACGGCTTCGGCTGGTGGATCCGCCGTGTGGAGGGCGCAAGCCGTCTGTTCGATGTGATCCGCATCGATCATTTCCGCGGGCTGGAAGCCTATTGGGCCGTACCTTACGGCGAAAAAACCGCCAAAAACGGTCGCTGGCGCGAAGGCCCCGGCATGGCGCTGGTGGGTGCACTGACCAACTGGTTCCGCGATCTGGATATCATCGCCGAGGATCTTGGCTTCCTGACACCCGGGGTGCGCAAGCTGCTGGCCGATTCCGGGCTGCCCGGTATGAAGGTGCTTGAGTTTGCCTTTGACAGCCGCGAGCCCAGCGATTATCTGCCTCATACTTACCCCCGCAACTGCGTGTGCTATGTGGGCACCCACGACAACGAAACCGTGATGCAGTGGCGCGGCAAAGCCTCGCCCGAGGATATTGCCTACGCCCATGAGTATCTGGGTCTGAACGATGCGGAGGGCTTCAACTGGGGCATCATCCGCGGCGGCATGAGCAGTGTTTCCGATACCTTTGTGGTGCAGATGCAGGATTATCTTGGTCTGGGCGCAGAGGGCCGCATGAACACCCCCGGCGTCGCCGGCGGCAACTGGCAGTGGAGACTGCTGCCCGGCGAGGCCACCCCTGAGCTGGCTGTCAAGATCCGCCGCTGGACCAAAATGTACGGCCGCCTGAGCCCCGCCGCCAAGGCCGAGGATGCTGCCGCCGAAAAAGCTGCCGCCGAAAAAGCCAAAGCCGCAGAGGAAGCAGCCGTCACCGCGCTGGATGCCGATGCGGAAGCTGCCCTGCTGCTGGGCTGATCCCGCAAAGTCAAAATATACCCAACAAAACAAGAGGACGATCCGGAGACTGCTCCGGTATCGTCCTCTTTTTATCATTCTGTGTTTAACCGTTTTTCTGCCAGCGGATACCATCCGCTGTATCCCGCAGCTGTTGCTGCGTGAGCAGGCCCTCTTCCAGCTGCAGCTCCATATAACAGGGCAGTACCGACCAATCATAGGCAAGGATGCAATCCCGGCTGTTCCACGGCAGCGCGGCAGCTGCACCCGCAAAGGTTTCCATCTGCTGCCACAGATATCTGGCCGTCGCAGCGGCTCCGGTATCGGTGGACCGGATCACTGTATATTCATCATAATCCACATGGTTGGACAGCGCCACTGCCGCAAAAACCGGCATGGGCAGTTCATTGTCCGCAGGATCGACCTCGCTGTGATCGCCCGCAAAGGGATACAGCCGCAGTGTACCCACAGCACCGCCCTGCCACAGCACCGCTACGGCAGGCGGCATACCGGGATCGATGCTCTTTTCCCAGTTTTCGGCAAGGACGAAGCCCTCCGGCAGGGTGAGCGACAGTGTGGCGCAGTCGCCGTTTTGCAGCTTCACATGAACCAGCGATTCGCCGTCGCGGTATTCAACGGAAGCTGTCGGTTCCTCCAGCACCGGTGCGGTGTTATAAGTGAAGGGTGCATTCAGCTGCACATAGCTTGCCGCAAGCTCTTTCCATGCATTTTCGCCCACCGGTATGCGGTAGGCCGCACGCAGCAGAATGCGGGTCAATTCACCTTCCTGCTGCAGAGAAACGCCGACAACATCCCCCTCCATCCAGCCGGTCTCATCATCCACCGGACGCTGCACGGTATAGGAGCCATCCGCCAGCCGGAAGGTGGCATTGAGTGTGATAAAAAGCTCTGTGCCGTCCTCTGCCCGCGGCGGCAGCGAGGGAACGGAAAAGGATACCGCATGCTCCGGCGTCAGACGCAGCGTGGCCAGGATCTGCTGGATCGTCTGCTGTGCCAGTACGGTGTCAAGCACAGGGACCGTGGGCTGCGGCTGCGGCGAGGTCGCATTCTGCTGCAGCTCCTGCTGCGGCTCCTGCTGCTCCGCAGCAGACTTCTGCTGCGCCTGTGCGCCCGGCTGCAGTTGCACACAGATACAGGGCCGCACGCCCACACTGGGATACCACACCAGATGACCGCTGGCATCCACAGAGCCATCCACATTCACCGAGGCGGCATTCGCCGTGCTGCCGCCCGGTGTCCGAAGCCACCACCACGCTCCCTCGCCGCGCCGCGCTCCCTGCGCGGCGGCATAGGCCGTAGGCAGCGCCGCACGCTGTGTATCCGTGGCAAACCAGCGGGTCATCTCGTTCACGGAAGGAATGAACACCCGGTCCTTTGTCGCCGGAGAGCCTTTTGTTCCGGTGACGGGATTATCCGTACCGATCACAGAGCAAGACAGCAGCTGTTCCTGCTCCTGCGGCGAAAAGGCCTGTGTCAGGAAATCTTCATTCAGCCAGCTGCGCAGCGTACAATCTTTCCACACGGCATTTTCATCTTCCTCGTGGAAGGGCCTGTGTTCCAGCACAAAGCGACTGATGAGCAGCACATGGTCGCCGCGCACCTCAGCCACAGTCCACTCGATGGGCTCGGCGCCGTTTGCTGGATCATTATCCTGTTCGTATGTGCCGAAGAAAACGCTTTGACCGGCTTCAGGCTGTGCGGACAGACTGCTTTGCATTTCGTCCGACCCCTGTACGAGCGTCACGGTGAATTCCTCTTTTTTCAGCGGATCGGTCAGACCGCACACCGCAAGCACCGCACAGAGCACTGCTGCCGTCAGCACCAGCCAGAGTGCCGGCTTTTTGCCGCGCATCACATTGCGTACACGGCTGCGGATATCACTTTCGCCAAAGGCAGGCATCAGCCTGTTTCGCCGCACATCTGCAGCACAGTGTAAAAGCGCCGCGGAATAGGCTGCGCGGTCAGCATTTTCCATACGCTTTACCACCGCTTCGTCACAGGCGTGCTCCATATCCCGCTCCGAAAGCCGAAATGCCAGCCAGACCAGCGGATTGAACCAGTGCAGGCACAATGCGCCCCACCCCAACAGACGAAAAATGTGATCGCCGCGGCGAATATGCCGCTGTTCGTGCAGAATGACATAAGCACGCTCCTTTTCCGGCAGCACCGAGGGAATATAGATCTGCGGGCGCAGTATCCCCATCACAAACGCCGTGCCGATGCCGTCCGCCATGCGGACATTATCCTGAAGCCTCACCGCAGCTGCCATAGTACGGCGCAGCCGCAGCAGGCTGACGATACTGTAACACAGCATTCCCGCAACGCCGGTCAGCCACAGCCATGTCAGCAGCGAGACCGGCGCTTCCAGCGGATCGGCACCCAGCTGCTCAGCCCCCTGCGGCAGACTTTCGTTGATAGCGCTGTTGACCGCATCGCCCACCAGAGGAATGGTCACTGCGGGATATTCGGTGTGCACGATATCCTGTGGAATGTACTCGATGATGCCTGCGCTGCGCACGGGCGCATCCACCGCATTGAAGAGCGAAGCCGGCGACGGAATGCTGACCGGACACAGCAGCCGGAACAGCACCACGCCCCACAGCGCATACCGGAACACAGCCGGTGCTTTGCGCAGCACAAGCCTTGCAGCCAGCACCGCAAGGATCAGTACCGAAGCGGTCAGGCTCATATTCCACACACGCGGCAAAAGGGTATACCAGTCCATATGTTACCCCCTGTTCTGCCCGATCAGCGCCTCGATGGCGGCGATTTCGGCCTCCGTCAGTTTTTTGCGGCGGGTGAAAGCCGCCAGAAATGCGGGCAGTGAGCCGCCAAAGCTCTCCTGCAGCAGCTCTTCGCTGTGGGCAGCGTAAAAATCCTCGCGATCGATCTGTACGCGGACGGCGCCGTCCTCATTGCTAAAGATCCCGCGTTCGCACAGACGGCGCAGCACGGTGTAGGTGGTGGATTTTTTCCAGCCCAGCTCCTGCTGCGCCAGCTTCACCAGTTCACCGGAAGCAATCGGCGCATTGCTCCAGATCAGATCCGCAAAGCGGGCTTCGATCTCGCCCAGTTTATATTCAGGCATAGCGTCTCTCCTTTCATCAGGTTTACTCGCTGTAAACCGCATTTCAAGTTTACACCATGTAAACCAAATTGTCAACCCCTGTTTTGAAAGGTTTCCGGCTTATATTTGAAAACAGACAACCTTCAAAGGTTGACATCATACACAAAGAGCCGTATAATAATATATTATTCTTTATATTATGCATTGCCGCATAAAGAATGGAGATCCGGTTATGATCGAGGTTCGTGAAGTCACCATTCCGCAGCTGACCGGCAAAAAGACCCGCCGCTGCTACATCTACCTGCCCGCCTCTTACCGGCGTGAGCACGACCGCCGTTACCCCGTGCTGTATATGTTTGACGGTCACAATGTTTTTTTCGATTCCCACGCCACCTACGGCAAGTGCTGGGGAATGAAGGAATATCTGGAAAGCAGCCGCAAGCAGCTGATCGTGGTGGCGGTGGAATGCAATCACGAGGGCAACCGCCGTCTGCAGGAATACAGCCCCTTTGATGTGGACACCGAGCGCTTCGGCCGCATCCGCGGACAGGGCCGCAGCTACATGAACTGGCTGACCGGCACGCTGAAGCCCGCCATCGATGCCGAATTCCGCACGCTGCCCGACCGGGATAACACCCTGATCTGCGGCTCCTCCATGGGCGGACTGATGGCGCTGTACGGTGCTGTAGCCTACAACCGGTATTTCCGCCGTGCCGCCTGCCTTTCGCCCAGCCTGTGGCTTTCCCCTGCCAAGGTGATGGAGCTGGTGGCCAAAAGCCGCATCGCCAACGACACCTGCATCTATATGGATTACGGCGCACAGGAGATGTTCAACCACGATGCCAATACTGCTGCGCTGACCTCTACCGTGCAGCTGCTGCTGGCAAAGCGAGTGGATCTGACCTTCCGCGTGGTTCCGGGCGGCACCCATTCCGAGGCAAGCTGGGAAAAGCAGATCCCCATCTTTATGCAGTGTCTGGGACTGTAAGGCAGTCCCTTCCCGCCTTTGTACGGGGTACCGACAGCAACCGTGCAAAGGGCACAGCCCTTTGCCGCAGATCATGTGAGGACAAGCATCATGAACATTGAATACCACAAGCATTACAGCAGCCACCTTGACCGCGACATGGAGTTCAAGGTGTACGGACACGCCGGACTGCCGGTGATGTTCATCCCCTGCCAGAGCGGCCGCTTCTTTGATTTTGAAAACTTCAAAATGCTGGAGCATTGGGCCCACTGGATCGAGGAGGGCCGCGTAACGGTCTATTCCATCGACTGCATCGATGACGAGGCATGGGCAGCCAAGGGTGCGGACAACCGCTGGCGCATCGAAAACCACGAACGCTGGTACAACTATGTTGTGGAGGAGATGGTGCCCACCATCCGCCACATGAGCGGCCTTGCCAATGGCTATGACCAGCTGATCATCCCCTTCGGCTGCTCCATGGGCGCTATGCACGCCGCCAACCTTTTCTTCCGCCGGCCCGATCTGTTCGGCGGATGTCTGGCACTTTCCGGCCTGTATGACAACAACGAATTCTTCCCCGGCTACTGTGACGATCTGGTGTATAACAACTGCCCCAATCTGTACCTGGCGAATCTGCCGGAGGATCACTTCTATATCGATCTGTACAACCAGCGCAAGGCCATCATCTGTGTGGGTCAGGGCGACTGGGAGGGTCCGCTGCTGGAGAGCACACGCTGGCTGGACAGCGTGCTGAAAAGCAAGGGTATCCATGTGCGGGTGGAATACTGGGGCACGGATGTGGCCCACGATTGGGATTGGTGGTTCAAGCAGGTCGCTTACTATGTCCCGCAGCTTCTGGATTGAGCAAAACCCGTTTTTCGGAATACATAGATCACCGTTATTTTTTGAGGAGTGTTTGAGTACATGAAGAATTTTGTTTTCCTTTCCCCCAACTTTCCCGAGAGCTACTGGCAGTTCTGTGCCGAGCTGAAGGCCAATGGCATGCGTGTGCTGGGCATCGGCGACTGCCCTTATGACCAGCTGAAGCCGGAGCTGCGTGATGCGCTGCACGAATACTACAAAGTGGATAATCTGGGCAACTACGACGAGGTGTTCCGCGCCGTGGCATTCTTTACCTTCAAGTACGGCAAGATCGACTGGCTGGAATCCAACAATGAGTTCTGGCTGGAGCGCGATGCCGCCCTGCGCACCGAATTCCACATCACCAGCGGCTTCATGAATGAGGATATGGAGCGCATCAAGTATAAATCCGGCATGAAGGCCTACTATGCCAAAGCCGGCATCAAGACCGCCCGCTACCATCTGGTCACCGACCGGGAATCCACCTTTGCCTTTGCGCATGAGGTCGGCTATCCCGTCATCGTCAAGCCGGATAACGGCGTGGGCGCCAGCAGCACCTACAAGCTGCGCAGCGACGAGGAACTGGAGTTCTTCTTCAATACCAAGGACGATGTTCTGTATATCATGGAGGAGTTCGTCAACGGCCATGTGCGCACCTATGATGCCATCATCGGACCGAACGGCGAGCCCATCTTCGAGAGCGGCAATGTCACCCCCGAAAGCCTGATGGATGTGGTCAATACCAACGACAACTCCATCTACTACATCGTCAGAGAGCTTTCCGATGAGATGCTGGATGTGGGCCGCCGCACGGTGGAATCCTTCGGCGTCAAAAGCCGCTTTGTGCATCTGGAGTTCTTCGTGCTGAACGAAGATCAGCCTGCGCTGGGCAAAAAGGGTGATATTCTGGGTCTGGAGGTCAATATGCGCCCCGCCGGCGGCTACACCCCCGACCTGTATAACTTTGCCTATGCCACCAATGTGTACAAGATCTGGGCGGATATGATCGCCTTCGGTCACAGCACCATTCCCGCCTATCAGGAGCGCCATTACTGTGCCTTCGCCGGCCGCCGCGACGGCAAGAACTTTGTGATGGATCACGATGCCATCATGTATCATTACGGTCACTGCATGATGATGTACGGCCGCATTCCCGATGCGCTTTCCGGTGCGATGGCCAATCAGATGTATGTTGCCAATTTTGACACCGAGGACGAGGTGTGGGATTACTACCGCGCCCTGCTGGAATGCCATGAGTGATCCCGCCGGTATTGAGATCGAGCGCCGCTGGCTGATGGCAGGCTTTCCCGAGACATCATCCGGCGGTCTGCCCGAAGGCACAGAGTTTCTGTGCGAGATCGCCAAGGCGCAGGGATATATTTCCACCGCCCCCGTGGTACGCATCCGCAGCGAGCAGACACTGGCTGCGGACGGCAGCATCGCCAAAGAGGAATACATTCTGTGCATCAAAGGCAAAGGCCGCCTTGCCCGTACGGAGATCGAGACCCCGCTGACCGCCGAGGTTTTTGCCCGGCTGCGGGATTTCATCGGCGTACCGCTTGTACGCAAGCAGACCCAGCTTTACCGCCTTGCTGATGGACATATCATGGAGTGCAGCCTTGTGGACGGCGGCGAAGCCACCGCGTTTTACTACGCCGAGGTGGAATTTCCCAATCTGGACGAGGCCACGCTTTTCACCGCTCCGGCATGGTTCGGCGAAGAAAAGACCATGGATAGCAACTTCAGCATGAGCGCCTACTGGCGTGCCAAATGTGCTGCTTATAAGGCAGCTGACTCTGCAACCCCCAAGGAGTAACACCGCATGAAACAGCAAAGGGCTTTTCCCCGCATCACTGTGACTAAAAAGGCCGAAGCCGCTCTGGTGGCCGGCCACCCGTGGGTATACGATGCCGAGCTGCTGGCCACTGAGGGCGAGCCTGTCAACGGCGGGCTGGTGGATGTGTTCAGCACCCGCGGCAGCTGGCTTGGTACCGGCTTTTTAAGCCAGAGCAGCAAGATCCGCATCCGCGTGATCTCCCGCAATGCCAACGATGTTTTTGATGAGGCCTTCTGGGAACGGCGGCTGCGTTATGCATGGGAATACCGCAAAAGCGTAATGGGTCCCGAAGATATCAGCTGCTGCCGCATCATCTTCGGCGAAGCGGACCAGTTCCCCGGATTGACGGTGGATCGTTTCAGCGATCTGCTGGTGACCCAGACGCTTTCGCTGGGCATGGAAAAACTGAAGGATCTCCTGTTCCCGCTGCTGGTACGCATTCTGCGCGAGGACGGACAGGACATCCGCGGTCTTTATGAACGCAACGATGTGGCGCTGCGCGCCCACGAGGGGCTGGAGCAAAACAAAGGCTGGTATCCCCTGCCCGGCCTGTCCATACCGGAAAGCGCCGTGACCGAGATCTGCGAAAATGGCGTGCGCTACAGGGTGGATGTGGAAAACGGTCAGAAAACCGGCTTTTTCCTTGATCAGAAATACAACCGCCGCGCCGTGGCCAAGCTTGCCGCCGGCAAGCGGGTGCTGGATTGCTTTACCCACACCGGCAGCTTTGCACTGAATGCTGCCGCAGGCGGCGCTGCTCATGTGACAGCTGTGGATATCAGCGAAAGCGCCGTGGAGATGGCCCGTGCCAACGCAAAGCTCAACGGTCTGGATGACCGTATGGATTTTGTGGCAGAAAATGTTTTTGATCTGCTGCCGAAACTGGAGGCTGCAGGCGGCAAACCCTACGATTTCATTATTCTGGATCCTCCCGCCTTTACCAAAAGCCGCAAAACGCTGCAAAGCGCGCTGCGCGGCTATAAGGAGATCAACCTGCGCGCCATGAAACTGCTGCCCCGCGGCGGATACCTTGCCACCGCCAGCTGCAGCCATTTTGCCGACGAAGAAAACTTCAAAAAGATGCTGCGCTCCGCCGCAAAGGATGCGGGCGTGCAGCTGCGCCAGATCGAAGCGCGGCAGCAGGCGCCCGACCATCCCATCCTGTGGGGCGTGGAGGAAACGGATTACCTGAAATTTTTCCTGTTTCAGGTGGTATAAGGCGCCGCACGGTGTGACAGTATGATGATTGAAATCCTGTATCAGGATGCAGATATTCTTGTCTGCATCAAACCCGCCGGCATTGCCGTGGAGGGCGCAAAGCCCGATTTATGCAGCCTGCTGGCCGAACAGACCGGCGCACCGGTGTACACCGTACACCGGCTGGATGCCCCCGTGGGCGGCGTGATGGTATTTGCCCGCACGCAGACCGCTGCCGCCGCGCTGTGCCGGGATGTGGCCGAGCGCAGCATACAAAAGGAATATCTGGCCGCCGTGAGCGGAACACCCGAGCCTGCCGAAGGCGAGCTGCGGGACTGGCTGTATCACGATCCCCGCGCCAACAAGACCTTTGTGGTGAAAAAGCAGCGCAAGGGCGTAAAGGAGGCCGTGCTGGATTACCGCACACTCGGCTGCGCCGAAACCGGCGGTGAGACCGTTACACTTGTACGAATACGGCTGCACACCGGCCGCACCCACCAGATCCGCGCCCAGTTTGCCGGCCACCGGCACCCGCTTTGCGGGGACGGCCGCTACGGCAGCCGGCTGAAGGGCCCGGTGGCGCTGTTCAGCGCATCTCTAGCCTTCACACACCCTGTCAGCGGCGAGGAAATGCACTTTGATGCTTTGCCGCAGGCGGAGGGCTTCTGGTCTTTGTTCAATGATCAAAACAACCTGTAAAGAGGAATTGCTGCAAAACTTTTTTGCGGCGATTCCTTTTTCTATAGACATTTTAACTTAATATGTGTTATAGTGGTTTCAACAAGTTGCGAAAGGAGCATGATCATGAACAAATCCCAAATCGGAATGCGTCCCTCCAATCCTCTGCGCTATGCCTTTGGTATGTTCGGTACCTCCATCCCTATCAACATGTTCAAAACCTATGCCGCCGTCTTTTATATTGACCGGCTGGGACTGATCACCACGCCGCAATGGTCGCTGATCCTGCTGATCTATACATTTGTGGATGCCGTCGACAACCCTGTATACGGTTTTCTGTCCGACCGCACCCGCACCCGCTGGGGCCGCCGCCGGCCATGGCTGATGATCGGTGCTCCGCTGCTGGTGCTGTGCTTTGTTTTCTTTTATAATCCGCCCGCGTTTGTGGCGGGAGAATCCGGCTTTGCCTATGTGCTGCTGATGTACATTCTGACCGGCACGCTGGATTCGCTGATCAACTCCAACTACGGTGCACTGTTCCCCGAGCTTTTCCCCACCGAGGCGCAGCGTGCAAAAACCAATGCCATGCGCCAGATCTTCCAGTTCATCGCCATGATCATCTCCATTGCGCTGACCCCCGTCATCACCGACGCCATCGGCTTTTCCACCACGGCGCTGGTGTACGGTATCATCGCCATCGCCGTCATCTGGTTTATGGCCACCGGCGCACATGAGGATCCCACTGCCATGGAGCGCCCTAAACCCAATCTTTTCAAAACGGTGCTTTCCATCATTGCAAACCCCAAATTCTGGCTGTACGGCGTGACCAATGCCGCCTATTTTGCAGGTCTGGGTCTGGTGCAGGCAGGCGTGCCCTTTTACACCAAGTACCACCTGGGCACCGAGGGCATGGGTTCCACCATACTGCTGGGTATTGTCATCGTCTCCGCGATCCTGTTTATTCCTGTGTGGGTGCGCATCATCCGCAAACTGGGCCTGATGCCGGCATGGCGGCTGGCACTGCTGCTGGCCGGCGCTGCTGTAGTGCCGCTGTATTTCGCCCCCAATCTGGTGGCTGCCGCCTGCATGGTACCCATCTTCGGCTTTGCCATGGCTGGCGTGGCCGCCACCATGGATATTGTCGGCGCACGGGTACTGGATGACGATCTCGCCCGCAACGGCATCCCCCGCGAGGGAACCTTCTCCAGTCTGCAGGGTGTGCTGAATAAAACCAGCGGTCTTTTCAATTCGCTGGCGTATCTGCTGGTCTTTCAGCTGTACGGTTTTGAAAGCGGCGCTAATCCCGGTACCGCGCCGGATGCGGCTGCACGCTTTCTGACCATTCTTTTCCCGCTGGGCGTACTTCTGCTGAGTTTTGCGCTCTCTCACACACTGCGCTTTCAGGGCGGCGATGTGCGCATCGAAAACGGTGGATCGGATGCAGACGCTAAAGCTTGAGCGTCTTGTCGAAAAAAGCCGCGAGGGGCAGTATTACACCGTTCCTTTTGAAGTGCCGGATGGTGTGGAAGCACTCACCGTGCAGTACCGTTATCCGTATGGAAAAAAGAATGCAAAAAACTGCATCGATCTGGGACTGGAGGATGCGCAGGGCGTTTTCCTGGGCTGGTCGGGCAGTGCGCGGCAAAGCGTGACCGTGGGGGAATAC
Source organism: Oscillospiraceae bacterium (assembly GCA_017472965.1). Classification (GTDB taxonomy): domain Bacteria; phylum Bacillota; class Clostridia; order Oscillospirales; family Ruminococcaceae; genus UBA1762. The sequence goes on along the minus strand of JAFUNR010000053.1, from coordinate 33,880 downwards.
ACCGCCACCCCCGGTTACCGGATGCAGCCGGTAAAGCCCGGCACATGGCATATTCTCGTGGGCGCTTATCATGTGGCGGAAAACGGTGTACCGGTGGAATACACTGTCACATTTACCCCCAAGCAGCCGCGATGGCTGTTCGGTGATCTCCATGTGCACTCCGATGCCTCCGACGGACAGCACGACATCCCCACGCTGTGCCGCATGGCGAAGAAAAAGGGACTGGATTTTCTGGCGGTGACCAACCACAACAACTATGCCGAAAATCTGCATCTGCCCAAGGTACCCGGGCTGACGCTTGTCCCCGGCGTGGAATGGACCCACTACAAAGGGCATATCAATTTCTTCGGCGCAGCCGTGCCCTTTGCAGGCTTCATCGCCAACGATGAGGCCGGAATGCACCGCATACTGGATACCGCCCGTGCGGCGGGGGCTGTGATCTCGGTGAACCATCCCCGATGCAGTCTGTGTCCGTGTCTGTGGCAGGATGACCGCTTCTTTGACATGATGGAGATCTGGAACGGACCTATGCGTTCCGACAATAAAAACGCCATTGGCTGGTGGCTGCGGCTGCTGGCGCAGGGTCGGCATATCGCCGCCGTGGGCGGCAGCGATTTTCACCGTGACCGGCATCCTGTGCGCATGGCCAATCCGGTGACAGCCGTGTACAGCACCGGCCGCAGCGCCGGGGATATCCTGACCGCCGCGCAGAGCGGATACAGCTATATCACCTGCGGTATGGCCGGCCCGCGGCTTTCGCTGGAATACGGCGGCTGCAGCTTCGGTGAAACCGCTGTGCCCGAAGCAGCGGGAGAACCCATCCGCTTCGCCGCAGAGAAGCTGCCTTCCGGTGCTGTGCTGCGGCTGATCACGGCGGATGAAAACGGTGTGCGCACACTGGCTGCCGCAAAGCGCGGCAAAGACGGCTGCGCACAGGGTGAATATACACCGGAAAAAGCACTCCGCTTTGCCTGTCTGCTGGCAAGCATCCGGCTGCCGTTTTTCGGCGATTATCCCCTCGCGATCTCCAATCCGCTTTATTTTGCATAAGAGAACCCTGCCGGACAGCAGTTGGCAATGCCGCTGCCCGGCAGGGTCTCCTTATTTATTCGGGAAGTACAAAGGGGGTCACGGTGAAAAGATCGGCAAAGAAATCCGTTTTTGGGATGAAGCCGTAATGGATCTCATCCGAAACAAAGCTGTTGGGCTTGCCGTAGACCGTCTCGTTGACAGTGACCGCCACGATCTCATGCGCGACACAGAGCACCTCCTGTCCCGCATCCATGATATCGATAGGTCTGATCGAGCCTTTTTTCAGGGTGGCGAGCGTTAGCTCCTGTGTGCTTCCGTCGTCGGCATCCACCGCAAAGCGCCGCCAGATCTCACCTGTACCGTCATTACTCACAGTGTAATAAACCGCTTTTCCATCGATCACAGCCTCCAGCCCCAGCGAGAAAGCGGTGTCCGTCCCCGGTGCTGTCCAAACCTGCGTTTCGCCGGTTGTGAGCACGGTTTTGCCAAAAATTCCGTTGACCCCGTCCACACGCCACAGGCTGCCCGCCTGTACATCCCATGCATCCAGCCTTGCGTTGAGCTGCCCGCGGTAAAGCTCCGAAAGCGTTCCTGCCGCGATATCGTACCGCAGCAGCACCAGCTCGTAGATATGCCCCAGGGCGCGACCGGTATCGGTGAAGGCCTCGTCCGCCAGCACGCGGCGCAGTGACAGGGTGAGCGATCCGGCATCGGCATCCTCAATAAACCAGTAGGTGTAAGCGGGATCCACCGCATCACCGAAGGCCGCCTGCACGATCTGCTCCGGCTTTACCAGCGTTTTCTCCCAGCCGCCGTCCAGATCCATCCAGCGCAGCCGCCCGTCATAGGTGGCAAAAAGCAGCTCCCGTCCGTTGGCTGCAAAGGTGTTATCGATATCCGCCTTGCCCAGCAGCACCTGCGGGGAGCGCTGCCCGCCGAAGGGCTCCACCATGCAGGCGTACCGCTTCATGTAGCCGTCCTGAGAGGTGCCGTCATACCACGCCACCAGCAGCGTATCCCCGAGATCCGTGATGGTGGGATTCAGCACATCAAAGCAGGCAGCACAGGCGGCTGTATCGTGACTGCATTCCGGCAGCGCACAGGCGGGGGTGTACCGGCCGGTGGCATAATCCACGCGGTACAGCCAGCCGCGGCCGTCCGCATCACGGTGCATCGTCCAGGCGCATTCCTCCCACAGCACAGCTTTGTTGGCCGGACGCACCGGCTTCCATTCCGCAGCAGCCATTTCCTGCAGCACACCGGCGGCGCTCTCCGCATTCATGGAAAGCCCCTCGGCGGGATCGGACGGCAGCGGCTGCCGCGGCTGCAGGCTGATATCGTATATTTCCAGCTCGCTGTATGCGATGCTCACCGCCGTACAGCTTACGCTGTCGCTTTCCAGCGTGGCAACAGCGCTTGCATACAGCCGCAATGACGGCGAATATTTTGCCGTCACGATGCGGGTCTGTGTACGAACCGGCCACACCTGCATCCAGTCCTGTGCCTGCGTCACACCGTTCTGCTGCAGATATTCATCCAGATATACCGACAGTTCTTCCTCGGCGGTGATGGGCGCCTGCGCAGTAAGCGAGACGAAATCGCCCTCAAGATCCCCTTCCAGTGCACGCTCATACAGCTCAACAGCGAAGGGATACTTTCTTCCCTCCTCCGAAAGCTCAAAATCATCCGAAAGCTCTATGCCCCGCGCATACAGCACCTGTTCGCGTATGCTGCCGGCGGCAAAGGGCAGTGCCAGCAACAGTGCGGCGCAAAGCACAACTGCACCCATCAGGTAAAACCGGCGCTTTTTTCCATTTTGCTCTACATCCCTTTTATTCATATTCTCTCCTTATTCCGTCAGCGGCAGTTCCACTGTCACAGCTGTGCCAACACCGACGGTACTTTCAATAGACAAACGCGAACCGTGCAGCGCGGCAATGCGCTCGCACAAAGCCAGTCCGATACCGCTGCCGCCGCCCGAACGGGCGCGGGATTTATCCACCATGTAAAAGGGCTGGGTGACATGGGGCAGATCCTTTTCGGGAATGCCGCAGCCGGTGTCGCTGACTGTCACCGCCAGCACCGGTGCGGCGCACTCTGCATCCGAAGATCGCTGCCTTTTTTCACAGCACAGCACCACACGGCCATCCCGCGGCTTTGCGCGGGCTGCATTCTGCACCAGATTGCGCAGCAGCACAAGCACTAGATCCGGCTGCACGGCAACGGTGCATTCCCCGCCGGCTTCCACCGCCAGCCGCACACCACCCGGCAGCTCACCCAGCGAATCCTGCAGCCGCTGCAAAAGCAGCGAAAAAGGCATGATCTGCAGTTCTGCTTTTTCCCGGGAAAGTCCCAGCAGCATCAGCAGATTGTGCGAAAGCGAAGCCAGACGGCTGGTTTCGGCGTGGATATAGCCCGCCGCAAGATGCACTGTTTCCGCATCGCAGCTCTGGCTGCGCAGTAAATCGGAATAGCCGATCATGGTGGTCATGGGCGTTTTGATCTCGTGGGTAAAAGCAGCCACAAACTCCTCCCGCTGGTGCAGATTCTGCTGCAGCGTGCGGATGGTCTCCTCCACCGTACCCGCCATATCGTCAAAGCTGCGGCTGAGAGAGGCGATCTCGTCCCCGCCTGCAATGCCGCTGCGCTGCTCATACGCGCCGCCCGCAATGGCGGCAGCAGCACTTTCCAGCCGGCGGATATTCCGCGTCAACAGGGTGCAGACGCCCCACACCGCCGCTGCGGAGACCGGCAGCAGGATCAGCATCATCACCAGCACGCTGCGGCGCTGGATATCCCTCTGCACAAAAACATTGCTTACATCATATACACTGAACACCTGATAGTGAACGCCCGCAGCTTCCATCTGCATACAAAATCCGGCGTAATGCGTATCCCCCACCGGATAGATCAGATGGCGGCGGGGATCGCCCTCCAGAGCACGGACGGCATCGACCTCGCTGAAGCCCTCCGGCAGATTCTTATACACCGCTGTGCCGTCCTTTTCGCGGATGTATACCCGCGCATATTGCACGCCCAGATACGCACCGGCACTTTCTGCTGCACGGCGGATACCGCTGACACGGGCGGCGGCATCCTGCGGCTGCGGCAGGGCCTGAACCGAATCCCGTATGCTGCGGCACAGACTGATCTGCATCCGCGCATACTGTCCGCAGCTGTCGGTGAGCATAGAATCAAAATTTCGCTGCAGCAGGATGGTGCTGACCAGACCCACGCAGAAGTTGAGCAAAAGCAGCACCACCAATGTCAGCTTTGTGGCAAATTTCATGTATTCTCCTCTTTTTCCAGACGGTAGCCGATGCGGTACACAGTGGTGATGCGATCCTGCCAGCCCAACTTCTGACGCAGCCGGCCGATGTGCAGATCCAGTGTACGGGTATCGGAATCCGGCAGTGTGCCCCACACCCGCTCAAACAGCACATCCCGGTAGAGTGCCACACCGGGTGTACGCATCAGGTACAAAAGCAGATCGAATTCTCGCGGGGTCAGCTCCACCGGTTCTCCGCCGCTCAATACCGTGCGCTGCACAGGATCCAGCTCCACACCCCACATGGACAGCTTTTCTTTGCCGCGGCCGCAGCGGCGCAGAACGGTCTCCACCCGCGCCACCAGTTCTGCCGGTGCGAACGGCTTGCAGATGTAATCATCCGCGCCGCTCTCCAACCCGTAGACCCGGTCGTGCAGCTGCGTTTTCGCCGTAAGGAAAATCACAGGGATGCCGGTAGGCCGGATGTACTCCAGCACCTCGTAGCCGTCTGCACCGGGCAGCATGATATCCAGCAGCACCAGATCGCAGGTATTGGCTTCGAGCCAGTCCGCCGCAGCCAGTCCGTCATACACTGCGCTGCAGCGGTAGCCCGCCTGCCTCAGCGTCAGAAGAATCAAATCGGAGATGGGTCGTTCATCCTCGACGACAAGAATATGGATCATGGGCAAACCTCCCCTTTCAGACAGCTTTTTCTTCATTGCAAAGCCATTATACCAGAGCATTGTCGCAAAACTGTATCTGTTTGCATGCATTTTTTTCTTTTAACGGAAAAATCATCCGGTACAATACTACCCCTGCCGCCCGTTTGTGTCAAGCGCCGGAGCGCTGCAGGCGGCGTAAAGATTTTTCGCTGCACGAAAAAGGCCGCCGCGTATACGGCGGCAGCCCCTTTGCGAAAAATCGATTCAGTTTTTGGCCGCACTTTTGCAGCCACAGCAGCAGCCTTCGCCGTTCTTTTTGGCGGAGCAGCTGCAGCAATCGGGACAGCCGATGCACTTTTTGCCGTTTTTCTTTGCCTTGTAAACATACAGCGCGGCGGCGGCAACGATCACAAGGACGATCGCAATGATGATAATGTTATCCACAGACAGCTCCTCCCGCCGCCGGCATTCTCTCAGGCGGCGACTTTCTTATTGTTTTTCTTTGCAATGCAGGCAGCCACAGCAGCAAAGCAGATCACGGCAATGCCGCCGCCGATGGCAGCGCCCACATTCAGGGAAGCGGGCGCGGTGATCAACGTGCCCACGGTGTAGACCAGATAGCCCACGGTATAGCCGGTAGCAAGCTGCAGACCTACGCCGCCCCAGAACCACTTGCGGTCGCTGATCTCGGCATTCATAGCGCCCAGAGCAGCAAAGCAGGGCGGGGTGTACAGATTGAACATCAGATAGGCCAGCGCAGCGACTCTGGTGATGGCCATGATACCGGCGACCTCGCTGCCGGCGCCTTCCAGCAGAGCAAGCTCTTCGGTATCGATCAGGTTCTCCAGACCGACAAAGCAGACGGCCAGCGTGCCGACAACATTCTCTTTGGCAATAAAGCCGGTGACGGCTGCGGCAGCCAGCTGCCAGGACAGCACACCCACGATGGGCACCAGAATATAAGCAAAGGGAGAAGCGATGGAAGCCAGAATGGAATCACCGGCAGCCTCGGCCACAGTAAAGCTCCAGGTGAAGCTCTGCATGATCTGCACAACGGTGTTGCACAGCAGAATGATGGTGAAGGCCTTGACGATGAAGGACCAGCCGCGGGAACACATGGCGATGAAAGCGCGCTTCAGCGAGGGCAGCTTATACTCAGGCAGCTCGATGATGAAAAAGCTCTTGCGATTCTTGTGGCCGGTGACCCAGTTGACCAGCAGAGCGCCCACCAGGATCAGCAGGATGCCGACAAAATACATCAGCGTACCCACCCAGGAGGCATCGGAGAAGAATGCGCCCGCAAACAGACCGATGACCGGCAGCTTGGCGCCGCAGGGCATGAACGGAGCCAGCATGGCGGTGGCACGGCGCTCACGCTCGTTGCGGATGGTGCGGCAGGCCATAACGCCGGGAATGGCGCAGCCGGTGCCGATAACAAAGGGAATGACAGATTTACCGGACAGACCCACCTTTTTGAAGATGGGATCCAGAACCACAGTAGCGCGGGCCATATAGCCGCAATCCTCCAGCAGAGCGATCAGGAAATACATGACCATGACCAGCGGCAGGAAGCCGACGACGGCCACAACGCCGCCGATGACACCATCCACCAGCAGCGCCTGCAGGATGGGGGAAGCCCCCTCCACCAGACCGCCGACCCAGCCCTGGAAGGCCTCGAGCCAGCCGACCAGCGTATCCGCCAGCCAGACACCCAGACCCAGCTTGCCGTCGGACTGGGAGATATGGAACACAAGGAACATCACCAGCGCAAAGATGGGAATGCCGGCCACGGGATGGGTGATCACAGCATCGATCTTATCCTGGAAATTCTTATTCTTGGTCAGCACCTTACGGGTCTCGACCCCGTCAACGATGCCGTTGACAAAGGCAAAGCGCTTACGGTCGGCCTCTTCTACAGCCTTCTTGTCGGTCAGGTCCACATCACCCTGCACATAGGGGGCCTTCTGTCCCTTACCGGCAACAGCGGCGGCGGCAGCGACTACCTCAGCCATGCCCTCCGCATTGGTGGAAACCGTCTCGATCACCGGGCAGCCCAGTTTGGCGGAAAGGACGGCCACATCGATCTCGGTCTCCTTTTTCTCGTTGATATCCGCCTTGTTCAGAGCGACAACAACGGGAATATCCAGCTCCAGCAGCTGGGTGGTGAAGAACAGCGAACGGCTCAGATTGGTGGCATCAACGATGTTGATGATCACATCCGGCTCCTCGTTTTTGACATAGGAGCTGGTAACGCTCTCCTCCGAGGTAAACGGCGACATGGAGTACGCACCGGGCAGGTCAACGGCGATCATCTCGCACTCGCCGGCGTATGCCTTTTTGATCGGGGCCTCTTTTTTGTCAACGGTGACGCCAGCCCAGTTGCCGACCTTTTCGTTGCGGCCGGTCATAGCGTTGTACATGGTGGTCTTACCGCTGTTGGGATTGCCTGCAAAAGCAATTCTCATGGGGTGTGCTCCTCCTTCGTTCGATTGGATGACTTCGGTTTTGAAATGATTTTGTGCCGGGATCCGTCAGCCCGCTCGGTTAGTCTCCGCTAACCAAAAGGGATTAAAGAGTCCCTTGCTCCCGCAGGAACAAAGGGATCCTTTCGGCTACCCTTTAAATACAGATAGCCTCTGCCAGCTGATCATCGATGTTGTAGCGCCCATCCTTAATGGATACAACGCAGCTGCCCCGGCGGCGCGAGACAACGGTGATTGGTTCGCCGCTGTAGCAGCCCAGAGAAAAAAGGAAAGCGTTCAGTTCCTCATCATCGGTCACGATATCCCGGATGATGTACACTTCGCCCTCTTTCGCCTGCTTCAGAGTCATAAGATCAACCACCTTTCAACCTCGATTAGCCTTCGCTAACTCGAAAATAGAATACTCTAAAACAGTGAATTTGTCAATGCGTTTTTTCCGTTTTTTTCCATGCAAAACAAAGTTCGTCACATTGCGCATGGTTAGCTTTTGCTAACCTTTAAAACTATGCATTTTTACGACACCGGCCTGTCTGTTGCAAAAAAGCAGTCAATGTATTATACTGATAAACACAGTATCTTTTATATAAAAGGAGCGGGCTGACAGGATGAAAAAAGTGATCTACCGGATATGGCAATGGACATGGGGCCTGCCGCAGAGTATTCTGGGGCTGGCTCTTTATCTGCGCTGGCGGCACTGCCCGCATTTTGAGCATCACGGCGCACTGGCCACACAGTGGGGCGCCCGCGGCGGCATATCGCTGGGGATGTTCCTGTTTGTACCTGCGCCCCAAAACCAGAGCGTGCGGCCCGATGCCCCCGCCCCCGGCACCCGCGCCCGCTATGAGCAAACTCTTTTTCACGAATACGGCCACACGCTGCAATCGCTGCTGCTCGGGCCGCTGTATCTGGTCGTGATCGGCATTCCCAGCTGGCTGTGGTGCAATCTGCCGCCGCTGCGCCGGCTGCGCAAGGAGCGAGGCATCCCCTACGATTCTTTTTATGTGGAGCGCTGGGCCACTGCATGGGGCGAGTGGATGGCCCGCCGTGCCGGCGACCGCGAAAAAAACAGTTGATTTTTCAAAAAAGTTTCATTTTTGTTGAAAATTCAACAGATTCGCCCGGCAACAGCGTGCTACAATGATGGCACAAACCCTAAGGAGGTTTCTGCCATGAAACGAAAAATCATCAAAATCGATACCGATAAATGCAATGGCTGCGGCGCCTGTGCCGCAGCCTGTCACGAAGGAGCCATCGAAATGATCGGCGGCAAAGCCGTACTGACCCGCGAGGATTACTGCGACGGTCTGGGCGACTGCCTGCCCGCCTGCCCGATGGATGCCATCCGTTTTGAAGAGCGCGAAGCCCCCGCTTACAATGAGGCCGCCGTACTGGCCGCCAAGCAGAAAAAAGCCGGTGCGCTGCCCTGCGGCTGCCCGGGCACTCAGGTGAAAACCATGAATCCCGCCGGCGGCTGTCCCGGCAGCAGTGCCCACGCCATATCCCCCGCACAAAAGGAACCTCTCGCCGCTGCCGCGCCTGCGGTCAGTCAACTGCGGCAGTGGCCGGTACAGATCAAGCTGGTGCCGGTCAATGCCCCGTCTTTTGACGGCGCGCACCTGCTGATCGCGGCCGATTGTACCGCATATGCCTACGGCAATTTCCACAATGAATTTATCCGCGGACGCATCACACTGATCGGGTGTCCCAAGCTGGACGAAGGCGATTACACCGAGAAGCTGACCCGTATTATTGAAGGAAACGACATCAGGAGCGTCACCGTTGTGCGTATGGAGGTGCCCTGCTGCAGCGGCATCGAAAATGCTGTTAAACGCGCTTTGCAGGCCAGCGGAAAGTTTATTCCGTGGCAGGTGACGGTGATCTCCGCCGACGGGCGCATTCTGGACCGCTGACAGGAGCTGCCCTATGGAAGAACTCTGTTTTGATACCGCAATGGATACCGCTCTTCTTCGCCGTGCTCTGCTCGGTGAGCTGATCGGCATTGCCCGCGCAGTGGACGGCAGCGAGCATCTGATCCGTCCTGAAACCGATGCACTGCTGCGGCAGGCACTGGCAGCCTGCGGCAACAGACCGGATGCGGAAACACTGCACACATTGCTGCTGCATGCAAAGCAGGAAAAGCGCGCCCTTGTGCCGGGGTGCTTTGCCTGCGAAGCCCCCTGCGGACGCACCGCTGCCTATGACCTGAGCGATATGGATGCCGAGCCGGCTGAAGTGCGCGCCGTTAAAACCGCAGTGCTGCACACGCTTTTTTCCGCTGCAAAAAATCCTCTCTTCCCTGTACGCAGCCTGTATCCGGCACTGTTTTCTGTCGGTTTGCGGGATATGAGCGCCGGAGAACTGCAATTCTACCTGACGGAGCTGCAGGCAATCCTGCGCAGCGCAAAAAGCCAGAACGAACCCCCTATGTAACGCTATATCAACAAACCAAAATCATAAGAAAACCGGCAGCCCCCCGAATGATCGCGGAGACTGCCGGTTTTGTTATTTTAACCCATGCGGGCGTTTTGAAAAAGAGAGAGCTCCACCGGAGCGGGTTTGCGTTCGCCCAGAGTCCATTCCATACCTGCCATGGGGTATTTTGCGCCGGCCATGGCGTTGTACCCAAGCAGTTCCACAGGATCATTCCCCGCAATATCAGCCAGTGCCGACAGATTTTCACAGGTATCGGTGATACCGGGGATCAGCGGGATGCGCAGGATGAACGGCACGCCGTTTTCGCGCAGCCACGCCAGATTGGCCAGAATCGGCGCATTGTCCGCTCCTGTCCACGCTTTATGCTGCTGCGGGTCGGCCAGCTTGAGATCGAACAGCACCAGATCAAAAAGCAGTGCCGTGCTTTGAAACTCCTGCGGCGCGGCATAGCCGCTGGTTTCCAGCGTTTTGTGAATATCCGGCCCCAGTGCAGCGCAAAGCTCCCGCACAAAAGCGGCCTGCAGCAGCGGCTCGCCGCCGGAAACGGTGATCCCGCCGCCGGATGCCGTAAAGAATTCCGCATCCCGCTTCAACTTTGCCGCCAGCTCCTCTGCTTCGATGCTGCGCCCGCACAGGCTGACAGCACCGTTGGGACAGGCATGCAGACAGCGGTCAAACGGGGCGCATTCCGGATGGCCGCAGCTCCTCCGGCAGCGTCCGCAGCCGGTACAAAGAGTCTGCTTTACCAGCAGCTGCGGCACGGGCGAAAGCCCCTCCGGATTATGGCACCAGCGACAGCGCAGCGGACAGCCCTTCAAAAAGACCGTGGTCCGCGGACCGGGGCCATCGTGCAGGGCAAATTCCTTGATATCAAAGATGATCCCCGTCATACCACATATTCCTGCCGCGCCATGACATGATTCTGGTAGGCTTCGTCCAGCTCGACGAAATAGGCGCTCCAGCCCCAGACACGCACCACCAGCTGGCGGTGGCGCTCGGGATGCAGCTGCGCATCCTTCATATCCTCCATACTCACCACATTCAGCTGCAGCTGGTGACCGCCGCGGCGGATAAATTCCTGCACCAGCAGCGCCACCTTGGTGACACACTCCTCATCCGCGAACATGGTGTGGTGGAATTCCAGCGTCAGCGGGCCGCCGTTGACGGTGCGGCCCAGCTGCGGTTTGGTGAAGGAACGGATGACCGAGAACGGCCCGCCTATGCGGGTGAAAAGTCCGGGCGAATAGTTGGTACCGAAGGGCTCACCCTTGCGGCGGCCGTCCGGCGAAGCACCCAGCTCCTGCGCGTGCCACAGATAGAACATGGCGCTGCCGGTACCGGCCCGCCACACACCGCCGCGGCAGTTGGTACGGCCTGCCAGCGCATCGGCAAACCATTCCAGCAGACTGCACAGCCAGCAATCGGCGCGGTCATCGTCGCAGCCGGTCTTGGGAGCCTCCCACCGCAGATACGCCAGCAGATCTTCGCAGCCCTCAAAATCCGTATCCACTGCATTTCTCAGCTGCGCAAGAGTCAGCTGCTTTTTCTCGAAAACCAGCTCTTTGATGGCGGCAAGCGAATCTGCACCGGTGGCAGCGCCAGTGCCGTGCACGCCGAAATTATTATATTTTGCGCCGGTGGAAATATCCGCGGCATCCGTCATCACATCCATCAGCGGCGCGGGCACAAACCACACATCGCCGATGCCGGCGCAGATGGCATCCACCTCGGCGGCGAGGGTCTTTTTCACAAGGGCAAGGAACTCCTCAAAGCTTTCGCAGCCATCAGCGGCGTGCAGTGCCTTGTCGATCACCCGGGGAAAAGAAAGTGCACCAATGTTGGCGATATCCGCACCCACGCGGGGAATGATGAATTCCCAGCAGGCGGCAATGGCGTAGTTGGCGGCATCCTCGGGCGCATAGCCCAGTGCTTCCAGTCCGGGAATAACAACATCATCATTGGAATACTGGGGAAAGCCCAGACCCGCCTTGGTCAGCTCGCTGCCAAGACGGAAAACCTCCAGCGGGGTATCCCTGCTGACTCGCAGATTGATCTTGGGATCGATGAGATGCAGCGAGTGGCTTGCCTGCAGGCACAGCGCAGAAAGCTGGTTGAAGCCATCCTTGCCATCAGCTCTGCGGCCGCCCAGCACCAAACTCTGGCCGTTATCGCCCTGCTGTACACCGGGGTACATATCACTGTCTTTATTGAAAGAGAGGAAAAAATCCTGAATGAGCGCAAGAGCACTTTCTTCTGTCAAACGGCCCGCGGCGAGATCCGCTTCATAATACGGCAGCATGAACTGATCAAAGCGTCCGACCGTGTTGTGGTATTCGCCTTCCAGCCAGAGGCCGAAATGCAGGATGCGCAGCGCCTGCAAGGCTTCGCGCAAGGTGCGGGCGGGATACCGCGGCACACGGCGCAGCACGGCGGCAAGGGCGGCATCCCCGCTTTGCTCAGCCAGGGCGGCATAGCGGTCGGTCAGCTCCAGCAGCGCATCAATGCTGCGGCGGGAGTATGCCTCCGCCCGCTCACGCCGCGCCAGCAGACCTTCCCGCAGTACCCCCTCGTAATCGGGACACAGATTGGAGAGAAAGCCCAGCTCGTGAATGAAATGCTTTTCTTTGATCCGCGCCCACTCGGCTTCGGTAAAAATATCCGGCAGCTCGGTGGTGGTGCGGAGAAAGCAGATCTGCTCATCCGGCAGAAGCACGGGAGTCTGTGCCGCACACATCCGGCAGAAGCGATCCGCCATACGCTCGCGGGGTGAAAGCCCCGCAGCGGCGTATTCCTCCGCCAGCGTGAAACCGGTGGGATGACGATACTGATGGTGGCGTTTTTCAAGAATATATTGCAGCAGCGGCGGTGTATTCATATATTGATCCTCCCGATCGGTCGATCATTCTTTTTTTCATTATGAATGCATTCCCCGCCATTTGTCAAGATGATACGTAAAAAAACAAAAGACGCCGCCGGCCGACAGCAAGATCGCCGAAAAAAATCTTGACAGCCGGAACAAAAACCGCTATAATAATTCTGTTGCCAATATTTGCGGGTGTCGTACAACGGCTAGTACATCAGCCTTCCAAGCTGAGGACGTGGGTTCGACTCCCATCACCCGCTCCATGCAAAAAGGACTGCTGTTGCAGTCCTTTTTTGCGTGGAGTGCGGTGCTTGCGGAGGAGAGCCCGGCAAACTGCAAGCAGACTTTTTTCAACTCCCGCAGCCTTTCCGCAGTTTGCGCAGCAAGTTGAGTGCAGCGAAACTTGGCTGCATTCGACATCCCATCACCCGCTCCAAACGCCAAAAGTCCCGTGGTTGCCTTAACCACGGGACTTTCCCTTTGTTACGGGCTTTTTCGCACTTTTCGTCCTCTTTGTTTTTGATTTTTCCGTATCATTTTTGATACCCAAAAATCACATTTTAACAAAAAATACAACGGGAAATTTTACATCTTAACGCCCATCCCATACCGGATGTTCACCGCATCACCGATGCTCGCCACCACTTCCTCCGGCTTTTGCAGCATGGCCTTTGCAATACGATTGTCTTTCAGAGCGCTCCAGCCTGTGGATTTTCTGGCAGTATCCGTGGCTGTTACAGGTGCAGTGCTTTTTACACTTGACTGCAAAACAGAGGTTTCAGTAACAGAAAAGAGAGCTTCGCCCTCTACCGCTTCTGACTTGACTTCTTTCGGCTCTTGTGATACACTTTCGTCGGATAAGCTTGATGTATCATTCCAAGCGGGGCGTACTGGACGCCTGTCAGCTACGTGGTTTGATTGCATCAAGCTTATTTCTTTTATAACACGATGCGTTCTGTAGTTGTTAGCATCATGCTGTACCTCGACATCAAAAGAAACGGTCCACGGCTCCCCATCTATAGTCACTTCTGTTTCAAAATAATCGTACCGTTCTACCCATTTGTTTGAGCCTTGTTTTGCAACAAAATTTCCTCTTCCAATATATTCGCTGTTTGGGATAACTTCTTTCATGTTATCCCAAACAGCTATTTTTTTGCACTCAACTTTTTGTCTGAAATAACTTTTCCGATAACTTTTGAATTTAACATGACTTCGTACGACTTACCATCACTTTGCAGTCCTATTACTTGCACTTTTTTCCCGTTGAATAACGCTCCATGTGAAGCTTTATATAGTTGCGTTAATCCTTTTTAAATCTTTGGCTTTCATTGTTGGTTGGTGCAATATTTTCCACTGCCTTTTTTACACTTTTATTTTCGATATTTACTACTTTTCTTTGAGGACTATTTGCATATTGTGGGAGCATTTTAGATCCGGAATACGGATTCTTAATTATCGTTATTTCCCCTACCTGCTGTGGCGATGCTTCCCGATTATCCGCATCAACCGCTACCGCTTCCGCACTCTCCTGCGGCAAATTTGCCGTCTCTTCTGCGATTTTTGCTGGCTTCGTCTGCGGTGCTTTCTGCAGCCGGCTGCAGTCTTTCCGCAGTTTGCGCAGCAAGTTGAGCGCAGCGAAACCTGGCTGCATTCGACATCCCATCACTTTTTTTCAAAAAATGTTTGACAAATCTCACTGCCGGAACTATAATAAGTGAAATTTCAACGAGGAATAAAATCATGAAAAACATTCTTTTCACAGCCGAAACCATGTATATGTATCGCAGACGCACTTGTCTGTAACTGAAAACGCACCGAAAGATGCACAGTTGCAGCAGGTGAGTCTGTTGTGTCTGTGCAAAAATTCGGTTGGAGAGTTTATTCAATTCCATCATCGGATGAATGCACCGGACGAGCCAAAAATCCGGTGCATTTTTTGATTTTAACGGTAAAAGGAGTGTGCCTGATAAAGACGCCGGCTCAGAAGCAGGACATCGGGCACACCAATCATATGGAAAAATTCAACCGAAAGAAAGGCGGAGAACTGTAATATGGTACGGTTTGCAGACGAAAAGGATCTGATGCGCGTCAATGAATTGCGCAGACAGGTCAACGAGCTTCATGTGAAAGGACGGCCCGATGTATTCAAGGCAGGCTTCGGCGAGGAATTGCAGGATGCCGCCCGCGCATGGATCCAAGGCGAAAACAGTGATGTTCTGGTTGCGGAAAGGGACGGCGTTCTCTGCGGCGCGGCCTGTGTGGCTTATGTGCATAAGCCGGAAACGCCTTACTGCGCCGCAAGAAGCTTCTACCATGTGCAGGAGCTTGTGGTGGACGAAGCGTTCCGACGGCAGGGTATTGCCGGGGAGTTATTTGCGTTTATGAAAAAAGACGCAATAAAAAGAGGCTTTGATAAGATCGAACTGGATGTCTGGGAGTTCAATGTGTCGGCAGTTGATTTCTACCGGGCGATGGGTTTTCGGGAAACGCGGCGCTGGATGGAATACGATCTGTAAGGAATGGCTTCTCAAAACCGGTTTGCACAAAAAAGAGAAAAAGCGTTTTATCACTGCAGCGCATACTTTCTTTTTGGCCCGAACCGTGCTATACTGAACGCAGCAAAACAATATCTGCCGCAACAGGAGGTTTCGCCATGCCCATTACCTTTGACGCACAGCACAACACATTCAAGCTGGATACCGTCTCTTCCAGCTACATCATCAAGATCTATGAGGAAGGGTATCTGCTCAACCTGTACTATGGAGCGCCCATTCCGGATGCGTATGTGCCGCACCGGGAAAAGCGCTGGCCGTCCGCTTCGTTCAGTCTGGCCAATCCCCGCATCGGCGAAAACGGCTTTACGCCGGATACCACGCCTATGGAATACGGCTGCAACGGCGCGGCGGATTTCCGCATCTCGGCGCTGGCAGTGCGCAACGCCAATGGCGACAGCGTGACGGATATCCGCTACACCGGCCATAAGATCACCGCCGGCAAGCCGGAGATCCCCGGTATGCCCTCCAGCTATGCTGCCGATGGAGAAGCCGAAACGCTGGAGATCTACACGCTGGATGCCGTCACCGGCGTGAAGGTAACGCTTTACTACACGGTTTTTGCCGCAAGCGGCGTGATGACCCGCCGTGTCCGTGTGGAAAATGCCGGCGCTGCAGCCTGTGAGCTGGAACGCGCACTGAGCCTGTGTGTTGATTTGCCCTGCATGGATTACGATCTGATCACATTGCACGGCCGCCACAACCGGGAGCGCTATATGGAGCGCCGCCCGCTGGCTCACGGGCTGCAGGGTGTGGAGAGCAAGCGCGGTGTCTCCAGCCACAGCCAGAATCCCTTTGCCGCCCTTGCCGCCCGCGGCGCAACCGAGGAATACGGCGAGGTGTATGCTTTTAATTTCGTTTACTCCGGCAACTTCTCGGCGCTGGCTGAATGTGACCACAACGCCACCACCCGCTTTGTGATGGGCATCAACCCCACCGATTTCGGCTGGCATCTGGAACCGGGTGAATTCTTCGATGCACCCGAGGTGCTGATGGTCTACACCAACGAGGGTCTTGGTGGCATGAGCCGGTGCTTCCACCGTTTCTGTAACGAACACATCATCCGCGGCCGCTGGAAAAACGAAAAGCGCCCGCTGCTCATCAACAGCTGGGAGGCCGCCTATTTCGATTTTGACACCGATAAGCTGGTGGCTTTTGCCCATGAGGCAAAGCAGCTTGGTATCGAGCTGCTGGTGATGGATGACGGCTGGTTCGGCGTGCGCAACTCGGACAACTGTTCGCTGGGTGACTGGTATGTCAACGAGGATAAGCTGCCCGGCGGACTGGCGCCGCTCATCGAGCGGGTCAACGCCGAAGGGCTGAAATTCGGCATCTGGTACGAGCCGGAGATGATCTCGCCGGATTCCGACCTTTACCGTGCCCATCCCGACTGGTGTGTGCACGTGGCCGGCCGTGAGCCGATGCAGGGCCGCCGTCAGTATGTGCTGGATGTCTCCCGCGCGGATGTACGCGACAACATCTGGCAGCAGATGTACGCTGTGCTTTCCACCAACAAGATCGATTATATCAAGTGGGATTTCAATCGCAATATTTCGGATGCGGGCTCTGCCCTGCTGCCGCCGGAACGCAAGAAGGAATTCTTCCACCGGTTCATTC
Organism: Oscillospiraceae bacterium; assembly: GCA_017472965.1. Taxonomy (GTDB): domain Bacteria; phylum Bacillota; class Clostridia; order Oscillospirales; family Ruminococcaceae; genus UBA1762. Next base: position 16,970 of record JAFUNR010000053.1, on the reverse strand, counting down.
TGGGCACTTACGATCTGATGAACCGGCTGGTCACCACTTTTCCCGATATCCTGTTCGAGAACTGCTCCGGCGGCGGCGGCCGGTTTGATCCGGCCATGCTGTGCTACTCGCCCCAGATCTGGACCAGCGACAACACCGATCCCATCGAGCGGCTGCCCATCCAGTTCGGCACCTCGCTGTGCTATCCCGCCTCCGTCATGGGCGCACATGTATCCGCCTGCCCCCGCACCGGCTTTGCCACCCGCGGCAATGTGGCCATGTGGGGCACCTTCGGCTATGAGCTGGATCCCCGCAAACTGACAGCGGAGGAGCGCGAAACGGCAAAGGCACAGGTCGCAGAATACCATGCAAGCTATGATCTGATCCGCCGCGGCGATCTGTACCGGTTGATCAGCCCGTTTGAGGATCCTCATCGCGCCGTTTGGGAGATCGTCAGCCCCGAAAAAGACCGCGCCATGCTGACGCTGGTGACCATGCGCCGTCAGCTGCACGCACACCTGATCGTCCGGCTGCGGGGGCTCGATCCCGCCCGCTGCTACAAAAACGAGACCACCGGCGAGATCTGCTCCGGCGCACTGCTGATGAATGCCGGCATCGTGCTGAGCGGCATCGCCGAAAATGACGGCGAGAGCGTCACCGTGTATTTCACCGCCGTGGAATGAGCGGCCGGATATCCCTTTTTTCCGTTTTTCATCATTTGCAAATTGACAGGAGGCCACCATGAGCTTTTTTGACGAATATATCATCGCTGTCGGCGAAAAACAGGAAAGCCCGTTTTTGAACAAATACGGCATTTATCAGGACGGCACCACCCCCATGTACCGGGATGTGGACGGCAGGCTGTGGGCTATGAGCGGCCACAGCCACATGGGCCACATCGGTATGTTCTGCGGTACCACGCTGGAGGATATGAAAGAGGTCTGGCCCATCAGCACCAATTTCTGCGTGGGTCATGCGGAATATGCGTTTTCCGGCATACGCTATCCCGAGGGGATCCTGCCCCGCGGCAGCATCTGGCCCTTTGGCCTGTACATCTGCCCCGGCACCCACCGGTTCTTCTGCTTTTTCCACAACGAGGGCGGCTGGAACGGCAAGGGAACGGCTTACGATGCCTTCGGCTACTGCAATACGCCGGCCTTTGATTCCGATTTCCGCCATGTGGGCCTGATGCATTCGGATGATGAGGGAAAAAACTGGATCTTTGACCGCTGGGTGCTTACCGGTGAGCAGGTGGCCTTCACCGAAAAATTCAACCCCGGTGCGGGCCTGATGAAGGGACAGCCCTCCGGCAGCATTCTGCTGGGCAGCGGCGATTTCTCCCTTTTTGTGGAGCCGGACGGCGAGTATATGTATCTTTTCTATAACATCATCCGCGTCCATACCGAAAAACGCTGCTGGGAAAGCTGCGATGTCTATGTTGCCCGCACCCGCAAGCGCAGCGACGGCGTGATGGGTGATTTTGTCAAGTATTACGACGGTGCCTTCTGCGAGGCCGGCAACTTCGGTAAAGAGACCATGATCGTGGAAAAGGCATGGCATCCCCGGGTGATGTACTCGCAGAAGTACAAAAAATATTTTATGTCCGCCGTCACCATGCGTCCGGCGACAACACCGAAGGGGTCCAATCTGGACAATGTGATGGCAGTGCGCGTCAGCGATGATCTTCTGCACTGGAGCGAACCGCTGCGTGTCAGCAAAAACGGTGAACCCTTCGGCAACCACTATGTTGCTTTGGTCGGCAACGAACCGGATGTACAGCCCTGTGTCGCCACCGGGGATGAATTCGTGGTGCTGACCAATCACAACGGTACGGATGTAGCCATGTGGCCCGCAAAATTCACCGGTCTGTAAACACAGCCGGCAAGGAAAAGGAAGGAATAAAATGACTGTAAAGGAAATGTATCAATGCGTTCTGGATCTGGTGGGGCTGGAGGGCATGCCCGAGGATTCCGGCATCATCTATGACAACGGTAAAGAAGTGAAAAAGGTATTGGCGGGTATCGATATGGATGCCTCCACCCTGCTGCTGGCCAAGCAGCTGGGCTATGACTGTGTTGCCAAGCATCACCCCTCCGGTCTGCGAGATGGCGGCTGGATCGAGCTTTTCGGCCGCGATCACACCAAAAAGCTGATGGAATGCGGCCTGCCCGCCAATTATGCCCAGAAGCTGGCCACTGCCAGCAAGACCCAGAAGCTGCAGGCACTGCACAGCCGCAACCTGACCCAGATCCATGACACCGCCATGCTGCTGGACATCTGCGATGTGGCGTTCCATACCCCTGCCGACATGCTGGCCGAGCGCACCGTACAGGCAAAGATGAACGCCCTGATGGATCGCAGCCCCCTGTGCACCGTGCAGGATGTCATCGATGAGCTGCTGACCATCCGCGAATACCGGGATGCCTTTGACTGCCAGAAGCCCGAGGTCTGGGTGGGCAGCAAGGACAGCTATGCCGGCCGCATCTATGTGGAAATGTACGGCTACGGCGCACCCACGCTGGAGGAATACATCGCCTGCTCCGATGCCGGCATCGGCACCTTCATTGCCATGCACGCCACCCCCGAGGTGGTGGAGGGCATGCGCAAGCACGGCAAATCCAACATCATTGTAGCCGGTCACATGGCAAGCGACTCGCTGGGCTTCAACCAGATTCTGGATGCATGGGAAGCAAAGGGTCTGGAGATCACCCGCATCAGCGGCATTGTATGATCCTCTCTCTTTTTCACCGGAGAGCTTGCCGGCTGCAGGCTCTCCGGTTTTGATTTATCTTTCTTTTTCAAAGCGGCAGTTATCTAAAGCAGGAATTTTGTTACACTCTTTTCACAAAAGAAATGCTTGACAAAGATAAAAAAAGCTGTTATGATTGACCCAATATCAATTACGGAAAAGGCGTCTGAGCAGAAAGAGTAACCCGGAGAAAAGCCCCCAGAGAGCTGCCGTTCGGTGCGAGGCAGCGGTAATATCCGCGGTGAAGTTCATTTTGCAAGTTGTGTGCTGAAAGCTTTCCAGTAGGCACAACGGGTGCGACCGTTATATCGCTAAGACTTTTAAGCCTATTAAGGTTCCGGCTGCGAGGCCGGTACGAAAGCAGAGTGGTACCGCGAAAACTATTTTCGTCCCTGTTATATGCAGGGACTTTTTTATTTCCCTTATACCGTATTTCCCCTGTCCCGTGTCGGGACGGGAGACAATAAATCACTATCCGGAGGAAAGTATAATGAAAAAGACATTCGCACTGATCCTTGCCGTTCTGGTTCTGGCTGCCTGCACGCTGACCGGCTGCGGCGCTTCCGGTGACTCTTTCACCGTGGGCATCTGCCAGCTGATGGAGCATGACTCTCTTGACAGCGCCACACAGGGCTTTATCGATGCTCTGACCGAGGAGATGACCGCCGCCGGCAAAACCGTCAAGTTTGATACACAGGTTGCCGGTGAAGCCAATCTGTGCACCACTGTCATCAATACCTTTACCGCCAAAAAGGTGGATCTGATCATGGCCAACGCCACCCCCGCTCTGCTGGCCGCCGCCAACGCCACCACCACCATCCCGGTGCTTGGCACCTCCGTTACCGATTACAACGACACCTTTGCCGGCAGCATTCCTGCCAATGTTTCCGGCACCTCTGATGCCGTTCCTTTTGACGAGCAGGCACAGATGATGATCGATACGCTGGGTCTGGTCGCCGGCGACACTGTGGGCGTGCTTTACTGCACCAACGAGTCCAACTCCCTGATCCAGTATGAGGCCGTCAAGGCTCTGTTCGAGGCCGCCGACATTGTTGTGGAGGCTTACACCTTCTCCGAGACCACCGAGCTGCAGGCACTGGTCACCTCCATGGCCGGCAAGTGCAAGGCTGTGTATGTGCCCTCTGACAACACCGTTGCCCAGAACGATTCCATCGTCGGCACCATCTGCACCGACAAGGGCGTGCCTGTGTTCACCAGCTACGGCGGCGCCGTTTGCTACGCCAGTCTGGCCATCGATTACTATGAACTGGGCGCCGAGACCGGCCGCATGGCTGCGCAGGTGCTGCTGGGTGAAAAGGCTGTCTCCGACATTGAGATCGCCACGCTGACCCCTTCCGTTGTCTTTAACGAAGAGCTCTGCGCACAGCTGGGCATCGCCGTTCCCGCGAACTGATTTTGATTTTTTGAGGTACATGATGGCTTTTTTATACGCTCTGCCCGGCGCTGTTGCCGAGGGACTGATCTGGGGCCTGATGGCGATCGGCCTGTATATTTCCTATAAAATTCTGGATATCGCCGACCTGACGGTGGACGGCTCCATCTGTACCGGTGCATGTGTATGCGCCGTGCTGCTGGGGCGCGGCATCCCGGTGGGGGTCTGTGTTCTGCTGGCGTTCCTTGCGGGTGCTCTGGCCGGTGTTGTGACCGGTCTGCTGCACACGGCACTGGGAATTCCCTCCATTCTTGCCGGTATCCTGACGCAGCTGATGCTGTATTCCGTCAATCTGAGCATTCTGGGCGGCAAATCGCTGCTGGCCGTGGATCCCCGTGCCAACACGCTGCTGGTGCACATGAGCAGCAATCCCCGCTCCATCGTTGTGCTGGTGGTGCTTTCCGCTGCGCTCATCGTGGGACTGTGGCTGTTCTTTTACACTGAGATCGGTCTGACGCTGAAATCCACCGGTGACAACCCGGATATGAGCCGCGCACAGGGTGTAAATGTCAAGCTGAATAAGGTGATCGGCCTTGCCATTGCCAACGGTCTTGTGGCCCTTTCCGGTGCTATGCTGGCCCAGTACAAAGGCTCTGCCAGCATCAACGATGGCCGCGGCGCCATCGTCATCGGTCTGGCAGCCATCTTTATCGGTCTTTCCGTTTCACTCAAGATCAAGCCCAACTTTGTGGTCAGCCTGATCGGTGTCATCGGCGGCAGCATCGTGTATTACATCGTGTACAATTTTGTCATTCTGCTGGGACTCAAGACGGATTACCTGAAAATGCTCTCTGCCATCATCGTGGCATTGTTCCTTGCTGTTCCCTATCTGAAAGGAGAATATTTCTCAAAGCCCAAGGCTGTTCTGCCCACCGGCGTGCAGGAGGATGGAGGTAATGCCGATGCTTAAGATCAAAAACCTGTGCAAAACCTTCAACCCCGGTACTATAAACGCCAAAACCGCGCTTGCCGGATTGAATCTGGAGTTGAAAGACGGCGACTTTGTCACCGTGATCGGCGGCAACGGCGCAGGCAAATCCACCCTGCTCAACGCCATCTCCGGTGTGTGGAAGCCCGACCGCGGCACCATCGAGATCGACGGTGTGGATGTGACCCATATGCCCGAGCACAAGCGCGCCGCTTTTCTGGGGCGTGTATTTCAGGATCCCATGAAGGGCACCGCACCGGATATGGAGATTGCCGAAAATCTGGCCATCGCCGCCCGCCGCGGCACAAAACGTCGCTTTGTCTGGGGTGTACGCAAGGCCGAACGCGTCCGCTACCGCGAGCTTCTCGCCACTCTGGAACTGGGTCTGGAGGACAGGCTTTCCTCCAAAGTCGGCCTGCTTTCCGGCGGTCAGCGGCAGGCAGTCACCCTGCTGATGGCCACACTGCAGCGCCCCAAGCTGCTGCTGCTGGATGAGCACACCGCCGCCCTTGATCCCAAAACCGCCGCCAAGGTACTGGAACTGACCGACCGCATCGTCAGCGAAAACAAGCTGACCACGCTGATGATCACCCACAACATGAAGGATGCCATCGCTCACGGCAACCGCCTGATCATGATGCATGAGGGCCGTGTGATCGTTGATGTGGAGGGTGAAGAAAAGCAGAAGCTGACGGTGGAGGATCTGCTCAAGCTGTTCAATCAGCAGAGCGGCGCCGAATTCACCAACGACCGCGCCATTCTGGGCTGACCGGAAGCGATTAACCATTCAGAGTTTCAATAAGACAGGGCCGCCCCTCCAGTTACGGAGGGACGGCCCTGTTTATTTATTCTGTCTGCAGCTTATTCCGCACAGCTGCGGTCTGCACGCATATCCGCCATCTGTTTTTCGATGGGATGGAAAATGGCGATGACCAGCATGATGCCCGCCACGATCATGGGCACCCAGCCCAGCAGTGCACAGATGGTGTCGATGGCAGTCTGAGGCTGTACCGGCAGCTCAGCATTGAAGCCGGCTGCGCCCAGTGCGCCCGTCATCAACAAATTGACCCCTGCCTTGGAAAGCTTGCTGGCAAGGTTATCGCAGGTGGATACCAGCGTATCGATACGGCGGCCGCTCTGCCATTCCAGCAGGTCGGCAATGTTGTTGCGGTTGGTATTGAACAGTACGAACGCAAAGGACATGGAAATGGCCACGGTGATACCGTTGACATAGATCGCGCCCATAGAGTAGGGATCGATGACAAACCAGATCTTACCCAGCAGGTAGATCGCCGCGCCCAGCACCATGGTTTTGCGGCGGCCCAGTGCTTTATCCACCGGAATGGAAATCAGCGTGGCGATCACCGACATCACCAGAAATACCGCCATGATCGGGGTAGCCGCCGAGGCAGAGCCCAGCACATAGGTGGCGTAATAGTTGATGCAGCTCATGATCAGCAGGTTCAGTATACCATAGCAGATGATATACAGCATATTCACCACCCACGAACGGCAGCGGAACAGAATGCCGAACACCTGTGCAATGCTCAGACGGGATTCATCCGCCGACTGCTGCTTAACGCGCTCCTTTGTGGTGAAATAATGCGCAAAGCTGCCCAGAATGCAGATAGCGCCCATCACCGCCGCCGCATATACAAAGGCACGCTCACCTGCCGCACCGGGATCCACATTACCGTTTGCATCCAGACCCCCGAACAGCCCCAGCAGCGGATACAGCGCAACGGCACCGATGCCGGAACCGACGCAGCCGCCCAGATTACGCGCCACATTGATGGCGCGGCGGTCGGCATCGCGGTTGGTGGCAAGGCTGCCCATGCTGTTATAGGGAATGGCAGCAAAGGTGTTGAACAGCTCAAACAAGAAGTATACGGCAATGGCAATGGAGAATTTCAGCCAGTAGGTCACCTCAAAGCAGGTGAACATCAGCACCACGGTGATCGCCCAGGGAACTGCGCACCAGAAAGCGAACGGACGGCACTTTTCACCGTTTTTGAAGGTGTGATTCACCGCCCAATACCCCACCATGGGGTCATTGATGGCATCCCACACGATGCCCACCGCCGTGATGATGCCTGCATGCTCGATGCGGATGCCCATCACATTGGTCAGAAAGAACAGATAGAAAAGATCCTTGAAATTGAACACCACATTGCTGGCGGTGGAAAAGGTGCCGAAGCCCAGCTTTTCCAGCAGGCCCACACGGGGCGTTTCGGTGAATGCAGCGGTTTTACCGCTCATGTCATTCCCTCCTTTTGATAATATGTAAACAAAGTATAGCACACCGCCGCCGCAGCAGCAACCGGAAATTGAGTGTTTTTCGCCAAAAAGAAACTTTTTCGTTGGCAAAACGGTTGATTCCGCCGGCGGATTGCTTTACAATAAAGCGGGGTGATCGAAAAACATGAAAACACATTCAAAAATGGATCCTATGTCCCGCAGCCGGCTGCTGTACATCATTCAGGCTGCACTGGAATACCTGATCGCGATCCTTGTGGCGGGCAGCTACCTCGCCACGCTTACCTCGGAGCTCGGCATCTCCGACAGTCTGACCGGCATCCTTTCCTCCATCATTTCGCTTGGCTGTCTGTTCCAGCTGTTCTCGCTGCTGATCCGCCGCACACGGGTCAAAACCATGGTGCTGATTTTCAGCATCGTCAATCAGCTGCTGTTTTTGCTGCTGTATGTGATCCCGCTGCCCCGGCTGCCGGATGGCATCCGTGTGGCGGCATTCGTGGCGGTCATCATCACGGCTTATCTGATTTATAACATCATTCTGCCCAAAAAGACGGCATGGCTGATGTCGCTGGTGGAGGAAGACCAGCGCGGCCGCTTTACCGCCAACAAGGAGATCGTTTCACTGATCGTGGGCATGGTATACACCTTCGGCATGGGCACCATGGTGGATCATTTCCGGGATGCCGGCAACATCCGCACGGCATTCATTCTGTGCGCCGCCACGATTTTCGGACTGACGGTTCTGCACAGCATCGTACTGCTGGCAACGGTGGAGCCGGAGACCGGGCTTTCCGTCTCCCGCGATCTGCGTTCCGGCCTGAAAGCGGTTTTCGGCAACCGTCAGGTGCTGAAGGTTGCGCTGTTGTTTGTGCTGTGGAATGCCGCCAGTTACTGTGCCATTCCCTTTTACGGCACTTTTCAAATCAAGGAGCTGGGCTTTTCGCTGCAGCTGGTGAGCATCATTACCATCGTCTCCAGCATTGCCCGGGTACTGGTCTCCCGCTTTTGGGGCAGCTATGCAGATAAGCACTCCTTCGCAAAAATGGTACGCTGGTGCTTTATCATCGCCGCCGCAGGCTTCGGCTGCGTCATTTTTGCTTCTCCCGCCAACGGCAAACTGCTGTTCACGGTGTATTCCGTCTGTCATGCGGTGGCGCTGGGCGGCATCAACAGCGCCCTGACCAATCTTTGCTACGATTACACCCCTGTTGCACACCGCGCCGACGCACTGGCCTTTACGCAGGCGGTGGCAGGGCTTTCCGGCTTTGTGACCACACTGACCGTCAGCCCGTTGGTCTCGGCCATCCAGCAAAACGGCAACCGTTTTCTGGGGATCTCCGTCTACGCACAGCAGGTGGTCTCCGTCATCGCCTTCATACTGACGGCGGTCGTGACGGTATATGTCAGCACCTTCCGCAGCCGCAATGCCGGAACTGAATAAAACCTTTTTCTCCCCTGCCGACAGGCAGGGGAATTTTCTTTACCGCAGCATTTTCCCGCAAAATCAACAGATTTTCTCATAAATTCGTTCAGGGGATTGCAAACGCCTTTTGTTTCCGCTATTATAAATTGAAGAACCGTCCCCATCCACCCAAGATAAGGAGACTGCATATGAAGCACAGTTATCAGAATCCCTGCGCCGACAGCTGGTACCGCAGTATTATCGCACAACCGGATCTTTTTCCTTTCGCTTTCACCTACAACGGTATCCGTTACGAAGGATTTTCCGCAGAGCATTTCACAACGGTCGCCCGTGATGTGAATACCTGCGCCGAAAAGGAGGATACAATCCTCACCTTCCGCAAGGATGACACCCTCACCGTCACGGTGTACTGCACCCATCATTTCACCCACGGCTCCACCGAATGGAAGGTCGTTTTTTCCAACAGCGGCAGCACGGACAGCGGCATCATCGAGGATGCCGGTATCGCCCTGCGCTTTGAGGGCAGCTACCCCATGCTGAAGGGCATCTGGGGTGACCACCACAACTGGTACCGCCCCTATTCTCTGGATGTGACCAGCGCCCCGGTGCATTTTGAATCCAACAGCGGCCGCGCCACCCATGTCAGCTTCCCCTATTTCAATCTGGAATACGGCGGCGGCGGCTGTATGCTGGCCATCGGCTGGGCCGGCACATGGACAGCGGACTGGCGCACCGACGGCGCAGTTACCACCTATACCGCCCGCAGTGTCAACAACCTGCACACCCGGCTTGCCCCGGGCGAGAGCATCCGCACGGCGCTTTTCCTGCGCGCTCCCTACACGGTGCGCAATGAAAGCTTTGCCACCAACTACTGGCGCGACTGGTACATGACCACCACCCTGCCGCCCATGGCAAAGGATATGCCGCTTACCCCCTTCTCCACCTGCTGTCTGGACAGCGACACCGGTCTGCCCCGTACAGACGGCAGTATGTCGGAGCGGCATTTCACATGGCGGCCCAGCATGGAAAAGATGCTGGAGCAGGATGTCAAGGTGGATTTCCGCTGGTTTGATGCCGGCTGGTACATCGCCCCCGACCTGCAGGGATGCGAGGCCAGCACATGGTGGCACAGCGTGGGCACATGGGAGCTCGACCCCCGCAAATGGCCGGATAAAACCTTCCGCGAATCCACCGATTTCGCCCGCGAGCACGGTATGCGCACACTGGTGTGGTTCGAGCCGGAGCGTGTCACCGATCCGGAGAATCTGGCAAAAAACTTCGGCTACGATACCCGGTGGGCCATCCGCCGCGAGGGCGTGGAGGCTATCTCCAACAACATCGGCGATCCGGATTGCTTTGCATGGACGATGGGCCGCATCAAAAAGATGCTGACGGATAACCGTGTGGAGATGTACCGCGAGGACAACAACAGCGACCCCGCCGGACTTTGGAAATACATGGATGCGCTGGAGGGCGGCGACCGTCTTGGCATCACCGAGTGCAAATTCATCGACGCCCATTACCGGATGTGGGACGAGATCATCGCCTGCACACTGAGCTACGGCGGCTGCGGCTTTGTGGATTCCTGCGCCTCCGGCGGCGGCCGCAACGATCTGGAGAGTATGCGCCGCGGCATCCCCTTGCTGCGCAGCGACTATGACCGCACCACCACCAGCATCCGGCTTTCCATGACCAGCGCCTTCAACAGATGGATCCCCTTCTGCGGCTCCTGCAACAAGGAAAAGAACAGCCAGCTGGCATCGACCGGCCACATCGACGAGTACGTGTGGCGTGCAAGCTATCTGCCCGCGCTGAATGTGGACAGCCAGTTTGTACAGGATCCGGATCAGGATTGGGATATGCTGCGCTTCGGGCTGAAGGAATGGCACCGTGTCAAGGCATATCTTTTAAAGGATCTCTATGTGCTGACCCCGTGGCACACCGAGGAGGATACCTGCGGCTTTACCGCTCTCGCTTATCACGATCCCGCCGAAAACCGCGGTGTGCTGCTGGCATTCCGTCAGGAGATGTGCGAGGAGGACACTCTGTACACCTCCCTACCCTTTGTTGCCGCCGATGAGGTATGCACCCTGACCGATGAGGATACCGGCGAGGTGCTGCGCTTTACGGGCAGCCAGCTGCAGGCCGGTGCGCTGAAGCTGAAATTCGATAAGCCCCGCACGGCCCGGCTGCTGTGGGTGGAGGTAACCAAACAATGAACAATGCACTGCTTTTGATCATTTCTGTCTTTGCCAATCTCTGCAGCTCTGTCATAAGAAAGTATGTGACCAACCGCTATGAAAGCAATGCCGCAGCCCGCCAGATCTATGCAATGGTCACCAGTGCTGTTTCCGCGCTGGTGCTGCTGGCGCTGGCCGGCAGTCTGAAGGTTTCTCCCTTCACCGTTATTCTGGCACTGTTTTTCGGCATTGTCACGGCGACACAGGCCATTTTCAATCTGCAGGCACTGGAATGCGGCCCATTCTCTTATACCACTGTCATCATCTCCCTTTCCATGCTGATCCCCACTCTTTCCGGCGCAATTTTCTGGGACGAATCCATCGCTCTCATCCAGATCGTGGGCATCGTGCTGATGGTGGGCTGCTTTGTATTTTCGGTCAACACCGGCGGCGAACAGAAAAAGGCCAGCTTTAAATGGCTGGTGTACTGCGCCGTCGCCTTTGTCTGCACCGGTCTGATCGGCATCATGCAGAAGGTGCACCAGAGCTCCGCATATAAGGACGAGCTGGATGCCTTTCTCATCATTGCGTTTGCGTTCTCCTGCGTATACTCCACCGCCAGATGGATTATTCTGACAGTCAAAAACGGCAGCATCCGTTTTCCTGTTGAAGAGGGCAAAAAAACCGTTCTGCACTGGAAGCCCCTGCTGATGATCGCCTTTGCCGGCTGCTGTGTTGCGGCAAATAACAAGCTGAATCTGTTTCTTTCCGGCGTGATGGACAGCGCCGTCTTCTTCCCGGTCGTCAACGGCGCCGGTCTGATCCTTGCCTCGCTTGCCGCCTTCCTGCTGTTCCGTGAACGGCTGACCAAACGCCAGTGGATCGGCCTTGTGCTGGGTATCGCGGCGGTGCTGTGCCTGTGCAACCCGTTCGGATAAGCGCTCTTTCTGCCGGCTCTTTCTTTCCGGCATACTTCTTTTGTGACAGGCAGAGCCGTCATCCGCAGCATTTTATCCCGCAGAAACATACATAAAAACCGCCGCGCCTTTCTATACTTTTACAAAGAGAGGTGCGGCGTATGAAAGAAAAACAGCGATGGGCACTGTGCGGCGGCATCGCCGTTTTTCTTGCGGTATGTGCTGTATGGCGGCCGCAGCTGCTGGCGCTTCTATGGAGATCTGTGCTTGATGTGGCAATGCCGCCGGTGTGGGGCGGACTGCTGGCCATGATGCTTGCGCCGCCTTACCGCAGACTATGCGCTTTATGGGATACAAAAGCAGGCCGCAGCTGCGCCCTTGCGGTTTGCTATACCGTACTGCTTGCCGCCTTTTGCGGCACAGCGCTGCTGCTTGGCCCGCAGCTGGCACGCAGCATTCTTGCGCTGGGAGAAAACAGCGCTGCCTATGCGGAAAATCTGCGCGGTATACTGGACACACTGGAATCTCATCTGCCCCTGCCGCAAGGCTGGGAAACCGTCAAACAGGATGCACTGCGACAGCTTTTTACCCGCACGGCTGCGGCACTGGAAAAGCTTTTTCCACATCTGATGAACGCCACTGCGGAGATGCTGAAAACACTGCTGCAGATGGCACTGGGACTTTTTTTCAGCATTTATCTGCTGACAGATGGTCCTGCACTTGCCGCACAGCTGAAAACGGCGCTGCAGGTCTGGCTGCCCCGCCGCGCAGACAGCCTTCTGCAGTTTCTCGAACTCTGCTGCCGGATGCTTTACGGCTGGCTGTACGGGCAGCTGCTGGACAGTCTGATCCTGGGCGCGGCATGTGCCGCCGGCATGGCACTGCTGGGGTTCGATTTTCCCGTACTCATCGGTCTGCTGGCCGGGATACTGAACCTGATCCCCATGCTGGGTGGACCACTGGGCGGTTTGCTGGGATTTTTTCTTTTACTGGCGATCCATCCTTTACAGGCAGCCTGGTTCATGGTATACTATTTGGTACTGGAACAGCTGGAGAGCCGCTTTTTATACCCGCACATCGTGGGAAGCCGCCTTGGCCTGCCGCCGCTGCTTGTTTTGTTCGCCATTTTGTGCGGCAGTGAGCTGGGCGGTTTTGCCGGCATTCTGCTGGCGCTGCCCGCTGCAGCGGTGCTTTATGCCGCCGCACGCAGCGCCACCCGCAGCCGAAAGCGCTCCTGCAGCCAAATCAAGAAGACGGAGTAACCGAAATATGAGTATCTTTACCAAATATCTGATCGTTTTTCTGGTGAGTATGGTGCCGCTGATCGAACTGCGCGGCGGTGTGCCCATCGGCCTTGGCATGGGTCTGAATCCTATCGCCGTATTCATCATCTGTGTCATCGGCAACATGCTGCCGGTACCTTTCATCTATTTCTTCGCCCGCAAGGTGCTGGAATGGGGCGCTGACAAACCCATCATCGGTAAATTCTTTACATGGTGTCTGAAAAAAGGCGAAAAGGGCGGCGAAAAGCTGCAGGCAAAGGCCGGCCGCGGTCTTTTCTGGGCGCTGCTGTTGTTCGTGGGCATTCCTCTGCCCGGCACCGGCGCATGGACCGGCACTCTGGCCGCCGCCATGCTGAAGATGGATTTCAAGAAAAGCGTACTGGCCGTCGTGGGCGGCGTGGTATTGGCCGGCATCATCATGGGGCTTGCCACTGCCGGCGTACTGGGCGCTGCAGGCGCAATCTTCGCAGCGTAAGCGGCATTTTATCCGGCGTTTTTCATCAGCAATAAAACACAGCCGCCTTTCCGGTTTTCCGGCAGGCGGCTGTGTTTTCTTATACATAATTTTCCCGCAGCAGGATATAACGCTTTTCGGCAAAATCCTTTCCCAGCTGTCTGGCATGAAACACACTGTCATCCACATAGGTAAAGCCGCATTTTTCAATGACCCGGCGGGATCGGTCGTTTTCGACAAAATGTCCCACAGTCACCGCCTGCAGGCCAACATCCTCAAAGAGCCAGCGCAGCACACAGCGAGCGGCTTCGGTGGCAAGGCCCTGTCCCCAGTGTTCCTTCGCCAGAACATAGCCGATCTCCTTGCATTGCAGCGCCGCATATTGTGCATGGGCGTTTGCCCACGAGGGATGCACGCCGAAGGAACCGACCACACGACCGGACATCCTGTGCTGCAAGGCAAAAACATTTTTATCCGCGATGAAGGAATCCAATATCCGCTGCGACACCTGTATATCGGTGTGGTGCGGCCAGCCGGCGCACTCGCCCACGCCCGGTACGCTGGCGTAAGCGTAAAAATCCGCCAGATCCTCCTGCCGCCACGGGCGCAGTACAAGACGAGTTGTCTCCAGCACAGTGCGCGACAAATCCAGTTCCATATCCATGGTGCATCCTCCTTTAAAATAATTTCACCGAGTATAGCACATTCAAAGGCGGAATACAATGACTTTTTCATGACAAAGTCGTGACAAAACGGTACAAAAAAGCCGCCGCAGGCCGCAGCAGCTTTCCGTTTCATTCAAAAATCAGCTCTGGCGCTGGACAAGAGTACTCAGAATGATCTGCGTGTTGGTCTGCCCGTATTCCTGCAGCTCGCCAAGCAGCTTTTCCAGCGTTTCGATGTTGGGACAGTGCACCAGCATCACATAGTTGCGGGAACCGGTGACGGAAGAACAGTGTTTCACCAGCGGCTCATCAATGATGCGGCGGTGAAAATCCTCCTTCTTGTCGTGGAAGGTTGCGATATCGATATAGGCGCTGATGGTCTCCTTGCCCTGGGGGTAGCCCATACGCACAGTATAGCCGTTGATGGTGCCGTCGCGCTCCATCTTTTTGATGCGCTCACTGACAGCGGGTGCGGTCAACTCCACCGCACCTGCGATCTCTTTCACCGGAATACGCGCATTCTGTACCAAAAGTGACAGGATTTTTTTGTCAATATTGTCCACTGGCTTTGCCCTCCTGTTTTTCAAAAACCGCAGATGTATCAAAATAATGCATTTTTGTCTCACAATATATAAAAAATTAAGAATGAACTAATTATAATAAGTTTTTCAAGAAAAGTAAACTGTTTTTGCAAATTTTTTTCTAAAAATTTGCAGTTGACTTTTCTAAAAAACAGGTGTAAAATATATATTGTTGAAAGGCAAAAATTTTGTACTGTTTTAACAAATAGTTTCTTGTTTACTTCTGATTTTCTTCTCAAATTTGTTTATACTTTCCCACCCCTCTGGTAACAGGGACTGCGCAAGCAGTCCCTGTTACACTTTATAAGAAAAGATCCGGATACCGACAGGATGCACCCACGGTATCCGGATTTGATTTTCAGCTAATTATTTCTGAATCAGGTAGGGCACAAAGCGGTGGAAATCCTCCCGACGGACGGTAGCCCTGCAATAAAGCCCCTCGGCACGGTATTCCTCCTCAATGACCGTACCGTTCGCGCGCAGCAGACCGGACAGCGACAGATCGTTATACGGCAGCAGTACCTCCACCATACGCACACGATCGGCCAGAATCGTATCAATACGATCCAGCAGCGCATCGATCCCCTGTCCTGTAGCAGCAGAGACCTTCATCGCACCGGAGTCGAACAGCAATGCATCCGGTGCGGCATCACTCTTATTATACACCACCAGCTGCGGAATATCGGAGCATTCCAGCTCAGCCAGCACCTGATCGGTGATCTCCAGCTGGGTGGCGGCTTCCTCATCGGAAAGATCGCACACCTTGAGGATCAGATCGGAGTAAGCAGCCTCTTCCAGCGTACTTTTGAACGCTTCCACCAGATTGTGGGGCAGACGGCTTACAAAGCCGACCGTATCCACAAAGATGACCTCCAGACCGCTGGGCAGCGTAGTCTTGCGGGCGGTGGGATCCAGCGTGGCGAACAGCATATCCTGTGCAAAGATCTCGGCATCGCAGATACGGTTAAGCAGGCTGCTTTTACCCACATTGGTGTAACCCACCAGCGATATGACCGGCACGCCGTTTTTCTGGCGGGAACGGCGGGTCTGTGCACGGCGCACCTGGATCTCATCCAGCTTTTCCTGCAGCGCATCGATGCGGCGGCGGATATGGCGCCGGTCGTATTCCAGCTTGCTTTCGCCCGCACCGCGGCGGGCACCGGCACCGCCTCCCCCGCCGCCGCCCTGACGGGACAGACTGCTGCCCAGACCGATCAATCGAGGCAGCCGGTAATGCAGCTGCGCCAGCTCGGTCTGCAGCTTGCCTTCATTGGTGGTGGCGCGGTTGGCGAAGATCTCCAGAATCAGCATGGTGCGATCCATCACCGGAACCTCCAGGATCTTCTCCAGATTGCGGATCTGCACCCCGGTCAGCTCATCATCAAAAATGCACGCCTGAACCTCAAGATCCACGCAAAGCTGGCGGGTCTCCTCCAGACGGCCCTCGCCCAGATAGGTGGCGCCATCGGGACGGTCGCGCTTTTGCACCACCTGTGCCACCGGCTCCATATCATTGCTTTCGGCCAGAGCCCACAGCTCGGCCATGCTGCGCTCGCGGTCAAATTCGCCGGTATCCGCGGCCAGCAGTATCACTTTTTCTTTTTCTTCCAAAACAGTACCTCGCAAAGCGTTCCTCCGTGTCATGACCGGCGGAACAGCGTTTTGTACGCACGGTGATTCCTTGTCGAGGATAATCATAATGCAAAAAACACCGTCTGTCCACTGTTTTTTCATATTTTGCGCGAAAAAAGCATGAAATATCCTTATTTGAACGGTTTTTACCGGCTTTTCAAGGGAAAACCACTTGCCCGAAATGCTGTGTCGTGGTAGAATAAATAGAAACAAAAGTATCCGTCAGGGTCTTTTGACTCTGTTTTTTCAGGAGGTTATTTATGTTCTGTAATCAGTGCGGCGCCCGCCTTGGTGAAGGCAGCCGCTTCTGTTCTGTGTGTGGTACTCCCGCCGCCGACAATGCGGCAGCCACAGCACCCGCCGCACCTGCCGCCGCTGCCCAGCAGCCAGTATACGGCGCTCCGCAATTCTATTCCTATCCCGTTTATGTCATGCCAGCTCCCGGCTCTGTGCCGGCACAGGCCGCCGCG
>JAFUNR010000052.1 GCA_017472965.1 Oscillospiraceae bacterium | reverse complement strand
TTTCATGGGTAGCGTTATCAATGGCATACAGAGAGCCGGTACGGGTACCCAGATACAGCACATTGTTGGTGCCGTCATAAACGATCTTGTTATTCTGCTGGCCGGTGGTGATCCCGGTGGTTCCCAGCAGATCGCTGCTGCCGGACATATACATATTCAGAGCCAATGCTGCCGCAAACAGCACAGTGAATACAATGCCCAAAACCAGCAAAAGTTTCTTTTTCATATTGCCGGTTATCCTTTCTTTTTAGCGATAAGGAAAACGATTGGGTTTCCTTTAGCAATAAGGGGGGCGGCCCGAAATGAACCGCCCCCCCATTGTTAAGGGACTAATGAATCAGACTGAATCAGCCGTCCTGACCAACGGGCTCGTTGGCGGGGTTGGCGAAGTCAGAGATAGCGATGGAGGAGGGCAGAGCAGCCTCAAAATACTGCATATGCTGGGCAGCCTGCTTCTCTACATACTCCTGCGTAGTGATCTCACCCTTCAGGCACTGCAGGGCCAGATCGTAGAATGCACGGGTAGATTCGGGGTTGTCGGACAGGCCGCGGGCAAAGTCGGCGTTCTGGCCGTTGCCGATGAACTCCATGGAGCTCAGAGCAGCGGTGATATCCTCAGGGTAAGTACAGTCATAAACCAGCGGAGCGCCATCGGGAGCCCAGCCGGCCTCCAGAGCAGCATTGGCATAAGCGGAATAGCCGACACTGGAAACATAGAACATCATAAAATCAACAACATGGGCGGTCTGGACAGCGTTCTTATTGAAAGCGCCCAGGAAGCCGGTTGCGACTTCGATGGAACGGGCGGGAGACTGGAACAGCTCATCAGCGCCCCACTTGCCGGATTCGTTGGTCATGCTGGGCATCGGGAAGGTACCCAGAGCAAACTGCTGAGCGCCCTCGATGGCATCCTCGCCCTCACCGAGAGCCTCACCGGCAGCCAGCTTCTTCTGATCACGGGCAAAGGAAACAGCGAAACCACCGGTGTTCACGATCATACCGGCCTTGCCCTGATAGAAAGCGGGCATACAATCGGTGCAGCCGTAGAAGGCATCCTCGCCGGCGTACTTGGGGAACACCTTGCAGAAGTTGTCCCACATAGCCTTGTGGCCGGGAGTGTTAGCAGAGTAGGTACCGTCGTAGATGGCAGCCCACTTACGGACATTGTTGCGGGTAACCTTCTCGGGGTAATCGTTGTAAGGATCTTCGTAGTCGATCTCCCAGTTGTCATCCTTGTCCGGATCATAGGTGTAGTCACCGGGCTGAGAACGGAAGATCAGCAGATCGGAACGGTTGGTCTGGTCGATGTAGTTACGGCACAGCCAGCCCATACGCATCTCGTAGAAAGACTTGTAGTCGCCTTCGATGGAGATGGGCTGATAGCCGGCGGCGTACAGCTTCTCGCAGACTTCAACCATCTCGTCCCAGGTCTTGGGAGCTTCAACACCGACCTCGGCAAACATATCTTTGTTGTAGAACCAGATAACCTGCACAGAGTTCAGACTGATGTTGTCAAAGCTGTTGTCCTCAGCGGACTTGGACTGAGCGTCATAGTTGAAGCAATCCTTCCACGCACGACCCTGCGGATCATAGGGGTTGACATCCTCCATGTACTCATTCCAGTTGATGGTCATGTCGGTACGGTCAGCAATGGTGTTGACAGTAACGATGTCGGGCACGCCGTCAGCCTGGATATCGGTGGAAACGGTGTTGACCCAGTCGGGGTAGCCCTCACCGGGCTTCAGATCAACAACGATGTCCGCATTGGGATGCAGAGCCTCATAAGCGGCGGCAACAGCGTCCCAACCTTCCTGCACGCCGGTACCGGCGGACACGGAAATGGTGATGGTGTAGGGTTCTTCTTCCTCGACTTCTTCAGTCTCGGTGCTCGGGGTCTCGGTCTCGGTGGCGGGCTCGTCAACGACGGGGGTGTCAGCGGGCTTGCCGCAGGCAACCACAGACAGAGCCAGAACCAGCGCCAGAACCAGAGCCAGGATCTTCTTCAGAGATTTCAATGGTCTTTCCTCCTTGTTTTTTTGGGACAGCTTCTGTCCCGTTTTTATTTATGAAAACGCTCTGCAAGAAGCGTTCTCACCATAATAATGGAAACGATCCATATACTACAAAACAATTACTCGATCCATCATTTCTTTCGTGCATTTTGCCAACATTTCTGTTAACAGCATTGCTATTATACAAGTTTCGCCGCCGCAGGGCAGAACAAAAATTCGTGTCGAAGATCACAAATTACTGCTCACGCAAGATGTTCCGGAAAAACTGTTCTTTTTCCGGAATTTTTAATCCTTGCTTCTCTTTTATCATACCGCTGTGTCAGCCTGCGCTTCTGGCCGCTGTATACACCAGCCTGCACACCGCATTGCAGCAGCTGGTGCGAACCTCCACCGTATGCGCTTCTGTCAGCTGCAATGTAAAATGCAGCACCGGCGTGCCGCCCTGCAGCGCGATCAATCGGCCATCCATATAGAGCGCCGCCTCCGGCCGATTGGTGTACACCGTCAGCTCCGTTTGCGGGGTTTGGCACTGCTGTACATCCCCGCCGCAGATATGCACCATGGGCTCTGCCGTCCAGTGCGCACGGTACAGCGCGTGCAGATCCCGCTGCAATACATCGGCAGACGGCTGCTCCTCCGCACAGGGCCGCACATCCGCGCCAAAAGCCCCCCACAGCCACGGCCGTTTTTTCTGCGCAGCAAGCATCATTTCGTGCAGGTGCAGAAGATGCCGCGGCTGCGTACCGCCGTAGCAGGATACCCCCACGCTGCTGCCGGGATAGCGCCGGTGGTAAAGCTCCAGCTTTTCCAGCTCGCGCTGCAGTGCGGCGGGCGCGGTACAGCGGATATCAAAGCAGTTGGTGTCGGCGATCTCCAGCAGCGGATCCTCATCCTGTATGCAGGCGCTGTGGCTGATGACCGTACTGCGTCCCGCATCACGGGTGTGGCACAGCGAATTCAGCAGCCAGTGCTCGTGCAGCACCAGCGGCGAGGTAAGCGCCGCGGTACCGATCCCGTGAGAGATCCCCCAGCAGGCGACACACGGATGCGAGGCATTCTGTACGATCTGTTCCAACAGCTGACTGAATATGGTATAATAACCTGTGGGAATATGTGTTTCGGCAAAGGGGATCTCTGTCCAAACCACCAGTCCCAGCTCATCGCAGATATCGTACACCTGCTGTGAAAACTGCAGCCACTGCAGCCGCAGCGCATTGGCGCCAAGGCTGCGCAGAGCAAGGAGCTCCTGCCGCCCTGTCAGATGCAGCGCCGTGCCGCTGCCTGCGACCGGCCGGCAGCACAGCCCGTGCAGCGGATACGGCTTGCCGTTGAGCAGGAAGCCGCGGCCGGCATCCAGCGTCATGCTGCGGATGCCAAAGCGGGTGCTGACCTCGTCCCCGCTGTCCATCCGGGCAGTGACGGTATACAGATAGGGGTCGCACACCCCCTGCCACAGATGCGGCGAAGGCAGCGTGAAAACCGCCTGTGCATAGCCGGCGCGGAACCGCACCCGTTCGCTTTTTTCCTCCAGAAAAACCTCTGCGCTTTTTGCAGGGCCCTGCGCCCAGAGCTCCACTGTGACCTCGGCAGAGTCCTCGTGCAATGCCGTTTGCACTTTTATACCGGTACTGCCCATATACTCCATGGAAAAATGAGCCTGCGGCAGCGCCAGCAGCCGCACGCCGCCGCCAAAGCCGCTGAACGCGGGAAACTCACGGCTATTGGGATAAAAAGCATCATCGCTGACCGCCACCGCCAGCAGCGGACAGGCACCGTCTGTTATAAACCCGGTCAGCTCCGCCCGAAAGCGGGAGCCTGCGCCCTCGTGCCGCAGCAGACTGATGCCATCCGCAAAAACCTCCGCCACCGGGCCGACACCGTCAAATTCCAGCCAGATGCATTCGCCGCTTCCGGCCTGCAGCTTTGACAGCGGCCCGGAAAGCTGCAGCAGATACCAGCCGCAGCCCTGTGCACCGCTGCCGATGCGCGGCAGCGAAACATCCTCGCCGTCCGCTTCGACCCGTGCGGCGGCATCGGCAAAGCTTTTTGCGGCAGGCACCCGCCGCCAGCCGTCATTCAGTTCGAACATCCTGCGCATAACATCACCTTTTTCCGCGGGTCATTTCCTTATTTTTTGATTGCTGACCCGAATTTTTTGCTTGCATCTATACTTGATTTGAGATATTCTTTGTTTGAAACGGAGGGGATCCTATATGAATATCATCCAAAACATGTCACTGCTGAAGGATCTCATCAGTCTTGACGCCAACCTTTACCTGTGGCATTACGACAGTCAAGGTGAGATCCTGTTTTCCAACTGTCCGGAGGCAGAGCTTCTGGATACCGCTTTTTCCGCATTCGGCTGCAAGGCGTTGATGCTGGAACAGAAGATCACAGATATCCATCCCATCTTTTTTTCCAGCGATACCGGTCTTGTCTGGTGTGCGGATTTCGAGTGGGAGGAAGATAAAATCAAAAGTGCCTTTGTCTTTGGGCCGTTGCTCTTCAGTGAAACGCCGGAAAAAGTCATTGAAAAGGCACTGAATGTCTATACGGATCCGCGGCTGACCGTCGAATGGAAGGATCATTTTCTGAAATGCACCGCCGGGTTGCCGGTAATTCCCGGTCACATCGCACGGCGCTATGCGCTGATGCTGCATTTTTGTCTGACCAGAGAAAAACTGACCTTTGCCGATCTGCAGCCCCGCGCCGTTCCTTTGATGGATCCGCTGAAGCAAAAGGTAGACCTGCCGCTGACAAGGGATCTGCTGGCAGACAGAAAGCTGGTGACGGAGGGCAGCAGCGGCAAGGTGACCGCCGGATTGACGGAGGATGATTGGTCCCTGGCACGCCAGTTGCGCACGGAACAGGCGCTGCTGCGGCTGGTACGCGCCGGTGATCTGAACTATAAGGAGACTTTCAACCGCCTTCTGACGGATATTGAAGCAGAGCCTCTGGATTGCGACGAACCGCTGCGGGCATCCAAAATACGCAACACCATCTTCATCGGGCTGGTCAGCCATGCCGCCATCGACGGCGGCCTTCCCGTTGACGAGGCGCTTTCCGTGGCAGGCGGCTATCTGCAGAAAAACGAGGAGGCCACCACCCCATCCGATGTGAGCGCTGTGCGTGCGGTGATGTACGATGATTTTCTGCAGCGGGTACACCGCGCCAAAAACCGGCCGAAGCTATCGCCGCACATCCAGCGCTGCTGCGGTTACATCGAGATGAATCTGGATAAAAAGCTGCGCGCCAAGGATCTGGCTGAGCTGGTGGGTTACACGGAATACTACCTTTCCCAGTGCTTCCGCGAGGAGACCGGCCTTTTCATCAACGACTTCATCAAGCTTGCAAAGATCAAGCGCGCCAAGCTGCTGCTGATCAGCACCGATCTGAGCATTCAGCGCATTTCGGAAGAGCTGGGCTTCAACACCCGCAGCTATTTTTCGCAGGTATTCCGCGAGATCGTGGGCAAAACCCCGGTGGAATACCGCGATTCCTGCAAAGTCTGATGGCATCAACGCCATTATATCCGTCATATTGCGAAAAAGCAGAACAAAAATTTCAGTAAAAGAGCACAAATTCCGGAAGCTGAACCAGCTTCCGGAATTTGTGCTTTTGCTTGCGAATTTTTGATTTCCCAACGGCCGCAGATGGATGCCCCTTGCGCCGTGGCGGATTCAAATAATGTATTTTATTCGTCCCTCAGACACTGTACAGGTTTCATTTTGGTAACAAGTGCTGTCTTTTTCTTTCCTTTTCATTTGCAACTGCTATAATGAAGGTGAAAAATACATATCTCCTCCATAGATAAATCATCCGTAATTTTTGACAGCCGACCCGAAATCTTTATTCATTTGCGGCAAGGGTTTCGGTTATCATAAAATAAGTTTCGCAAACCCGGTGATGTTCAAAGGAGGGATGATCATGAATACCATGCAGAACATGGCTTTGCTGAAAGAACTGATCCGCTGCGAAGGGAATTTGTATCTGTGGCAATACGACGCACAGGGGCAGCTGGTGAACACCAACTGTCCGGATGCCGAGTTGCTGGATACGGCTTTTACCGTTTTCGGCTGCAAGGAGCATCTGCTGCACCGTCTGCCGACGGATATTCATCCCATTCTGCTTTCCGGCGAAACAGGCCTGTGCTGGTTTGCGGATTTCGAGTGGGCAGAGGATCTGCTGAAGCATTCGTTTGTGATCGGACCTGTCTTTTTTCACGAAACACCGGACCGCAGCGTGGAAAAGATACTGAACCGGTATGATGACCCCCGCCTGACCATCACATGGAAAAGCAGCTTTCTCAAAGCGATACGCCAGCTGCCGGTCATCTCCTCCGGTGTGGCCATCCGCTACGCGCTGATGATGCATTTCTGCCTGACCAGCGAAAGGCTGACCGCAGCCGACCTGCTGCCGCCGGAAGCCGGCGCATCCCAGACCGAACCGCCGCCCACCCGGGAAAGGCTTCTGGAGGCAAAGCTTACCGAGGATGAGATCATACGCGAGACCGCCCTGTTTTATGAGGATCCCAGCGCAGACCGGGCACGTGACCTGCGCACCGAACAGGCACTGCTGCACATTGTGCGATCCGGCGATATGAATTACAAGGAAACCTATAACCGGCTGCTGCTGGCAGACAGCGCCCCCAAGCTGAAAAGCAGTGAACCGCTGCGCCGTGTCAAAACCGAAAACGCCGTATTTATCTCTCTGGTCAGCCGCGCCGCCATCGAGGGCGGTCTGCCCATCGACGAAGCGCTTGCCATGGAATCACTTTACCTGCAGCGCATGGAGGATTCCCCCACCGAAAAAGCAGTTGCTGCCGTACAGGCCGCCATGTTCAGCGATTTCGTCCAGCGGGTACACCGGAGTAAAAACCGGCCCAAGCTTTCCTATCACATTCAGCGCTGCTGCGATTACATCGAAATGAATCTGGACAAAAAGATCCTTGCCAAGGATCTTGCCGCACTGGTGGGCTACACAGAGTATTATCTGTCTCAGCGATTCCGCGAGGAGACCGGTCTATTCATCAACGACTACATAAAGCAGGTCAAAATCGACCGTGCCCGTCTGCTGCTGATCAGCACCGACCTGAGCATTCAGAAAATTTCGGAGCAACTTGGCTTCAACACCCGCAGTTATTTTACGCAGGTGTTCCGGGAGGTGGTCGGCATTCCCCCTGTTGCATATAGAGAAAGGCACCGCCGCTGAGCACGGCGGTGCCTTTTTGTACAGATCCCGGTATCGGTCACTGCAGCGCTCTTCGCAGCTGCGTTTCCAGTTCCTCCAGATAAGCGCCTTCAAACACATTCTGCAGGCCGCATTCCTCCAACAGAGGCAGCAGCTCCACATCGGTGCCATGCGATACCAGCTGAAGATACTGCTGCAGGGCGGCATCCCGATCCTGCTGTGCCTGTGCCCAGATCTCGAACGCCGCCAGCGCCGAAACGCCGTAGCTGATATAGTAAAGCGGCGCATCGAAATTGTGATTGACCTCGGCCCAATAGTGACGGGCGTAATCCTCGATGAAAATATCCCCCATATAGTCCCGCATCACACCGTAAAAGATATCGCTCACATCCTGCGGCTGCAGCTCCGGTGCGGTGTAGACAAGCTGCTGGAACTCGTCCATCATGCAGCCGAACACCACATTGCCCAGCGTTTCGGTGAGCATCTCTTTCTGCAGCGCCGCCGCACCGTTTCCGTACAGCTGGGGCAGATACTGCCAGAAGAACAGCTCCAGCGCAGTGGAGTGGATCTCCGCGGCATCGATATCATCCCGCGAATAGACAAAGCCATCCGGCGTATCGTTCACCGGATCGGTGCGGTAGGCGTGGAAATGGCCAAACTCATGCACCAGTGTATTCAGCGAGTGGAACTGACTGCCCTGCACCGGCTGGATGAATAAAAACGGCATATCGGCGCTGTGCAGCAGCGTGGTAAAGCCTGCATCGAACTTCTTGCTGCTGTAGGCGATATCGTAAGAGCCTGCCGCCAGCATATACTCCAGACTTTGCTGCATTTCCGGCGAGATCTGCGCAAGGAACTGCTCCAGCTGAGCAAGCAGTGTCTGCTCATCCGTTTCGTTGCTGCCGGCATAGGCATGGTAGCCGCTCCGGCTTTCCTCCAGAAGGCTTTGGACATACAGCGGAGCAAGGGTCTGCTTCACCGCCGCACACAGCGCCAGCGCATCCTGCGGCGTGTAGCTGCGGGCGTAGGTCTCCGCATAGGCGTACTCCGCGTAGTTTTCATAGCCGAAGCTTTCGGCAATACGGCTGCGCAGCTCCACCAGTTCCACATACAGCGGAGCAACGGCCTGTGCACATTCGGCGTAACTTGCGTAGGGCCCGGCGGCAAGGGTGCGGTATTCGTTCTGCAGCTCTTTCTCCCGGTCCAGCAGCTGCTTCTGCAGCCGGGTCAGCGGCAGATAATCCTCATACATCCGCACATTTTCCTCACCCACCGCATCGATATACTGCTGCCGGTACTGTGACCGGGCCAGCTTGCCCAGCCATTCGCTGAAGGCATCGGTGCATTCCACCGCGATCTCATGGGCATCGGCAGCGGCGCTTTGCAGCGCGGTATCCGCCGCATCGGTGTAGCCGGCAATATCGCACAGGGTATACCAGGTCAGGCATTCCTTCAACAGCTGCGTCAATGTGCGGTACTCATCCATAACGGCCTGTCCGGCATCCTCCGCTTCCAGCAGCAGCGATGCTGCAGCCAGACGGGTGCGGAAAGCTTCGGCATCAAAAGAGGTATTCGCCTGCACCTGTGCATAGGTAACAGCCGGCGTGCCCGTCTCCGGAGAATTCTGCTCCGGAATACTCTGTGCCGGGGTACTCTGCGGCAAAAATTCCTGTGCCGGCTGCCGCCCGCAGCCGATACAGCCGAGCGCAAGTGCAAAACATAGCGCAAGCGCCAGAAGCTGCTTTATCCGCTGCGCAAAACATTTTTTTGCCGCAGATGCGTTTGCAAAGAGGTGCGTTTTTGCAGCTTTCCTCTCTTTATACACTTTATTATTCAAGGCCAACACCGCGCAGTGCGTGCAGCACTTCCTCAAGATCCGCAGCAAGCCCCTCCTGCGTGAACTGGTTGGGGAAATATTCCAGTCCGACACAGCCCCTGTAACCGGCGGCGGCGATCCGCGCCAGCAGCACAGGGTAATCCAGTTCACCGCCCAGCAGCGCAGCGCGGCCGGGTACGGCGGCAGCGTGCAGATGGCACACGGCATCCAGCTCCGGCAGAAGCCGGCCCAGAATATCCCCCTCGCTGACCTGCTGATGGTAGATATCGAACAGCACCTTGACACAGGGGCTGTTTACGGCGTGCACCAGCGCAAAGGCCTCCTGCGAGCTTTCCAGATAAGCATCCCTGTGGTCCACCCGGCGGTTGAGCGGCTCCAGCGCCAGCGTCACGCCCGCGTCTTCCAGCAAAGGCGCAGCTGCACGCAGACCCGCCAGAATGCTGGCTGCCTGTTCGGCGCGGGGTGCACCGGTATCCGCGCCTCCCTGCGTGATGAGCATTTTGCAGCCGATGCTTTTTGCGGCTGCGATGCTCTCCCGCACACCGTCCAGAAATTCCTGACGCTTTTCCGGTCGGGTCAGCTCAAAGCAGGTGGTGCAGATACCTGCCACCGCAACACCTGTTTCCTTGCACGCGGCGGCAAGCGCAGGCAGATCCCGATGCTTCCAGCCCCAGAATTCCACACACTTTACGCCCTTTGCCGCCAGCAGCCGTACCGCCTGCGGGGCATCCAGCTTCGGACACAGGGCATCCAGACATACGCTGATCTTCATAACCCGTTTCTCCTTTCGGTGTAAAACCGTTTCTTTTGGACTAGCATAGCACAAAATACTATGTTTGAAAACCCCGATGCCGTATCCTGCGGCAAAACTTCACAAAAAATACCGGTAAAGCCATTCACAAACGCCTGCAGATTTGCTATACTGAAAAGGAAGAGCAAAGGTTTTGGCCTTTTTGCGAAAAGAGAAAGGATGGATCGACTATGAGTACTCATATCAACGCCCCCGCCGGCAGCATCGCCCCCCGTATTCTGCTGCCCGGTGATCCTCTGCGCGCCAAATACATCGCCGAAAACTTTATGGACGAGCCTGTCCAGTTCAACAGTGTCCGCGGTATGCTGGGATTTTCCGGCACCTATAAAGGTATTCCCGTGGCAGTGATGGGCACCGGTATGGGTATCCCCTCCATCAGCATTTACGTAGAGGAGCTGATGGCAGAATACGGTGTGAAAACGCTGATCCGCGTGGGTACCTGCGGCAGTCTACGCGCCGATATCGGTCTGCGTGATCTGATCCTTGCACAGGGCGCCTGCACCGACAACGGCTTTTTGAATTATCTTTTCCCCGGCACCTACGCTCCCATTGCGGATTTCGATCTGCTGCGCACCGCCTATGACATCGCCGCCGAAAAAGGCATCCGCTCCTTCACCGGCCTGATCAAATCCAGTGATATGTTCTACGGCGAAACGGATGTGCCCGGCGCGGACAACTGGGCCAAGTACGGTGTTCTGGGGGTGGAGATGGAAGCCGCCGCGCTTTACACCCATGCCGCCAAACACGGCTGCCGGGCACTGGCCATCTGCAGTGTCAGTGACAGCCTTGTCACCGGCGAGGAGATCGATGCCGCCGCCCGCGAACGCAGCCTGAACGATATGATCACCGTGGCGCTGGAAACCGCGATCCGTTTCTGAGGCGGGCTGCCGGGATCCGGCTATCCGTCTCTGCACACTCTCTGCATATAATAATGTAAAACACCCCCGCTTCACTTTCCGTGTACCGGGGGAGAGCGAAGCGCGCCGCCATACGGCAGCGGCTGCGCCGATAAAGCTTCGCGCATATTCAGCGCATATACTTCTCCATCCGGTGGATGGTGCGCTCGGCGCCGCGCTCCATTTTGCGCAGGTTGTGCCGCAGCAGCACGGAATCACCGCTCAGGGCGTAGGCAGCGATCATGCCCACTGCCGCGCCGGCCAGCACCCCCAGCACCACATCGCCGGTACTTCTGTCCTGTCCCATCAGTAAATCCTCCTTTATCCTGAATGCCGCAGTGCCCGCAGGCGTTCTGCGTTTTCAGTATGCGCAGCACACGCCGCAGATATGTATCCGCAGAAAGGTCTTTTCTCCCATGCTGAATATCGTGCTTGTCGAACCGCAGATTCCTCAGAACACCGGAAATATTGCCCGCACCTGCGCCGCCACCGGCGCTCATCTGCATCTTGTAAAGCCGATGGGCTTCACCCCCACCGACAGTCAACTCAAACGGGCGGGGCTGGATTACTGGCATCTGTTGAGCATCACCTATTATGAGGGACTGGCTGATTTTTTTGCCCGTACCGAGGGTCCGTATTTCTATTTCACCACCAAGGCACCCAATCGCTACACGGATGTGCAGTATCCGGACGGCAGCTTTCTGGTCTTTGGCCGCGAGGACAAGGGCCTGCCCGAAGCACTGCTGGCGGAAAATCGCTCTGCCTGTGTGCGGCTGCCCATGATCGCAGATGCACGCAGCCTGAATCTTTCCAACACGGTGGCTGTGGCGGTATACGAAGCGCTGCGGCAGGGTGATTTTACCGGTCTGGTGGATGAAGGCCGCCTGCGCGGTTACGAATGGAAGGATTAAGCAAAATAACGATACCGGAAAGGATGTGCTGTCCATGAAAAACAATGTTTACAACTCCCCCATCGTCTGGAGCGACCGCAAGCGGATCATCTTCGGTCTGCCCTGGAGCTTCACCAGGTATACCCTGACCAAAGAAAAGCTGTTCATCCAGACCGGCATATTCAACCTGCGGGAGGAGGAGATCCGCCTTTACCGCATCATGGATGTGACACTGCGCCGCAGCTTCTGGGAGAGACTGTTCGGTCTGGGTACCATCCACTGCTGCGCCGCCGACCGTTCCACACCGGAATTTGACATTCTGCACATCCGCAAGGCCGCCGTCACAAAGAATATGCTCTCGGATATGATCGAGGCCGAACGCGCTGAAAAACGGGTCAGCAGCCGGGAATTCATGACAGATGACGACTCCCTTGACGGTGACGACATCCACGGCGAATAAGGTTCCCTTCGCAAAATACACGCCCGCCGTCTGCCAATGCGGACAGCGGGCGTTTTTGCTGCAGTTTTTCCCGCAGCCGTTTACGCGCAGAAGAAAATCTGGTATACTGATATAATATGAATTGTTTTACACGGAAAGGAACCGCACATGAAACGACTGGTCATTGGCATACTGGCACACGTGGACTCGGGCAAGACCACCTTGTCCGAGGCTCTTCTGTACCGTGCCGGCGAGATCCGCAAGCTGGGTCGGGTGGATCACGGCGATGCCTTTCTGGATACCGATGCGCTGGAAAAGCAGCGCGGCATCACCATCTTTTCCAAGCAGGCACGGCTGCGCTGCCGCGGTGCGGAGATCACCCTGATGGACACCCCCGGTCATGTGGACTTTTCTGCCGAGATGGAGCGCACTCTGCAGGTGCTGGATGCGGCCATACTGGTCATCAGCGGCACCGACGGTGTACAGAGCCACACCGAGACCCTGTGGCGGCTGCTGGAGCGCTACCGCATCCCCACCTTTCTTTTCATCAACAAGATGGATCTGGCGGGGGCCGACCGCACCCGCGTGCTGAAGTCACTGCAAAAGCGGCTTTCCGCCGGCTGCACCACGCTGGAAATGCAGGACGGCCGCCTGACGGCAGAAGCACTGGAGGAGCTGGCCGTCTGCGACGAAAAGCTGATGGAGCTGGTGCTGGACGGCGAGGAAGATTCCCCCGCACTGGATACGGCTCTCACCGCCGCCATCGCGCAGCGGCGGGTATTCCCCTGCCTGTTCGGCAGTGCATTGAAATGCGAGGGTGTGGATGCCCTGCTGGATACGCTGGAACGCTGGTGCCCTGCGCCCGTCTGCGGCAGTGAATTTGCCGCACGGGTATACAAGGTGACCAACGATGATTCCGGCGCACGGCTGACCTTCATGAAGATCACCGGCGGCAGTCTGAAAGCCCGCACCCTGCTTTCCGGCGAGGATGCCGACGGCCCGTGGGAGGAAAAGGTCACCGCGCTGCGGCTTTATTCCGGCGCAAAATATCAGGCGGTGGACGAGGTACCTGCGGGCAGTGTCTGCGCCGTGACGGGGCTTTCCCACACACGGCCCGGACAGGGGCTTGGCGCAGGTGCGGATGCGCTGCCGCCGGTACTGGAGCCGGTGCTCACCTTCCGCATGGCACTGCTGGACGAGGTGGATCCCCACACCGCGCTGGGCATTCTGCGCCGGCTGGAGCAGGAGGATCCCCAGCTGCATGTGCGTTGGGACGAGCGCAATGCCGAAATTCAGGTGCAGCTGATGGGCGAGGTTCAGCTGCAGGTGCTGACCCACCGGCTGGCGCAGCTGGGGCTGCGGGTGCAGTTTGGCGAGGGCAGCATTCTGTACCGCGAGACCATCACCCAACCCGTCGAGGGCATCGGCCACTATGAACCTCTGCGCCATTATGCCGAGGTACACCTGCTGCTGGAGCCGGGCGAGCCGGGCAGCGGTCTGCGTTTTGCCAGCGCCTGTCACACCGATGAGCTGGAATTGAACTGGCAGCGGCTGATCCTGACCCATCTGGAGGAAAAGCAGCATCCCGGCGTATTGACCGGTGCACCCATCACCGATATGAAGATCACGCTGCTGGCAGGCCGTGCTCATCCCAAACACACCGAGGGCGGCGACTTCCGGCAATCCACTTACCGTGCCGTACGCCACGGCCTGCGCAGCACAAGCTGTCAGCTGCTGGAGCCGTGGTATGCCTTCCGGCTGGAGATCCCCGCCGAAAACATCGGTCGCGCCATCACCGATCTGGAACGCCGCCACGCCGAATACGGCCAGCCGCAGACGCTGGGTGAAACCGTGATGCTCACAGGGCGTGCCCCCGTAGCCTGTCTGCGGGATTATACCACCGAAGTGCTCAGCTACACCCGCGGCCGCGGTACGCTTGCCTGCACACCGGACAGCTACCGCCCCTGCCACAACGCAGCCGAGGTCATCGCTGCGGCAAACTACTCCCCCGATGCGGATACGGAAAATCCGGCGGATTCCGTCTTCTGTGCCCACGGCGCAGGCTTTCTGGTCAAATGGAACGAGGTGCGCCACTACCAGCACATTGACACCGGCTGGGGCAAACGCGCCGCCGCACCCATTGAAACCGCCGCTGCCCGCACCGCTGCACCCCGCACCGAAGGCTCTGCCGTTCGCTATCGCGGCACACTGGAGGAGGACAAGGAGCTGCTGGCCATTTTCGAACGAACCTACGGGCCCATCCGCCGCCGCGGCGCAGAACAGCTGTTCCGTCCCACAGGGGAAGCGCTGCAGCGGGAGCGCACCGCCCCCGCCGCCGGCGGCACCGAGTACACACTGGTGGACGGTTATAACATCCTGTTTGCATGGGACGATCTGCACGCGCTGGCGCAGGAGGATCTGGATGCCGCCCGCGGACGGCTGATGGACATTCTGTGCAACTACCGTGGCTGGCACGGCGGCGAGCTGATCCTGGTGTTTGATGCCTACCGCGTCAAAGGGAACCCCGGCGAGGTGGAGGAATACCACGGCATCCATGTGGTATACACAAAAGAGGCCGAAACCGCCGATATGTACATTGAAAAGGCCACTCACCAGCTTGGAAAAAACCACCGGGTACGCGTGGCCACCAGCGATGCGCTGGAACAGCTGATCATTCTGGGCCACGGCGCACTGCGGGTATCTGCATCCGCCTTCCGCGAGGAAGTGGATGCCGCCGAAAAGGCCATCCGCGAGCTGCTGAGCCGCTGAGCAGCCCTTGCTTATCAGAAATTTACCGTCAAAAAAGCCTTCGGATGCAGATCTCCGAAGGCTTTTTTGATACGCTTCTTCTGTGACAAAGCAAATTATTTGTAATGGCTTGCCAGTGACTTACACTTCAACGGTCTGTGCCGGATCGCGGATGGTTCCGGGCTGTGCACCGGATCGCGGATTGTGTATGACCAAACCGTATCCTTTCCGTGCATTTCCCACTCCGGACAGCCGCACTTTACAGATAGTTTTTGCGGCACCAGCCCACCGGATCAGCGGTGAAAGCTGCCAGCGCTTCGTCGGCATGGCTGACGGCATCCGGCGCCACAGCACAGGTGATACGCTGGTTTTCCACATCGGCGGCCAGCGCAGCGTTCATTCGCTCAATGATGTGCGCGGGCACGCAGCCCTGATCGGCAAAGCGGCGGATATGCTGTGCGCACAGCGTCTGCTCGGCGTGCAGCGCCTGATCCATTGCCACGGCGGCAAAACGGGTGAAATCCTGCCCCGCTGCGGCGAAGGTCTGCGCATCGGCTTCCTCCGCACACTGACCGGCACAGCGGGTGTATTCCTCCGCAGCCTGCCGCATGGCCTGTGCTGCGGCGCGGCAGCGCAGGCTGATATCCTCGATGAGCCACGGGTGATGAGACTCCTCATCTGATGTCATCATATAAACCGCACGGCGGGTGCTGCGCCAGCTGGGGCTGGGGGCGACCTCGCCGGGGGCCCACCATGCCGTATAGGGGTGCCATGCGGTGTGCTGACCGCAGATCACCCGCCAGCGCCAGGTAAGATCCCACGGGAACAGCGCCAGCGCCTTGTGAGCGGCATGCATTGCCGCAGGCAGCGCACTCACCCTGGGCCAGCGGGCGGCCAGTGCGGCCAGCGCCTCGCCTTCACCCAAAGATGGATCGGTAAAGCAGATACCCGCCATGGTAAGATCCAGCTCGGCAGGCATATCGGGACGGGTGCCGAAATACTCCTTGATGCCGTACAGCTCCAGCTCCTGCAGACGGTGGATCTGTTCCCATACCAGCGCAGGCGCAAAGGCGTGCTGCAGCGGCTCCACCTCTTCGTTTGCACCGGAGAGGAACACCTCTCCGCAAATGGGGATACCCAGCTCACCGGCCAAAAGAGAGGTGTTGCGCAGCCAACGGTCGGCAGGATTGGCTTTCTGTACCTCGGCGATGTTGCTGTGCAGCATCAGACCGAAATTTTCACGGGGCAGCTCGGGCAGGATTGTATAGATCGTGCCGGCAGAGATCTCCCACGGCTCCCACCACAGCCGGCCATCGGGGCGCTCCGCCGCCCAGCGGGCGGCAAGGCGCTGCAGAAAAAGGGGCAGCCGCTTGTGCAGCGGCACACCGGCAGCCAGCTCACCGCTGCCGAACTCACTGCCGACCCACGCCTCCTGATCAAAGGTATAGACAAGAATATCATCCACCTGCGGAATGCGGCGGGCAAGCAGCGTGATCAGGTATTCATATTTTTGAATGACACTTTCTTTCTGGGGTGCATTTTCCTCGGTATCCTGTGTAAGAGCGACATCGTCACCGAGGATCTGATACAGTCTGCCGGTCAGACGCGGGGCGCCGAAATGGAAGATGGCACGCATACCTGCGGCATGGACCAGCGCGGCACGGCGGGCGATCTCGTCAAACCAGCGGCGCTGCCGCTCATCCGGCGTATCGGTGGGGGAAAGGATATCCTCCAGATTCAGCGGCTCATCCCCCGGGCGGCAGCCCCATGCAATATTCAGCTGCACCGTGTTGAAGCCCAGAGTCTTCAGCCGCCGCAGTGCCGCCGTATCAAAGGGAATATCATGCCGCACCGGATTGCCCACCAGCGCACAGCGCATCACAAAGCCTGCATCGGCGCGGGGCGTTTCCTTTATGTGCAGCCGGGGATTATCGCTGCAGGCCTCCCGCAGCATCCGCCGCAGAGCGTTCAGCCAGCTTCCCAGATTTTGTTCCAGCAGCTCGGGATGGGCAAGCACAAGGGTGGTCTCCTCCCTTGCCGCCGTCAAACAGTCGTGCAGCGCATCCAGATTGCCGCCGTACCATGCGGGCAGCTCCAGCTGCTGCGCCAGGGTCGTATGTACCTGTGAACGTGTCCGGATCAGCCGGCCGTCAAGGATCGCCTGTCTCATGCGTCCTCCTCCCCATACAAAAGCTCAAAGCTTTCATAATGGTCATCTGTATAAAAGATCAGGCCGTCATTGGAAAAAACGATGCGCTTCGGCCCGCGGGAATCCTCCCCCAGCGTATCAATATCGCATTCTGTGTAGCTGCGGCCGTCCTTTTCCGGCAGCAGGCCCTCGTAATTGCCGAAGCGGTCGCCGCCGATGCACATGCCGGGGGCATAGGGCTCCAGAGAGCCGCCCTCCCAGCCCAGCGCACGGGCTTCGGTCTTGGTCATGAAATTATCCGGCAGGCGTCCGTACAGATACAGATACAGCGCCACATCCTCTTTCGATGTATAGCTGCCCCGCTCATCCGGAGTCTGCGTATCGGGCGGCACACCGGTGATGCTGCTTTCGTCGGTGGGTGCGCCGGCAGTCTCATCCGCCGGCTCCGTCTGCGGCTGCGGCTGCACGCTTTCCGCTGCGGCTGGCAGCTCCTGTACCTCCGGCGCGGGTGCGGCATCCTGTCCCCAGAGACTGTATGCTGCCACCGCAAGGATCAGCAGCAGCGCAAGGAGCAGCCGCGTGCGCTTACTCAGTTTCAGCTTCATAAAAGCCCCTTTCACAGTGGAACGGCTTATTCAGCATCCACGACCACCTTGCCATCCACCAGAACCTTGGCGGGGTAGCTGTCCACAGCATTCCACACGCCGGTCATGATCAGCAGGTCGGCATCCTTGCCCACCTCGATGGAGCCAACGCGGTCGGCGACACCGATGTGCTCGGCGGGACGGATGGTGATGGCCTGCAGAGCGTGGAATTCATCCATGCCGGATTTGACGGCCAGTGCGGCGCACAGAGGCAGGTATTCCTGCGGGATGACAGACGAATCGGTGATGATGGAAACATGGCAGCCGGCGGCATCCAGAATGCCGGGGGTGGCAAAGGTCTTGTTCTGCAGCTCAAACTTGGTGGCATGGGTCAGAGAGGGACCCACGGCCAGCGGCAGATTTTCGGCGGCCAGCTCTTCGGCGATCAGGTGACCCTCGGTCACATGCTCCAGCGTGATCTTCACGCCGAATTCCTTGGCGATGCGGATGGCGGTGAAGATATCGTTGGCCTGATGGGCGTGCGCCTTCAGAGGCACCTCCCCGTGCAGCACGGGCAGCAGAGCCTCCAGCTTGAAATCCAGCGCGGGCAGCTTGCTCTCATCCTCGGCGGCCTTCTTCTTGGCATCGTACTCCTTCGCCTTGGCCAGCGTCTCGCGCAGCTTGGCGGCGGTGGCCATACGGGAGGCGTTATTCTTATCCTTGTAGCAGCGCTTGGGGTTTTCACCGAAGGCACACTTCATGGCGGCGTAGGGATCCAGCAGCATATCGTCCACACGGTGGCCCACAGTCTTGATGACGGCAAACTGACCGCCCAGCACGTTGGCAGAGCCCGGGCCGGTGCAGATGGTGGTGACGCCGGCGCGCAGCGCGTGCTCAAAGGCGGGATCCATGGGGTTCAGAGCGTCGATGGCGCGCAGCTGCGGGGTGAGGATATCGGTCATCTCATTGGTATCGTTGCCTTCAAAGCCGATGCCGTAACCACGCATACCCATATGGCAGTGTGCCTCGACAAAGCCGGGATAGATGTGGCGGCCGGCAGCATCGATCACCTCGGCGCCATCAGCGGCAAGTCCGGTACCGATAGCGGCGATCTTGCCGTTATCATCGATCAGAATATCTGCGTTTTTGGCTTCGGGGCAGATGGCATCGTGCACCATGCCGTTGCGAATCAGGATCATTTTGAGTTTCCTCCCTGTCAAATTATTTGTTATTTTCTATCATATCATGTTTACACGCATTTGTAAATGTATGAAATGTGCACAAATGTACTGTTGCCCCTTGCGTTCGTTAAATTTTTGTTGTAAAATAATAATGGTTAACGATACGCGAACAGCGGTTTTTAAAAATCTTATCGAGAAAGGGCTGTTATTATGGCTGATTACATTCTGAGCTGCTGCTCTACCGCCGATCTTTCCGCCGAGCATATGAAGGCGCGGGATCTGCACTATGTCTGCTTCCATTATATGCTGGACGGCGTTTCCTACGCCGACGATCTGGGGGTTTCCATGGCGGCAGACGATTTCTATGCCGCCATGACCGCCGGCGCAGAAACCAAGACTGCACAGGTGAGCATGAGCGAATATGTTGAGTATTTCACCTCATTCCTGGAGGAGGGCAAAGACATTCTGCACGTTTGCCTTTCCAGCGGGCTTTCCGGCTCTTACAACTCTGCCTGCATCGCCGCGGAGGAGCTGCGCGAGAAATACCCCGAGCGCAAGCTGATCGTCATCGACTCGCTGGCTGCCGCCAGCGGCTACGGCCTGCTGATGGATAAGCTGGCCGATCTGCGCGATGCCGGCATGGGCATCGATGAGCTTGCCGCATGGGCCGAGGCCAACCGCCTGAAGCTGCATCACTGGTTCTTCTCCACCGATCTGACCTTCTACGTCAAGGGCGGACGGATCTCCAAGGCCAGCGGCTGGTTCGGCACCGTGCTGAAGATCTGCCCGCTGCTGAACATGGATAACAACGGCAAGCTGGTGCCCCGCCACAAGCTGCGCGGCAAACCCGCCGTGATCAAGGCCATTGTGGATAAAATGCTGGAGCACGCCGAAAACGGTATCGTCTACAACGGCAAATGCTACATCTGCCATTCCGCCTGCCCTGCCGATGCACTGGCGGTCGCCAAAGCGGTGGAGGATGCTTTCCCCAAGCTGAACGGCAAGGTACTGATCAACAACATCGGCACCACCATCGGCAGTCACACCGGTCCCGGCACCGTTGCCCTGTTCTTCTGGGGCGACGAGCGCGTGGATTGATCGCATTTTTGCAGGGATCGCAAAAATCTGAATCAAAAAACGCATCCGGAGACTACCGTCTGACCGAAATGCGCGAATGGGTTGTGCAACCGGAAACGGCCGGTTTAACAAAAGGGAGCTTTCTATGTATACGGAAAAGCAGTTGCTTGCGCAGCTGTGGGAGATGGGGATCCGCAGCACCGATACCGTGACCATCCATATCTCGCTCAAGGCAGTGGGTAAACTGGACACCTCAGAAAAAACCGGTGCGGAGGTAGTAATCGACGCTCTGCGCGCTGCTGTGCATGACGGACTGCTGCTGATTCCGTCCCACACCTATTCCAACATTCGCGAAGCCCCTGTCTACGATGTGCGCCACACCCAGCCGTGCATCGGTGCTGTGCCGCAGGTCGCCGTGCAGTATGCCAACCGCGCCTATGATGCAGGCGACACAACGGTGGTGCGCTCGCTGCATCCGGACCATTCCGTGGTGGCTTTCGGCAGCAAGGCATACGAATACACCGCAGATGATGCTTTCGCCGTTTCGCCCATGCCGGAAAATGGCTGTTACCGCAAGCTATGCAAAGCAGGGGCAAAGATTCTGCTTATCGGTGTGGGTATGACAAACAACACCCTGATCCATGCGGTAGATGAATATATGGAAGGTGGAAACTGCAACCCGCCCTATCCGGTGACTGTGATCGATTACAACGGCAGCGCCGTATTGCGCGAGGCACGCAACGCCCGGGGTGGTTCGTCCGGTTTTGAACGTTATCTGCCGGCGATTGAAGCCGCCGGTGCAGTGCAATACGGTCGGCTCGGTGATGCCACGGTCATGGTGTGCGATGCCAAAAAGCTGTTTGATGCAGTGGTATCCGTCTGGAAGGATTTCAATCGCAAATAAATCCAGCAATGCAGCTGCTCACAAAAAACATCAATCACCTGTCTGTACACACAGTTTCCGCGATTTCTTCAAATATGCAAAAAAACCTGCTGCACGATGCGCAGCAGGTTTTTTTGCATCAGGGCTTCGTACCGGTCCCGGGGCAGCGCCAGTCAAAAGCAGGCACCGGCTCGGCAAAGGGTACACGGAACATCCGCTCATCCAGCGGCTCGCCGTTTTTCTGATGCAGGATCACATTGACCAGCATCTGTGCATCGCAGGCAAGATGCGCGTGATACCCCGGGCGGTAATACCAGAAAAGATTTTCTTCTGCGTTCAGGAAACGGTAGACCTCCTTCGCAGCCATGGTGGTCTGCCACGAGCCCGGAGGATTGGCCCACAGATCGCCTGCCGCCTCCGAGACAAACAGTGTCCGCGGCGCGACCATCGCCTTGATAAAGTGCAGATCAAAGGGCAGCTCATTCTCCCGATCCACATAGGCGGCAGCCGCCTTGCCGTACCAGTAGGGGAAAGCTTCCATGGAATCGCGCAGAACTTCGTTGCGGCCCTCGACCTCGTTATTATACACCCCACGGATCTGCACCCGGTAACAGCCGCAGCCGCCCGCGCCCGATTCATTGGGATTGACCACCCGGAAACGCTCATCCATCGCGCCTGCCAGCAGAGTGGTTTTTCCCCCGCGGGAATGACCGGTGATGGCGATCCAGTCGAGATCGATGGGCAGATCCAGCTTTTGCAGTGCATCCGCTGCGCGGGAATAGCCCCATGCCCAGCAGGAAAGCGCACCGCAGTCCAGTTCGGGATAGGTTTCATAAAGCGCGCCGCAGCCACGCTGTTCGCTTTGCACATCATGGGCAAACTCGGTGCGGTCAAACAGTGCCCAGCCGATGCCGCGGGAAAGAGCAGCCTCATAATACCCTTCCTGCGGCCGGAAGCAATCGTCGCCGTCGATGATCACCGGCCATTTTCCCTCTGTGTTCTCCGGTATAAGCAGCTTCAGCCGAAAGCTCAGCGGTCTCTCACGCGTGCCGGTGGTGATGCGGTAGACCTTTGTCCGGCTGTAGTAATAGTCGCAGATCGGCTCCACTTCCAGAAACTCCGGTTCCGGCGGACGCACGCCGTAAAGCAGCGTGCAGGCGGTATCGGCGATCTCGCACCGGCGGTCAGCCCATGCGGCAGGGTCGGTAAGGCGCTGCCCATTCTTTGCGATAAATGGATCCGGCAGCTTCTCCAGCAGAGTGTACTGCTCAAACCGGATCATATCCGCCGTCACAAAATTATTTTCCATCATTTTCCTCGCATTTCATCGCACATTGCCGCTTTTCTGTCAGCTGTTATCCGCTTTCTGCTGCAGCAGCAGGGTGGCGCGGGTGGAGGCGATCACAGCCTTCATGGGAAGGATCGCATCCGTCTCTCCGTTTACGACCCGCAGAAAATCGGTGAGGTAATCGGCAGCCGGCTGTACAAGCGGCAGTGTGACCGGCTCTTTTTCCCCTTTTTTATAATAGAGAGCACGCCCGCTGCCCAGCGAAAACTCGACCATACCGCCGGTGCCCCAGACAAAAAACTGCCAGTAATACGGCAGCGCAAACTCCACGCCGTCGGGAATGGCATAGGAAACATCGCCCAGCACGCCCGCACCGTTTTGCGCCGTGAGCATAAACTGGCCGCAATCCTGAAAATGGGGCGTATCCGCCGCATACATATTCCAGCTGCGGGCGGCATTGATCTGCACCGGCTGCAGCCCGAAGGCATAATCCAGCGCATCGATGCCGTGGATGGCAATATCATTGAAAAGTCC
Source organism: Oscillospiraceae bacterium (assembly GCA_017472965.1). Taxonomy (GTDB): domain Bacteria; phylum Bacillota; class Clostridia; order Oscillospirales; family Ruminococcaceae; genus UBA1762. The sequence goes on along the minus strand of JAFUNR010000052.1, from coordinate 22,227 downwards.
GCCGTGCTTGCCCGGTTCAAAATACCATGCGGCCCGGCGGCCCAGCTGCAGCGGATGCTGCCCGCCGAAGGAAACATTGGTGATCCGGCCCAGACCGCCGCTTTGGACAAGCTGCCGCACCGCACACACCAAAGGCTCAAAGCGCAGTGTGAACATACAGCTGACAGTCCTGCCGTTCTGCTTTGCCAGCCGCTCAATGGCATCCAGCTCCTCCATACAGGTGCAAAGAGGTTTATCGGCAATGACATGCTTGCCGGCTTTGAGTGCAGCCACGGCCACCGCGCCGCGCTCGGCAAAGCAGCCGCCCAGCGCTACGGCCTCCACTGCAGGGTCGGCCAGCAGTTCTTCCAGTGCGGCATACCGACAGTTTACACCCTGTGCTTCGGCAGCGGCGCGGGCGGCTTCATCCGGCTCCCACGCGCCGAGCACCTGAAACTCCGGATGCTGCTGCGCCATACCGTGCAGCACAAAGATATGGCTGTGACGCAGCCCGGCAAATGCGATATTCATACTTCCTCCCGGATGGTTTTGCCCATCACGACTACGCGTTTTACATTGATGTCCTCATCAAACAGCACAAGGTCGGCATCGCAGCCGGCAGCCAGTTTTCCTTTGGCGGCAAGGCCCATCACACGGGCGGGATTGGCTGTGGCCATCTGCACCGCTTCGGTCAGAGGGATGCCCACCTTTTCCACACAGAAGCGCACCAGCCGGTCGGTGGTGGCAATGCTGCCCGCAAAGGCGCTTTCATCCGGCAGCACCGCCACGCCGTTCTTGATGATGCAGGCCACGCCGCCGGTGGAGGAACGCTCCCCCTCGTTGCCGCAGCAGCGCAGCGCATCGGTGACAAGGCAGATGTGCTCCCTGCCCTTGATCTTGTAAAGCAGGCGGAACAGCTCTGCCGGAATATGGCAGCCGTCGGCGATGGCCTCCACATCCAGCTCGTCCATCAGGTAACCGCATTCCATCACGCCCAGCTTACGGTAGCCTTTTTCACGGGTGATGGTGGAAATGCAGGAGTAAAAATGGGTGATAAGGGTGCAGCCCTCCTCCACCGCCATCAGTACATCCTCGTATTTGGCATTGGTGTGTCCCATGGAGGTCACCACGCCCTTTGCATGGACAGCCTTCAGGAATTCCCGCGAGCCGGGCAGCTCGGGGGCAAAGCTCCAGCGTTTGATCACATCGCCGTATTCCTGCAGCAGGCTTTCGTAATCCTGCGGCACGGGCGGTGTGATAAAGTCCGTATTCTGTGCGCCGCACTGCGCCGGTGAAAAATACGGCCCTTCCAGATGCACGCCCGGCACATTGGCCAGTGCACGGCCGCTGCCGATGGCATTGCGCAGCCGGCGCAGCGCTCCGCGCAGCGTATCGCAGCTGGCGGCAACTGTAGAGGGATAAATGGTGGTGGTACCATGGTAGGCGTGGTGGTCGATGGCGTGCAGGATATCCTCCTCGTCATCCTCGGTGAAATCCGCACCGCCGCCGCCGTGCACATGCAGATCGATAAAGCCGGGGGCAGCATACAGGCCCGCAGCATCGATCTCTTCATCAAAAGGAAGCTCCTCTGCCGTCACCGCGGTGATGGCGCCGTCCGCAAAATACAGATATTTTTTCTCTTCGATCCCCTCCGGCAGGATCAGCCGGGCGTTTCTGATGCGTGTGATCATACCAGATATCTCCCGCTGTCAGGATCGCAGAACAGCACCGCGTTCTCGCGGGTGCGCAGAATACTGGCGGGGCAGCGCTCGGTCACCGGCTCCAGCACGGTGTTCTTCACCGCCTCGGCCTTGGTGGGGGCGGGCACGGTACAGAACAGCCACGGTGCGCGCACCAGCGTGGGAATGGTGAGGGTATAGGCATGGGTGGGCACATCCGCCAGCGCGGCAAAGCAGCCGTCGTTGACCTGCTGCTGCCGGCAGACATTATCCAGCTCCACCAGCTTGATGACCTCGGGATCGTCAAAAAACGCTACATGGGGATCGTTGAAGGCGATGTGGCCGTTTTCACCGATGCCCATCAGCACGATATCCGTGGGATATTCCTGCAGCAGTGCGGCATAGCGGGCACATTCCGCAGCGCCGTCCTGTGTGTGACCGTCGATGTACTCCACCCGCCCGAAGGGCAGACGGTCAAAGATATGCTCCCGCAAAAAGTTGCCGAAGGCCTGCGGCGCACCGGCGGGCAGCCCCACATATTCATCCATATGGAAGGCATTTACCCGCTGCCAGTCGATACCGGGTGCGGCGATGAGCGCTTCCAGCATTTCGTTCTGGGAGGGTGCAGCGGCAAAAATGATATTCACATGATCCTGCTTTGCCAGCAGCTCGCGGATCTTTGCCGCAGCGGCATTGCCGGCTGCCAGACCCATTTCGGCGCGGGAATCGTGCAGCTCCACCCGCAGAGCATCCTTCATCATCACTTTCATGGCAGTTTCCTCCTCGCATCAGGGCCAGCGGATCTCCACCGGCTTACCGCTTTCGTACGATTCCTTCACCGCATTCAGATAGAACACCGGTGCACAGAGTTCCTCATAGCTGTGCGCCATTTTGCCGGTGCGCAGCATCTCCACAAAGGCATCGCATTCCGCTTCGCCGCAGCCGTCCAGCACGACCTCGCTGACCAGCTGCTCCTTTTTGCCGAATACGCTGCCGGCATACAGATATGCGCCGTCGTTATAGTGATTGGTGACACTGAAGCCGTCATAGTTGACAATGGCGCAGACACTGCCGCCGTTGTGGCGCGTGGCATACACGCTCTTTGGCCTGTAACCGAACACCTCCAGCGTCATCTCGCACAGGTGGGAGGAGTAGAAGAAGAAGCCGCTGTAGGGGTTGTCCATATTCAGCGGGGCGGACAGACTGCCGCTGACCAGTTCTTCACCCAGCTGCGCAGCCTTTTCCTTCAGCTGTGCAATTGTCGGCGAGAACTTGAGCATGGAGCCGCCGGTGAGCGGCACATTGTTTTTCTTAGCCAGCTCGACAAGGGCGACCGCCTCTGCCTCATCCACCGTGAAGGGCTTATCCACAAAAGCGGGGATGCCGGCCTCAAGGAACGGCTTTACAAACTCATAGTGGAATTTGCCGTCGCGGGCGGTGACCATGACGGCATCCACATTTGCAACCATCTGCTCAATGCTTTCGGCCACGGCATCCGCGCCGAATTCGCGCACCACCTTTTCACTCTCCTCGGGATAGTGGCCGTACACCAGCGTGACATGGCAATCCGGATAGCGGTAATTGCCGGTTGCATCCGGCTTGTTGAAATAGCTGGAAAACGAGTAAGCGTGGGAGTTTTCCGTGCCGATGATACCAATGCGGAACTGTTTCATGGTCATATCTCCTTTATCCTTTCGCCGGCATCGCTCCATGCCGGCAGAACTTTCTGCTCTTATAAGGCATTATAGCATACTTTTGACAAAAGGGATGCAGATTTTTCAAATTATTATCCGCTGCATCACAGCAGCACATCGGTATATGCCGTGACCGTGCGGCTCACCCTGCGCAGGGTGCGGCCGTCCAGCTGCTCCAGTCCGGGATTTGCCGCCAGCACGGCGCTGCAGTGATCGGTGCGGTTGAATTCCACCACGATCTCTGCCGGAAGATTGATGCGGCAGGGACGAATCTTTGGAATGAGGGCAATGGCATCTCTTGCAGCCTGATAGATGAGCCGCTCCGCTTCTTCCGCGGGCAGGCATTCGGCATTGCAGTGGTCGATGCCGTATTTCACGCAGGCAGTGCGGATATTACCGAAAAATTCCCGTGCCTCGGCACAGGCGGCATGATCGCCGCTGACCATCACCAGCGGCACACCGTATGCCCCCGCCCATGCGGCCATCTGCAGCATCTCGCCGCCGCGCCGGCCATTGAGATAATAATCATGCCAGGTTTCGCTGCTTTGGGTATGGTCATAAAAAGCATTCGGCGTGCCGGACATGGCATGGGTGCCCACCATGAACACCGCATCCGCATCCAGCTTTGTCAGTGCCGAGCCCGGCAGCTGCACCGCGCGGAGATCCAGTTCCCCGGGCAGAAAATTATTCCCGCCGCCGTGGCCGTCGACCACCTCCACTGCATCCGCGCCGCCGTCAAATGCGCCGCGGATGGCTGCATTCACATCTGCCATCAGACGGGTGCGCATCTCCACGGTGTTTTCCGTGATCAGTTCCTTTTTATCCAGACAGGAGATCCCCTCCGCATCGGTACAGATAAAAATCTTCATAACAAGCATCCTCCCCGCATTGTGCTGCCATACTGTCTTATTTATCATTATACCATTCAAAACAGTGTCGCAGAATGCAGTATCTTGCAAACCAGCGGGACAATCTTGCTCTTTTGATACCGCAGCGGGAGAGTTTTGTTTCCGTACAGAAAAAAGCCCGCTGCGCAAATACACAGCGGGCTTTTGAAAAACGGAATTACTTCTGGGCGTCGCGGGCAGCCTTGGCCTCCATATCGGCCAGAGCATCCTTGCGGGACAGGTTGATACGGCCCTGACCGTCGATCTCGATGACCTTGACGATCACCTCGTCGCCGACGGCGATGACATCCTCCACCTTCTCCACGCGGTGCTTATCCAGACGGGAGATATGGACCAGACCCTCCTTGCCGGGGGCGATCTCAACGAAAGCGCCGAAATTCATCAGACGGGTGACACGGCCCTTGTACAGAGCGCCCACCTCGGGATCCTCGACGATGGTGCGGATGATATAGATGGCGCGGTTCAGATCGTCCTTGTCGATGGCGGACAGGAAGATGCGGCCATCCTCTTCGATATCGATCTTGGCGTTGCAGTCGGCGCAGATCTTCTGGATGGTCTTGCCGCCCTTGCCGATGACCTCGCTGATCTTGTCAACGGGGATACGCAGGGTCTGCATCTTGGGAGCATACTTGCTCAGCTCGGCGCGGGGCGCGGGGATGGCAGCCAGCATGATCTCGTCCAGGATGTAGCAGCGGGCCTTGTAGCACTTGTCGAAGGCTTCCTCGATGATGTCGTAGGTCAGACCGTCGATCTTGATATCCATCTGGATGGCGGTAATGCCCTTCTTGGTACCGCAGACCTTGAAGTCCATATCGCCGTGGAAATCCTCCACGCCCTGAATATCCAGCATGGTCATCCAGCGCTCATCCTCGGTGATCAGACCGCAGGAGATACCGGCAACGGGGGCCTTGATGGGCACGCCGGCATCCATCAGAGCCAGAGTGGAGCCGCAGGTGGAACCCATGGAGGTGGAGCCGTTGGAGCTCAGGACCTCGGACACCAGACGGATGGTGTAGGGGAACTCCTCTTCGGTGGGCAGCACGGGCACCAGAGCACGCTCGGCCAGAGCGCCGTGACCGATCTCGCGGCGGCCGGGGCTGCGGGGAGCGCGGGCCTCGCCGACGGAGTAGGGCGGGAAGTTGTAGTGGTGCATATAGCGCTTGGTCTCTTCCTCATCGATGCCGTCGAGGATCTGGGCATCGCGGGTGTTGGACAGGGTAGCGACGGTCATGACCTGAGTCTGACCGCGGGTAAACATACCGGAGCCGTGGGTACGGGGCAGAATGCCGACCTCGGCAGCCAGCGGACGGATCTCGTTGATGCCGCGGCCGTCCACACGCTTGCCCTCATCCAGCAGCCAGCGGCGGACAACGAACTTCTGCATCTTGTACATGATCAGCTCGATGTTGGCGGCATCCATCTCGGGATACTCCTCGCTCAGCTTCTCGCGCAGGGGCAGCAGGCGGGCATCGCGCACATTCTTGTCGTCGGTGTCCATGGCGAACTTGAACTCGTCCAGATGGGCAGCCTTGACAGCCTCGAACAGATCATGATCCAGATCCATATCGATGAATTCCTTCTTGGGCTTGCCGATCTCGGCGACAATGCCGTTGATGAAGGAGATGATGTTCTTGATCTCGGCGTGGGCGGTCTTGATGGCGGTCAGCATGGTGGCGTTGTCCACCTCGTTGGCGCCGGCCTCGATCATGACGACCTTGCCCTCGGTGCCGGCAACAGTCAGCTGCAGGTCGCTGACCTCACGCTGGGCGGCGGTGGGGTTGACCACCAGCTCACCGTCCACCAGACCCATGAACACGCCGCCGATGGGGCCGTTCCAGGGGATATCGGAGATGGCGATGGCGATAGAGGTACCGATCATACCGGTGATCTCGGGGCTGCAATCGGGGTCAACGCTCATGACGGTCATCACGACGGCCACATCGTTGCGCATATTCTTGGGGAACAGAGGACGGATGGGACGGTCCACCACGCGGCTGGTCAGGATGGCCTTTTCGCCGGGACGGCCCTCGCGGCGCATAAAGCTGCCGGGGATGCGGCCGACGGAGTACAGCTTCTCCTCGAAATCCACGCTCAGGGGGAAGAAATCGACGCCCTCGCGGGGCTTCTCGGCCATGGTGACGTTGCACAGCACAGCGGTCTCGCCGTAACGGATCAGACAGCTGCCGTTGGACAGGGCGCACATTTTGCCGGTCTCGACAACCAGCTTGCGGCCGCCCAGCTCGGTCTCAAAGGTGCGGAATTTTGCAAAGCTTTCTTTGCGGGAAGTGAATTCTGCAGTCATTTGTTTGCCTCCTTAATTTGTTTTTCTTTTACAAGGGGGCGGTTTTAGCAATAAATCCAATCCTTTTTCAGAGAAAAAGAACTCGATTTACCGCTAAAGTGCCGCCCTCCCTTTGGTTTCTGACGGGATGCGAAGGGTGCCGGACCCTTCGCAGGGGAACGCCGGCGCAGTTGCTTGATAACGCACACAAGGCAGACGGCGCAGTGCCGTCTGCCTGGCGGGGGTTATCTTACTTACGCAGACCCAGATCAGCGATCAGCTTACGGTAGCGCTCGATGTCGGTCTTCTGCAGGTAGGCCAGCAGATTGCGGCGCTTACCGACCATCTTCAGCAGGCCACGACGGCTGTGATGATCCTGAGCGTTAGCCTTCAGATGCTCGTTCAGATGGTTGATGCGGGCGGTCAGCAGAGCGATCTGGACCTCGGGAGAACCGGTGTCATTCTCGCTCAGAGCGAACTGCTTGATGATTTCCTGTTTGGTCATGTTCTTTCACCTCATTATTATTTTTGCTGATTCGCCAGAGCCTAAGCCGTGGGCGGGTGAAATTCCCCATCCGGGGCTTTCCCCCACAGCTGAGGGCAAAGGTACAGCATTGGATATTATAACATAATCCCCCGCTGTTGTAAAGAGCTTTTCTCCTGTGCAAACAGGGAAAAATCGCCGTTTGCAGCGGTATTTTTTGGCGGTTTTTACGGCTGCGGCAGTCCTTTTTTCTCCCCCTGCCCGCCGTCGCTTGCCAAAATCCGTTCCGTCACATATTTTCAGGCAGCTGCACGGTATACGCGCCGCTGTCCAGCTGAACAGTGATGCGGGTGCCATCCTCAAACACGGTGAACTGGTGCCGCCAGTCGCCTTCCACAAAGCCGAAATCCACGATCTTCTGTTCGGCAAGGCGGGCGTGCAGCTCCAGTGCGATACGGCCCTTTTCGATGTTCTCCGCCGTCTCTTCAATATCATAATACACAGGACTGCCGGTGAGGATGGCCCAGTGCAGGCCGGTATCGTTCTTTGCCAGACCCCAGCCGCCGGCGCTGCCGATGCCGATCCACGGCATGACCATACAGTCGTGGTAGACCATTGCCATCAGCGGCACGGCGGGGGCAAAGTGGGTGTTGTCTCCATCCGGGAAGAACGGATCGGCATTGACCATAAACGGCACATGATGGCACAGCGCCACCACCGGCAGCATGGCCTCGCCGCCCTCCTCCGAGCTGACGATGATGCCCCGGCGGGCGACCTCCTCGATAGCGGCGCGCCGGTTGGCGGCGCACTGCTCCCGGGTAACACGGTGCAGCGGGTGGATGCACTCATCCAGCTCCACGATGTTGAACACATCCAGATAGGCGGCCTCCACCCCGATATCCGCCTGCTCCAGCAGATCGAAGTTTCGCTTTACAAAATCAGCGGCACGGGCGCTGCACAGGAAGGTCTGGTCGCCGCCGTTCCATGCATTGACCACGAAACGGGTGCCGTCCGCCCGGTGCTGGGCCAGATGTTCCGCATAGCTGGGTGCATCCAGATAAAAATCCCGGTACTGATCGTGGATGCCGAACACATAACCCAGCCGCCGCGCCGTCTGCGAAAGCTTTCGCATCCCCTCCGTGCCGCCGCAGATGTCGTTGGGCGGGAAAACATCCGGATGCTGGCTGTCGTAGCCCATGCGCACCCAGCCGTCAAAATGCAGGTATGCATTCCGCACACCTTTTTCGTACAGCTCCTCCAGCTGCTGTGCACGGCGCTCAAAGGTGGTAAAACGGATGTTGTTGGCATCGTCACCCGGAATGTAGTGCCGGCTGCCCGGCGCAAGCTGAGTCAGCAGGTCGCTGTGCACCACAGGCGCACCGTACAGGCGGCGCACCGCCGGGTTGAGAGCAGCTTTTTCCTTCAGCGTTTTGGCACGGCCCTGCAGATCGGCATAGGCGCGGTACGCTTTGGCAAAGGCGATCACCGAGCAATCGTCCACAAACTGATAGCGCACGGTACGCACGCCGTTCATGCGGCCCAGACTGGTGCGGAAGAAGGTCTGCACCCGCGTATGGCTGCCGCCGGGATGCTCCAGCCGGTAGCCGGCATCGTAGGGGGTATGCCAGATACCCAGCAGACCGGCCTTGCCCTTTGCCAACGCATAAAAAGGCATATAGGCGTTGCGGTCAAACAGATAGTCGGTCTCAAAGCTTTTCACCTGCTGCGGATGGCGTGCGGGGATCAGCATGCCCTGCATCTTGGGCAGCAGGGTGTAGCTGTCCTCCTGCGCAAGGCCGAAGCGCACCGCCGGCGGGAAGATCAGCTCTCCCTCCGGTGCGTAATCATCCCCCTCCACCAGAGCGGAGACATCAAAATATGTTTCAAACAGGCTGAATATCAGGGTGATGCGCAGCTGCGGCGCACAGACATAGCCCTCGTACACGGCAGTCAGCTCCTGCGCCAGCACATTTTCGTAGCGGGTGACGGTGCAGCGCTGCGCCGCCGTCAGCGGCAGCGTGCGCGAACCGTCCCGAAGCACAGTCTCGCCCGCATCAAAGCACCATTCCGCCGTGCTTTCGCCGGCTTCGCGCCGCACGGAAAAATATCCGGTGGTACAATCAAATTCAAGGGTGTTTGCGCCGAAGCAAAGGGTGTACTTCATAAGCCTTCTCTCCCATTCTGTTCAGTTTTATTTATGCCGTGCCGCCGGAGGTCTCCGGCAGGCCATCGTTCAGCCAAAGATCACCAGCAGACCCGCCAGAATTCCGGCGATGGCAGAAAATGCGGGCAGCTTGCTGTGGTACATCAGGATCGCCTGCGGCAGGATCTCGCCGAACACCACATAGAGCATGGCGCCGCTGGCAAAGCCCAGGCTGAGTGCCAGCCCCAGCGCACCGATCTCGCCCAGCCAGTAGCCCAGCAGTGCGCCGACGATGGTCGGCACACCGGATGCCGCCGTGATGAGCACCGCCTTTGCTTTACCCATACCGCCGGTGATCAGCGGCACCGACACCGCCATGCCCTCGGGGATATTGTGCAGACCGATGAGCACCGCCAGCACCAGCGCCGCGCTGCCCATGACCCCGTTGTTGCTGGCATAGGATGCACCGATGGTCATGCCCTCCGGCACATTGTGCAGCGCAATGGCGCAGGCCATGACGATGCCCGCAACAAACAGTTCGAACTTGCTGCCGTTGCCCGCCTGATGCTGCTCCAGATGGTCGCTGTGGATCAGCTCGTCCAGATCGTCCGCCGTTTTCGGATGTTTGGAATCGATGTGGGGCACCTCGGGGTTGGTTTTGCGGTCGATGAGATAATTGAGCAGGAAAGTGACGGCCACACCAAAGGCCACCGAGACGATCACAACGCCGATGCCGACGCCGGTTTCAATGGATTCGGTAACCAAATCGAAGCACACCACGCTGAGCATGACGCCGCCGGCAAAGCTGAGCAGCAGACTGACGGTACGGTTGGAATTCTTTTGCAGCAGGGCTCCGATCAGACCGCCCAGACCTGTGCCGGCCACGCCGGCCAATGCTGTGGTGATGATAAGTGTTTGTATGACATTCATAGTGCTGTTTCCTCTTTGTGCCGCGGGGGTTCCGCAGGGTGATGCGTGTGACAAATTGTATCAAACTGATAATACCACAGCTGTACACAAAACACAATGCTTCCTGTCGTTTCCTGACGAATTTTTCCGCAGCAGCCGCACAGACCGTACCGCGGCAGCAAAAAACGCTTTTCCTGCACCCCGGACAGGGCGCGGAAAAGCGTCTTATGTATCTTTTATTCTGCATCTGCTTTACTGTCGAAAAAACGGCAGCTTTGTTCTGCGGCGGCATTGATGCAGGCGGTCAGCTCCTGCAGCGAGGCGAATTTCTGTACCGGCTGCAGATAACGGTGAAAGCTGACCCGCGGACTGCTGCCGTAGGCATCTCCCTGCCAGCGGCACAGAAAGCTCTCGCAGGTAACGGTATGTCCGCCCACGGTGGGACGGCTGCCCAGACCGGTGGCGGCCGGCACACACACGCCGTCCAGCTCGGCGGCGGTGATGTACACACCCTCGGCAGGGCGCAGCATATACGGCGGGTAGATCTGGTTGATGGTGGGGCAGCCGATGGTGCCGCCCAGACCGCGGCCGTGCTGCACCGGAAAATCGATGGCATACGGCTCGCCCAGCAGGAGGTTCGCCTCCTCCACGCGGCCCTGCTCCAGCAGGGCGCGGATGCGGGTGGCGCTGACAGGCGCACCGTCAACCTCCTCCAGCGGGAGCACATACACCCGGATATCCCGGGCGGCGCACAGCGTGCGCAGCAGCGCAGTATCCCCCGCCGCCTTTGCACCGAAACGGAAATTCTCGCCGCAGAATACGGCGGCGGCATCCAGCTTTTCACACAGGATGCGCTGAACAAACTCTTCGGGGGTCAGCGCGGCGATGGCGTCGAACTCCTCACACAGGATCCGCTGCACCCCAAGGCCGCGGATGCGGCGGCAGCGTTCGGAAAGGGTGAGGATATCTGCCGCTTTGGTGCGGCGCTCGCCGAAATGAAAGGTAAAGACCGCCGGCTCACAGCCGTTTTGAGCCGCCCACTGTGCGGCGGCGCCGATGATACACCGGTGCCCCAGATGCACGCCGTCAAAATAGCCCAGTGCCACTGCGGTACGCTTTTCACCCATACGCTCTTCCCCTTTCCGCTTATTTTGCCGCAGGCTTTCAGCGTTCGATGAACAGCTTTTCCACCTGCAGGGTATTTTCCTTTACACAGGCCACACCGTAAAACATGCCTTCCTCATCATAAATGCGCAGACGGCCGTCCGCGTGCTCAAACCGGCAGGCACAGCCGTTTTTCAGACAGTCGATGACGCGCTGCTTCACCGTGACGGCGGGCAGCGCATCAAACACGGTATCCACACCGGCCAGCAGGCTTTGCAGCGTGCCGTTTTCTCTGGCAGTCTGGATCTCCTGCAGTGAAAGCGCTCCCTGCAGCGTATAGCGGCCGCTGCGGGTGCGGCGCAGACTGCACATGGCGGCGGGAACCCCCAGTGCTGCACCGATATCCTCCAGCAGGACGCGCACATAGCTGCCCTTGCTGCAGGCGATACGCAGCAGGAATTCGTTTTCGCCGGTCTGCTCCAGCAGCTCCAGCGCATGAACGGTGATGGGGCGCGGGGTGCGCTCCACCGTCTGGCCCTTGCGCGCCATCTTGTAAAGCGGCTGTCCGTTGACCTTGACGGCGGAATACATGGGCGGCAGCTGCATCTGATCGCCGAGGAACTGCGGCAGCACCGCCAGCAGTGTCTCTCTGCTCACCGTACACTCTGCAGTACGCAGCACCTCACCGGTGATATCCCCGGTATCGGTGGCAATACCGAAGCGCACACCTGCCGCATACTCCTTGGTGTGGTCGGTCTGCAGATCCACCGCACGGGCAGCAGGCCCCACAAATACCGGCAGCACACCGGTAGCCATGGGATCCAGCGTACCGCTGTGGCCGATTTTGCGGGTGGCAAGAATGCCCCGCAGCTTGGCGATCACATCAAAGCTGGTCCAGCCGGCGGGTTTATCCACGATCAGGATGCCGTTCACTCAGTCCGCCTCCCCGCCCTCGGGCTCATCCTCCGAAGGAAGATGGCGGGCGACCTCGGCCAGCAGAGCCTGCTTGGCGTTTTCCAGACCGCCGAATACCTCGCAGCCGGCAGCGCCCTTATGACCGCCGCCGCCGAATGCAGTGGCAACGGAGGAGGCATTGACCCCCTCGGCGGCACGGACACTGATCTTCCAGCTGCCGGAGGGCTGCTGGCGCATGGTGACACCGATCTTCACGCCCTCGATAGCACGGGCGATGCCGGTGGTGCTCTCCAGATCCACAGGCTTTGCACCGGTGGCCTCGATATCCTCCAGAGTCAGCCAGGTCAGGGCGCAGCGGCCCTTATAATAGAATTCCATATTTTTGAGCAGCTGGCGCTCCACAGCCAGCTGGCTGCGGCTCTTGCTCTCGAAAAGATGGGCATTCAGCTTGGTATACGCACAGCCGTGCTCCATCAGCGCCGCCGCAATGCGGTGGGTGGCGGGGGTCACGTTGGCGAATTTGAAGCAGCCGGTGTCGGTGGCGATACCGGTGTACAGACAGTCGGCGATGAGCGGGGTGATCTCAGCGCCCATCTCCAGCAGCAGTTCATAGATGATCTCGGCGCAGGCGGCGGCTTTGTCATCCAGCACCAGCGCATCGGAATAGCGGGAGTGAGAGCCGTGGTGATCGATGCACAGATCGCTCTTCTGCGCCCAGTCAACGGTGCCCGCGCCAAACAGCTGCAGGCTGGCCACATCGATGGCGACGATATACTCCGGTTCAAACTCCCCGTCAAACGCAGTGACCTGCATATGGTCATAGCGGGGCGGGATGGGATCGGAACAGGCCAGGCCCACCGTCTTCCCCTGTGCTCTCAGCGCATGCAGCAGTGCAGCGGCGCTGCCGACGGTGTCGCCGTCGGGATTCTTGTGACACAGCAGCAGAATTTTATCCGCCGCCAACAGGCGCTCAACGGCCTGTGCCAGGGTCAGCAGTTCGGTATTCATTCCTCTTCCAATCCTTTGATGATCTCATTGATATGCATGGCGTAAGCAGAGCCGTCGTCCGCCACGAACAACAGTTCGGGGGAGCGGCGGATGTGCATACGCCTGCCAAGCTCGCTGCGCACATGGCCGGCGGCCTTGCGCAGGGCGGTGACCGCCTCCTGCAGAGCGTTTTCCTTTTCGCCCATCATGCTGATATAGACCTTGGCGCTGGAAAGATCCGGCGCGGCCTCCACACGCATGACAGTCAGCAGACCGGCAGTCAGGCGGGGATCCTTCATCTCGCCGATGATGGCGATAAGCTCACGGCGGATCTCCTCATTCATGCGGCCGTGTTTTGAATTACGAGGCATAAGCCCTCCTGTATTTTATATCGTTTTCCGGCGGACGGTAGCATCCGCCAAAAAGCATCCTGTGCGAAATCAATCGCGGTATTCTTCCATGATGAAGGCCTCGAAGATATCGCCTTCCTTGATATCGGCAAACTTTTCCAGACCGATACCGCACTCGTAGCCGGTGGCCACTTCCTTGACATCGTCCTTGAAGCGGCGCAGACTGGAGATCTCATCCTCTGCGATGACGATGCCGTCACGCACCAGACGGATCTTGGCGGCACGGGTGATCTTGCCCTCACGCACATAGCAGCCCGCGATGGTGCCGGCGCTGCTGATCTTGAAGACGCTGCGCACCTCGGCATGGCCCAGCTCCACCTCGCGCACCTTGGGGGCAAGCATACCCTTCATGGCATCGGTGACATCGTTGATGGCATCATAGATAACGCGGTACATACGCATCTCGACCTCGGCCTCGGCAGCCTCGGCCTTGGCGATGGCATCGGGACGGACGTTGAAGCCAATGATGATGGCGCCGCTGGCGCTGGCCAGTGTGACATCGGACTTGCTGATGGCGCCGACGCCGGCATGGATGACACGCACGCGCACCTCTTCGTTGGTGATCTTCTCCAGAGACTGCTTGACGGCCTCGGCAGAGCCCTGCACGTCGGCCTTGACCACGATGGGCAGCTCCTTGACATCGCCCTGTGCGATCTGGCTGAACAGGTTATCCAGCGTGACCTTCTGGAAACGGCGGAACTGCTCCTCCTTGGCGGCGGCAGCACGCTGCTCGGCCAGCTCACGGGCCAGCTTTTCATCTGCAACAACATCGAACTGGTCACCGCCGATGGGAACCTCGGTCAGACCGGTGATCTCAACGGGGGTGGAGGGACCGGCAGTCTTGATGCTGCGGCCCTTGTCGTTGGTCATCACACGGACACGGCCCACGGCGGTGCCGGCGATGATGATATCGCCCTGATTCAGGGTACCGTTCTGCACCAGCAGAGTGGCGACAGGGCCGCGGCCCTTATCCAGACGGGCCTCCACCACAACGCCCTTGGCGCGGCGGTTGGGGTTGGCCTTCAGCTCCTGTACCTCGGCGGTCAGGTTGATATACTCCAGCAGATCCTCGATGCCGGCGCCGGTCAGCGCGGAAACGGGCACGCAGATGACATCGCCGCCCCATTCCTCGGGCACCAGCTCATACTTGGTGAGCTGCTCCTTGACACGGTCGGGGTTGGCAGTGGGCTTATCCATCTTATTGATGGCCACGATCAGCTGCACGCCGGCAGCCTTGGCATGGTTGATGGATTCCACGGTCTGGGGCATGATGCCGTCATCGGCGGCAACCACCAGAACGGCGATATCGGTCATATTTGCACCGCGGGCACGCATGGCGGTGAAGGCCTCGTGACCCGGGGTATCCAGGAAGGTGATGACGTTGCCGTCTTTTTCCACCTGATAAGCACCGATGTGCTGGGTGATGCCGCCTGCCTCGCCCTTGGTGACATTGGTCTTGCGGATGGCATCCAGCACGGAGGTCTTGCCGTGGTCAACGTGGCCCATGACGACCACAACGGGGGGACGGGTCTCCATGTTCTCGGCGCTGTCCTCGATCTCCTCGTTGAACAGACGCTCCTCGATGGTGACATGGACTTCCTTCTCCACCTTGGCGCCCAGTTCTTCGGCCACCAGAGAGGCGGTATCGAAATCGATGGTCTCGGTGATGCCGGCCATGATACCCAGCGGCATCAGCTTCTTGATGACCTGGCTGGCGGTGACCTTCAGGCGCTGGGCCAGCTCACCGACGGTGATCTCATCGGGGATCTGCACCTTCAGCTGAGCCTTGCGGGCCTTCTCCAGCTGGATGCGCTGCAGGCGCTCGGCCTCGGTCTCGCGGTGCTTATTGCCCTGCTGGGGCTTGTTGCCGAACTTGTTGTTGTTCTTATTCAGCTTCTGCTTGCCGCCCTGATCGTTCTTGCGCTTGCCGCCGCCCTGTCCGCGGGACTGGGCGATATCGTCGTAACGCTCGTTGAACTTATCCAGATTGACATCCACGGTGCGGGTATCCACAGTACGGGTCACCACCTCGCGGCGGGCAGCGGGCTGCTCGGACTTCTTTTCTTCCTTTGCCTTGGTGGGCATCTGCACCACGGTGCCGTCGGCGCGCTTGAGCGGCTCGTTGCGGCGGGCGGCGGCGCGGGCCTCCTCGGCCTTGCGGGCGGCTTCGGCAGCAGCCTTTTCCTCAGCGGCCTTACGGGCGGCCTCGGCAGCGGCCTTTTCCTCAGCAGCCTTGCGGGCGGCTTCGGCGGCGGCCTTTTCCTCGGCGGCCTTGCGGGCGGCTTCGGCGGCGGCCTTTTCCTCGGCAGCCTTCTTCGCAGCCTCGGCGGCAGCCTTTTCTTCGGCGGCCTTCTTCGCAGCCTCGGCCTTTGCCTCCTCGGCGCTGGCAAAATAGGCGTTGAAGTTGGCGACCTGACGGCTGCTGGTGAAATGCTCAAACACCAGATTCAGCTCGGTATCGGTCAGATTGACGCTGGATTTCTTGGGCTCGGAGCCGTCGGCGGCCAGCAGATCGATGATCTGCTTATTGGACACGCCCAGATCGCGGGCCAGATCGCTCAGTTTATATTTAACTACCATATACAGTATTCCTCCTTAGTTCCCGCCATGCGGCAGCTTGGTGCGGCACAGCACCGCCAGGTTTTCATCGGTGACGGCCAGCACGCCCACAGCCTTGTGCAGGATCGCGGCCAGATCGTTCTTTGTCAGGGGCAGCCCGCAGGCATCGCACGCATCGCCCACCTCGCGGCACATCCACTGAATGCGCCGCACATTGCCTTCGGATGCATCCTGCGTATACAGCACAAGATGCGCCTTGCCGGAAAGCACCGCATCCTTGACCGCATCAAAGCCAACGGTCAGGGCGCCGGCGCGGCGGCACAGGCCAATGGCCCCCAGCAGCTTATCCGTTTCCATCGTCCGTCCCCCTTTTCTCGATTTCCTGCTCCAGGACGGCATAGACCTCGTCGGAGATCTCGCACTCCAGCGCACGCTCCAGCCGGCGGGCCTTGCGGGCCTTTGCCAGACAGTCGCGGCTGGGGCACAGATACGCGCCGCGGCCGTTTTTCTTGCCGGTGGCATCCACGCACACCGCGCCGCCGTCAGCCGGGCGCACCACACGCACCAGCTCCTTTTTGGGGCGGCCTTCCATGCAGCCCAGACATTTGCGCATGGGGATCTTTTTGGCTGTCATGCTGTTTTCTACCATCCTTTCGTATCACAGGGGGCATCCGTCTGCCGGATGCTTCAGGCGTTGGCTTCCGGCTCTTCGCCGTAGTAACCGCTCTCGGGGCGGATATCGATATTATAGCCGGTAAGACGGGCGGTAAGACGGGCATTCTGACCCTTGTTGCCGATGGCCAGCGACAGCTGGTGATCGGGCACAGTGACGCGGCAGCTCTTCTTTTCGCTGTCCAGGATCTCCACCTTGACAACGCTGGCAGGAGACAGGGCGGCGCTGATGAATTCCACAGGATCCTCGCTGTAGCGGACGATATCGATCTTTTCGCCGTTCAGTTCCTCCACAATGGTGGCCACGCGGGAGCCCTTGGGGCCGATGCAGGCGCCGACGGGATCCACCTCGGGATTCTTGCTCCACACAGCCATCTTGGTGCGGGCGCCGGCCTCGCGGCTGATGGCCTTGACCTCCACGGTGCCGTCATAAATTTCGGGCACCTCCATCTCGAAGATGCGCTTGACAAGGCCGGGATGGGTGCGGCTGATCATGATCTTGGGGCCGCGCTCGGTGGCCAGAACATCCACCACATAGACCTTGATGCGCTGACCCTCCAGCAGTACCTCGCCGGGCACCTGCTCGTTCTTGGGCAGGATGGCCTCGTTGCGGCCGATGCTCAGGCTGACCAGACCGCGCTTCTCATCCACATTATTGACGATGGCGGGCAGGATCTCGTGGGATTTGCTCTGCATCTCGGTGTACATCTGGTTGCGTTCGGCATCGCGCAGACCCTGACGGATGACATGCTTGGCAGTCTGGGCGGCGATGCGGCCGAACTCTTTGGTCTTGAGGGGGATATCCAGCATCTGACCCACCTTGGCGGTCTTTTTGACCTTGACGGCATCGGAAAGCAGGATCAGGTGACGGGTATCGGGCTCGGGCTCCAGACCCTCATCGTCGGCCTCGGGGAAGGCCTCCACGACCTCCTTGATGATGACGACACCGAACTTACCCTTTTCGGTATCCATCTCCACACGGATATGCTCCTCATCCACATCGTAATCCTTCTTGACGGCGCTTTCGATGGCCTTGCGGATACGCTCCTTCAGCTCCTCCACAGGGATGCCGCGCTCGCGGGAGAGCAGCTCCAGCGCGTCAAAGAAATTTTCTTCGGGCATTTTATTTCTTGCAGCCATTTTTTCCAGTATCCTCCCTGATGCGGCTGCGCAGGGCAGCCGCTCTCTTATTGCTGTTTTTCTTACTTGATTTATAATATGCGGGCCGCCCCGCGGTACTCCTTACAGATCCAGATCGTCATCCAGCTTCAGGAAAGCCAGCTCACTCTCCACGATGGGGGTCTCGCCGGCTTCATTGCGGATGCACCAGCCCTCGCCGCTGCGGCACAGGATGCCGGAAAGCTCCCGCTCACCGCTTTCGGTATGGATCAAACGGGCGCTGACACGCTCACCCTCGCAGGCCTCGTAGTGGCGGGCACGGGTCAGGCGGCGGCCCAGTCCGGGGGAACCGACCTCCAGATAATAGCTCTGCTCGATGGGATCGGCTTCATCGATGATGGGATCCACCGCGCGGGAAGCCAGCTCGCAGGCATCGGTATCCATGGTGCTGCCGTCGGCGCGGTCGATGAGGATGCGCAGGAACCAGTTGGGGCCTTCCTTCTCAAAGCGGACATCCCACACCGCAAAGCCCAGCTGCTCCAGCGTGGGGGTGACAAGCTCTTCCACCTCTGCCACGGTATTGCGCTTTTGGTATTTTGCCATGTTGTTTCTTCTCTCCTGTTTCTTTCACTGCTGTGTGAAAAGCGCCTTACAAAGACAAGAGAGCGAGCCTTGCGGCTCACTCTCCTTCACAAGCATATTCTTACAGTAACATAGTATACCACAGAAGCGCAAAAAATGCAAGCGATCAAAATGACGATTACCCGCGGCTGTTTGCGGCGGAAAATGGTACATTTGCCGTCAGCCACCGGAAAAAGCTGTCCTCCGCTCTTACACAGCGAAGCATCGCCGTACCGTGTCGTAGGCCTTTTTCGGCGTGCCGTCGGTTCGCAGCAGTCCCCACGCAGTCTCACAGGGACAATCGGCAGCGCCGCAAAAGCCGCAGTAGGGGGCGTCCTGCCAGCAGTAGAGAATGGCGCCCGCAAGCTGCGGGCAATCCAGCAGCAGCGGAAGCAGTTCTTCGTAAAACTGCGCCTGTCCGTCCTCCGTATGCGGGAACACCTGCGGTGCAAACCACATTTTCATCACATGGGGGAAGCTGTTGTATAGCTGCTGCGGCACATCCTGCGGCGCGCAGCTGTGCGCCATCGCCTTCAAAGGTTCACAGGGTAGGGTTTCGATGTATTCTTCGCTGCGAGCGAAGATGTCCTCCAGATCACGGAAGCCTTTTTCGTGAATGTAATCGTATGCCTCGTGAAAATCCGGGCTGGCGTTTTTTCCGGCGGAGGCAAAACCGAATTCCATTAAAACGACCGGCTTTTGACACAGCTCATACACCTGGCGGATTTTTTCAATATAGGTTTCGGGGCCACCGTCGGTCCAACTGCCGTTGTATAGGTCGAGGCCGGTGTAATCGCAGTCGCAGGCGGCATCGATTTCCCGCACAAAATCATCCCACAAACCAGCATCCTGCACCGAATTGTGCCCGATGACGGCATCGGGATCCCCCGTCCGCAGACCACGCAGGCAGGCGATGATGAAATTCCGGCTTTCTTCGGCGGTGAGGGGAGCACGGAAGTGCGGGTTGAACTGTTCGTTGGTGGCCTGCCAACAGGGAGCATACGGACGGTACGCCCGCGCAAGAAAGGCACAAAGTTTCTCGGTTTGCTTTTGACCTTCCGGTGTACGGGGGTCGATGCCGTGAGCGATAAAAT
This sequence comes from Oscillospiraceae bacterium, assembly GCA_017472965.1. Taxonomy (GTDB): domain Bacteria; phylum Bacillota; class Clostridia; order Oscillospirales; family Ruminococcaceae; genus UBA1762. Next base: position 2,669 of record JAFUNR010000052.1, on the reverse strand, counting down.
CGGCAGCGTAAGGGGTGATCAGAGTGCAACGCAGACTGTTTTTGGCATATGCTTCCGTTTCGGCAAGAAAATGCCGGTGGGCCGGTGAAGGCCTGCCGTTTTCATCAAAGGGATACGGCACATCCCGGCGCACCCAGCCAAAGCCGGCGCCCTTCAGCAGTGCATACTCCTTCCCGGGATGACAGATCCCTTTCAGAAAACCTCCCAGCCGTTCCCGCAGTGCAGTAGCTTCATGCATAGCTATGTCTCCTTCGCAAGTCCTTGTTGTATCCTTTCGGGCGTTTTGCCGTTACAGTGTAATACCGAACAGCTCTGCCGCGTTTTCCGCGGTCTGTGCGATCATCTCTTCAGCGCTCATGCCGTGCACGGCGGCCATGGCGGCAGCGGTGTATTGGATCATGCCGCTGTCACAGCGGCGGCCCCGGTTGGGCACCGGCGCCATATAGGGGCAATCGGTCTCCACCAGAAGCAGCCGGGGCGGCACAGCTGCCACGGCCTCCAGCGGGCGGCGGGCGTTTGCAAAGGTGACCACGCCGGTAAAGCCCACATACATCCCCATATCCGCCAGCTCCCTTGCCATTTCGGCGCTGCCGGAAAAACAGTGCATCACACCGCGGGGACGGTATCTGCGCACCAGCTCCATGGTGTCGGCATGAGCCTCGCGGTCATGGATGACCACCGGCATATCCAGCTCCTTCGCCAGCTTCAGCTGCTCTTCAAAATAAAAGTGCTGCAGATCGCGGGGGGTGTCCCAGTGATAGTCAAGCCCGATCTCGCCGACGGCCACGACTCTGGGATCGGCCCACAGAGCCCTGAGCCGCTGCAGATCCTCCGGCACGGATTCCTCCACATTTTCGGGGTGGATACCGGCGGCGGCGTACATCCCCGGCCACTGCCGGGCAAGCTCCAGACATTGCACCGAATCCGCATAGGTGATGCCGCAGTTGAGGATATGGGAGACCGGCCCGGCGAACAGCTCACCCAGCAGCTGCTCCCGGTCGGAGTCGAAACGCCCGTCATTGTAATGGGCGTGGCTGTCGAAAATTTTTGCAGTCATCGTTTTTGCTCCAATATCAAACGCAGCGCTCCCGTGCACAGGGGGCGCCGCGTTTTGCGTTTTACTCTGTTATTCCGTTATCAGCACAGCTTGGCGCCGGCGGGGATGGCATCGTTCAGCATGACCAGATTCAGCTTCTCCTCGCCCTTTTCGGTGTGCACGGCGGACAGCAGCATACCGCAGCTCATCTGGCCCATCATCTTGCGCGGGGGCAGGTTGACGATGGCGGCAAGGGTCTTGCCCACCAGCTCCTCGGGCTTATAGAACTTGGCGATGCCGGAAAGGATCTGGCGGTCCAGACCGGTGCCGTCATCCAGCGTAAAGCACAGCAGCTTGTCGCTCTTCTTGACAGGCTTGCAGTCCTTGACCTTGACCACACGCAGATCGCACTTGCAGAAATCGTCAAAGCTGACGGCGATATTCTCATAGGGCTCGATCTCGACGGCGGGCAGAGCCTCGGCGGCAGCGGCCTTGCTCAGCTCTTCCAGAGCGGCCAGCTCCTTCTCCACATCGATGCGGGGGAACAGCGCGGGGCCGGTGACGGTGGCCACATCGGCGGGCAGCACGCCCCAGACGCCCAGAGACTCCCAATCCATGGCGGCGCCGCCCAGACGCACGGCGATCTCGGCGCTGGTGTCGGGCATGAAGGGACTGAGCAGACCGGCACAGACACGCACGCTCTCCAGCAGGTTGTACAGCACGCGGGCCAGACGCGGGTTGTTGGCGGGATCCTTGGCCAGCACCCACGGGGCGTTCTCATCGATATACTTGTTGGCACGGGAGATGACCTTGAAGATCTCGGCCAGAGCGTTCTGGAAGGCAAACTGCTCCATCTGCTCCTCCACACGGGTACGCAGGCCGCTGACCATACCGGTCAGCTCGGCATCCAGCTCCTCATTGGCCAGCTGTTCGGCGGGCAGGCGCTCACCAAAATACTTCTGTGCCATAGCGACGGTGCGGGAGACCAGATTGCCCAGATCGTTGGCCAGATCCACATTGATGGTGGAGATCAGCATCTCGTTGGTGAAGTTGCCGTCGGAGCCGAAGGGGAAGGTGCGCAGCAGGAAGAAGCGCAGCGCATCCACGCCGAAGCGCTCGGCCAGCACATAGGGATCCACCACATTGCCGCGGGATTTGCTCATCTTTTCGCCGTTGAAATTCAGCCAGCCGTGACCGAAAACCTTTTTGGGCAGAGGCAGATCCAGACTCATCAGCATGGCGGGCCAGATGATGGAGTGGAAACGGACGATCTCCTTGCCCACAAAGTGGACGTCGGCGGGCCAGAATTTGGCCAGATCGTCGTACTTGTCGTTTTCAAAGCCCAGCGCGGTCATATAGTTGAACAGCGCATCGATCCACACATAGACCACATGACCCGGATCGAAATCCACAGGCACGCCCCAGGTGAAGCTGGTGCGGGAGACGCACAGATCCTCCAGACCGGGCTTGATGAAGTTGTTGACCATCTCGTTGACGCGGCTGCGGGGCTGCAGAAAATCGGTGTTCTCCAGCAGATCCTGCACGCGGCCGGCGTACTTGCTCAGACGGAAGAAGTAGGCGTCCTCCTCGGCATCCTGCACCTCGCGGCCGCAGTCGGGGCACTTGCCGTCAA
>JAFUNR010000051.1 GCA_017472965.1 Oscillospiraceae bacterium | reverse complement strand
TGGTGTAGCCTGTTTAAAGAGTATTGCCCCTTAGCTCAGTCGGTAGAGCATCGGACTGTTAATCCGAGTGTCGTCAGTTCGAGTCTGACAGGGGCAGCCAAAAGGACCTGAATGCTTTTGCATTCAGGTCCTTTTGTTTTTCTGCGACTTTTGATTTGTCTTGACAAGTTCGGGAAGTCGAAGTATCATGAATAATATTGACAATCTGTTGCCGGAAATGAAAAGAATGCTGTTGAAAGGTTTGGGAACGAAAGCGATGTCAGATCTAAAATGTGATACTTTAAATAGTGAAATTGCATCAACCCTTTCCCGCAAATTGGATGAATTGTTTGAAGAGACGGGAGAGAAAGCCCCTGTTATGCAGAATTCTCCGAAACTTTATACCGAGCATGATTTTTCCGGTGCGGCAAACAGCGAAAACGCAGGCTGTTTTTATGAGAAATGGGACGATACCCAGCTTGAAAGATTTGCAAAACATGAATCCGGGCATGCGGTTCTATGCTGGCTTTACGGATTCATCCCCGTTCAGATGACGGTAGCAGCATATGGTGATCCGACCGATTGTATGCAGCATGCAGAGATGAATAAAAAGGTTATTTACACACTGGATGAAATGCTGGCGTGGATTCGGGTCTATTTGGGCGGCAGAGCCGCAGAAATTGTATATTATGGTGAACGGGAGGGGCTTTCGACCCTTGCTTGTACCGATTTGGCAGCTGCGACTGATATAGCCGGGAAGATTTTGTTCACTTACGGAATGGATGATCTATTTGGTCCTGCAGTTGTTCAAAGCGATGCAGCGGAAAAAGATGCTGTATTTGAGGGCGGCAGGGCTGCCAAGAATCGAATTTTGAGAGAACAGCTGGCAGAAGCTGTGCAGCTGTTGCTGGCGAATAAAAAGAAACTCGATGCATTGGTTGAAAAAGTGCGGGAACAGGTTCATTTGACGGCTGTGGAGATTGCTTTGATCCTTGCTGAAACAGAGTAGCTTTGTTTTTGGTCGTTGGAATGAGCTTCGGTGAAAAGAGGGCAGCGCAGATGGCTTTTGATGTGTTTATCTCATATAAGAATACCGATGATAAAGGGGCTCGTACACGGGATTTTTATATGGCGGAGGAACTGTATCGGGCGTTAAAAGAGAGTGGCATCGAGGCCTTCTTCAGCAGCCGGTCAATTGTTGAAAAAGGCGAGCACCGTTTTGGCAGAATGATCAGAGAGGCGATTGAGCAGTGTTCCATTTTTGTTGCGGTCGGAACAAGGATTGAGCATTTCGAATCGGAATGGATGGAATATGAGCGCGAGTCCTTTCATGGGGAAATGCTGAACGGGCATAAGGCCAGAGCCAAAAGCGCGATGTTCAGCTATATTACCCGGGATGTTCCCGTGGACAGACTTCCGATGGAGCTCAGACGGTGTCAGGTTTCATACGATCTGAAAGAACTGGTTGCATCAATCTGTAAACGGTTAAAGAGCGAAGATGATGTGATCCGGAATTTTAACCGCCATTTTTCTGAAGATATGTTTTCAAAAGGATCCTTGATCGGTGAGAGATATGAGGTCCTGAACAAAATCGGTCAAGGCGGCATGAGTGCTGTCTATTTGGTATTGGACTTGCGGTTGAATAAACCGTGGGCGATAAAGGCCATTCAAAAAGATCGCGTTGGAAATCTTGGGAGAGATTTTGAACTGAAAAAGCAGAGCCTGATTTATGAATTTGACCTTTTGAGATCCTTTGATCATCCGGATTTGCCTAAAATTGCGGATGTGATCGATACCGATGACTCGTTTATCATTGTCATGGATTATATTGAAGGCTCCCCTTTGGAAACAGTAATGAACCAAAAGGGGGCTCAGGATGAGTCGCTGGTGATAGAGTGGGCGAAGCAGCTTTGTGATATCTTGAATTATCTTCATACCAGAAATCCGGCGGTTATTTACCGGGATATAAAGCCGGCAAATATAATGCTTCGACCGAACGGGCGGTTGACTCTTGTTGATTTTGGTATAGCGAGAGAGTATAAGCAGGAAAGTGTGGGAGATACGGTCTGTCTGGGTACAATGGGCTATGCTGCACCGGAGCAGTTCGGAGGCATGGGGCAAACCGATCAGAGGACAGATATTTACGCACTGGGTGTTACATTGGGATATTTGGTAACGGGTCGAAATCCGACTCAGGCGGGGGATGAGAAGTGGCAGCTGCGGCGGCTGAATCCGGAGCTTTCTCATGGTTTTGAGTACATCATCAATAAATGTATGCAGCTGGATCCTGAGCGGCGCTATCAGTCGGCTGCGGAGCTGATGAGAGATTTGGATAATATCGAGAGGTTAAATACGCGATATAGGAGAAGAAATGCCGCTGCAAGATTGTACGCTATGCTGTTTGGGAAAAAGGAGAAAAGCGCAGAGCCGGCAATTGCAGCTGAAAAGAAAAGGGTGGAAAGTGAAGGTGGGGAACAGGGAGCGGCACGGACGGATGCGCCGAAAGAGTTCCTCAAAAAACTGCCGCCGGTTTCCGTTGTCAGGCAAAGCGATATTGCCAATGAGAACACGCTCGGTTTTGACGAGAAGGTTGTATTGTGCGTTGGAACCGGAAAAGAACCGGCTGCAGGCAGTCGGCTGAATGTGTATTTTGCAACACGGTCCAACAGAGAGGACATCACCAAGCTGATCGCATCAAATACAGAAAACGAAAGAGTGGTCACAAGCGAAGAGGTGTTTGATGTGGATCGGGAGTCCCGGATTAGATTAAGCTTGCATTCACCGGAAGTGGTTTTTGATTGCGATGAGGTCGAGTTTTTGTGGGATGAACATATCCGGAAGAAATTCTATGAGTATTTTTCCTTTCAAATAGTTGAAATGGCTGCGTCGGATGAATTGAAATCTGTTCTGACACTTTATGTGAACGGAGAACATGCGGTGGAAATGAATCTGGAATATTGACCGAAGAGAAGCATCTTTGCGGATTTCCTTCGGCTTTCCCCGGGACCTCAGCTGCCGGGGAGGCCGAGGTGCAGAAGGTGTATTGCAAAGGATACATAATTAACGAAATGAAAGGGTACAGAATATAATGGATCAAATCGTGTATATCATCGGTCAGCTTCTTGGAATTGTGGCGATCGCACTTGGTTTTCTTTCCTATCAGATGAAATCCCGGGATAAATTGGTGTTTGTACAATTTGCAACGGCGGTTTGCTTTGTGCTGCACTATCTGATGATCGGTGCATACTCCGGTATGGCGTTGAATGTGATTTCCGTGATCCGGAATCTGACCTATTATCAGCTGGGAAAGAAGGGCCCTGTGAAGCGGTATTGGGCTGTTATTTTTTCTGTTGTGATGGGTATTGTTGGCATTGTGTCGTGGCAGAGCTGGTACTCTGTTTTTGCAGTGCTTGGTCTGATCATCAACTCTTACTGTATGTCCTTCTCCGATCCGCAGAACATTCGCAAGAGTATTCTGGTCACATCGCCGATGGTGTTGATATACGATTGCTTTGTGCTTTCCATCGGCGGGATCGTGTATGAATCGGTGGCGATCGTCTCGGCGGTTGTGGGTGTTTTCCGGTATGCGAAGGAGAAAGCGCTGAAGAAATGATGAAAAGGGCGTGTTGCAAAATGGAAATTTTACAACACGCCACACACGCGAATTTTGTTTCGCGTGTAAATTCCGTGGAAATTTAAAGGAGCTGCTGCAATTTTGCAACAGCTCCTTTTTGCGTTCGGAATACTGCTTATTCCGCTGGATCGACAAGCGTCAGAGCCATCAGGCCGACCACGATCTCCTGCGAGAGTGTTTCGAGCGTGACCGACTCCAGCTTTTTGCCTTCAGCGAGCTGCCATGTCAGGGATACCGCACGGCATTGGTGACCGAGTTCAACCGTATCCGGCGGGGTTTCCGGCAGGCAGAACGCATCGTGCTCATAGCTGTAATCGTTCACTGTACCCTGACCCTTTTCGCTGGGGGCGCCTTCGTAAGCACACAAAGACCAGAAGTTATCCGGATTGACCAGTTCCAGTGTCTCTTCGCTGCCGTCACTGTAGCGGAAACGGAGCACTGCGTTGGCGATTGCGATCTGCATCGGGTTGGTGGAGCCGCAGACAAGCGCCTTGACAGCGCGGGCGCAGCGATCCACGGGAACCGTTACAGAATCGGGCCAGTTGGGATACAGAGAAGTAAAGGCGATATTATTGGACAGACTGCCAATGCGGTAGGGCGCACCGTCCCGGTCGGTGACGGTAGTTCCGGCGGCATCAAGGGCGATCTCTGGTATGGAAAGCTTCCAGTGAGAGAAGGTCCACGGGCTGTAGCCATCTGCACCCACGGAAAGATGAATGTGATCCCGCGGGGTATAATAATTCTGACGGAAGATGGTGCGGACATCATCGGTCAGCTGCTTCACTTCCAGCGGCAGATAGCTGCTGCCGGTAAGATCGGGGGCGGTGCGTGCTTTATGAGCAAGCTCTTCGGCTGTAGCGGAAAGCTGCAGATGGACGATCTGCCACCAGGTCTCATCACCATCGCCGCATTTCAGGAAAACGGTGTGTTCGCCGTCCATGTCTTTGCGCAGCTGCAGTGATGCCCCGGTGTCTATAATGCTGTGTGCGGAGAGGATCTCCTGCGGGTCGTATACAGCGGTCACACCGGCCAGCGCAACGGCAACGGTATCACCCGGGGCACAGGCAAATTCCAGTGCTTCAACGGCTGCGGAGGGATTGACCAGAGTGAAGCGGATCTCGCCGCTGTCGGTGTCGGTAAGTGTCAGGCAAAGCTTTCTGCCGCCGAAACCGGGGAGAATGCTGTAAGAGGAGGCGCCTGTCAGACCGGTGATACCATCGGCATACAGCGGGAAGACCAGCTCAAGGTGACCGACCGGCTGCGCCATGCGGAAGCTGTAGCTGACGGTGTCTCCGCTGCGGCGGTAGCTGCAGTGGAAATAAGAGGTGTCAAGGGAGGCGTGATCCCAATCCTGCGGATACTGCGGAGTGATGACCGCGCGGTCATTGGGCATATCGGGCCGGTAACCGTGCAGACCGCAGATGACAGCGCGTGCCAGAAGCGAAGCACCCTCCGAAGCGGTGGAGCAGGGCTTGAAGGGCTCGGGATCGGCGGGATCGAAGGGAGCGCCAAAGCCGCCTGCATGCAGTGCGCCGGTCAGAAGTTCATATCCCTCGCGTGCGAAGCCGGCCTTGAAACAGGCGTATGCCTGCTGGAAGTTTTCTCCGTCGGATTTTTGGCGGACGGACCAGATGGCAGGCACCCAGTTGGAAATCCACAACTGTTTTCCGCCGGTGGGTTCACATACATTCTCCAGCGCCCAGCGGGGATAATCCAGACACATGGCCGCCTCGAACTCATCCACCATATCCATATCCACCGGCATGAAACTGTTATAGAGCCATGCGGAGCGGTGTGCACGGGCGTGCCCGCCGTCCTCGACATACATGGCGGGGTAACCCGCATCCTTCAGCCAAAGCTTGTTTTTGAATCCGTCCATGATCAGCGCAAGCCGGCTCCTGTGTCGCTCGGCTGCGGCGGTGTCGCCGGCAGCTTCGGCCAGCTCCAGCGCTGCCTGATGGGCGCGGTAGGCATAGCAGGTTTCTTCACAGCTGCCGCCGCCGTTGTACCAGACACTGTCGGTGGGCCAAGTGTTGATATAGCTTTCGTACAGACCGTCGTTGTCGGAATCAAAGCACTCGTCCTGCCACAGCGTGTGGTATTCCAGTGCCTCGCGCAGCAGCTTGCTCAGGCGCGGATCGTTGGTCATACGCCACGCAAAGACAGCCTGATCAAAGAACTGTGTCTGCATATTGTACATAAACTGATGCTGATCCACATGGCCGATGCCGTAAAAACGGGAATTCGGGCCGGCTTCCGTGTAACGCAGATCCGGGTCGCCGTCACCGCTGCGCAGATCGTTTGTTTTGTTGATGAACCCGCAGTAGTATTCCACCTCGGTGACCACGCGGTCGATCCAGCCGCCCAGCATATTGCCGAAGCGGTTGCACCAGCCCAGATACGGCGCATTCCACGACTGGTTGGAGTGCACGGTATACTGCCCGTACCATGCACCGTCGATCTCGGCGGAGACCGACGCCATATCCGTATCCAGATAGGCATCCGGCGTACGGCTGACGAAGATGTTCGACAGCTGCTCATGGCGGCGCAGCGCGGAAAGAAATGCCTGCTGCGGCTCCTCCGGCACGGTACGGCCGGCGGCGATCCAGCCATCGGCATCCGGGGCCAGGGTCAGTTTGCCGCAGACGCAGTGCAGAGAGCTGTCGATGGCGGCGGACTGACTGCAGCGCAGAAAAACAGTGCTGTCCGATGTGGAAGTCCGGGCCGAAGCTCCGTTGATATCCATCACGCCGCTGCCCTCGCTGCCGTTGGTGGCTTTCAGCGTGAAAAGGCCTTCTTCACAGGTGACTGTGTTGCCGGCATACCACTCTGCAGGGGTGTCGGCATAGCCGATGACCTCGGGATCATGGCAGGTGAGATTCCAATGGGACTCTTCGAAGGTGTGAATGCCGCCGAAGCGCCAGCAGACCTGTACGGGAGCATCTGCTTCGAGGTGCACGGCAAAACCCTCGGTGTCCGCGGGTGCACCGGTGCTTATGCGGATCAGCCCGGGACACTGCGGATCGCGCAGCTCCCACTGTGCCAGATTGGCACGGTATGTGAATTTGATCGAGGAGAACTCATCCAGATAGCGGATGCCGCTGTCGGTTTCCAGCCAGAGACGCAGGGTGCCCAGCAGCGTGCCGTAGCGGATCAGCCGAAGCAGGGGGCGATCGCCCGCCAGCACCGAGGTGGGGGAATTGGCACAAAACAAAGGCCGGTTGCAGACAAAAGGCAGGTCGGATGCCGTAAAGGCAAGGTTCTCGGGAAGATAACGGGTCGACATAGTGGAGCGCTCCTTTCAAAGAAAGATTTGCTTGTGTTTAGAATAGCTCAGCCGGCAGAAAAAGTCAATCATTCAAAATGAAATATACAAAAGAACAACCGCCGCAGCACAGGCTGCGGCGGAAGAGGTTACTCTGGCGAAAGGATGTCATTTCGCCGGCTTTTTCAGCTTGTAAAGTTCCTCGGCGGCGAGGCGGGCTTTTGTGACCACATTGCGCTGCTCGGGAAAACAGTAATACAGTCGTTCCTTATTGCCGATGCCGATGACATCGCCGATCTCATACCAGTAAAAATCCGAATTCAGTGTGTGACAGGCAGTGGAGGGCTGCGTGTAGTGCAGCTTGCCGTCGCAGCTTGTCAGAGTAAAACCGTTTTCATTGTGGAGAAGCCTGCCCTTGCCTACCATATACAGGGCTTTGGTGTCGGCGAGGATGCCGATAGTCACATCCAGCTCCATGCGGTATTCACCGCGACGGATTTCTTCGGCGACACAGCTGCGCTGCCAGTTGAACCAGTCGGGAATGTGGGGGAATTCGGTTTCACCCTCCAGCGCACGCATCCGGCCCAGCGTGGTCAGCTCATATTCCTTGCCGCAGTGCTTGCAGCGCAGTAAGATTCCCTTGCCTTCTGTGCAGCCCTCGGTACCGCAGGAGGGACAGCGGTACAGGATACGGTCCAGTCCGTCTGCACGGAATTTCTCCCGGATCTCCACTTTGTTTTTGTATTGCTCCGCAAAATTGTCAAACTGAAAGACCTCATCCAGACGGCGATCGAGCTCATCCACAGGCAGGCGGGCGATCTCTTCTTTGGTAAAAAGACAGCTCACCTGTGCGCTGACCCGGGTTTTGCGCAGCTGCAGACCGTTATACAGCGGATCGCGCAGAAATGCACCGTCGGTGATCACCGTCACCACGGGCACATCCAGCTTTTTGATCAGCGTGCCCAGTCGGCGCGGCAGTGCGGTGGCACAGCCGTCGAAGCTGTAGCCGGCCTCCGGAAACATCAGTACGCTGGTCTTGTTTTTGTGCAGCGCATGCAGCATATCCATCACCAGCGAAAGATCGGTGACGAATTTCTGGGTGGGAATGCAACCCAGCAGCCGCATCAGCCAGCCCTTACCCACAAAGCCGTCCGTGGTGCAGACGATGCCATAGGGCATGGGCCAGAAGATGCGGGAGGCGATCTTCAGATCCAGAAAGCTGGAGTGATTCATCAGAATCAGATAAGGCCCTTTGCCGGCAGCCTCCATCCGGTGTTTGGTAAAGGTGAAGCGGGTCGCCCACAGATCCGGCAGTGAAAGAATGTGCACCAGCGTGGTGAAAAGAATATGCGGCCTGCGCGGACGCCTGTGCGGCGGTGCCTTGATGGAAAGAGCCTGCTCGCAGGTGGCTTTTTTTCTTCTGATCTTCATATTCGATCCTCATTGTTCATAAATTGGTCATATTTTATTTTACTCTATTTTTGCTGTGTTGGCAATAGAAAGTATGGAATACTGTCAGCGGCGTTCGGTGCGGGAATTATTTATCCGGAGAATGCATGAAGGTTATTCACAAAACCGGCAGTTTCATATATAATAAAGTTGGCAGCAAGTACAGAAAAGATGTATCCAATGGAGGTTTCGATGAAAACAAAGCTCTGGAAAACAGTACAGGCACTGCTTTGCCTGATCCTTCTGGTGGCGGTGCTGGGGATGATCACGCTGTTCCGCGCTGCGGCAGAGGTGGAGCGTGTCTGGCAGACTGCACAGCAAAGCCTGCAGCAGGTGCATTCCCCGAAGGATCCGGTGTTTGCGGCGCCCGTGCCGACAGTGCTGGATACCGACCTGATGCCGACCGGCGCGGAGAAAGTGATTTTCACGGACCCCCTGCTGCCGGAGAACGCACTGTACGATTTTGTGCAAAGTCGCCTGCCGCAGTATGCGCACTGTGCCGTAACAGCCTCCATAGAGCCCCGGCACGAGCCGCTGCAGACAACTGTGCCGGAATGGACGCTGCAGCTGCCGGAGGGCTATGATGCCCATTTGACCGTGACAGATCCGGAAGGAATAAAGGTGTTTGACGGTGCGGTGCAGCAAAGCTATACCCGTACCTTTGCGGCCAACGGCACAGATGTCTGTACCCTTACCCTGCGGCAGCAGACGGGAGAAGGCCGGGCCTCGTTTACCTATGAATTTCAGGTGATGCTGGATGTGCAGCCCACAGTGACACTCAGTACCGAAACGGCGGCGCAGGGTGATGTGGTGGCCGTGCTGGTCAGCGGCAATATTTTCGGCGAACCGATGTCGCTTTCCACCGAGCTTGGTCTGTGCGATTTTGTCCCGCTGGATACCCCGGGCAGCTACGGTGCGTATGTGCCGGTGGCATACAACCGCGGCGTGGGCGCCTGGCCCATCGAGGTGACGGTGGGCGATACGGCGCACACCCTTTCCGTACAGGTGGAAAAACGGGATTTCACCGTGCAGCACATGACCATCTCTCAGTCTGTGGCGGACAGCACATGGAATTCCGCTGCCGCCAGCACGGAGTACCGCGCCGCCATCTACCCGCTGTACGAACTGACGGATAACGAGCGTCACTGGGACGGCGCCTTCATCGAGCCTGTCACCGGTTACAGGCTGACTACCCAGTACGGCCTGTGGCGCTACACCAACGGCAAATACAGCGAGCGGCACAGCGGCATTGATATGGCCTGTGCGCTGGGCACGCCCATCAGCGCGCCGCAAAACGGTGTGGTACTGTTTGCCGATTATCTGCAACTCACCGGCTATACCATTGTCATCGCCCACGGCGGCGGTGTCAAAAGTATGTTCTACCACATGAACAGCATCGATGTGGCGGCGGGTGATACTGTTGCCACCGGGCAGAAGATCGCCGAGGTGGGTACCACCGGCTATTCCACCGGCCCGCACCTGCATTATGAGGTGAAGATCGGCAGCCAGAGTATCGACCCGTTCCAGCTGTTTGACGGCACCTCCGGTCTGTTCGCGGGGCTTTCTGCGGCTGGCTGACACCCCGTTTTTTGCGCCCTTTCGGAGGTTCTCCGAAAGGGCGTTTTTTGCTGCGATTTCCCAAAAAAATCCCGCATTTTTTTTAGATTTTTCACTGGAAAAGCATTGCATTTGTGGGAAGAATACCTTATAATAGTAACGTATAGGTGGGAAGATGTGGTAAACTGTGGAAAACTCGGTTGAAAGAGTGGAAAACTCTCAACGCCGATACGGCAAAACCCGCAGCCACCGATGTCGAAGCAAAGCGCGTCCTGTTGAAAACTGCGGAAAGGGGGAAGGCTGCCGTGTTCTTTGGCGAATACAACTGCACGATGGACGACAAGAGCCGGCTGAGCATCCCTGCGCGCTTCCGTGAAGAGCTTGGCGCAGAATTTATCATCACCCGCTGGCTGGATGGCTGTATCATCGTTCTTCCTCTGGACCAGCTCAAGCGTATCGAAGAGATCCTGGCCGGCAAGGGTCTGGTCAAGACCCGCGATATCCGCCGGTTTCTGTACTCCGGCCTTGCAAAGGTCACGCCGGATAAGCTTGGCCGCGTTCTGGTGCCCGCACCGCTGCGCACCCATGCCGGCATCGAAAAGGATGCGGTGGTCATCGGCGTCGGCAGCTATGCCGAGATCTGGGAGCCGGATGCATGGCTCCGCAAGCAGCAGGAGGATCTGGCAGATCTGCCGATCACCGAAACGATGGAGGAACTGGATTTCTGATGAGCAACGATATCAACACCGCAGCAGCTGGCGCACAGGAAATTCACTTTGAACATGTGCCTATTCTGCTGCAGGCCTGTCTGGACGGCCTGAACATTCGTCCCGACGGCATATATATGGACGGAACTGCCGGCGGCGCAGGTCATTCAAAAGCCATTGCCTCCTGCCTGACCACCGGCCGGCTGGTCGCGCTGGATCAGGATCCGGATGCCGTTACCGTTGCTACCGCCCGTTTGGCGGGGCTGCCCGCTACAGTGGTGCACACCAATTTCCGCTATGCCGATACCGCGCTGGATTCGCTCGGTATCGAAGCCATCGACGGCTGCCTGCTGGATCTGGGCGTATCCTCTCACCAGTTGGATACCGGCAGCCGTGGTTTCAGCTATAACACCGATGCGCCGCTGGATATGCGCATGAGTCAGGCCGGCCCAACTGCAGCCGATCTGGTGAACACCCTTGACCGCGAAGAACTTGCCCGCATCCTGCGGGAATACGGCGAGGAGCCCTATGCATGGGCTATCGCCGGCAAGATCGTTCACGCCCGTGCGCTGGAGCCGATCCTCACCACCGGAAGGCTGGCCGAGATCATCGCTTCCGCGCTGCCGCCTGCGGTGCGCCGCAAGGAGAAAAATCCCAGCCGCCGCAGTTTTCAGGCGATCCGCATCGCGGTTAACGGTGAGCTGGATGCCCTCAGTGAGGGTCTGGATGTGATTTTTGAAAGGCTTGCCCCCGGCGGGCGCTTTGCAATTCTCACATTCCATTCGCTGGAGGACAGGCTCGTCAAACAGAAATTCCGTGACTGGTGCACCGCCTGTACCTGCCCGCCGGAATATCCGGTATGCGTGTGCGGCGGCAAGGCTAAAGCCGTGGCTGTCACCCGCAAGCCACTGGTGGCAGATGCGAACGAACAGGCGGAAAACCGCCGCAGCCGTTCGGCCAAACTGCGAGTTATCGAAAAGCTTTGATAACGGAAGAATATGTAATAATTGCCCCCGGCAAAGGAAGGATTTGTTATGCAGGATAAAAACGCTCAGGCGTACGATCTGGCCCGCTTTGAAACAGCACAGTTCAATACGCTGCGTGTGGTTGAAAATAAAAATGCTGCGCAGGAAAAACGCCGTCAGGCACTGCGCTGGGTGGAGCGCGTAGTCTCCTGTGCACTGATTCTTGCGCTGACCGTCAGCGTTCTGTACAGCCAGACCCGCAAGACGGCGCTGTCCGATGAGATCACGCAGCTGGAGCAGACTCTTGTGGAGGAGCAGAGCGTGTACGATCAGCTGAACTATCAGCTGGAAAGCGATGCCACATTGGGTAACATCGAGGAATATGTCAGCCGTGAGCTGGGTATGGTCAAGACGGATAAAAGTCAGGTGACCTATGTGACGCTGACGGAGGAGAACCGTCTGGAGATCGCCGAGGCCGGTTTTGCCAAATACTGGTCGCAGATGCAGGCGAAGCTGGATGAACTGCTGGTCTATATCCGCGGTTGAATACATACCCTTTGATGTGACTTTTCAGAAAACGGACGCCCGGATCTTCTGATCCGGGCGGGAGAATGCCTATGCAGAAAAAGATGAAACAACAGCAACAGGACACCGCTGCCCGTGCCGATACGCCGCCGGCCTCCCATGCGCCCAACAGCCGCATTTCGGAAGCCCGTGTGCGTATCTGCGTTCTGGCAGGCGTTTTTCTATTATTGGTGGGTGTGGTGGTTGCCCGTCTGTGGTATCTTCAGGTGGATCAGTATGAGCACTACACACAGAAAGTGCTCAATCAGCAGCTGCGCGATACCGCGATCACCGCAAACCGCGGTACGATTTACGATTGCAATATGAAGGTGCTGGCCTCCAGCGCCACAGTCTGGAACATTGTGGTCTCGCCCGAGGCTCTGTATGAAAAGGATGACGAAGAGGAAACGCAGAAGAACATCACAAGCATGGCGGATGCGCTGTGCGGTGTTCTGGAAGGGCTGGATCGCGAAACCGTGTTGGAGAAGCTCTCCAATCACGAAAGCGCCTATTATATGGTGAAGCGGCAGGTGGATAAAACCACCGCCGATGCCCTGCGCGCCGAGATCGCTGCGCGCAAATTGCCAGGTGTCAGCTATGAGCAGTCCTCCAAGCGCTATTATCCCTACGGAGCTTTTGCCTCCAATATCATCGGCTTTGTAGGCAACGACAATCAGGGCCTTTCCGGCGTGGAACTCTATTATGATGAGGAACTCAGCGGCACCGACGGGCGTGTGATCAGTGCCAAGGACGGCTGGGGCGAGGATATGGCCTATGAGTATTCCACCTCCTATCCGGCGACCGATGGCTATTCGCTGGTGCTGACGGTGGATGAAGTCATTCAGCACTATCTGGAAAAGTATCTGGAGCAGGCGGTGACTTTTCACAATGTGCGTGAAAAGGGCGTCGGCATTGTAATGGATGTGGAGACCGGCGCCATCCTTGCCATGGCTACCATTCCGGATTATGATCTGAACGATCCGTTCACCATTGTGGACAGCAATGTCATGGCCTCTGTCAATGCACTTTCCGGCGATGAGCGCAGCAATGCGCTGATGATCGCCCGTGAGGCGCAGTGGCGTAATAAGGCGGTCTCCGATCTTTACGAGCCCGGTTCGGTATTCAAGATCGTTACCGCAGCCTCCGCGCTGGATTCCGGTGTGGTGTCTCTGAAATCCAGCTTCAACTGTGCCGGTGCCATCACGGTGGAGGGTGTCCGTATGCGCTGCGCCCACGGCGCAGGTCACGGCGTGCTTTCCTTCGGCGGCGCGCTGCTCAACTCCTGCAACCCGTCATTTATCCAGATCGGTCAGCGTATGGGGATCGAGTCGTTCTGCGACTATGTCAATGCTTTCGGTCTGACCCAGCGCACCGGCATCGATCTGCCCGGTGAAAGCCGCAGTCTTGTTTATACTGCCAAAACCATGGGACCCGTGGAGCTGGCAAGCTGCTCCTTCGGTCAGAGTAATAAAATCACCCCCATCCAGATGATCACGGCCGTGGCGGCTTCTGTCAACGGCGGCTATCTGGTGCATCCCCATGTGGTCAGCAAGATCGTCAATGCCGAGGGTGAGATCGTGCAGGATCTGGTCGCAGAGCCCGGCCGTCAGGTGGTCAGCGAGGATGTCTCCGTCGCGCTGCGCGATATTCTGGAGGAGACCGTCAGCAACGGCCCCGGCAACATGGCGTATGTTCTGGGCTATCGTGTGGGAGGCAAATCCGGTACCAGTCAGAAGCTGGATAAGGCACAGGCGGAAGGTCAGGAGGTTTATATCGCTTCCTTTGTCGGCGTTGCACCGGCGGACGATCCCAAGATCGCTGTGCTTGTGGTTCTGGATGAGCCGGACAGCTACTCTTATTACGGCGGTCAGCTTTCCGCACCGGTCGTCGGCTCCGTGATGAACGATGTGCTGCCTTATCTGGGGGTGGAAGCATCCTACAGCCAGTCCGAGATGGGCAGCGTAGAGGTCAGCGCTCCGTACTGCAAGGGTTCCAGCGTCACAGCGGCACAGGTCACTTTACAGAAAAAGGGTCTCAGCGCCACGGTGATCGGCGGCGGTACTCATGTTGTGGCGCAGTTCCCCACAGCGGGCACTTCGCTGCGGCAGGGCTCGACCGTGCTGCTGTACACCGAAGCGGATAACAGTACAACAAATCTGGTCACAGTTCCGGATGTGCGCGGCTATACGGCTGGCATCGCCCAACAGATGCTCACAGCTGCAGGTCTTAATTTCAGCCGAACCGGTTCCTACCGCGATGCATCCTCTGTTGTGGTGGATACCCAGAGCGTGGAACCCGGTGTTCAGGTGCCCGCCGGCTCGGTGGTCATCGTCAATTTTGTGGATAATTCGCTGATCGACTGATGCGGTACGCACAGTCGGATCGTTACAGAGAGGGGAGGGTGAATGTATGCTGTCCACCCGTTTGTTTCAGGATATTCGTTATACCGGCATTCTGCCGCAGGTGGAAATAACGGCGGTCACCAATGACAGCCGCCGTGTGCAGCCGGGCAGTGTATTTGTCTGTACTGCTGGTCGTTCCTTTGATGGCCACCGCTACGCGCAGAAAGCGCTGGATGCCGGCGCTGCGCTGGTGGTTACCGAGCGTCCGCTGGGGCTTGCTTCCGAGGTGACGGTCACCAACGGCCGTGCCGTATATGGGCAGCTGTGCAGCGCTTTCTTCGATCATCCGGCCCGCAAGCTGCGGTTGGTAGCGGTCACCGGTACCAACGGCAAAACCACCGTCACCACCGTCATTAAGCAGATCCTCGATTCAGCAGGGCACCGCTGCGGTTTGATAGGCACCATCCACACACTGGTGGATACCATGGAGCTGCCCGCCAAGTACACCACGCCGGAAGCGTGGGATCTGCATATGCTGTTGGCCAAAATGGCGGGTGCAGGTTGTGACTGCGCTGTGATGGAAGCCTCCAGCCAGGCGCTGGATCAGCTGCGGCTGTTCGGGCTGCGGTTTGAATGCGGCGTGTTTACCAACCTGACGCAGGATCATCTGGATTACCATGGCGATATGGAAAACTATTTTCAGGCCAAAGCCTCGCTGTTCAGGGCCTGCGATACCGTCATTTACAACGCGGATGATGCATGGGCCTGCCGCCTGCCGCAGCTGTACCCTGAAAAGAGGTGTATTGGCTTTTCCGCACAGGACGGCAGTGCGGATTTCACCGCCCGCAGCATCGGACTGGACCCCGGCGGTGTGCGGTTTGCCATGGTGGGCAAGCGAGGAATTCAGCATATCCGGTTTCCCATGCCGGGTGCGTTTTCGGTGCATAATGCCATGGCTGCGGCGATCGTTGCATTACGCATGGGTGTGACGGGGGATGTCGTTGCCCGCGCACTGGCTGCATCTGCCGGTGTACGCGGCCGCAGCGAGGTGCTGTATCACGGTGATTTCACCGTGATCTGCGATTTCGCTCATACCCCCGACAGCATTGAAAAAATTCTTTCCGGCATGAAACCGTTTGCCGAAAAGCGTTTGCTGGCGCTGTTCGGCTGTGCCGGTGAGAGGGATACCACCAAGCGGCCGCTCATGGTGGCGGCTGCGCTGAAATATGCGGATTATCTGATTCTGACTTCGGATAATCCCCGCAAGGAGGATCCCCGGAGCATTCTGGATTCCATCGAGCCGCAGGTGAAAGCCAGCGGTAAGCCCTACATCGTGGAGGTGGAGCGCCGCCGTGCGGTATATGCTGCACTGGAACAGCTGCAGCCGGGCGATGTGCTGGTGCTTTGCGGTAAGGGACATGAGGATTATCAGGTCATTGACGGTGTAACCATCTATTTGGATGAGCATCGCATTGTCCGCGACTGGCTGCGCGCAAAGGGCATACAGACATAAAACGACAGAATGCCGTCCGCGGCTGTGGTAAAATACAGGAACTTTTGCAAAAAATCAGAAGGCGAACAAAACAGGAGGCGAGACCATTATGGAAAAAATGACGGCGGCAAAGCTGCTGCAGGGTGTTGGCGATGCCGATACGCGCCACGCACTGGCAGACATCGTGATCACCGGTGTGCAGACCGATTCCCGCAAGGTGGTCCCGGGCGATCTGTTTGTTGCCATTCAGGGCGAGCGCAGCGATGGCCATCGCTATGCCGCACAGGCGCTGGCAGACGGTGCCGTGCTGGTGCTGGGCCACCGTCCGGTGCAGGAGGTGCCCGGTGTTGCGCCGGAGCAGTACCTGCAGGCGGAGGATATTCTGGATGCCATGATCGCACTGGGGGCAAACTACCGCGCAGACTTCAGTCCGTGCCTGGTGGGTGTGACCGGCAGTGTGGGCAAAACCACCACCAAGGAATTTGTCGCGGCGGTTCTTTCCGCCTTTGGTGAGACTCTCAAAACCGAGGGTAACCAAAATAATGAGATCGGTATGCCGGCCACGCTGTTCCGTATGACGCCTTCCACCGAATATGCGGTCATCGAGATGGGTATGCAGGGGCTGGGGGAAATCTCCAAGCTGACCCGTGCGGCAAAGCCTGCAGCGGCACTGATCACCTGTATCGGCGTATCGCATCTGGAGCAGCTGGGCAGCCGCGAAAATATTCTCAAAGCGAAAATGGAGATTTGCGAAGGCCTGCCGGAAGGCGGCCTGCTGGTTATCAACGGTGACGATGCGCTGCTTGCCAATGCACCGGTGCCGCGGGGTATCCAGCGTGTGGCCTACGGTGTGGATAACCGCTTTGCACCGGTGCAGGCGCGGGATATCCGCAGCGAAAACGGCGGCCAGCGCTTTACCATTGTGGATAGACAGTATGGCGATTACGAGGCAGTGATCCCCGTACCCGGTCAGCACAATATCTATAATGCATTGGCAGCGTATACGCTGGCCACCCGTCTGGGGCTGGATGCAGCCACCGCGGCTGCCGCGCTGAAAAACTATAAAACAGTCGGCCATCGTCAGCATCTGGTGAATGCGGACGGAATCCGTGTGATGGAAGACTGCTATAACGCCAACCCCGACAGTATGCGCGCCGCGCTGATCACGCTGCGCGATATGCCGGCAGAGGGCAACAAGATTGCCGTACTGGCGGATATGCTGGAACTGGGCGCACTGAATGATGAGGCACACCGCACGGTGGGGCATCAGGCAGCCGAATGCGGCGTACAGTGTCTGCTCACCTTTGGAGAAAACGCGAAGCTGATCGCCGAAGCCGCCGAAGCGGCAGGCGTACCCTATGTGGAGCATTTTGAAACACGGGAAGAGATCACTGCGTGGCTGCGAACCAATGCAAAGCCCGGCGACTATATACTGCTCAAGGGCAGTCATAGTATGGCGCTGGAAGAAATTCTGCCCGGTTTTTACGAAGGAAAGGAAGTGGCCTCATGTTAAAGACCACGGCCATGATCGCGGCGGCGCTTGCTCTGCTGGCCACCTGCGCATTCGGTTTTCCGGCATCGCTGGTCTTTGGAAGAGTACGCCGTCTGCGGGATGCGGCAGCCCCGACAGCGCTTCCCGCGCAGGAAGAACATAAGCAGGCTCCGCTGCTGGGGGGGCTTGTGCTCTGGCTGGGCATTGGCTTTGCTTTTGTCACAGCTTTTCTGCTGACAAACGATCAGCTTTCCTCGAATGGTTACATTGGCGGCTGGCGGGCTCTTTCCACGATGCTGGGCAGTGCAATGGCCTTCGGGCTGGTGGGCCTGACGGTGGACTGTGTCCGTATCAGCCGTGCGGAACTGAAGATCAAAACCAATTGGAAAGACAATCTGCTGTTTATTCTGGCGCAGCTTTGTGTGGCGGGGCTTTTCCTTGTACAGCAGGCTATGAACGGTTCTCTTGGCACGATGTTTTGTCTGCCTGGTATCGGTTGGGTGGATCTTGGCGGTTGGAGCTGGCCGGTGAGCATGCTGCTGATCATTATGACCGTCAATGCGGTGCGTATCACGGAAGAACCGGACGGTTTGTGCGTCGGCAGCGGTTTTGTGGCAGCGCTGGTTTTCCTGATTCTTGCCATGCTGATGCTCGAGCTGGAGGTTCCCGGCGACCGGTATGTCACCGCACTGTTTGCGGCGTCAGTGGCCGGCGGCTGCATCGGCTTTCTGTTCTGGAATTTCTGGCCTGCACGATTGCGGCCGGGCAGTGCCGGCAGTATGTTTTTGGGCGGTGCTCTTGTCTCCATTGCGTGGGGGCTTGGCCGTCCCGAACTGTTGATATTCATCTGCGCTGCCTACCTGCTGGACGGGATCGGTTGCCTTTTGAAAACGCTTACCCGCGGCAGGGTGTGCGGTTTTGGTGCCATGCATTGCGGCCTGGTACAGCTGAGCTGGAAACGCCCTGCTCTGATCTGGCTGGGCTGCGGTATCAGCCTGTTCGGCGGAATGATGGCGATTTTGTCGGTATTCCTGTACGGCTGAAAAGGTATCAGGCAAAGAAAAGCATCCCATACTTTAGACATCTTTTGTATTGTTATGTATAGTGAATGAATAGAAAAAACGGCTTCTGTATGCGGATTGCCGTATTGGGAAAGGAGGCCAAAGAATATGAAGAAAAAGAAAGCAGCGGATGCCGCTGAGGCATCCCCTCTGCAGGCGAAGGCCTCCCGCGTGCGGATGTTTCTTGTCGGCGGCGAACAGAGCGCTATTGATACGCCGTTTCTTGTAGCGGTGATGATGCTGCTTGCCTTCGGTATGGTCATGCTTTATTCCGTCAGCTACCCGGTAGCTTACTACCGCTTTGATGACAGTGCCTACCATATCAAGCGGCAACTGTTTTTTGCGGCGGTGGGTCTGGCGGCCATGTGGATCATCTCCCGGCTGGACTATCATTTTCTTATCCGCTTTATCTGGATCGGTTATTTTGCCACGCTTGGTCTGCTGGTGATCACGCTTTTCATGCCGGCGATCAATTTTGCACACCGTTGGATCATGCTGCCCACACCGGAAAATCCTATCATCACCTTCCAGCCCAGCGAAATTGCCAAGTTGGAGATCATACTGGCTTTTGCTCATTTGGGAAGCGTCAATCAGAACAAGATCAAAACCTTTAGGTATGGGGTGCTGTCCTTTGTTATGGTGCTGTTTCCCATTGCGGTTCTGGTGGTGGTGGAGCCTCACCTCTCCGGTACCATCCTGATCATTGCCATTGCCGCCATTCTGATGTTTGTAAGCGGCACCAGTATCAAATGGTTCCTGCTGGCCATCGGCGGTGTTGCGGCGGTGCTTGTCGGCGCCCTGATCGTCAAGCCGGATCTGGTTCCGGTTGCACAGGATCGCCTTGCCATGTGGCAGAATCCGGAAAGCGATCCCACCGGCGACGGTATGCAGGTGCTGCAGGGTCTGATGGCCATCGGCAGCGGCGGCATCACCGGTCTGGGGTTGGGCAACTCGCGGCAGAAATATATGTATGTGCCCGAGCCTTACAACGATTCCATCTTTACCATCATCTGCGAAGAGCTGGGTTTTGTGGGGGCTGTGATCATTCTGCTGTTGTTTGTGTTCCTGCTCATCCGAGGAATCTATGTGGCAGTGCACGCCAAAGACCGTTTCGGCGTGCTGCTGGTCACCGGCATCATCTCACAGGTCATTCTGCAGGCACTGCTCAATATCCTGGTGGTCACCGGAACCATACCCTATACCGGCATCACACTGCCGTTTTTCAGCTATGGCGGTACGGCGCTGACCCTGCTTCTGGCCGAGATGGGACTTGTGCTTTCCGTCTCGCGTCAGGCGAATGTCAGGCACTGATACAGACAGATCGCGGGCGCGGCGCACACAGTATGCGCCGCATCCCATTCACAAAAAGACAAAAGTGAGGAGCATACTTATGGCAAAGATCCTGATCGCGGCGGGTGGCACTGCCGGACATATCAATCCTGCACTGGCGATTGCCGGTCAGCTGAAAGCGCAGTATCCCGATGCCGAGATCTGCTTCGCAGGCCGAAAAAAAGGCATGGAATACCGGCTGGTCACTGCTGCCGGCTATCCGTTTTATCCCATTGAGGTGCGCGGCTTTCAGCGCAGCTTTACTCCGAAAAATATCATGCGCAATTTTGCCGCGCTGTTCTGGCTGGCGGTTTCTCCGGTGCGGTGTGCGGCGATCCTGAAGCAGGTACAGCCGGATCTGGT
The DNA here is from genome assembly GCA_017472965.1 of Oscillospiraceae bacterium. GTDB lineage: Bacteria > Bacillota > Clostridia > Oscillospirales > Ruminococcaceae > UBA1762. The sequence goes on along the minus strand of JAFUNR010000051.1, from coordinate 16,582 downwards.
CATCGGCACCGGCGGTTATGTCAGCGGCCCGGTGGTGCGCGCTGCCGCAAAGAAAGGCATCCATACTGCTATCCATGAGCAGAATGCTTTCCCGGGCGTGACCAACAAGCTGCTTGCACCGTTGGTGGATGTGGTGATGGCTGCGGTTCCCGCCGCCGTGGAAAAACTGGGAGCGAAGGAAAAAACCGTTGTCTGCGGCAATCCGGTACGAACCGAGGTCCTGACACAGGATCGTGCCGAGGCGCGTCGAGCACTGGGTATCCCGGCGGACAAGACGGTGCTTCTCTCCTTTGGCGGCTCACTGGGTGCACAGCGTGTCAACGAAGTGGTGGCTGATCTGGCGGCATGGCATACAAAGAATGCCGATATTCACCACATCCATGCTACCGGCCAGTACGGCGTGGAGCTGTTCCGCGGGCTTTCGCAGCAAAAGGGTTTTGCCGGACACCCCAATATGGATGTGCGTGAATATATCGATGATATGCCCCGCTGCCTTGCGGCGGCAGATCTGGTGATCTGTCGCGCCGGTGCGCTGACACTGGCCGAGCTCTCCGCCATGGGCCGTGCTTCCGTGCTGATCCCGTCGCCGAATGTGGCTGAAAACCATCAGTATTATAATGCGCTGGAATTGGAGAAAGCCGGAGCTGCCAGAGTCATCGAGGAGAAAAATCTTTCGGGCGAGGGTCTGGTAGAGCTGGTCAAAGAGCTGACAGCTCAGCCGGATACACTGAAAATCATGGGGATGAATGCAAAAACCTGTGGTGAGCCCCGTTCGCTGGAACTGATCGCCAGCGCTCTTGCACCACTGCTGAACAACTGAATAGCAATCAGTCTGTGCCGTGCATGATTTTTTCATGCGCGGCAGCGGTGTTTCGTATAAAACCTCACACAAAAGAACTGCACGGCATAGAATGGCACATCCTGAAAGGGAGGTGCTGTCATGTCCATGCCGCAAACCTCGTTTCTTCTGCACAAAGCGCCGATACTGCGCGGAAGCCTGTCGGTTCCCAGTGCCAAAAACAGTGTGCTGCCGCTGCTTGCAGCTGCACTGTTGTGCGATACGCCGGTGAGGCTGTGCCGTGTGCCGGCGCTGGCGGATGTTACCGCTGCCTGCGGCATTTTAAGTGAGCTGGGGCGTCCCGCGCTGTGGCAGGGCGGCGACCTTATACTGGAAGCGAAACCGCTGCAAACCTCTGTGCTGCCCGCCTGTTGGATGGAACGTATGCGCTCCGGCGTGTTCTTTCTGGCGCCGGTTCTTGCACGCACAGGTCGGGTGGAATTCTGTGCGCCGGGCGGCTGCAATCTGGGAGCGCGTCCGGTGGATATTCATCTGGAGGGCCTTTGCCGGATGGGTGCGGTCTGCGAACAAAAGGAAAACTGTATGGTTCTCCGCGCCCCACAGGGGCTGCACGGCTGCAACTATGCACTGCGTCTGCCCAGCGTAGGGGCAACGGAAACCATGCTCATGGCGGCAGCCGCAGCCAAAGGCGTCACCCGGCTGGATAATGCCGCGGTGGAGCCGGAGGTGCTGGATCTGGCCCGCTTCATCAACGCCTGCGGCGGCTGCGTCCGTCAGCTGCCCGGACGGCGCTTTATTATCCGCGGCACCGGCGGTTTGCGCGGCAGCGTATTTACGCCAACAGCGGATCGTATCTGGTGCGCCACGGTTCTCTGTGCCGTTGCAGGCTGTACCGGCGAGGTGGAGCTTACCGGCATCGACCCGGCTGCTCTGTCCGGTCTGCCGCAGTTACTGCAGCGTGCCGGCTGCCGGGTCGAAGTACAGAAGAATGCCATCTTCCTGAGTTGTACCGGTCGGCTGCAGGGGTTGGGTATGGTACGGACTGCGCCGTTTCCCGGTTTTGCTACCGATATGGCGCCGCTGCTCGCCGCAGCGATGCTGCGGGCGCAGGGATTTACTACGATCTGCGATACGGTTTTCACGCATCGGTTTGCCTGTGCGCAGGGGTTCGCTGCGCTGGGGGCGCCGGTTTGTCTGCGGGAGAACTGCCTGACGGTTGGTACATTGCCGGAGGAAGCTGCTCCTGTGCTGCATGCGGCGCCGCTGCAGGCACAGGATCTGCGCGGCGGTGCTGCACTGGTGCTTGCGGCATTGCAGGCCGAAGGCGAAAGCCGTCTGCATGGGGTGGAGTATATCCGCCGCGGTTATGCGGATCTGCCCGGAGCGCTGGGGGCGCTGGGGGCACAGATCCGCGGATGGTGATCAAAACCGGATTATATCTTCGAAAAAACGGTCAGCTCAAAAAAGAGAAAGAGCAGGGACGGCAGCCGGTGCGGCAGCACCGGCGATCGCCGCAGCAATACAGGAAAGGGGATGGCATCATGGCCCGCACAAAGCGTTCACTCCCGCAAGGGAACAGCCACAGGGCGTTTGATCAGGCCGAACAGGCGCAGCGTGTTCGCGGTGGCGTCTACGATCAGGCGCAGGAGCCGGCAGTGCGAAGCCGTTCCGGCAGCTATGAGGAATACGGTGGTACTGTCCATACCGCCGGCAGCCGTAGTTTTTATGATCAGTCTGCACCGCAGCCTCACCGCACCGCCAACGGGCCGGATATTCTGGCGCACAGCAGCCGGCGTACGGGAGCGCAGCCGCAAATGGAAGCGACGCAGCAGAAGCGGCAGACTTCCCGCCGTCCTGCAGCAGGAAGCCGCAGCAATGCACATATTGAAGCAGAGCGAAGAGCTGCTCCGCGCCCTGCGTCCCGTTCGGTGCAGCGTCCACGGCCGGAGCAGGAGGACGACATACCGCTGCCCGTGACACTGCGCGAAAGGGGGCAGGCGGCCCGCCTGCGTGCCCGCCGCCGCCGCGCGGTGCTCATCGGGGCGTTGATCCTGCTGCTTGTGGGTATCTGGGTGTTGATCGCATTTGTGTTCAAAATTGGCAATATGCAGGTCAGTGGTTCCAGTATTTACAATGAAACTGTCATTCTGGAAAAATTCGGTTATCGTGTAGGTGATAATCTTTTTACTTTCAATAAACGCAAAGCGGAACAGGAGATCGCCGGTGCACTGCCCTATCTGGAGACTGTGAAAATCACCCGCCGCCTGCCGGATACGGTGCATATCGAAGTGACCGGCAGCGTGGAGCAGTACTGCTTTGTACAGCCGGACGGTTCCACTGTCATAACCTCGCCATCGCTTAAAGTGCTGCGCCTTGGCAGCAATGCGGCCGGCCTGCTGGAGATCCGTGGCGTCAGCTTTGAAACACCTGTTCCCGGTCAGCCGCTGGCGGTAACGGAGGAGGAGAACCTGCAGGCGGTTTGCGATGTGCTTGCGGCGCTGGAGACTGGTGAACTGAAAAATTTCAGTGCGCTGGATATGAGCGATCCCTTCAACATCAGCTTCAAGTGTGAAGACCGCTTTATCGTGCGTCTGGGGACCACGGTGAACCTGGAATATAAGCTTCGCCTTGTCGGTGAGATGATCTATAACAGTCTGGAACCGGATGCCACTGGTCTGATCGATGCCAGCAGTGCATGGACAAGCCGATCCGCTTATTACAGACCGCAGGCTGTGGATTGATTCACAAAAATGTGCGAAAGAATTTGTACAGATGGTTGAATTTCTTTTGAAAGTATGTTATTTTTATAAAGTATAGGAATATCCTGCGGCGGGTGTATGCTTCGCCGCAAAAAAGAGAAGATCACTCAGCGGATCTGCCGCTGTATAAAACGGATGTGCGAACAGGGGGAAAAGGAAATGCCGTTTATTCTGGACGATGAGATGAACAATGTAACCAATATCAAGGTCGTGGGCGTCGGCGGCGGCGGCGGAAACGCTGTAAACCGCATGATCGAGAACGATCTCAAGGGCGTGGAATTTGTTTCCATGAATACCGATCAGCAGGCGCTGTTCAAATCCAAGGCTACCCAGAAGGTTCAGCTGGGTGCCAAGCTTACCCGCGGCCGCGGCGCCGGCGCTATGCCGGAGATCGGCCAGCGCAGTGCGGAGGAAAGCCGTGAGGAAGTGGGCGCCGCTCTGCAGGGGGCGCAGATGGTGTTCCTCGCTGCCGGTATGGGCGGCGGCACCGGTACCGGTGCGATCCCCGTGGTAGCTCAGATCGCCAAGGATAAGGATATCCTGACCGTCGGCATCGTCACCAAGCCCTTTGCCTTTGAGGGCAAGCGCAAGATGAATATTGCCGAGCAGGGCATTGCTAACCTGTTGGAGTGCGTTGACAGCCTGATCGTCATCCCGAATGAGCGCCTGAAGCTGCTCAGCGATGAAAAGATCACCATGGCCAACGCTTTTGCCGCAGCCGATAATGTGCTGCTGCAGGGTGTGGAGAGCATCTCCGCTCTGATCAATGTGCCCTCTTTCATCAATCTGGATTTTGCCGATGTGCGTTCCATTATGAAGGATGCCGGCTATGCTCACATGGGTGTGGGCAGCGCTTCCGGTAAAAATAAGGCTGAGGAGGCTGCCATGGCCGCTATTTCCAGCCCGCTGCTGGAAACTTCCATCTCCGGCGCCACCGGTGTCATCATCAGCATCACCTCCTCCTCCGATATCGGTCTGGATGAGGTGGATCAGGCTGCCACTCTTATCACCAATTCTGCACATCCCGATGCCAACATCATCTGGGGTTGCACCTTTGATGACAGCATGAACGACGAGATGCGCATCACGGTGGTTGCCACCGGTTTTGACAGCACCGTTAAAAATCCTGAGCCCGCTCCCGTGGCAAAGGCGCAGCCTGCCCCTGCGGCGCCCAGCATCACCCAGACGCTGGATCTGCCTAAGGAGTCCGAGTCTTCCTCTGCCGATCCCGTGCGTCCGCAGATCCCCACCGGCAGCGACGGCAAGCCCTTCTGGGGGGATGATTTCTGGGAGGATATCGAGAGCGTATTCAAAAACCGCTGATCCGTCCGGAGACTGTCGCTGCAGTGCGGCAGTCTCCTTTTTTCTCACCGATCACAATCCGAAGGAGGTTACGCTATGGTGCCCGGAGAAGTTATGTACCACATTATGCTGAGCAAAGAGGATATCGAAGGTGCACGCTATGCTATTTTACCCGGTGATCCCGGTCGTGTGCCCAAGATCGCGGCCATGCTGGAAAATCCCCGTCCCTTGAAGTGCAACAGGGAGTATAACTCCTGGATTGGCACACTGGAAGGGGAAAAGGTTCTGGTGTGTTCCACCGGTATCGGCGGTCCCAGCGCGGCTATCTGTATTGAAGAGCTTTTTATGATCGGTGTTACAAACTTCATTCGCGTAGGCACCAGCGGCGGCATGCAGCTGGATGTGATGGCCGGCGATGTGGTGGTTGTGCAGGCGGCGGTGCGTGCCGAGGGCACCAGCCGTGAGTATATGCCGCTGGAATGGCCCGCCACTGCCAATTTTGACATCACTGTGGCGCTGAGGAATGCGGCGGATTCGTTGGGGTATCCCAGCCACACCGGTGTGGTGCAGTGCAAGGACAGTTTCTATGGCCAGCATGCACCGGGCCGTATGCCGGTGCACCGTATGCTGGAGGAAAACTGGGAGTGCTGGAAGCATGCGGGCTGTCTTGCCAGCGAAATGGAGTCCGCCACGCTTTTTACCGTCTGTGATACCCTGCACGCCCGCGCCGGCGCGGTGATGCTGGTGGTGTGGAATCAGGAGCGTGAAGCCGCCGGCCTGCCTCAGCAGGAGGAGCACGATACCGCAAAAGCCATCCGTGTTGCGGTGGAGGGCATCCGTCTGCTGCTGCGTCAGGATGCTGCAAAAGCCGTCTCCGGTAAATAATTGCATTGAAAAACTCCCTTTTCCGTCGGGGAAAGGGAGTTTTAATGAAAAAAAGGCTGCGATCGACAAAACACGGGTTTATTTTTTGTAAAAAAGATGTTATTATATTAAAAATACAGCTATTGAAAAACAGTATAGTGAAAATGCTGCATGGAAAGGGGAACAGACGCTATGGAAAACGAGAATGTGCGCGCTGCTGAAGCGCAGCCTCCCGTGATGGAAGAGCATACCTTTTCCGGCGCACTGTTTGGTTTTCGCCGAAAGGATGTGCTGGAGTATGTCCGCACCCTGAGCGAAAACAACGAAGTCTATATCCGTTCGCTGGATGATTCCATTGCTGCGCTGCGGCGGGAGCTTGAGGCATCCCGCACAGATGCGCAGACGCTGGAACAGCGTATCGGTGAGTTGAACGCCGAGCTGGAGACCGGCGCCGCCCGTGATGCCGAAAAACAGCAGGAGATGGAGCGTGCCGCACAGGAGTTCCGTGCCTGCCGTGAAAAGCTGTTCCAGCGCGAGCAGAAATATGTACAGCTGCAGACCGAGTGCAGAGAGCTGCGTCGACAGAACGCTGAGATCACCTCACAGATGGAAGCAGCCCGTGAGCTGCTGCGCCGCAATCAGGAGCAGCTTGCCGCCGCTGCCGAGCGTGAACAGCAGCTGGCACAGCAGCATGAGCGTGAACTTGCCGAAGCTGCACGGGAAACCGAGCGCCGTCTGGCCGAAGCGGAGCAGAAGAAAAACGACCAGCTTGCCGAAGCCGCACAGCAGGCGGAGCTGCAGTGTACTGCTCTTGCCGAAGCCGCCGCATCGCGTGAGGCACAGCTGCAGGATGAGCATCGTCAGCAGGTGCAGCAGATCACCGAGGCCAACCGGCAGGAGATGCAGTCGCTGGAAACCGATGCCCGCGGTATTCTCTCCCGGCTGGGTGCGCGTGCCGATATGGAACAGGAACGCCTCGCCCGCGGTGTGGAACAGGTGGATGCCGAGTTGGAAGAACTGCGTGTGGGGATGGAGCAGGTGCAGCAGCAGATCTGGGCGGCCCATGCTATGATCCGTCAGACCACGCTGGATATGAACGACCTGATCCGCCGGGCACAAAACGATATATGCTATACCCGCCCGCAGGCGGATCCTATTATTCAGCCTGTCCCGCCGCAGCCCGTTTCAGAGCAGCCCGTTGTGGAAGAGGACGCCGGAAAAGCGTTTGATGCGGTTGCAGCGGAGCCGGTACCGGCAGAAAAACCTGTCAGTCCGGAAGCGAAGCCCGCTGCGCCGGCGGAAAAGCCAGCGGAATCGCCGGAGGTAAAGGAAGCATCCGGACAGCAGTCCGTTCCCCGTGCCGCACAGCCGCGCAGCAGCTATACCCATCCGCATACCGGTCGCCCGCAGCCGACTCATACCACTGTGCGTACCTCCCGCGAAACGGTGGCCGACTATCTGCTGGATGCCCTTGGCCGTCTTTGGGATAAGCGCTGAACGGCTTTCGCGCAGCAGTGGTTTTACAAATGAAATGCCGCACCGCAGTCGATCCAACAGCTGCGGTGCTTTTTTCGGCATAAATGTCCGGTATTCCTGAAGCAATTCTGAAATTTAGGTGTCAGAGGGCGGGAAAAGGTTGAAAAAAACAGCAAAGTAGGGTATACTATATTAGATTTTATATGCATTTCTGCTGCCTGCGTATTTCATCCGCCAAGGTCTTCCACCAGTCGCCGCAGTTCCTCTTCGGAATAGACGGGAATTCCCCGGCGCAGTCGCTCACAATCTGCCTGCGGCAGCAGTGCGGTGTATACCGGCCATGTGCGCACCGGCTCACCGTCAGTATGTGCATATTCATACTGGGCAAGGCGTCCGCCGTCATCGCCCAGAATCCATAGAGGGCTTGGAAGGGCGGGCTCCTGGATGGGGACGGCTGCCTTCCATGCGCCCAGCCACAAAGCAGCGGCAGCCAGCACTGCTGCTGCACCAATCAACCATCGTCTGCATCTCATAAAACCGCTCCTTTGCATCCTCTTTTTGCAGAGTATTGGTTTTGTGAATGTATACTATTCAATCTTCCCGCCGAAAGTGCGGTATCAAATGAAAAGGAGGATCGGGTCGTATGAGCGAAAAGCGTGTCCGGTGGAACAATCCCGCCAAAAACACACAGCAGCGTACATCCGCCCAACAGAGCAGCGGCAGCAATCCGCAGCCTGCCGGCACCCGTTCGAAAAAAACGAAGAAAAAGAAAACAAACTGGTTCCTGCGGTTTCTGCTGGGCATCATCAAGTTCTGCTTTGCCATGTTCTGTCTGGGCGTTATGGCGGTTTCTGTGGTGGCGGTTGCGGTCAGCGGTTATCTTGCCAAAACAACCGTCAATGATGAAGCCGAGCTGGATCTGGACAACCTGAAGCTCAGCTATTCTTCCGCTATCTATGTCAAGGACACCGCCACCGGTGAGTATTACGAGTATTTGCGGCTGGTGGGTGATGAGAACCGTGAGTGGGTGGAGTTGAAGGATATTCCCAAGATCGTACAGGATGCCTTTATTGCCGCCGAGGATCAGAACTTCTGGACCCACAGCGGCTTCAGCTTCAAGCGAAATGTCTTTGCCGTGCTCAATGAGCTCAGTTACAAGCTCACCGGCAACTATCTGGGCAGCGGTATCAAGCAGGGTGCATCCACCATTGATCAGCAGCTGGTCAAGAACATCACCTTTGACGATGCGGATGACGGCACCGAGGGTTATATGCGTAAGCTGCGCGAGATCTTCCGTGCGTTCATGCTGGAAAAACGGTATTCCAAGGAGATGATCCTGGAGGCTTACCTCAACGTACTGCGTCTGACCGGCAACACTGCCGGCGTGGAGGCGGGCGCACAGTCCTATTTCGGCAAGAGCGTCAAGGATCTGACTCTGGTGGAGGCCGCAAGTCTTGCCTGTATCACCAATAACCCCACCCGCTACAACCCGTGGCGGAACCCGGAAGAGCACATGGAGCGCCGCGACTATGTGCTGCAGTGTCTGTGGGAGAATGGCTATATCGAGACCGAAGCGCGTTACCGTGCTGCGCTTGCCACCCCGCTTTCCTCTTATCTGTACAGCGGCGAGAGCACCGAGGTGACCGATGAGACCACCGAGGAGGGTGAAGCCACCGGCAACAAGATCGTGCAGGTGACCGATCCCGAGACCGGCGAGATCATCAATAAGGTCGTTCCCTATACCTGCAACAACAGCTGGTTCGTGGATAAGGTACTGGATGATGTCACTGCCGATCTGATGGAGCAGAAGGGTTACAGCCGTTCACAGGCCTCCGATTATATCTTCAACGGCGGTCTGAAAATCTATTGCACCATGGTTCCCGAGGTGCAGCAGGCGATGGAAGAGGTCATGGCCAACGCGGAGATGTTCCCCATGCCGGAGGCGCAGGCCATCGATTCCGCCGGCAATCCGGAATACGATGAGGAAGGCAATCCCATCATGATCACCCCGCAGTCCGGTATGGCCTGCGTCAATTATGAAGGCGAACTGGTGGGCGTTGTCGGCGGTCTGGGCACCAAAACGGAGGACCGTGCCTTCAGCCGTGCCACGGATGCGGCCCGTCCCGTCGGTTCCACCATGAAGCCCATCGGCGCCTATGCGCTGGGTATTCAGGATGATTATATCACCTATTCCACCGCGCTGCCGGATACCCCCATTCAGGTGCCCGCCAGTAAGCTGGATTCCAATGCGCCCGACCCCAATGCGCCGGTGGATTGGCCCCGCAACTATGCGGGTACTCCCAGCGGCAACAACTACACGGTCGTTGATGCGCTGGGCCGAAGCCTGAACACCATCGCCATCCATGTGGGTCAGCTGGTCACCCCGCAAAACTCCTTTGAGTTCCTGTCCAGTGCGCTGCAGATCTCCTCGCTGTACTATCCCAACGATGTGGATCTGGGCCCCATGGTTCTCGGTTCGCTGACCGAAGGTATTTCGCCCTACGAAATGGCCGGTGCATATATGATCTTTGGCAACGGCGGCAAGTTCACCACTCTGCACAGCTATACCACGGTGGAAGACCGTGCCGGCGATGTGGTGGTGGAGCCTGTCATCACCACGGTGCAGGCTATTGATGAAGAGACTGCTATGATCATGAATAAGATGCTGCAGGGCGTTCTGCGCAATGAGGGCGGCACCGGTCTTGGTCTGTATGTCCGCGGCGATATGGAAAGCGCCGGCAAAACCGGTACAACCTCCGATGATAAGGACCACTGGTTCATCGGTCTGACTCCGTATTATTCCACCGCCACATGGTGGGGTTACGACGATCAGATCCAGTTGAGCTGGAAGCAGTACGGCAAGCATCCGCCCACGCTGGCGTGGCGTGCCGTGATGGAGGCCGCTCAGGCGAATCTGGAGTACCGTGCCTTCCCGGCAAGCGACGGTGTGGTCAATGTCACCTACTGTGCGGACAGCGGCTGTAAAGCCGGTGCGAACTGCCCCAACCAGAAGGTTGGCTACTACAAGGAAGACGGCCGCCAGCCGGATGATATCTGCACCATTCACGGAGCCTGATCGTGAAAAAACGAAGCTGCTGCGCATAGAAAGCGCGGCAGCTTCTTTTTCACTCCATCAATGCGAACAATTTGTAAAATTAGTGGCTTCTCTCTTGTGAAAAAGGCGAATATGCTGTAAGATAATAGAAAAACTGTATTTGAGTGAAGGACGGTGACAGCAGTGAAAACAGTTTCCTCACCTGTGGAAGGCCGCTATATCCTTGTGGCGCAGGAAGTGCTGCCGGAGGTGTTCGGCAAGGTGCTGCAGGCCAAAGAGCTTCTGGCCTCCGGCACAGTGCGCAGTATCTCCACAGCGGTTCGTCAGGTTGGAATTTCCCGCAGTGCGTTTTATAAATATAAGGATTGCGTGTTTCCTGCCGAGGATCTGCGCCGGCTGCTGACGCTGCAGGCAGTGCTGGTCAACGAAACCGGTACGCTGCAAAGCCTGTTGGCTGTACTTTCGGAGGCAGGTGCCGATGTGGTGACCATCCATCAGCAGAAGCCGAAAGGGGATCTTGCGCAGGTCAGCCTGACGGTGGATACCTCCGGTATGCGGGTAGAAATGCCCCGTCTGCTGGAACAGCTGCGCGGGCGTTCCTTCCTGCGCAGTATCGAACTGCAGGAGGACTGATCTGCCTTTCCTGCACCGCACAGCGGTTTTGTGCATACCATGGAAAAGACGGCGTTCCTCTTTGACGGAATGCTGATTTTCGTGGAAGGGCGGGTCGCTTGATGGCGTTGATCGTGCAGAAATTCGGCGGCAGTTCGGTGGCTGACCGCGAGCGGATCTTCCATGTTGCCCGAATCGTTGCGGGCACATTCAATGAGGGCCACCGTGTGGTGGTCGTGGTGTCGGCACAGGGAGATACCACCGATGAGCTTCTGGAAAAAGCCGGGAGGATCAGCACCCATCCCGCTGTGCGGGAACTGGATATGCTGCTTGCCACCGGCGAACAGATCAGTATCGCGCTGCTGTGCATGGCACTGGGCGAGCTGGGGGTGCGTGCGGTATCGCTCACCGGCTGGCAGGCAGGATTCCGTACCGACAGACTGCACACCCGCGCCCGTATCCGCAGACTGGATACCGAACGGATTTGCAGCGAGCTGGATAAAAATCAGGTGGTGGTCGTGGCCGGCTTTCAGGGGCTGGACAGCTGTGAGGATATCACCACACTGGGACGCGGCGGCTCTGACACAAGCGCAGCAGCACTGGCCTGTGCACTGGGGGCACAGCGGTGCTGCATTTATACCGATGTGGATGGCGTTTATACCGCTGATCCGCGTATTGTGCCCATGGCACACAAACTGGAACAGATCTCCTTTGATGAAATGCTGGAGCTTGCCGGCGTGGGCGCACAGGTGCTGCATGGCCGCAGCGTAGAGATGGCCCGCCGATGGGGCGTCCCGCTGGAGGTGCTCTCCAGCATACAGCCGGGTTCGGGTACATTGGTGACGGAGGTGTGTTCCATGGAAGGTATGCAGATCAAAAGCGTGGCGGTGCAGAAAAATGTAAGCGTTCTTTCCGTAGCGGCGGCGCAGCGTTCTTTGCAGCCGCTGCTGGCCGTGCTGAGTGCGCAGGCGGTCCCTGTAAAGCAGGTGCTGCAATGCGGCGCCGGTGAACAGCAGCTGCAGGCACAGCTGCTGCTGGAGGATGCCGCGGCGCAGCAGGCAAAGGCAGCGCTGGAGGCCCGCTTTGATGTGCTGCAGCTGCAGAAGCTGGAGGTTCGCGAAGATGTCGCTTTTCTTTCACTGGTGGGCAGCGGTCTTGGAGAGGATGCCGGTGCGCTGCCGCAGCTTTTGGCGGCGTTGAGCGATATTGGCCAGTATCCGGACCTGATCACAGCGGGCGAGGTGCGCATCAGTGTCCTCATCGATCGCAGCGCGGCAGCGGAAGCCGTGCGCAGTGTACACGTCGCTTTTTTTGAAAACGATAACGAAAACAATACTGTATAAAAATATACAGCCGCTTCCGGCACGGCGCAGGATACCCGTGCCGGAGCAGCGGACTACGGATCGCACAGGAAAGGGAGGGTTGAATATGGCACAGTATCGCAGACAGCGCAGGCGCGCAAGGATACGCTGGGGCAGACTTTTACTGGCAGCGCTGATTTTGGCACTGGCTATCTTTTTGCTGATGTGGGGTATTACGGCTCTGTTTACTGCCGATGCTCCGGAAGAAGAAGAGACGCAGCCGCCGGAATCCGTTTCCGAAAGCACGGTACCGCAGCCGCCGCTTGAACCGATCACCGATCTGGAGCAGTGGAATCTGGTGCTGGTCAATGCCGATAATCCGCTGCCGCAGGATTTCACAGTGGAAACCGGTATGCTTGCCAACAGCTTGCTGGTGGATGCCCGCATCCTTGCCGATATCAACACCATGATGGCGGATGCAAAGGCGCAGGGCGTGGAGTTGATCGTTTGTTCGGCCTACCGTGATATCCAGTACCAGACAACGCTTTTTAATAATAAGGTAAATGAACTGGTGAAGGACGGCATGACCCAGCAGGAGGCGGAGGCCAAAGCTGGAACCATCGTGGCCGTGCCGGGCACCAGTGAGCATAATTCGGGTCTGGCGGTGGATCTGGTCACGCCGGCGTATCAGATGCTCAACGAAGGCTATGCCGAAACCGATGCCGCCAAATGGCTCGCGGCCAATGCGCCGGAATACGGCTTTATCCTGCGTTACCCCAAGGGTGCGGAGGGCATCACCGGCATCATTTTCGAACCGTGGCACTATCGCTATGTGGGGCGGGAATATGCCCGCGAGATCACCGATTCCGGCCTGTGCTTTGAGCAGTGGATCGAACAGCAGAAGCTGATCAATCTCCTGCAGCCGCGGCCGTCAGAAAGTGCATCGGATACCGGTGCCTCGGAATAATGTATATTGCCGGTCTGTCTGCCTTTGGCGGATGAAGGATCGTATAATACGGATCAGATAAAGGAAATCAGTGAGAGAATGTACAGAAAAGAACTTATGCCGGGCGTCATGCTTACACAGATGGATGCCCCGGCTTTCAAACGCTGCCGCATCAGCCTGAATTTTATGCTGCCCGGTGACCGCAGTACCGCCACAGCCTGTGCGCTGCTGCCCATGGTGATGGAGCGCGGCTACGCGGGCTGTCCGGATATGACCCGGCTTGCCCGCCGTCTGGCGCGGCTGTACGGTGCGGGACTTTCGGTCTACGGCGGTATGATCGGCCCCAACCGGGTCATCACGATCAGTATCAGCGGTATTCGTAACGAATACGCCGTTGGCGGTGAGGATCTGTTGGCGGAATATCTGGAGCTGCTTTTTGGCATGGCCTTCGAGCCCGATGTGGCGGATGGAGCCTTTGATGCCGAAGCGGTAGAGATTGAAAAGGACAAGCTTTACGAGCTGCAGCAAAGCGAGATCAATGATAAGCGCCTGTACTGTCTGCGGCAGGCGAGGCGCAAATTCTATGGCGATACTGTCGGCGGTCTGGAAAAATACGGCTATGCCGAGGATCTGGATGACCTTACACCGCAGGCTCTTTACAATGCCTGGCGCACAATGGTCACCACTGCCCGTGTGGAGGCCGTGGTGCTGGGGACGGATGCACAGCCGGTGGAGACTCGCCTGCTGGCGGCGCTGCAGCGTGTGGACGAACTGTGCGCTGCCGGTACACAGCGGCCGCTGCCGCTGCATCCACCGTATGCCATGCCGGTGCAGCCGGTGGCGGAATACGCCGAGCCGGTGGATGCCGTACAGGGCAAGCTTGCTATGGTCTTTACCATGGATGAACCGCTGCCTCATGCGCAGCTTTCCAAAATGCGTCTGGCAATGGCGCTGCTGGGCGGCACGCCCACCAGCCGGCTATTTATGAATGTGCGGGAAAAGCAGAGTCTGTGCTATTACTGTACCTCCGGATTCATTCAGCTGGGCGGCTGTATGCACATTGACAGCGGTGTGGAGTTTGAAAACACCGAAAAAGCAAAGCAGGCGATCCTGCACGAAATCGATGAACTGATCCATGGTGAAATTTCGGAAAAAGAGATGGAGGATGCCCGGCGTTATCTTTGCAGCGCATTGGAAAGTGTGGGGGACAGTCTGTCCGGCCTTGAGAACTGGACCATGAGCGAGATCAGCCGCGGTACCATGGATACACCGGAGCAGGTGGCGCAGCAGCTGGCCGAAGTCACCGTGCAGGATGTACGCGAGATGATGAGGAAATTCCACCTGTCGGTGGTTTATGTCCTGAGCAGGGGAGGAAAGTGCGATGAATGAGGCGGCTCTCAGAAGGCTGGAGCAGGAGATGCAGCCCCAAAGCTTCACTCTGGAAAACGGCCTGACCGTGCTGGTGTGCGAGATGCCGCAGTTCAAGGGCGTACACGCGGTGTATGCCACGCGCTTCGGCTCCGCCACACGCAGCTTTGAACTGGACGGCGAGGTGATCAATCTTCCCGACGGTGTGGCGCATTTTCTTGAGCACAAGATGTTCGAGGATGAGGACGGCAACGATGCCTTTGAGCTGTATGCACAGACCGGAGCCTCTGCCAATGCCTTCACCAGCTTCGATAAGACCTGTTATATTTTCACGGCTACCGGTGCGGTGGAGGAAAGTCTGGATATTCTGTTGGATTTTGTTTCGCATCCTTATTTCACCGAAAAAACGGTTGCCAAGGAGCAGGGAATCATCGGACAGGAGATCAAGATGTACGAGGACAGCCCCGAATTCCGTATGCTGTTCGGGCTGCTGGGGGCGATGTATCATGAGTGCCCGGTGCGTACCGATATCGCCGGCACGGTGGAAAGCATTGCTTCCATCACGCCAGAGATCCTGTACAAATGCTGTGATGCCTTTTATCAGCCGCAGAATATGGTGCTGAGTGTGGCCGGCAACATCACCGCGCAGCAGGTGCTGGATGCCTGTGCCCGTGCGGATATTCCCGCCAACCCGCACACGGTGCGGCGCATCTGTGCGGCGGAGCCTGCCGGTGTGCTGCGCAGGGAAACGGAATTTACCATGCAGGTGGCACAGTCCATCTGGGGCATCGGCTACAAAGCTCCTGCCGAAGCCGCCGCGGATGTGCGCGGCGAATTGATCTGTGATCTGGCGGTGGAGCTTCTGGTGGGCGAGACTTCGCCCCTTTTCAGCCGGTTGTATGACGACGGCCTGATCAACGCGGGCTTTTCCGGCGAATATATCGCGGGCGATGGCTATTGCTGCCTGATTTTCGGCGGCGAGACCCGTGACCCCGATGCGCTGGAACGGGAGTTTCGTGCCGAGGTGCAGCGTGTGCTGAAAGAAGGCATTGACCGTGAACAGTTCGCCTGCACCAAGAATCTGATGCTGGGCGAAGCCATAACCGGTCTGGAGAGTATCACGGATATGGCCACCGATCAGGCGGAGGTCTGGCTGCGCGGTCATACCCTGTATGACGAGGTGCGTCAGCTTGCCGCGCTGCAGCCGGAGGATATCGAAGCCATGCTGCCGGTGCTGTACGATGAGCGGAACAGCTCGGTCATCCGTATTCTGCCGCAGGCTTGACGAAATGCTTTGAACGGCGTAAAATGGTACAAAATGCTGTGAAAACGGAAAGGCTATGCCGGCTTCGACCGGCTGAAAGGGTTATTGTATGGGGACTTTGGTTACTTTTCCCGGTCTTGGGCTGGAAATGACCGTTGAGCGGGTGGCGTTCACCCTGTTCGGTGTCGATGTATACTGGTACGGACTGATCATTGCCGTCGGTCTGATGGCGGGTATTTCCATCGGCTACTGGAAGGCAAAGCAGTTCGGCATCAATGCCGACCGCATGACGGATGTCATTCTGGTCACGGTCATACTTGCGGTGCTGTGCGCCCGTCTGTACTATGTGATCTTCTATCCCGGCGATTACGATACGCTGGGGGAGATCTTCAACCTGCGCGACGGCGGTCTTGCCATTTACGGCGGTGTCATCGGTGCGGTGGTGTTCGGCTGGCTGATGTGCCGCATCCGCCGTGTGCCGGTGGCAGCCATGTTCGATGTCACCGCCATGGGCTTTCTTGCGGGACAGGGCATCGGTCGTTGGGGCAACTTCTTCAATCAGGAGGCCTTTGGCTCCAACACGGCACTGCCGTGGGGGATGTACAGTGAGCGCACCCGTGCCTATCTGCAGAGCGCTGCCGCCGAGCTTGCCGCACAGGGCGTGACGGTGGATCCCACCGCGCCGGTGCACCCCACCTTTTTGTATGAATCTCTGTGGTGCCTGTTGGGTCTGGCACTGCTGCTTGCCTATTGCTCCCGCCGCCGCTTTGACCGAGAGATGGCTCTGATGTATGTGATGTGGTACGGTGCAGATCGATGCGTGGTGGAGGGCCTTC
>JAFUNR010000050.1 GCA_017472965.1 Oscillospiraceae bacterium | reverse complement strand
TTTATTCCGAGTGGAATCATTTTGCCGATTATTTATAAGCGACTTGATACATTTGTAAAGGTGCTTTTAGCTGGTGGTGGTATCTCGCTTTGCATTGAAATTATCCAATTACCGTTTAGCGTGAGAGCAACCGATATAGATGATTTAATCTTGAATACCGTCGGCGTAATCGTAGGGTATGGGATTTACGCATTGATACTATACATAAGAAGAATAAAGAAATAAATTTCAGTAAGCCGGCGTGTTTAACTGGGATACAAATTGATTTTTGAGGTGATAAGCAAAATGAGTAAATATAATTCTTTATGGGAATATGTGCAGAGTAACGGAAGCCAATCTTTTAAGATGACATTTGAAGAAATACGGGATATTGCAGGAATACCAATAGACCACTCTTTTCTGAAATACAAAAAAGAATTAATCGATTACGGTTACGAGGTCGGAAAAATATCTATGAAGGAGCAGACAATCATTTTTAATAAAATTGGCTAACACTTTTCGGTTTCTGGTGAGTCTGAAAGCACGCAAGAATTTCAGTTTTCTGAAGATCGATAAACATTATTAAACCGGAAGGAGGTGCGCTATGCTGAATGATTTTTCGTGGAACATGACCGGATACATACCGAAACACCAAGTTAATCCGCACGGTGACGACATCATTCCCTATGTGGCAGAGCGCATCTTCCAACTGGAACCGGAGCCGCCAGAGGTGGGAAGTCTGAATGAATATATCCTGTCTGCTTTGCGGAAAAAGAATTTGCTATATTTTTTGTTCTTCCTGCACCACTACGAGCCACAGCTCAACAAGCGCATCAAAGGCTTTCTCGGCGTGGATGGCGGCGATCTGTACGATACAGACCGTTTTATAGATATAAAGCTCTCCTGCCGGGAGCAAATGCTCCAAAAGCTAATGGACTATGATCCTGCCAAGGGTGCAGAGTATGCTACATACATTTTTCCATTCATACGGGATGCTCTGCTCCGTTTCCGTATGGGCGAAGAAAAATGGTCGGTATCCTCTCTGACTAATTACAAAATGGTGCGGTCAATGGCATGGCTGTACCATAACACCAAGGATGCGGTCAGCGAGTTTTCCAAAAAGTATAACTGTGACCTTGCCCTTGCGGAAGAATATTTGAAAGTTGTCCGTGGCATCCGCAATCAACAGCCTTTCTATGTGACAGACGAGGACGGCGAGGAAACTGGCGAGGATGTTGCCCTTGATGATACTTGGAACTATACCGACATCCTCTGGAACGGCATACAGGCAGAAAAGGTGCAGCGAGCATTTGAGAAGCTGAATTACCGGGAGCAGACCTTACTTGAAAAACGGTTGGCGATTTGCATGACCTGCGGGCGTGTCGGCTCATGGAAAGGCCGCCCCACCTTTGAAAAACTGGCTGTGATGTTTGAGGGCAGCACTGCCAGCGGTGCAGAGCGAGCCTACCGGAAAGCGGTGGACAAGCTGACAGAACTGCTGGTTGCCGAAGGTGCGCTCCATGCTGTCCGGCTGAAACAGAAATCAAAAACCAAGCGCAAAAAGAAAATCGCCGCCGCAATCTACGAGTACCAGGTAGACTGCGACGGCGAATGGGGCGAGATTTCATTCGATTTTGAGAACGGCACAGCAGAGATTCTCCGCCTTGCCGATTGGGATACGATAAAAACAAACCATTTTGCGAACAAGGCAAGAGCATATCTTTTGAACTGTGAAAATGAGAAGCTGCCCAAGGAAACGATAGTTGCCTTTGAGCCGTAAAAATGTTTAAAACGAAGAACCGTTGCAACTTCTACCCCACATAGGGAGGGAAATTGCAGCGGCTCATTTTGTAGTTTTGATCTATCGAATATTAACCACGACTTTCACCATGGGCATAAAATGATAGAATTTTGCATCAGTTGTGCTGTAGCATATATTTTATAAGTTCACTTGCCGCCAGACTAAGACTACGTTTCTTATCTTTAACCAAACAAATGCTTCTGTTTTTCGGTGGTTCGGGCAATAAGATTTCTTCGATAAGACCAGCCTTTAGAGCATCTTCGGCTAAAAACTTGGAAATAAAACCAATACCCATTCCTGCTTTCACCAAAGGCAACACCTGGTCAGCAGTAGCCACCTCAATATCAGGTTCTTTATAAAGTCCGCATGACAACAAATAATCTTGATAGAACTTGTATGTGTAGGAACTTCGATTTATAGAAATATATGGACGAGAAAAAATATCTCCCTTGTATCCGTCCATATATCCTTTTTGACAATATAGAGATTCCCGAAAATCTCGAATTGTTCGAATACGATAAATTGTGTCTGCTTTTTCATGGAGTGTTACGACTGCAAAGTCAGCCACTCCATTTTTTACTGCCTCCATAGCTTGCGGCGAATTAAGGTTTGCCAAGCGGAGCTTCACGTTCGGATAATCCTTATTAAATCTCGTCAATGCCGGAAGCAACGAACCGTACAACCCGATTTCAGTTGTGGCAATAGATATGAGCCCACCATCCAGATTTCGTTCAGATATGATTTCACTCTCTGCTTTGCTCAAATTATCAAATGCAATTTCAACATGATGAAAAAGTTTTTCTCCCTCCGGTGTCAAATTCACACCCTTATTGGAGCGCAGAAAAAGTTTGCACCCAAGTTGTGCTTCTAAGTTATTGATTGTCTTTGTGATGTTTGGCTGCCCACGAAGCAGTACTTCAGCGGCTCTTGAAAAGCTGCCGTATCTTGCCACATAATAGAAAATCCGATAGTAATCGTAAGTTATATCCATGTCAAGCATTCCTTTTAGTAATACTCAGTATTGCTGATATATATTTTACTCATGCCACATGAAGTAGTATAATACTTATCAGTAAAAAAATCAATGGAGGATTTGTAAACATGAGCATACTGTTTGAAAATTTGATGTTTTGCATCTTTATTGTTGCGGATTTTATATGGCTGGTACAAATATGGAAAACCACTAAGACCTTTTCTATATCAGAAAAACTACGGTCTGTGACTTTTACGACTGCATTTTTGCTTGGCTTCGTTTGGATGGCATTAGAAAACCATATACTCGGTGCGATGTTTTGCATGATAGGATTTATGGTGTCTCAATTCACCGTTGCCGTAACATTTTATGAAAATTACAAGGAGTTGGAGATACCACATGAATAAGGATTTGACAGTCGGAAATCCGACAAAAGTATTATGGCTTTTTTGTATGCCGCTGTTCGGCAGCATTATTTTTCAGCAGCTCTACAACATAGCTGACAGCTTCGTAGCCGGAAAGTTTATCAGCGAAAACGCTTTGGCTGCTGTTGGTAACAGCTATGAGATTACACTGATTTTTATTGCCTTTGCCTTTGGATGTAATATCGGCTGCTCGGTAATTGTTTCTCAGTTTTTCGGTGCAAAGAGGTATGCAGATGTAAAAACAACCGTTTATACATCTTTTATCGCCACCGGCGTGATTTGCCTGATTCTCATGGCAATCGGCCTTTTCGGTTGCAACTCATTACTGCACTTAATCAATACGCCATCTGAGATTTTCGCTGACTCAGCATTGTACCTTGATATTTACATCTATGGTTTGCCCTTTGTATTCTTCTACAACGTCAGTACGGGTATCTTCTCAGCTCTCGGAGATTCAAAAACACCGTTCATTTTTTTGGCGGCATCCTCAACTTCCAACATTGTAGCCGATATTTGGTTTGTAAAAGGTTTTGGTATGGGCGTAGATGGTGTGGCATGGGCAACTTTTATATGTCAAGGGATAAGCTGTGTTCTTGCTGTCATATTTGTATTAAAGCGTTTGCGTGAAATTCATTCTGATGAGCCGCACAAGATCTTCGATCTAAAAATACTTGGCAAAATCGCAAAAATTGCCATACCGAGCACCTTACAGCAGAGCTTTATTTCCATCGGGAATATTGTAATTCAAGGTATAATCAACGGATTCGGTCCGGCGATCATTGCGGGATATTCTGCTTCGGTCAAACTGAATAACCTTGTCATAACATCCTTTACCACAGTTGGAAATGGTATTTCAAACTATACAGCGCAAAATCTTGGTGCCGGAAAGCCCGAACGTGTCAAACAAGGATTTAATGCAGGACTTAAAATGGTATGGATATTATCTATTCCCCTTGTTCTGCTTTACTTCATCGGCGGCAGATTTTTAATTCCTTTCTTCATCGAGAATGTAACCGCCGAAGCATTATCATCGGGACTTGTGTTTCTTAAAATCCTATCACCATTCTACTTCGTGATTTCTGCCAAACTCGTTGCTGACGGAATTTTAAGAGGATCAGGGTTGATGAAGCAATTTATGATTGCTACCTTTACAGACCTAATACTCCGTGTAGGATTAGCTTTTCTTCTCTCAAAAACAGTACTCGGCTCAACCGGCATATGGTGTGCATGGCCAATTGGCTGGACGATTGCCGCAATCGCATCTATCATATTCTACAAACAAAGTCTATCACATAATCGTACCGAAAAGTGTGAAACAGACTTCTAAATTGGATATAGTGTAAGTTTGTGAAATTCATGTAACATATTCAAGAATCCCGCCCATTCCGACTAAATACATTGTTCGGAATGGGCGGGATAAGTTTAATCGAAAGGTCTATACTCAGTTACAGTTTTCAAATAGGTTTCGGGATTGCCGTTCAATATCAAATCTGCATATCCAATCGGGTCATTGTAGATCAGATAATCAAGTTCTGACCGCTGATACATATTGTCGGCAACCTCATTCTCGACTGCAATCGTATCAATCGCAATCATACTGCCATCGGTGAATTTCAATTCTACGCAGCAGTTGTCCATATTGTAAGCACAAGATATTAAGGTTTTCATGGTATGTCCTCCATAATTCGTGATATAAAGATAAAATCCCGTCTGACTTCCTGTTAGAAATCAGACGGGATTTGTCCGTATGCACCCCGGAAACCGTCAGCTAACAGTTGATAAGTACGTTAGTTCCTTATCACTGTTAAGCCAATGGTTTTCAAGGCTTCGATGGTGGAGATAAGCGGGATCGAACCGCTGACCTCTTGAATGCCATCACGAAAAGCCAGGATTCCAAATTATCCAAATTGGCATAAATGGTCCATAAATTCCATATGCCCGGAAAGCAAACCGAGTATGACGATTATCCCGGTACCATGCTCCCGGGGGAAATTGAATCTGTCCACCCACATTACGCAATCTCCTGACGTAATAATTGGATGTTAAAGTAATCCGACTATGTAGTCACCTACATTTATAACTCAGCTTTTTATATTCTTCTTCCCCATTTTGCAGGCTGGCTTTGGGGATGCCAAAGGCTTGGGTAAATGCTCGCGGGGTGAAGTCCGTAAAGGTTGAAGGGCGGTGTACGAGGGGAGTATTGCAGCATCACGGTTTGGGCAAAGCAAAAAATCACATAACGATCTTTTTGAAATACAGTCCGCCGTTGTTGCAGTCACGCTCATAAAAAACAAAGAGCGTATCGTCTTTGACGGCAATATCCGCATAGCCCGCGGGCGTATCCACAAAAATACTCTCAAAGCTTTCAAAACAGTCTTCACTGATTTTGACAGTAAGATTTTCTCTTGCCGTACCGGAATCGCAGTTTATGTGATAGATCCTGCCGTTTTCATGGTACATGCTTCCCATGCACACCGGGTCGGGTAACTGCGAAGAAAACCGAAGGTCTTTCCAGCCGCTGAATCCGTCATCGCTCAACGCCAAGGCGCGCTGATGACGATCGCTTTCGTTCCGAATGGAAATCAGCACTTTGTTCTCTGCCGTAACGGCCAAGGCGCATTCGCTTGGATTGACCAAACCATCGTTCCCTATAAATTCACCCAAGCACCATGTTTCGCCGTCGGCAGAATACAAGGTGGAAATGATAGAGGGACGGTGGGCCAAAGCGTATTCTTTGCATTGGGCAAACCACACCGGCACGATCATTTTTCCGTCATGCACGATCCCGTGACCGGGGCCGACAGCCACTGCATTATAGAAAAAATCACAGGCAATGGAAATTTGACGCGGTGCAGAAAAAGTTTTTCCGTCATCCGTGCTTACACAATGAAAAAGGTCTTTATAATTTTTCAAAAACAGAAAATGAAGTTCCGCACCTTTTACAAACATAACGGGATTGTTGAGCGTGTTCCCATTTCCCGCAATAACGGTTACTGTCTGCCAGGTATCGCCCAGATCGGTGCTGCGGATAACTTTAATGTCAATATCCGCCCAGTCGGAGTTTGACTTGCGGCATTCGTAATATGCCAGCAGTGTGCCGGTTTCTGTAAGTACGATGCCGGGAATGCGGCACTGGGAATAGGTTCCGTTGTTCACTTTTTCAATAAGCATTTCTGTCTGCCTCCTGATTTACAGTTCGAGATGATCGGAGCTTTTTTTGTATCAATCGTATCCGGTTACAGCGCTATTGATATTAGGTTACCTTTATTTGTTATTACGGACGTTGCAACAGCATAAATGTCAGCTTACTATCGGTTGAGTTTCTGCGTTCTCCACGCATCGTGGTTTGCAATATAGGAAATCACATCCAACGGTGCCATTTTCTTGTTTGCAAACTGGACATGGGATTTTGCATAATTACCTGTCTCGAAATTCACCTTAATTGTACTCTCATGATAAAGGGTGATTTTACTCTTATGATAATCAAAACACCAGTCGGCCAAATTCGTCGTTATAATAACCGATTGGTAAAGGAAGCGACACTTGAAGCCGTACTCGGCGCTTTTTTCAACAATCGAGCTTCTCAAATCAGCCTCTTCCTGTCTTCTGCGAAGTTCCGCTGCAGCTTTCCTTGTCAAGATTCTGGTGTGCTGCGTTTCCTCGTCACAGATAGGGCAATGGCGCAGAAAAATGTCGCCGATTTCCGGGTATGGTTCGGCTTTAAACGCAAGTTGCCGTTTCGCTCCGCATTTCATGCATTCGCTTTCATAGTTGCGCATGGCGCATCCTCCAACTTATTTGTGCTGAAACCAGTATACACCCTTCCCTACTGCAAAACAAGTGTGAGCCTTTGCAGAATTTTTGCACACTGTAAAGGTTCACACTTGTTCTATCATCCATCGGGGGGCAACTCACCTTCCCCTTAAAATACCTCTCCCAGCTTTTGTAGCTCAGCTTTTTGCGCTCTTCTTCCCAATTTTGCAGACTGGCTTCGGGGAGATAACGAATCACAATTACGGATTAAAGGATAAGGTTCGGATTCTACCTCAACAAAACCCAATTGTTTGAAAAGGTGATACCCCGCCGTCAGACAAAAACGAGCTGATATCTTTTGCGGTATCGGCCCGCAAGGTATAGCTATCATTTCTCGTTCCACAGTTCCACAAAGCGCATTGTGCCCTTTTTCGACGCCACGCTGTTATCCCACCAAATATCACCCATGAGATCCAGAACAGCCGGTTTATATACCTTAGTGCACCGCACGTTTTCAATCAACTCCGTTGGAACTTCCGAATAAACAACCCTCCTGCATCGACTCAGACCAATTACTAAAATCGTCTTTTGGCCTTTCGTCCAATATTCTCCACAAAGGTACACCTTCGTACCTCCGCTAAAAGCGCTCGTTCCGTATCGCAAAATGCCTTGCTCATCAAAATGAGTTTTTGTGATGTTGCCGGCTACACCATATCGCCACTCCTGCGCCGGTCGCGGCTGCGGATTTTCTGCCGGTTTTGCTTCGGGTTTATCCACCGGTTGGGTTTCCGACTTATCCTCTGGCTCAGCTTCCGGTTTATTTACCGGAGGCATTTCTTTTTTGCGGCTGAACAGAATTTGAAACCATTTCACAGACAAACACCTCGCTTTTTTATTTTCTGACAATACTATACCACATTCACTGTCCAAATTAACGGATTGTATCTCATTATTTTCCCTTAAAATACCTCTCCCAGCTTTTATAGCTCAGCTTTTTGCGCTCTTCTTCCCAGTTTTGCAGGCTGGCTTTGGGGATGCCGAAGGCTTGGGCGAATGCGGCGCGGGTGAGGCCAAGGGCCTCGCGGCGGGCGCGGATGCGGCGGCCTTGGCCGTCGTACAGAAAGCGGGTATACGGGTCGAGAAAATCCGTGACATCAACGCCGTAAAGCTCTGCGAGTCTGTCCACCACAGCTGCGGGGATATGCTCCACCTCGCTTTCCTCATAGGATTTGTACACCATAGTGGAAATTCCCAATCGCCGGGCCACATCGGCCTGCAGCCAGCCGCGGGCATAGCGCTGCCAGCGCAGCCTGTCCGGAACGGAAGTGATATCCCCGTAGCAGCGGTACCGCTTTGTAAAGACCTGCATATCCAGCAGCCGGCACGGAACGAGCGGGTGGAAACTGTGAACGTACAGCGGCGCATACTGTGCCTTGCCGTCTACTGTCCGGCCCAGCAGGTACGCATCGGGCGAAAGCTGCGTCAGGATGTGCCAGCCGGGTGTTTTTGCGGGGCAAAGGGGCGGTGTTTCCTGCAAAAAGTCGCTGGGGATAGGATACCATTTTCAATGCACCGGGCCGCGTAGGTGGAAAAGCGGCTGGCGCGGGCGGGGTCGAAGCTGTCCACCGCTTTGATCAGGCCGATGGTGCCGATGCTGACCAGATCATCCTGCTCCTGTATGCCGCCGGCGTAATATTTTTTGGCAATGTGACTGACCAGCCGCAGGTTGTGCCGGATCAGCTTCTCCCGCGCAGCGGCCGCTGCGGCACGGTCGGGGCCTTGCATCTGCGCAAAGCATTCCCTCTCTTCTTTTTGCGTCAGTGGCCGTGGAAAGCTGCCGCTTTCCAGATGCAGCGCCACAAACAGCATTTTCTGCGCGATCAGCGCCAACAAAGCTGCCCACATATTCATCTCTCCTCTCTCACAGCTGTTTCCGTTTGCTTTCGCAGGTATCCTGCGGAAAAATATGAACCGGACAGGCAAATTATTGCCTGTCCGGTTCTGTTTTGTCTTGATCCGAATAAAAACTGCAGCTGCCGGCTTCGAAATATGACCACTATTTGCCGTTCCACATTTGCACAAAACGCTTTGTATCCTCTTTCGCCACCGCACTGTCATCCCACCAGTGATCGGCAAACTCCCAATCATTCATGAGGCGCAATACAGAAGGCTTATACACCTTGGTGCACCGCACATTTTCGATCAGCTCCGTCGGAACATCTTCAAAAGCCACTCTTTTGTACCGATTAAGGCCGATCACCCCGATCATACTTTGCTCTTTCGTCCAATACTTTCCGCAAAGGTACACCTTTGCGCCGCCGGAAAAAGCTTTTGAGCCGTACCGCAAAATGCCCTGATCATCCAAATGCGTTTCCGCGATATTTCCGGCTACGCCGTATCGCCACTCCTGCGCCGGCCGGGTCTGCGGCTTATCCGCCGGTTTTTCTGCAGACTTATCCTTCGCCTTATCTTCCGGCTTATCCGCCGGAAGCGCCCCTTTCTTTCGACCGAAAAGAAACCAAAACCACTTCACGCGCAAACACCTCTCTCCACCGTTTTCTGACAGGAACGCAGCACATACCGTATCCCGCTTAACGGACGAGCGCCGGCTCACTGGTCTGGCTCGAGGCGGACGCCATTCACATCCACATCAACAAAACCGACCTGTGGAATAACTCCACACAGGAATCGGATCTCTTTTGCTTCGGCGTAACGGAGGAGCTGACCATCCTGCCCCACGGCATTCTGATGGGCGGCTCCCGCGTGTGCTGCAGCGCTTCGCCGGAAAGCCGTCCGGTTTTTTGTTGTATGACATTGCAAAAACAGAGCCCCTACCAAAAATGCGATACGCAGCCGGCTCCTGTCAGATCTCCTCAATAAAATACGCACTCTCGTTTTCACACATAGCGGGGAAGGTCCTGTACCGGATACCGCCGCTCACCGTGCTGCTGCCGGGGTGGAAATGTCCCTGATAAACCGCCCGCACCCGACCGTCCGCCTGAAGAAGGCCGTTTATCTCCTGTGCATTATACAGGCGGTGATCCTCCCGAACCGTGGGATCAAGGTTCTGATGGAGGAAGATGTAAATATCTCCTGCCGCACCGGCAAGCTTTTCCTTCAGGGCTTGTGTGTGAGGATAAAAGGTATCCGTCCAATCCGTTCCCCCCGGCGCATAGTGCTGCCCGCTTTTGTAATAGCAGGCGTCCAGAAAGAGCAGTGTGCATCCGTTTTCAGTCAAATCCTCCGGCCTGCAGCCGCCCAGAATGCTGTAAAACTCTTCTTCTTCAAAAGCAAAAGCATCGTGGTTGCCCATCAGACAAACGGTTTTCACCGGCGTTTCACGCAGCAGCTTCGCGATCTCCCGCAGGTTCTCCGCTTCTTTTTCGTGCGAATCTTCCGTATCTGTCAGATCACCCAGACACACCACCAGATCGCATTTCTCCTGCGCAAAAAAACGACAGGCCTCGCCGATTTTTTTCAGCGACCGGCTGTTGTACCGGTTACCGCAGGTCACCTTTTGCGAGGAATAATGCGCATCCGTAAAAATGCCGATTTTCACAAAAGCACCTCCCCTTCTTCCGTGTGGATTTCCTGCCGGCACAGCGCTTTACGCCGCCTGCTTTTTGCGGCGCAGGTGATCCGCCAGCCAGCCGATGAACATGATCGCCGCATACACGATCAAATACCACAGGCAGCCCATACCGTGGCTCAGGATGCTGGCCAGCACCATGAACAGACACCCGCACACGGCAAAGGCCGGCAGGATGAACCGCCGCAGCACGGGCTCAGTCTTTTCCTTGCGCATCCACTGCACCAGAATGGGCAGATACATCGTATAGATGGTGATGATGGGCAGTTCGGTGGAATCAAAGACAAAGGGGCCGCTCCACAGACAGGCCAGATTGGAGGCATAAAAGTACAAAAACCATGCAGCGGTGATCATCAGTGCCAGAACCGAAGAGTTGGTGGGCATATGAGTGGCGCCGTCCACCTGTACATAAACGCGGGGCGCAGGGCCCTCGCCGCGGGCCGCCAGCGAATACATGCCGCGGGTACAGCCCATCATCAGGCCGTTTGTGGTGCCAAGGCAGGAGATGACGATAAACAGATTCAGCACATTGCCCAGCGTGCCGCCAAAGATATTGGTAAAGGCCACGGTAGCGCCCTTATCGATCAGCTGCTGATTGGTGGCGCCGCCCGCCACGCCGATGTAGTAAAGCAGGTAGGCCGCCACAATGATCAGTCCGCCGATGATCAGTGCGCGGGGCAGATTCTTTTTGGAATCCCTGATCTCCGAATTGATGGAGGTGGCGATGATCCAGCCCTCATAAGCAAAGGCCGTACAGCACACCGCCGCGAACAGCGGATTTTCCGCGGTATCCGCCACCTGTGCGGCGGTGACGAAATTCTGCTGCATGGTGCCGGTGACAAGCCCGAAAATAAGCCCGACCACCGCCATCAGCCCCAGCGGGATCAGCTTGATCACCGTGGTGCCGGTCTGCAGCCTGCCCGCCAGGGCCGGCGAAAGCACATTCACCGTATAGATGGCGCACAGATAGAAAAGCGTCAGTGCCATACATTCCGGCCCGATCACGCAGCCACCCTGTGCGGCGGGAACCGTCAGCGGGAAATCCGGCGCGGCGGAAACGATGAATTCCAGTGTGTAACGGGCAGAGACCCACGCCAGCGCCGCTGTCATGCTGGGGAAATAGATCGTTGAGGTAAACCAGCCCATATAGTAGCCGTACCGCGGGCCTACGGTGGCCTCGGCATAATCCACCAGACCGTTGACCTTTTCATATTTCTGGCTCATAAACGAGAAGGTCAACAGGCACACCAGCATGATGGCGCCGCCGATGATCCACGCCAGAATACCCAGCGGCATATCGCCTCCGGTTTTGGTCAGTATGGTCTGCGCTTTGAAAAATACGCCGGAGCCGATAACGATGCCCGCCACCATACACACGGCGGTGAAAAGACCGTACCGGCGCTCAAGATGATCACTCATGGGAAAGCTCCCCCTTTTCGGCAATGTACAGAGAACCGCTCTGCTTTTTCTTTTAATTCTAAAGGAAGAATATGGCAATGTCAACCGGAAGTATTGCACGGTGCAGCAAAAAACGGACAGGCGCTTTATGCTTGGCCCGTCCGCTTTCTCTCTTTTGTTTTACAGGATCATTTCAGCAGCTCGTCCGTCAGCTGCAGGATCAGCGGCGCGATGCGCTGCCGCTCTTTTTTCAGAATGCTGTTGTAAACAGGGTAGGCCAATGCCAGCACCGCAAGCCCGACAACACTGACCGGTATGCCGATCATAAGCGCCGTGCCGCCCAAAAAACCGGTCAGATCGGTCATGGCACAGCTCATGCCCAGCCCAAAGATCAGCGTACCGGTCACACCAAGCACAATGGACCAAGCCTGCGCCTTTTGTGCGGCGCATCTGTCCAGACGGCGCAGCTGCTCCATTTTATCCTCCTCCGGCGCAAGGTATTTTTTGCGGATATCCCGTATCTCCTGCTGCTGTTCGGCGGAATAGGTATAGTGAAAGCTCTTATTCTCTTCCATTTTGGTTTCTCCCCCTGATCTGCTGCGCCGTGCGCAGAATCATATACACAGACATAATGACAACGGCGGCACTGATGCCCGCACCGGTGAGCATGATCATCAGCCGCTGATCCTGCGGCTTCATATCAGTGCCGAACTGAGTAAACATGGCAGTTTCCAGATTCAGCAGAGAAACCAGTGCTGCAGAAAGCGCGATGACCTTTGCGGCGGTCATCACCGGACTTTTGTACCGGCGGTACTTTGCCAGATCCACGGCGGCATGGATGACGGCATAAAAAGTATAGGCGGCCATCGCATAGATGAGCACACCGCGATATTCCGCGCCCTTATCCTGATACAGGATCATCAGCACCGCACCGCTGAGTGCGAAATTGACCAGCAGCAGAATGCAGGCACACAGCCGTGCGCGGCGCAGTTCCTTCAAAAAATCGTCCCCAATGACCGTACCGCGTACATACCGCACCAGCAGAAAACGCATAACGGCCAGAATACCGTAATATACCGCCAGCACGATATACCACACGGACCGGTACAGTGCCCACGAAAGCAGGTTGACCCCCACATACAGCAGGCTGACCGCCAGCGTGATATACAAACTTACACGGGTACGGAAAGCCGGCTCGGCAGCATAGCGCCGGCAAAAGCTGCTGCTTTCCGCACGCCGCCGCAGCGCCTGCCGCCAGCGGGGCAGATTCTTGACAAGACGCAGCGTCACAGTACACAGCGTGTAAAAGGAAAGCGCATACAGCGCACAAGCGGCGGGGGTTTCCGTCCTCTGCTGTGTAAAAACAAACACAAGTCCCGCAGCGCATGCCGCCGTCAGCGGCACAAGCAGCCATCCCGGTGGGCAGAACAGCCACAAAAGCTTTGGATCAACTTTTTTCATCATACCGGTCGTCCCTTACAGGCCCGCTGTTCCGTGACAGCATATCCGGGCCGCAGAAATATTGCCAATCATTCGTGCGGACGGCGGCGAAGCCGGACGGTAAAAACCGTGCCGACGCCGGAGGCACTTTCCACGCTGATGGTGCCCTGCAGGATATCCACCACCCGTTTGACCAGCGCCAGCCCCAGACCGTTGCCCTGCACGGCGCGGGAGGCATCACCCTGATAAAATTTTTCAAAAATACGGGCGCCCACCTCCGGTGTCATGCCGCAGCCGGTATCCTTTACCCGAACGGTGGCATAGGTGTCGTCCGCACGCAGTGAAACCGAAACAACACCGCCGCTTTCGGTAAATTTGAAAGCATTGGAAAGCAAATTGTTCCACACCAGCGCCAGCAGCTCCGCATCCGCTTTGATACGCACACCGTCGACGATATCCGTCACCGGCTCGATGCCTGCAGCATCCCATATATCCTCGTACTGCAGCAGGCATTCGCGCAGCTGTTCGCCCAGATCGTATTCTGTTGCCTGCGGATAGATCTGCTGATTTTCCAGCCGGTTCAGTTTCAGAATATTGGTCACCATATCCGCAAGCCGGCGGGAGCTTTGTGTAATGACACCGGCGTACTCCATGCGGGTTTCCTCCGAAAGCCCCGGCTGCTGCAGCAGCGTGCCGTAGTTGTGGATGACTGCCAGCGGAGTCTTCATCTCGTGCGAGACATTGGCAATGAAATCCGTGCGCAGCGTTTCAACACTGCCCAGTTCCTGCGCCAGCCTGTTGAAGCAATCTGCGATATCATCGAAGCAGCCGTCTGCACCGGAAAAATCCGGCGGCGCAATACGCACCGAAAAATCGCCGGCAATCAGACGATCCGCCGCCTGCAGGATCCTGTTCACCGGCCGATGTACGGCCCGGCGGCGGCGCAGAATATCAATAACGGTGAAAAGCAGACTGAGCAGCACCACATTACCGAAGGTCAGCTTTGCCGCCATACCGATGTTTTCATCGGTGAATGTGATGTGCAGTGTGTCCGTCAGTATATTGAGAAAGAGCAGCATACAGCAGGTGACCAAAAAGGCTGTCATGGCAAAAAACAGCAGATAGCGGTGTACCCCGCGCAGAAAACCGGCATAGCCGCCGCGGCGCTTCATCTGATCACCGCCTTGTAGCCCAGCCCGTGCACGGTGCGGATCTCAAAATCCCCGCAAGCCGCCAGCTTGCTGCGCAGCTTGGTCATATACACATCCACGGCACGGGGGGCGGTCTCGGTATCCGCATCCCAGAATTCATCCATCAGCTGCTGGCGGGTAAAGGTCTTTTTGGGATAGCTGAGCAGCTTGTACAGAATGTTGAATTCCCGCTTGGTCAGGCTGATCTCCTCGCCGTTGAGCTCAGCGGTGAATGCATCGGCATCCATGCAGAAGGCTCCCACCTCCAGCCGGCGGGAGGCTGCGATCTTTGCCCGGCGCAGCAGCGCACCGATGCGCAGAAAAAGTTCATCCGGATCGATGGGCTTGACCATGTAGTCATCCACCCCAATGCGGAAGCCCCGCTGTTTTGAGACGATATCATCCCGCGCGGTCATGAAAAGGAGGGGGATCTCCTGATCCAGCGCGCGAACATTTTGGACAAATTCAAAGCCGTCCGTACCGGGCATCATGATATCCGACACGATCAGATCGAACACTCCTGCATACATGGCATTGTAGGCTTCGGCGGCGCTCAGGCAGCCGGTCGCCTCGTAGCCGCTTTGATTCAGAAAGGTACAGACCGAGCGGTTCAGTTCCCGGTCGTCCTCCACCACCAGAATTTTAAACATTACGCTCCCTCCGCGTGAAGTCGATCTTTGCTTTTACTATACCACAGAAATGTTAAGGTTTTGTTTGTGTTTTTGCAAAAAAGAGGGGTACACCGCGAAAACTGCACTTTTTTCGCGGTGCACCCTGCCAATGCGCGCATCAGCCCTGCATGATCTTATCGCTGAGCTTCACGATCTCAGGTGCGTATTTCTTTTTGCGGGCATTCAACACCTTTTTATAAAGCGGATACGCCGTCAGCGCCAGCACAAGACCCACCACACCAACGATAATTCCGCAAACCATGGGCTCGGTGATACCCACCGATGCGCCGATATCCGTCATGACAAGGCTCATGCCCGCGCCCATGACGATGGCGCCGGTGCTGCCGTACACATACGCCAGCACATTGGCGGGGCGGCGCACTTTTGCATCCAGAGCCTTCAGCTCATCCAGCCCGGTGTGCTGCTTTTCGGTATACTGGGTGCGGATCTTCTGCACCAGAAATTCCTGTTCACTGTTCATACTTTTTTCTCCTCGCTTTTCTTTATTCGGTTTCTTCGGCGGACTGCTCATCGGCGGGCTGCGCCTTTGCCGCAGCAGAAAGTCTTTCTTTGGCCTCTTCCGCGGTCTCGCCCTCGGCAGCAAACAGTTTTTCAACACATTTGTCGACCATCTTGCCGAAGCCTTCCACCGCACCGTTCTCGATCTTCTTATAACCGGCAACCACGCCGTCCTCGATTTTTTTGTAGCCCTCGACCACCTTTTCCGCGATGAATCCGTTCATCTGTTCAAATTTCGACATCGTCTTTCCTCTCCTTTTGTTCTGTTTCATCGGACGGCTCTATTTTACCCTGCCCGGATTTTTGAATTGCTTGCGTTTTGTTTCTGAAATATTAATTTGCATAGATTTCTCTGCAGCACAGCGAATTTTTTCACGGCGGCACCGGATGTATGGCGCAGCGCGGCGTTCTGTGCTATAATGGGGCAAAGAAAAACCGGCGCATGGCCGGTATGCAGTGGGAGAAGCGATGAAAACGATCGAAAAGCACCCGATGCTCATGGTGGTGGTGGGCATTCTGGGCATTTCTCTTTCCGCCATTTTTGTTCGGTATTCCGATGCGCCCTCGGCGGTGACGGCGGCGTTCCGTATGCTGTGGACCGTGCTGCTGATGACGCCGGTGGTCTTTGGCAAAGCCGCTGTGCGCCGCGAGCTTTTTTCGGTCAGCCGCAGGGCGCTTTTGCTCAGCGCCGCCAGCGGCGTATTTCTGGCCGCGCATTTTGTACTGTGGTTTGAATCGCTGCAGCACACCAGTGTGGCAAGCTCCACCACCATTGTATGCACCGAGGTGATCTGGGTCAGTCTGGGATTTTTCCTTTTTCAGCGCGGGCGGCTCGCCCGGCGGGAGCTGCTGGCCATCGCCGTAACACTGACGGGCAGCGTACTGATCGCCTGCGCGGATTCCGGCAGCGGCGCTCAGCTGTACGGGGATATTCTGGCGTGGCTTGCCGCCATGGCCACCGCGGTATACACCCTGATCGGCCGCACGGTGCGCCGCGGGGTATCCACCACGGTCTACACTTACATCGTGTACTGCAGCTGCGCGGCGGTGCTGCTGGTCACCTGTCTGCTTCAGGGGCACAGCCTGCTTGCAGGCGGCAGCGCCGTGGTCGTGGGTCTGCTGCTGGCGGTGCTTTCCACCATACTGGGCCACAGCATCTTCAGCTGGTGCCTGAAATATTTCTCGCCGGCATTTGTGTCCGCCTCCAAGCTGTGCGAGCCGGTGGTGGCGGCGCTTTTCGCCATGCTTCTGTTCGGCGAAATGCCGGTGTGGCTGCAGCTGGCGGGCGGTGCTCTGATCCTGGGCGGCGTATTTTATTATTCC
Organism: Oscillospiraceae bacterium; assembly: GCA_017472965.1. Classification (GTDB taxonomy): domain Bacteria; phylum Bacillota; class Clostridia; order Oscillospirales; family Ruminococcaceae; genus UBA1762. The sequence goes on along the minus strand of JAFUNR010000050.1, from coordinate 96,473 downwards.
CGCCTGCAGAGCACGGCGGCAAAAGCCGGAGCAGCTGCACCGACGGAAACGAAACAGCCATAAAACAGGCAAACACCGGTCTGCGGAATCACCACAGACCGGTGTTTTTATAATACTACAGCTTCCTTTCGGTCAGTTATACTCAAACTCAAAATCGCCGTCCGTACATTTGCCCACCGTTTCCAGAATGATGTAAATCGCTTTTTCGTTATCGTATTTTTTATCGAGCGCGATGGTTTCATCACGGGATTCTCCGCCCCTGACCGTGGTGAGCAATTCTTTTTCGCCATCCGTGCCGATATAGATATTCATCTCACCCCCGGCAAGCTCCGCTTCAAGATCAAGCGTATGCTCAGCGATGTCATCTCTTCGTAATTTGAAATGATACGTTCCTTTAAAGGTTCCAAATTCCATGCTTGCTTCATCGCCCCGGCAGGAAGTGATCAAAAAGGATGCGGAATAGCTCTTGACATATCCGCCGCAGCTGCAGAGCATAAAGAGCGCAAGCAGCAGAACCAATACCAGACAGGCTTTTTTCATATCTGTATGCCCCTTTCCGTTTCGAACCTCAAAATTTTTCCCCGCTCCGGTTTGATTATACCACGATCCATATGCGAATACAACAACAGGCACAGCCGGTCCAGACGAACCGCCGTGCCTGCTGCTTTTTCATGCTTTGTTTTTTACGGTGCGATCGGCCCGCTCACTGCTCCGGCGCTTCCACGCTCTTTTTCTTTTTGAAAATAAAGGAACGGAACAGCAGGATATTCATGGCAAGGAAGAACAGCACCAGAATGATGAAGGTGAGCACCGGCCTGACCGGTGCCAGCGTGGCCAGCAGCATCATGGGGAAGCCGAACACGATGGCGGGAAAATTCTGATACACCATATTGTCGGCGGCAGGGGTACGGAATTCGCCGTCGATCTCGCGCAGCAGGATAATACCGGTGCTGGCGGTGCCGGTGAGCATGCCGTACATGGCAAGGAACTGCTCCTGCTCATATTCGGCAAACAGCTTTTTCGCCACAAAGCGCTCGTAGGTGTAGGTGGAAACCAGACCCACGATGCCCAGAATCAGCAGGATACCCCAGTTATCCTTCAGCGCCTCCAGCTGAATGGCCGCAATGCCGGCCACCACCATGATATCATAGAAGAAGTTGCTGCAGCGGGTCATCAGGAAATCGTTGAGATACTGGCGGTGAATGATGTTCTTCTTATGCAGGCTGTTGACCACCGTTTTGACGAGAGTAGCGGAAAGCACACCCAGCAGGAAGTTGAAGCCGTAGATAACAGCACGCATACCGGGCAGGATATTACCCAGCACCCACATCATCAGGTAGGTGAGCATATACGCTACAATGACAAAGGCCACCTGCACCGTCAGCTTATCGATGCTGCCCTGCATGGGGATCTCGTTATCGGCCTGCACCTCTTCCAGACTGACAGCGCCCTCCTTCCGGTTCTGCACCCTGACCAGACCCTTGCGACGCAGGATGTTCAGGTGAATAACGCCGCCGATGGCCGCGCTGAGGAAGCCCAGAGCCGCAATGGTCAGACCGAAGCTCTTGCCGCCGGCAAAGCCGAACTGAGTCTCGTAGATGTTGCCGTAGTTCATCGCCTGACCGGTGCCCTGACCGTAACCGAAAGGCAGCAGCACGCCCGCCGCCACAAAGAAATCCTTTACGAACAGCAGTGCAATGAAGCAGATGCCCATGCCCAGCACAGCCTGCAGCAGATAGGTCGCCACGGTGGTGACACCGGTATTGAAAATTTCCACCGTGCGTTTTTTGCTCATTTTGCCGCCGCCGCTTTTGAAAGTGGCCGCAATGAAGCCCAGCGCCAGCGTGTGGTAGGTGATGACCTCCATGGTAGCGATGCCGTTGCCGCCGAAGAAGGCGGTATTGAACAGCGCGGTGCCGGCGATCGCTTTATAGATGACGGAGATGAGCAGCAGGATGCCGCCGCCCAGCACCGAGGTGGGGATCAGCGATGCCTGCAGCCATTTGACCGAGCGCTTGACGGCATTGGCCACCAGCAGACTGAGCAGCAGCACAGCCACCACATTCAGAGTGCCCCACACATTATAATCCCAGAAATTCGCCATTTTCGTTCCCCTCACTGATATTTTTGGCCCGGTAGAAGAAATTCACATAGCGCAGCGCATTGAAGCGCGGGCCGCTTTTGAGCTGATAAACATTGCCGTCCAGATACAGATTGACCTTGTTGCGGCCCAGCACCGTCACGGCGGTGATGGATTCAAAGGGCAGCACGGCGGCAAGCGGCACACCGGCGGCAAGGCCCTTCAGCTCGATGCGGTCGCCGTACAGCTCCACTGTCACTTCCTTTTGCAGAAGCTGCTTTTTCTTGTACAGGATGACCTGCGAAAGCTCCGCGGTATCCGTATAGACAGGCTGCTGCGTCAGGGTGCGGGTATCCAGCGCATTGATAAAGCCGCACTGGTAGTCGTACCAGTCAGCCACAAAGCGGAACGGGAAATCAAAACCCACGCCCTGCAGCTCTTTCGTGGGAAGATAGCGGATCTGCCTGCCGCACTTTTTGCAGGTGATCAGATCGCCGGCGCTTTCAAAGGTGGAAAGCCCGCAGTACGGGCAGACATACACGGCACGCTCCATGTATTCCGCAAGCGCCTTGTGATGGAACTGCGCATCGGCAGCGGCCTCGTCCACCCAAAGCTCCTTTTTCAGCAGCTCATACAGCTCTGTCTCGGGCAGGGGCAGATACTCCTCTGGCTCGATGACGCGGGATACATAACCGCGCATTTTGCCCTTGCGGGTGCCGTCGCTCCAGCGGGGCTGCACACCGTAGCCGCCTTCAATGCGGTAAACGGCGATGGGTAGCTTAAGCTTGCGCGCCAGCTTGGTGATGGCGGGGTTTATGTAACAGTTGCGGCCGCCGAAGGTACGGTTTCCCTCCGGTGCAAGAGCGATGCTGCCGCCCTCCCGCGCGACACGCACGCTGTTGATAACAGCGCTGACATCGGTGGTCTGCTTTTTGATGGGGATGGGCGCCACCGCGAACTGCAGCAGACGGGAGATAAAGCCCTTGGAAAACAGATCCTCGCTGGCGATGTAATACAGCGGCCCCCGGAAGGAAAGTCCCACGAAGAACTGGTCAAAGGCGGTCTGATGGTTGAACACCACCAGATACTGCCGGTCACCCTGTTCGGCAAATTTCACGATATCGATGCTGTACTTCCAGCGGACATACGGCCCGAGGATCATCGCCGCCAGCTTTGTGATCACCGCATGGCGCTTTCGGATCCATTTTTTCTTTTTCGCTTTGGGCGCAGCCGTCTGCGTCCGCTCCTGTGTGGCCTGTGCCAAACTCTCACCTCCGCAATGTGAGTTACATAATTATAAAAAAGTATAACACAATTTGCCGCTGCTTGCAATTTTTCTGTAATATTTTTTGTAATTTATTTGATTTGCTGCCAAAAAGCTGAATTTTCTTGACGGTTTACAGCCACACATGGTAAACTGAAATGTAAAGCTTTTCTGAGCCGGATTCTGCGTCGGCGCATAGTATGGTGCAGTGCAAACCGAAGGACAATTCCGCGTGCGCTTCACACGCAAGCCCGCCGAACCGGGCACACTGCAGCACAGCAGTACCGACCACATCTTTTATAAACCATTGATAAAGCGAGGGATCGCCATGCATTATCTGGACAATGCCGCCACCACCCGTGTGGCAGACGAGGTCATTGAAGTCATCACCGACACGCTGCGAAAGCACTATGCCAACGCCAGCGCACTGTACACCCCCGCCGCCGACAGCGAAAATCTGCTGGAGGACAGCCGCGCCGCCGTTGCCTCTGCACTGGGCTGCGCCCCGGGCGAGGTGCTGTTCACCGCCAGCGGCAGCGAGGGCAACAACATCGCCCTGTGGGGTGCGGCCTTTGCCCGCCGCAACTGGGCAAAGGACATTGTGGTCACCGGCTATGAGCACGCCAGTCTGACCCGTCCCTGTGAGCAGCTGGGGGCGCTGGGCTATACGGTAAAAGTGGTGAAGCCCACCGCCGAGGGACGCGTCACACCGCAGATGCTGGCGGATGCCGTCGGCCCCCACACCGCGCTGGTGGCGGCCATTCATGTGAACAACGAGACCGGTGCGCTGCTGGATGCAGCCGAACTGGTGAAGCTGGTCAAGGCGAAAAACGCCCGCACCGCCGTGCATATTGACGGCGTGCAGGCCTTCATGAAAATACCGGTGGATGTGCGCCGTCTGGGTGTGGACAGCTACACGGTGGTGGGCCATAAGATCCACGCACCCAAGGGCATCGGTGCGCTGTACCTGCGCAAGGGCTATCACATTGAGCCGCCGTATCTGGGCGGCAAGCAGGAGCAGGGCCTGCGCCCCGGCACCGAGAATCTGGCCTATGCCGCCGGCTTCGCCAAAGCGGTGGAGCTGCTGCGCCCCACACTGGCCGCCCGTTATGAAAAGGCAAAGGCTCTCAACGCCGGGCTGCGGGAACAGCTCGCCGCGCGGGATGGCTTTGTACTCAACAGCCCTGCATTGGAATACTGCTCCCCCTACATTCTCAATTTCTCCATTCCGGGGCTGCGCAGCGAAACGGTGCTGCACTATCTGGAACTGAAAAAGCAGGTGTATGTGAGCAGTGCCTCCGCCTGCGGCAAGGGCGCGGCCAGCCACACGCTGCAGGCCATGGGCCTTGCCGCCGCCCGCATTGACGGAGCGCTGCGCGTCAGCTTCTGTGCCGACACGCAGCAGGAGGATCTGGATGCCCTGCTGGAGGGTCTGGATGAAGCCGCCGCAAAGCTTGCCCGTGCCAAAAGAAAGTAAAGCACCGACACATTGCATATAAAAACGAAAACGGAAGGAACAAGAAACCATGAACGAGATCTTTATGGCCTATCAGGGCGAAATGGCGCTGAAGGGTCTGAACCGCCGCAGCTTTGAAAGCATGCTGGAAAAAAACCTGCGCCGCCGGCTGAAAAGCCTTGGCAGCTTTGATGTGCGCACCTCCCAAAGCACCATTTATATCACCCCCAAGGGCGAGGTGGACGGCGACGCCGCTTTTGAGCGCATCCGCACCACCTTCGGTCTTGCCGCCGTCACCCGTGCCGTGGGCTGTGACAAAACGCTGGAGAGCATCTGCGAGACCGCCGAGGCCGTGCTGGGCGAGCAGCTGGCAGGGGCAAAGACCTTCAAGGTGATGAGCAAACGCGCCGACAAAAGCTTTCCCATGACCAGTATGGAGCTTTCCGCACAGGTGGGCGGCTACCTGCTGCAGCGCCACCATCACCTGAAGGTGGATGTGAAGGATCCCGAGGTCACTGTCTTCTGCGAGGTACGCGACGGCAGCGCCTTTGTGCACGGTGCAAAGCAGCCTGCGGTGGGCGGCCTGCCGGTCTCCACCTCCGGCAAGGCGGCGCTGCTGCTTTCCGGCGGCATCGACAGCCCTGTGGCCGGCTATATGATGGCCAAGCGCGGGCTGCATCTGATGGGCATTCATTTTGCCAGCCCGCCCTACACCAGCGAACGCGCCAAACAAAAGGTGATCACGCTGGCAAAGCTGCTGGTGCCCTACACCGGCCGTATGACGGTATGGGTGGTACCCTATACTGAAATTCAGGAGCATCTGCATGAAAACGGCCCCGAGGTGCTGTTTACCGTGCTGATGCGCCGCAGCATGATGCGCATCGCCAACATTCTGTGCGGCAAATACGGCTGCGACGGCATCGTCACCGGCGAAAGCCTTGCGCAGGTGGCCAGCCAGACGCTGGCTGCGCTGCAGTGTACCGATGCCGCCCAGCTGCTGCCGGTGCTGCGCCCGCTGATCGGCATGGACAAGGTGGAGATCACCGCCATTGCCCGCGAGATCGGTACCTTTGAGACCTCCATCCTGCCCTACGAGGATTGCTGCACCGTCTTTACCCCGCCCCACCCCAAGACCCGTCCCACGCTGCAGGAGATCGAAGCCGCCGAGGCCGAACTGGATCTGGCTGCCATGGAAGCCGCTGCCGCCGAAGCCGCCGAAAAGGTTTTTGTGGATTTTGAGTGACCGTCCGGGAATCCGGAAGCTGTATTCTGCGGCAGCCGCCGCACAGAAAAGAGAGGGAAAAGCATGAACGCCGAGATCATCGCCGTGGGCACCGAGCTGCTGCTGGGGGATATTCTGAATACCAATGCGCAGTATCTGGCCGGTCAGCTGGCCGCGCTGGGCTTTACGGTGCATTACCAGACCGTGGTGGGCGATAACGCCGGCCGGCTGGCAGAGGTACTGCGCGCCGCCAAGACACGCACACAGCTGCTGGTGTTGTGCGGCGGCCTTGGCCCCACCGAGGACGACCTGACCAAACAGACTGCCGCGCAGGTGTTCGGTGATGTGCTGATCGAGGATGCCCAGGAGCTGGCCCGCATCGAGGCACATTTTGCCGCGCTGGGGCGCCCCATGACCCCCAACAACCGCCGGCAGGCACTGATCCCCGCCCACGGCGGCAAATTCACCAATGACAACGGCACCGCCCCCGGCATTCTGCTGCGGGACGGCGAAAAGCAGGCCATTCTGCTGCCGGGTCCGCCCTCGGAGCTGGTGCCCATGTTTGAAAAACGGGTGCTGCCCTATCTGCGCACCCTGAGCGACTGCGTGCTGGTCAGCCGCTGGCTGCATGTGATCGGCATTCCCGAAAGTCAGCTGGATATGCAGCTGGCCGACCGGCTGAATGCAGCCAACCCCACCACCGCCCTTTACGCCAAAACCGGCGAGGTACACATCCGGGTGACGGCGCGGGCCGAGACCGAGGCCGATGCCGCCGCCATGGCAGACGATGCTGCCAAAGCGCTGCAGGACGAGCTGGGGGACGCGGTGTATTCCGCCGACGGCAGCGATCTGGAGACCACTGTGGTGCATCTACTCAAAGCCGCTGGCGCACATCTGGCGCTGGCGGAAAGCTGCACCGGCGGGCTGCTTGCCCAGCGCATCACAAGCGTCTCCGGCGCATCGGATGTATTTGAATGCGGCATCGTCAGCTACAGCGAAAAGATCAAGCAGCGGCTGCTGGGTGTAAAAGCCGAAACACTGGCACAGCACACCGTCTACAGCGCCCCTGTGGCCGCACAGATGGCCCGCGGCGCCGCCACGCTGGCCGGTGCGGAATACGGTGTCGGCATCACCGGCATCGCCGGCCCCACCGGCGGGCTGCCCGGCATCCCCGTGGGCACGGTGTTCATTGCCGTGCACAGCCCGCAGGGCACCTTTGTGCGCCGTGCGGTGTGGACCAACCGCAGCCGTCAGGATGTACGCATCCGCGCCGCCACCGCCGCGCTGGATATGCTCCGCCGCGCCGTGCTGGGTCTGCTTCAGCCGGATGCCGTGCCCTTCTGCTTTGAAAACGAGGAAGCCCGGGCGTAACAGCGCTCTTCACAAGCATTTTTTCAAAAACCGAGATCCGTTCACCGAAAAGGAAAAGGAGAAGCACATGAAGCTGACATTTCTGGGCACCAGCCACGGCGTTCCCGCCGCCGACCGTTTTTGCTCCTGCGCCATGCTGGAGGTAAACGGCGCACATTATCTGATCGACTGCGGCGCACCGGCAGCCGAGCTGCTGATCCGCCGCGGCATCCCCTACACCGCACTGCGGGCCATCTTTACCACCCACGCCCACGGCGACCACACCAACGGGCTGCTGCATCTGTGCGATCTTTCCAACTGGAAATTCAAGGATGCCTCCTATGATGTCTTTCTCACCGAACAGGCGCTGGCGGATGCCCTGAAAACCATGATCGCCATTCAGGATACTGTGCTGGATGAGCAGCGCATCCGGCTGCACGTGATAGGCGCCGGGCATGTGTACAGCGACGAAAATCTGTCCGTCACCGCTGTGCCCACCCGCCACATGGAACACGCCGGCCGACCCAGCTACTCTTACATCATCGAATGCGAGGGCAAGCGCCTGATCTTCACCGGCGATCTGCACGGACAGGACGCCGCGGATTTCCCCGCCGCTGCCAAGGCCGAGCCCAGCGATCTGATCGTGTGCGAGATGGCACATTTCAGCCACGAGGTGGCCTTCAGCCATCTGAAGGATTGCCCTACAAAGCGCGTCTTTTTCAACCATGTGTGGTACAACTACGAGCAATCCATGGCAGGCATCGAGGCCGCAAAGGGGCGGTATCCCTTTGAGGTGCTGGCTGTGGCCGACAACGATGAATTCATTCTGTGATTTGCATCCGATACCAACACATAAAAGCAGAACCGCTCCGGCTTAATAACCGAAGCGGTTCTGTTTTTCATTTACTGTTCTTCAAACCGTTCGCGGCCCCACCAGTCGGGGACCAGCTCTTTTAACAGGACGGTCTTTTCCGTTTTCAGATCCAGCAGGATCTCGATCCCGCCGGCGGCGGCATCCAGCTGCATCATGAATTCGCGGCAGGCGCCGCAGGGCGAACCCACGCGGCCATCCGGCATGACGGCCACCACGCGGGCAATGCGGCTCTCACCGTGGGTGAGCATGGCAGCCATGGCGCTGCGCTCGGCGCACATGCCAAGCCCGGAGCAGGTATCGATGCACACGCCCGTATACACATTGCCCTCCTGCGTCAGCACAGCGGCAGCCACACCGCCGGCTTCAATGAAGGGGGAAACGGTGCGGGGCGCCTGCACCGCACGCGCAGCCTCATACAGCTCTTTCCAACTCATCTGCGGCATAATACGGCTCCTTTCCGGTGGAGATCACTTGCAGATCAGGGTGTACTCACCGCTGCCCAGCTCGCAGCACATACGGCCGTTTCTGAGCTCATGCTCCACCGCGATCTCACGATTGCCGCACAGCACGGTCAGCGATTCGTGCAGGGTGGGCATACCGGGGGCGGCGCTGCTCAGGATGATGCTGCGGCCCTCGGTATAGGGCAGCTCGATCACCGCACGGGTGTTGGCGGGCACGCTCAGCCGCAGGGTGAAGGTATCGTAGCCCATGGTCCAGCCGGCAAAGACGGTGCCGTAAGGGGTCTCACGGCTGCCGTAAGCCTCGCTCATATAGGCCATGGTGGTGGGCTTTACAAGGAATTTGCGGTAGCCGGGGGCTTCCTCCAGCGGACGGATGCCCAGCACATGGGTGTAGTACCAGCTGCCGAAAGCAAAGTGCATGGGATGGTTCAGCGAGGCCTCGCCGCCGTCAAAGCCGCGCCACTCGCCCGCATTGTCAAAGCCCTCCCACACGCTGGTGGCGCCGCTGGCCATCATGGTGGCAAAGCTGGATTCCTCCTCATTGAACAGGGCGGCCAGCATCTCATCGGCATAGCCCAGCTCGGTCAGGGCGGGCACCATGTACTTGTTGCCGTAGATGCCGGTGCGCAGACCGCCGCGGCAGCGCTGCTTCAGGATGCGGATGCAGTCCGCCGCAACGGCGGCACGCAGCTCTTCGGGACAGATACCGTAGGCCAGCGCCACACCGTCGCTGCCCATGGTGCCGTAGGTGGGCACCGAGGCATCCAGAAAATGACGGTTGATGGAATCCCGGATCTTTTCCGCAAGCTCGCGCAGGGCGGCGGCGTCCTGTGCCTTGCCCAGCACATCGGCAGCTCTGGCGGTGAGCACTGCCACATGGTAGAATTCCGCCGTGGAGGAGAACGGCACGGGGATATGCTCCCCCTCTGCACGGCTGCCCGGCGGGCACCAGTCGCCCAGACCCACGCTGATGACATAGTCCGTACTGCGGGCAAGCTCATGCTCCACCCACGCCTTCATCAGCGGCCAGTATTTTTCCAGCACGGTGACATCGCCGTAATACAGGTACAGATTCCACGGGATGACCACCTGTGCGCAGCCCCACAGCGGGGATGCATCGCCGCAGGTACGCTTACCGGGGGCGATCATCTGCCAGTCGCCGCAAATCTCCTTTGTGGTGCGGATATCCTCCAGATATTTCTCATAGCTCAGCGCCATATCAAAGTTATTGATGGCACATTCGCTCACCAGCTGGGCATCGCCCAGCCAGCCGCACTTTTCACGCACGGGGCAATCCTCGGGGATACCGTGATAGTTGGAGAGAATGGTACGCAGGCCGATGGTCTGCAGCTCGTTGGCAAGGCGATGGGCGGTGCGCACCTGACCGGCAGTTTCCAGCGCGGTGTTGACGGCATACACCTCCAGAAAATCCGCAGGCAGCTCTGCGCTGCATTTGTTCACACCGGTGATCTCGATATAGCGGAAGCCATGGTAGGTGAAGCGCGGCTCGAAGCTCTCACCGCCGGGTGCACCCTTGGCAATGTAGCGATCCTGCTGCAGGATACAGGTGTGAAGGGTGCCGCAGGTGGTGAAATCCAGACTGCCGTCCTTCAGCCGCTCGGCAAAGCGCAGCACATACTCCGCGCCCGCGGGGGAATAGGGGATGTTGATCTTTGCCCAGCCGGCAAAGTTTTCGCCCATATCCACGATCCATGTCTGATCGATGCTGCCGGGGTGCAGATGCCCGATGCTCACCGGCTGCACACGGCGGGTGCGGCGGATGGGCGGCATCTGGCGGCAGACCAGCTCGCCGCCGGGGGCGGGCATTTCAACGGCTGCCGTCCAGCCCGCCGCATCAAAACCGGCACGGCACCAGCCGGGCTGCTCCAGACGGGCATCATAGGTCTCGCCGCCGTACACATTGTTCAGCGTGATGGGGCTGTAATCGCACTGCCAGCTTTCATCGGTGCCGATCACCTCTTTGGTGCCGTCGGCGTACCACAGGTGCAGCTCGGCCAGCAGGCGGGCGGCACCGTAATACAGAGTGCCGTCACACCAGACACGGTCCTGATTATAGAAGCCGCAGCCCAGCACCGCACCCAGCGCATTGCCGCCGATGCGTACCTGTCCGGTGACATCGTAGGCGGCGTACTCCACCAGCTTTTCATAATTGGTGATCATCGGCTCCAGCACATTCTGCGTGACCCGTTCGCCGTTGAGCCACGCCTCGCCGTAGCCCAGACCGCTGAAATACAGCCGCGCCCGCACCACAGGCTTTCTGACGGTGAACTCCCGCCGCAGATAGGGCGCCCAACCGGCACGGGGGCGGGACTGTGCGATCCATTTCGCGGTGAAATTTTCATTGTACAGCGCCGTTTCAAAGCAGGAATCCGCGCTTGCTGTCTGCCCGTCGGCAGCGCAGACCGACACACGGAACCAGTAGATACCGGCCGCCTGCAGCGGTGCGCCGGCATAGACGATATTCTCGCTGCGGGGGGTAGTCAGTACACCGGAATCCCAGCAATCGGGGTCCTCCAGCTTTTCGCGGGTGGTGGCCACACGGATACGGCAGCTGCTCTGCATAAAATCGCAGGTGTCCGCCTCGGCCTGCCAGCCGAAGCGCGGGGTGCGGCTCTCCACGCCCAGCGGCGCTTCGCGGTAATCCACGGTGAGCTTTTTCAGGTTGAACATGATGGTTTTCTCCTTTCAGATGCGGTCGGCAAGCGGCAGACACAGTGCCGCATAGGATGCAAATCCGTGATCCAGACTGTTGTGGGGAGTGCGGTATTCCCAGAGCGTACCGGTCAGTGCGCTCATGCCGCCGAAAAAGCCCACCAGATCCCGCCGCATGATGGCGGGATCGTCCAGCTGCAGCAGCACATTCATGCGCAGGTACAGCCCGATAAACGCGTTGGCGGGGCAGAAATCACAGCCGGTATCCGCTGCGGCAAAGGCGGCAAAGCCATCGGCGATATGCGTCCTCAGCTTCGCCCAGCGGGGCTCGTCCAGAGAGAAGCCGCCGTACAGTGCGGCATAATACTGGCCGGCCTCGGATACATTGGCGGTATTGTGCAGCACGCCGGCCTCATCCCGCACGGCGTTATCCACAAACACCTCGCCGTTGAAGGCATTGGTCAGCAGATATGCCCGGATACGGGCGGCCTTTTCGCCAAGACCCGCAAGGCCGAACACCGCTTCGGCGCGGCACAGCAGCTCCGCATACAGAAAGTTGGTGGGATAGCTGACATCCTGCGTCCAGGTATTTGCCTTGCTCCACTCCACAAAGTTCCAGCTGGGCAGGCGTTCCAGCAGGCCGTCGGAATTTTCGTAACCGGCAAGGAAATCCAGAATGCCCCGCACCGCCGGCAGGAAGGGGGCGCGGTCCTTTTCGGGATGGCGCTCGGCCAGATACTCGCACACCTCCATCACGAACCACATATCCCACTGGGGGATAAACTTGTTATTCTGGTGCGGGTCGGAGGGATAACACATGGGCAGCACGCCGACAGGGAATTCTCCCTCGTTTTCATACAGCAGGTAATTTTCAAGGAAGGCATCCTCCACCGGGGTCTCGCCGAAGAAGAAATACTCGGCGCGGCCGGTGAAGAAGCTGTCGCACAGCCAGCCTGCCCGTTCGCGGGTGGGACAGTCGGTGTAAAGATCCACCGCATTGTGGGCAAAGCTGCGCAGCGCCGCGGTGTAGACCGCCTGCAGCCCGGGATCGGCAAAGCTGCGCTGCACCGCACCGGACATATCCCTCTCAAAGGTACGCAGTCCGAAGCCGTCCAGCGTGATACGGCCGCTTTTCACATACACTGCCGCCCAGCGCAGACCATAGGGTTCAAAGCTTTCCACACCGGTGAAAATACCGGCGGGCAGGTGGTACTGCAGCACATTCTGCACATTCATTTTGTTGAAGGAAAGAGTCTTGCCGTCGCACACCTCGGAAAAGCCGATGATGACGGTGGACTCCTCCGCACTTTCCAGCAGCGCCCGGATAAAACCCACCTCGATACGGCCAAGATCCAGCAGCACCCACTGACCGGCGGCCAGCTCCAGCGGCAGGCTGCCCGCGCCGGCGGTGACGGTCTGTTTCTGTGCATTGAGGAAGCGGTAGGGCTTTTCCTCCACCTCCTCATCGGGGAAATACCCCCAGTCCGGCTCTTTTTCCGGAGCAAAGGAATAGGCGTGGATGCGCACATCCTGCGGCGCCAGCGTTTCATCCGGTGCAAAGCTGCCGGCACTGACATAGCCGGTACGCTCCACCAGCGCACAGTGCGGCATGGGTACGCCGCGGGGGATGAAGCGGATCGACCGCTCCACCGGCACGGTCTGCACCCGGTATTCATCGGCAAAGCGGTCGGCGATACGCAGATCCCAGATCTCGGAAAAATGCCGCTGCACAGAATAGCGCTCGGTCTTTTTCACCCGGCGGACATTGCGCCAGCAGGAAAAATCCCTTCCGGTAAAAAGCACGGGCTCGCCGTCCGCCGTCAGTTCGGCGCAAAGGAAAGGCTTCTGCCGTGCGGTGGAGAGCGCGCAGCAGCCATAGCCGGCCGCCTCGATGACGATCTCGTCAGGGATATCCATATCGTTGGCGTAAGGGGTCAGATCGTACACATCCACGCGGGCACAGTTTTTGGCGGTGCGCGCCGGTCCGAAGCCGGCAAAACGCCCGTTGACCCACAGGCGGTAAAAATCCACAGCCGCCAGCGACAGCTTGGTTCCGCGGACGGTGGATACCCGTGCGCGGAACACCAGCTGGCTGTTCAGCTCGTCCTGCCGGTTTTCAAACGGCACCCATACCGGCAAAGCCTTCTGAAACATAGCAAATCCTCCGCATTTTTTCTGCGGGCCGATGCGGCCCTTTGCTAAAAGGTATATCACATTTTGCAGCGGGATACAAGAACCCTTTTGCCGCAGCCTTCAGCTTTTCTCCCGCAGCGGGCTCTCCCCGCCGTCTGTCAGTTCCTGCTGCGATACAAACGGCTGTGCCCGGCGCAGCACAGCGATCCAGCTGGGGATCAGAATCAGATTTGCGCCGAACCATGCAGCGACCTCGGTGTAAAAAATGCCCACCTCGCCCAGCCACAGCGGCAGCAGCGGTGCACCGGCAACACGCATAACGAATTCCGCCGCGCCGCTTGCCATAGGCAGCACCGTGTTGCCCATACCCTGAATGGAGGCACGCAGCACATGCAGCAGGTACAGCACCGGCAGACAGACCGCCATCAGCGCCAGATAGTAATAGGCGATATCCAGTGTACGGGCAACCTCCTGCGGGGTACCGGAGATGAACAGACTGAGGATATCGCGGCCAAAGACCAGCATGGCGGCGGCGATGATCAGCGAGGTGACTGCCGCCAGGCCCAGCGCAGCTTTCATGCCAGCACGGATGCGCTCGATACGCCCCGCGCCCAGATTCTGCCCCACATAGGTCGTCATGCCATACCCGTAGGAGCTTGCGGCGATCTCCAGCAGACCGAACAGCTTGTTGGTAGCGGTATAGCCCGCGATGAACAGCACACCGAAGCCGTTGACCACCGACTGTACGATGATGCCGCCCACCGCGATGACGGCATTCTGCAGGCCCATGGGCGAGCCCAGCACCAGCAGCCGTTTTGCCACCGGCCCCTGCAGCCGGAAGTGGTGTTTTTGCAGCCGCAGCAGAGGAATACGCCGCAGCTGCGCGAAGCAGAAGCCGCTTGCCGCCACCTGTGCCAGTACCGTGGCAAAAGCCGCCCCGGCAATGCCCCAGTGAAACACCAGCACAAACAGCAGGTCTAGACCGATATTCAGAAAAGAGGCCACGATCATGGCCAGCAGCGGGGTACGGCTGTCGCCCAGCGAACGCAGTGTGCTTGCCAGCAGATTGTATGTAAACACCACGGGAATCGCCCCGTACATGATATACAGATACGTGAGAGAATCGTGCAGGATCTCTGCGGGAGTCTGCAGCAGCACCAGCAGCGGACGGGCCGCCAGCAGGCTGACCGTTGTAAGCAGTACGGCGCTGATCGCGGAGAGGGTGACGGCATTGCCCACTGCTGTACGAAGACTTTCCTGCCGGCGCGCACCGAATTCCTGCGCCATCAGGATGGAAAATCCCTGTGTCAGACCCTGTACCGCACCCAGCACCATCCAGTTCAGCCAGTCGCTGGCGCCCAGTGCCGCCAGTGCATTGACGCCCAGCGCCTGTCCCACTACCATGGTATCCACCACGGTGTACAGCTGCTGGAACATATTGCCCAGCATCAGCGGCAGTGCAAAGCGCAGCAGCAGCGGCAGCGGCCGCCCTGCGGTCATATCCCGGATATGTGAAGCCATCACAAAAATCCCCTCTCATTCTGCGCAGCCTTCCGTGCTGCGGTCATAAAAATCGTTCCGCCGCCCGGCAAGGCAGCGGAACGCATGAAATATGTACTTTTTCAGGCATCAGCCCTTGACGGCGCCGGCAGTCAGTCCCTCCATATACAGGGAGCTGGCACACAGGAACAGGAACAGCAGCGGAACACAGGTGATAACACAGCCCGCCACATTGTTGTGCTGCACACGGATCACTACCGAGATGACCTGAATGGCCGTGCGGTTGATCACCACCATAGGCCATGTGAAATCGTTGTAGAATTCCACCATTTTTATGATCACCACTGTGGCCATGATGGCGCCGGACAGCGGCAGACAGATGCGGGTGATCAGCTGCCACTCGTTGCAGCCATCGATCTTGGCGGAATCGAACAGCTCATGGGGCAGACCCTCGATATGGTTGCGGATCATGATCACGCCCCAGATCACACCGTTTGCGCCCCACGGCAGGATCAGCGCCCACCAGGTATCGTAAAGGCCGTAATCACGCATCATGACAAAACGCGGGGTCAGCGTCAGCACATCCGGGATCATCATCAGCGCCAGCACCGCCAGATAGAAAAACTCGCGTCCGATGAACTTGATGCGGGCAAAAGCGTAGGCTGCCGGCACGCTGACCAGCAGCATGAAGCTGCAGGTAATGGTGATCACCAGAATGGTATTCAGCGTGGGACGGTACAGCGCACCCAGCGCATAGGTGAGACTGCGCCAATTGGGATGTGCGGGCCAGCCCCAGAAATCGGTGTACACCTCAAGACCCGGCTTGACAGCCAGCGTGATCATACAATAGATGATCAGGTAGGACATCACCAGAAGAATCACCGCAAAGAACAGCACCAGCACATTGAATGCGGTCTCCTGATGCTTTCTGCTTTTGACCCGTGTCATCTGCATAAGGGCTCCCTCGTTTTTTCGTTTTTCGCAACACAATTCTGCAACACAATTTTAACTATTATATCACAAATTCCGAAAGAAGGGCAACCCTATTTCCTGTTTTCACAAAAAAGATACATTTTTCAGGAAAGCTGCTCTCTCAGAGCCTGCCACGGATCGCTTTCCACCCGGCATTCCTCATCGAACACCATGGTCAGGCGCTGCTGCGGCTCAAAAGCCGGCCAGGGCAGTTCCTGTGTTGCGGGGGAGCCGCTGCGCACAAAAGCCCCCAGTGCCGCCGCCATGCGGCGGGAGAGTGCTTCGCTTTCGGGATGCAGAACCACCCGCAGCTGCAGCGGCAGATCGGCGGTATGCCATGCACAGCGCATATTCCCGCTGTCGGGCAGCGGGGCATCATAGCTGACGGCATAATGATACACCGGCGCTGCGCCGCTCTTCGCCCACGCCATCGCCTGATGGAACGCGCCGCCGCCGAGCATGCCGCACATGGAAACCATCTTCAGATACAGATGGGCCGGGCTGTCGCCCTTGCGGTCGGCTGCACGGAATACCGCAATGCGTGCCGGGGCATTTTCCTCTGTGAAGCCTTTCACGCCCGCCATGCCGCGGCGGGGGCCGCTGTCTGCCAGCTTCTGTGCAAGGTTTTCCCATGTGATATCCCGCAGCTTTTCCTGCGGGGTGAAAACGGCCATTTCATCCTCGGAGGAGCCCACCAACAGAGGGATGCTGCAGGCAAAGCCCTGCGGTGCAAAGCTGCCGGCGGGATTCGGCGCAAGGTTCGCGCCGTCCGCCACGGGACCGAAGGAAAGCGCCGGATCGGAGGCCGCCGCCAGCAGCTGCTGCGCCGGCACTGCCGCCAGTGCGGCGGGGTCGGGCTTTTCCATGCCCAGCCGCTTTGCCAGCTTTTCGGTCAGCGCCGCCGCCTGTTCCGGCAGCAGCGTACCTGCGGGCATACTGCCGCTTTCCACCACGGCACGGCAGAAAAGTCCCTCTGCCTGCGGCATGGCAAGCAGCGTATTGATCTTGGCGCCGCCGCCGCTTTCTCCCATAACAGTCACCTGCGCGGGATCACCGCCGAATGCTGCGATATTATCCCGCACCCATTCCAGCGCCAGCACCAGATCCAGCATACCCGCCATACCGCTGCCGGCATATTTGGCATCCAGATGCTCCAGATACAGATAGCCGAACACATTCAGCCGGTGATTGACACCCACCAGCACGGTATCCTGCTCCTGCACAAAGCGGTGTGCACCCACCACCAGTGAGCCGCTGCCCGAAGCAAAGCCGCCGCCGTGGATATACACCAGCACCGGCTTTTTGCCGCCCACATCGGGGGAAAGCACATTGAGCACCAGACATTTTTCATCCTGACGCTCCTCTTTTACGCCGAAATCCTCCGGCCGGCCGCCGCTGAAATAGGGGCCCAGGCCCTCGCTTCCGGAGATACTGCCGCCGTTCTGTACGGCGATGGGGCCGTTTCTGGTGCAGTCCAGCACCCCTTCCCAATCCTGTGCGGGACGCGGCGGAAGGAATCTGGCCGCGCCGTCACAGGGCGCACCATAGGGGATGCCGCAAAAAACGGCGGTGTCACCTCTTGTAAAGCCCTTTACATCGCCATGCGTGGTACGGATGATCATGTTCTGCTCTCCTTTACGCTTTTTCTTTTATTTTACACCTGTACGGCACACAGCACAAGAGCCGGCCTGCAGTATTTTTTTGCCGCAAGCTTTCGCCGCCGCTTTTCCGCACAGGACAGGTTCCGATAAAGCGTACTGTGCAAAGATGCACAAAATCCCCGACGAAAATTCCACAAAAATCCACCGGACCAAGACTTGTAGAAGCGTTTGTTTCGTGGTAAAATGTTGAAGGAATGATTTGCCCTATCCGGGGCAGGACAAAGGGACAGGCCCTTTGCCGCAGCGAGTTTTCGCCGGTGCGCGCAGGGTCTGTTTGTTTTTTTGATGCACATGCCTTACAGGAGGACGCCATGAAACTGGGGTTTGACAACGACAAATATCTGCAGCTGCAGTCGGAGAAGATCCGTGAGCGCATCGACCGCTTCGGCGGCAAGCTGTATCTGGAATTCGGCGGCAAGCTGTTTGACGATTTCCACGCCGCCCGCGTGCTGCCGGGCTTTGCGCCGGACAGCAAGATCAACATGCTGGTGCAGCTGAAGGATACCGCCGAAATCGTCATCGTTATCAACGCGGCGGATATCGAGCAGAACAAGGTGCGCGGCGATCTGGGCATCACCTACGATCTGGACGTGCTGCGCCTGATCGATGCCTTCCGCGGCAAGGGGCTTTATGTGGGCAGTGTGGTGCTGACCCGCTACAGCGATCAGCCCAGCGCCGCTGCCTTTGAGAAAAAGCTGGAGAATCTGGGCATCCGCACCTACCGGCACTACTCCATTGCCGGCTACCCCTCCGACCCCGAGCGCATCGTCAGCGAGGAGGGCTTCGGCCGCAACGAATATATCGAAACCTCCCGCAGTCTGGTGGTGGTCACCGCCCCCGGCCCCGGCAGCGGCAAAATGGCCACCTGCCTTTCCCAGCTTTTCCACGATGAAAAGCGGGGCATCAAAAGCGGCTACGCAAAATTCGAGACCTTCCCCATCTGGAATCTGCCGCTGAAGCATCCGGTGAATCTGGCATACGAGGCCGCCACCGCCGATCTGAACGATGTGAATATGATCGACCCCTATCATCTGGAGACCTACGGCGAAACAGCGGTCAACTACAACCGCGATGTGGAGATCTTCCCTGTGCTGGATGCCATGATGGAGCGCATCATGGGCGAAAGCCCTTACAAATCCCCCACCGACATGGGCGTGAACATGGTGGGTATGTGCATTTTTGACGACGAGGCCGTACGCGATGCCGCCAAGCAGGAGATCCTGCGCCGCTGGTACGCCGCCCAGTGCGAAAAGCGCAAGGGCACCGGCAGCGATACCGCGCTGGAGAAGATCGAGCTGCTGCTCAAACAGACCAAACTGACCGCCGCCGACCGTCCCGCCGTAGCCGCCGCGCTTGCCAAAAGCGAGGCCACCGGCGGCGCCCCCGCCGCCGCACTGCAGCTGGCGGACGGGCGCATCGTCACCGGTAAAACCTCCTCCCTGCTGGGCGCCAGCGCTGCCGTGCTGCTCAACGCTCTGAAGGCGCTGGCCGGCATTGCCGATGAGGTGCCGCTGATGTCCCCCGCGGTCATCGAGCCGATCCAGCAGCTGAAGGTGGAGTATCTGGGCAACCACAATCCCCGTCTGCACACCGACGAGATCCTTGTGGCGCTTTCCATCTGCGCCGCCACCGATCCCAACGCGAAAAAGGCCATGGACTGTCTGGCGAAGCTGAAAAACTGTCAGGCACACAGCACCGTGATCCTTGCGCCGGTGGATGACGGCGTATGGCGCAAGCTGGGCGTGCAGATGACCTGCGAGCCCCGCTACCAGAGCAAGAAGCTTTTCCACTATTAAAACGATGCCGCCGCAGAGCGTTTTGCGGCGGCATTGCCTTTTTCCGGAGGTCTTTGTCATGGAGCTGAACACCGCCTGCGGTGCCGTGACCCTGCGCCGCATTCGTGAGGAGGATATCCCCGCCGTGCTGGCGCTTTGCCGCGGCAACCCGCTGTTTTACCGCCACTGCCCGCCCGACCCCTGTGAGGCAGGCATCCGTGCCGATATGGCGGCGCTGCCCCCGGGCAAGACCGCGCAGGATAAATACTATCTGGGCATCTGGCAGCAGGATAAGCTTGCCGCCGTATGGGATCTGATCCTCGGTTTTCCGGATGAGCGCACCGCTTTCTGGGGCTTTTTCATGGTGGATGCCGCCCTGCAGGGCCGCGGCTTCGGCAGTGCGCTGGTGCAGGCGCTGTGCGGTATGCTGCAGGGGCATTTCGACCGCATCCGGCTGGGATTTGTAAGCACCAATGAGCAAAGCCGGCACTTCTGGCTGAAAAATGGCTTTGCGCCCACCGGAGCGGTTTCGCATCAACCGGAATACGATGTGATCTACGCCCAGAAAGAGCTGTAAAAAATGCGCAGACCCAAAGCGGGCCTGCGCATTTTTTCGTTTTCGGGCGGCTGCGCCGTTTCAGCGCCGCAGCACCGTTTTTTCGCCGTGCTCGATCACGGAAATCCGGCCGTTTTCAATGAAAACATCCACCGCAGATTCACCGAATCTCAAATCATAGAGCCGGACATCCCCGATCTCTGCAGGCAGACATGGAGAAACTGAGATCCCGCCTGCCGCCGCATCCACCGAAATGCCCATAAGACCCTCGACGACCTGCGAAACAAAGGTAAAGGAAATTTCGGGATAATCGCCGTTTGCGCCCTGCGTTTTATGTTCGTGAGGCAGGTCCTTTTGCGCGATGATATGCTTCATCCAGTACCAGCCCTCTTCCGCTCTGCCGCTGCGGAAAAACAGGTCGGGCAGATAAGTCAGGCTTTCGATGTTGTCGCCCCTTGTCCGCGGGTCCAGCTGACAGTCATGGATGTAATCCAGCAGTCTTTCATTCCGCTCCCCCGGTTCGGAAAGCTGCTTCAGCGGGATAAACATAAGGGTCTCCCCGCCGTGGATCTCTCTGCCGTTTTTCTCCCATTCAAAATGCTTTGTACCGGTGTTGTCGACGGCATAGACAAACCGGTCAGTGCCTTCGGCTACGCTCCACTCCCGGTTGAAATATTCCTTCAGATCTTCGGCGCGTCTGTGCTGCACTACAGCCCCCCTGCTATCGCCCCGCAGCTTCAGGATATTGGCATAGGCCAGAATCGCCTGATACAGCGCAGCAATGCTGTCAGCCGCTTCGGCGGCATTGAAGCCCCTTTCGTTATAAGTGGCAGAGATCCTGAAAATGTGGCCGAAGCCCTCCGGTATGCCATTCTTTTCGCCGAGCACCGCGCCGTCCAGACGGTCGGTGAGCTCCGTCAGCGTTTTTTGAATGAAATTGAAGATCACCTCATCCTCAACATACCGCCGGTCACCGCTCCACAGATAAAGCCGGTACGCGGTTTCCACAAGCTCGAACTGGGCGGTGAGCTCGCGAACAAATTCCGTTTCGTTCGGGGTATCCATATAGTAAACGCTGTTGTCAAAATTGAATGCCCACGGCGCAAACCAACCGGTTTTTTCGTTTGCATGGCTCACAAAGGTGTAGAACATATTGAAGAGCTCTTTTTCCAGCCCCACCAGATACGCCCCTGCCGCCTGATGCACAAAATCGCGGATATAGTATGCCGTGCGGTCGTAGTAGCCGGCCCAGAAAGCCGGCTGATAATCCCGGGGCTGCGCCCACGGCTCGGTGGGAGCATCCAGCACCCGCCGGCCCGGGCCGTACCATTTTCCGCCCTCACCCTTGTTGACCGGCCCGCTGCGGGTACCTGTCACAACAAACTGCCCTGTTTTTTCCACCGCCCACCGGAAAGCATCCTGCAAAAAGCGGCTGCTGCTTTCAAGTCTCATCTTTCACCTCAAATATGGCGCGGGTTTCGTCATCCTGTCTCCGCACATAAGCTTTGCCGCCCCGGCAGGCTGCGCCGAACAGATTTTTTGATTCCTGTTTAGCAGACAGCCGGCCGGAGCGGCGGTTGTTTTTTATTCTGTCAGCGCCTTATTCTGCGGCGCGGGCCTTCAGTGCGGCCTCCATGCGGTCGATGGCCTCCACCATCTGGGCGCGGGGACAGCCGTAGTTGAAGCGGATATGCTGTACGTCGCCGTACATCGCGCCGCTGTTGACACGGACGCGGGCGTTATCGAGGAAGAACTTTGCGGGATCCTCCAGCCCGAGGGCGGAGCAATCCACCCACAGCAGGTAGGTACCCTCGTTGTGGCCGGTGCGCACGCCGGGGATGGCATTGAAGCGGGCTTCGGCGATATCGCGGTTGCCGCGCAGGTAATCGCGCAGACCGTCCTTCCAATCGTCGCAGCTGCCGTCATAGGCCTTTTCGTAGGCGGCCAGTGTCAGCACGTTGGGGCAGGCCTGCAGGCCGTCCAGCTGCTTTATGAACTTTGCACGAAGCTCGGCGTTGGGGATGACGGCAAAGCCCAGCGGCAAGCCGGGGATGTTGCAGATCTTGCCGGCACTGCACACGGTGACGGAGTGCTGCGCCGCGTCCTCGCTGACGGAGAAGAAGGGCACATGGGGCACATCCAGCGCAAATTCGCAGTGGATCTCGTCACTGATCAGCAGCAGGCCGTGCTTTTCGCACAGGGCGTACAGCTCCAGCAGCTCCTCACGGGAGAACACGCGGCCCACCGGATTGTGGGGGTTGCACAGGATCATAGCCCTGACCGCAGGGGTGATGGCGGCCTCCAGCGCGGGGATATCCAGCGTGTAGCGGCAGTTTTCATCCCGCTGCATGGGCACCTCGATCACCGTCAGGCCGGTCTCCTTATACAGGGCGCGGATGTGGTCGTACATGGGCACGGAATACATAAAATCGCCGCCTGCCATCCGCAGCGCCGCAGCCACGCCGGGCATGACGCTGGGCACAAAAACCAGCCATTCGGGATCAATCTCCGCACCGTAGAGCTTTTTGTAATGGGCGATGATCGGATTTTTCAGCTCATCCTCGGTGTAGGGATAGCCGTAGTAGGGATGGGCGGCGCGCTGCTGCACGGCCTGTACCACCGGGGGCGCGGCCTGAATATCCATATCGGCCACCCACATGGGGATAACGCCATCGGCCACCACATGCCACTTGACAGAATCGCTGCCCGCACGCGCGGCGGGGATATCGTAATTGTACATCGGTCAGTTCCTCCCTGTAAAACAGTTTTCGATCTTTTTCAGTTTTCTTTTATTGTAGCAAATCGGCGGACGGTTTGCAATACAAAAGCGCCGTCCGGCACAAAACGCGCGGACGGCGCCGGGCGGAAAAGAGCAAGGGAGGGGTTCCTTTCCGCTGAGGTTATGCAGAATTTTGCAAAACAGGTGTTTTACAGAGAGAACTCAGACCGCAGATGATGCCTTTGCAGGCAAATGCAGCTTCAAAAGATCATTCGCCCGTACTTCCGAAGCCGCCGGCGCCGCGGGCAGTGTCATCCAGCTCCTCCACCTCGTCAAATTCCACGCTCAGGTAGGGCATCACCACCAGCTGGGCGATACGCTCGCCGTCGGCGACGGTACGATCTTCATCGGTATCGTTGTGCAGCGCCACGATGTACTCGCCGCGGTAGTCGCTGTCGGCCACCCCCACACAGTTGGCGGGGCGCAGGCCCTGCTTTGCGGCAAGGCCGCTGCGGGCAAAAATAGCGCCGAAATAGCCATCCGGCACAGCGATGGCAAGACCGGTGCCGATTTTCGCTGTGGCGTGGGGAGCAATGGTGATCCCGCCCTGCGGCAGACAGGCATACAGATCATAGCCCGCCGCCTGTGCGCTGCCGCGCGTGGGCAGCTGCGCTGCGGGAGAGAGCTTTTTTACACGGATATTCATGGGGCATTCCTTTCTTAAACGGCAGGCGGCTGCCATAGTGTCACCGCGCCGTTTTTGCGGGTGGCATTCATGTCGATGAGCCGCTGGTTGGCCGAGCCGCGGAACAGCAGCGAGATATCATACTGCGCCTGTACAAAGGGGCCGTCCACCAGCACATCGATGCCCTCCAGCAGCGCATCCGTCACCTCGCAGCGGGCGCGGCCGCCCTCCGCCAGCAGATCCTTTTCCAGCACATAACCGGTGTAGCACCAGATGTTCTTTTCCGGCAGGGTCTGCTTTACCTGACGGACAAACTCCACCAGTGCACGCTGGTTGACCGGCTCGAACGGTTCGCCGCCCAGCAGCGTCAGCCCGTTGACATAGCCCGGCGCAAGAGCGCGGAGGATCCTTTCCTGTACGGCTTCGTCAAAGGGCGCACCGTAATCAAAATCCCACGCGATCTCATTGAAGCAGCCGGGACAGCGATGGGTGCAGCCGGAGACAAACAGCGACACCCGCACCCCGTAGCCGTTGGCAATATCGTTTATTTTGAGTTCAGCGTAATTCATGGCATCCACCGAAAACCGCGCGGCATCACAGATGCAGCACACGCTCCTTGATCTCCTGCGTGCGGCCCTGATTCCAGAACTGGGTGCCGATGTAGCCGCAGGTGCGGCGGGCGACATTCATGCGGCTCTGATCGGTGTTGCCGCACCTGGGGCATTTCTAGATCAGCTTGCCGTCGGTCTCCTCAATGACGATCTCGCCATCCCAGCCGCAGACCTGACAGTAGTCGCTCTTGGTATTCAGCTCGGCATACATGATGTTGTCATAGATGAAGCGGATGACCTGCAGCACGGCCTCCAGATTCTGCTGCATATTGGGCACTTCCACATAGCTGATGGCGCCGCCGGGAGAAAGCGCCTGGAATTTGGCCTCAAAGGCCAGCTTCTCGAAGGCATCGATGGGCTCGGTGACATGGACGTGATAGCTGTTGGTGATGTAGCTCTTATCGGTGACGCCCTCGATGATACCGAAGCGCTTCTGCAGGCATTTGGCAAACTTGTAGGTGGTGGATTCCAGAGGCGTGCCGTACAGGGAATAATCGATGCCCTCGGCGGCCTTCCACTTGGCACAGGCGGCGTTGAGCGCCTTCATGACCTCCAGACCAAAGGCCTCGCCCTCCGGCTCGGTGAGCTTTTTGCCGGTGACGGCGTAGACACACTCCCACAGGCCGGCATAACCCAGACTGATGGTGGAGTAGCCGCCGTGCAGCAGCTTTGTGATGGGCTCACCCTTGCCCAGACGGGCCAGTGCGCCATGCTGCCACAGAATGGGGGCGGCATCGGACAGCGTGCCCTCCAGACGCTCGTGACGGCACTGCAGTGCCCGGTGGCAAAGCTCCAGCCGCTCTTCCAGCACCTGCCAGAACTTCTCCTCGCTGCGCACATCCTGACAGGCGGTGCAGGCCACATCCACCAGATTGATGGTGACCACGCCCTGATTGAAGCGGCCGTAATATTTGGGCTTGCCGTTTTCATCCACATAGGGGGTCAGGAAGCTGCGGCAGCCCATGCAGGTGTAGCAGTGGCCCTCGCCGTTTTTATCCTTCTTCAGCTCCAGCATGATCTTTTCGCTGATATAGTCCGGCACCATGCGGCGCGCGGTGCACTTGGCGGCCAGCTGGGTCAGATAGTAGTAGGGTGCACCGGGGGTAATGTTATCCTCCTCCAGCACATAGACCAGCTTGGGGAAGGCGGGGGTGACCCAGACACCCTCCTCGTTCTTAACGCCCTGATGGCGCTGCAGCAAAGTCTCCTCGATGATCAGAGCCAGATCCTTCTTTTCCTGCGCATCCTTGGCCTCGTTGAGGTACATGAACACGGTGACGAAGGGGGCCTGACCGTTGGTGGTGAGCAGGGTGACCACCTGATACTGGATGGTCTGCACACCGCGGCGGATCTCCTCACGCAGGCGGCTTTCGGCCATGGCGGTCAGCTTTTCCTCGGGGATATCCACGCCGGTCAGCTCCTCCCGCAGAGCGCGCATGATCTTTTCGCGGCTGACCTGCACAAAGGGCGCCAGATGGGTCAGGCTGATGCTCTGGCCGCCGTACTGGTTGCTGGCCACCTGTGCGATGATCTGGGTGGCGATGTTGCAGGCGGTGGAGAAGCTATGGGGCTTTTCGATCATGGTGCCGGAGATAACAGTGCCGTTCTGCAGCATATCCTCCAGATTGACCAGATCGCAGTTATGCATATGCTGGGCATAGTAATCGGTATCGTGGAAATGGATGATGCCGGCCTGATGGGCCTCCACGATCTCCTGCGGCAGCAGGATGCGGTCGGTGATATCGCGGCTGACCTCGCCCGCCATATAATCGCGCTGCACGCTGTTGACGGTGGGGTTCTTGTTGGAATTCTCCTGCTTGGCCTCCTCGTTGTTGCATTCGATCAGGCTGAGGATCTTTTCATCGGTGGTATTGGCCTGACGAACCAGAGAGCGGGTATAGCGGTAGGTGATGTAGCGCTTGGCCACCTCGTAAGCACCGTGGGCCATGATCTGCTTTTCCACCAGATCCTGGATCTCCTCCACCGACAGGGCGCGGTTGACCTTCTGGCAGGAAAGCGTCACGCTCTGGGCGATGCGTTCGATCTGTACGGGGGTCATACGCTCGGCCTCGGGCACGGCGGCATTGGCCTTGGTGACGGCGGCGCTGATCTTCTGGATATCGAACTCCGCTTCGGAGCCGTTGCGTTTGATGATCTTCATAGCTTCTTTTCCCTTCTTTTTTCGGCATATCGGAACGCGGCGGGGCCGCCGCGCAGGTGTGCCCTACTATTATAGCGTAAGGTCATCGTGTTTTCAATGTGGAAATGCCACAAATATAGCGTTATTTTTTTGCGCAAATACTACATCTGGTGGATTGACACGGCCCGAACATCTTTTTTTGCAGTCGGTCATGTCGCAGTACAGTCAAAAAATATTTACAGAAAATTTCCGAATGCACTATCTTTTTGTATACAACATATGATACACTTATTATAATGGAGTAATTTGTGGCTGCGCGCACAGCCGCAAGACAAGAAAGGGTGGTGCACGCTTTGAATCCTCTGCTGAAGGAAAAGCTTCAGGAATCCCTGTCCGCCGTTGCGCCCATCACCGTGATCGTGCTGGCACTGAGCGTATTGCTAGTACCCATGTCCGCCGGAACCGTTCTGCTGTTCCTGCTGGGGGCCATGATGCTGGTTGTCGGCATGGCGCTGTTCCAGCTGGGTGCGGATATGGCAATGACCCCGCTGGGCAAGGGTATCGGCGCCCACATGACCCAATCCCGCCGTGTATGGCTGCTGGTGCTCCTCGGCTTTGCCATGGGCGCCATCATCACCATTGCCGAGCCGGATCTTCTGGTGCTGGCAGAGCAGGTGCCCAGCATTCCCAACCGGGTGCTGATCTTCACCGTTGCCGCAGGCGTCGGCATTTTCGTAGCGCTGGCGATCCTGCGTATTCTGTTCGGCATTTCACTGTCTACGCTGCTGATCATCCTGTATGTGGCGCTCATCGGGCTTTCGTTCCTGATCCCGCCGGATTTTCTGGCCGTGGCGTTTGACTCCGGCGGCGTGACCACCGGCCCCATCACTGTACCTTTTATCATGGCGCTGGGCGTGGGTCTTGCCGCGGTGCGCGGCGACCGCCATGCGGCGGACGACAGCTTCGGTCTGGTGGCACTGGCAAGCGTTGGCCCCATTCTGGCCGTCATGGTCCTCGGCTGCTTTTTCCGGCCAACCGGGGCGGCGTACTCCGGCGGCGATCTGGCAGATGTGGCCACCACCCGCGATGCGGTGCTGGTATTCGCCCGCCAGCTGCCCCGCTACGGGCAGGAGGTTCTGGTCTCGCTGGCGCCCATTGCCGGTGTTTTCCTGCTTTTCCAGCTGCTGACAAAGCGTTTTCACCACACCCAGCTGCGCCGGATGATCGTCGGCTTTATCTACACGATCCTGGGTCTTGTACTGTTCCTGTGCGGTGTCAATGTGGGCTTCTCCCCCGTTGGTGCACAGCTGGGCAGCGATCTGGCCGGCTCGGCATGGAAGTGGTTTCTTGTGCCCATCGGCATGCTGATCGGTTATTTCATCGTCAAGGCGGAGCCTGCCATTCAGGTGCTGAACAAGCAGGTGCAGGCGGTGACCAACGGCACCATCTCGGCCGGGCAGATGAATGCCTGTCTTTCCATCGGTGTGGCCATCAGTGTGGGACTTGCCATGCTGCGCGTGCTCACCGGCATTTCCCTTTACTGGATCGTGATCCCCGGTTATCTGATCGCACTGGTGCTTTCCCGACTGGTACCGCCCATGTTCGTGGGTATTGCCTTTGACTCCGGCGGCGTGGCCAGCGGCCCGATGACCACCACCTTCCTGCTGCCGCTCTCCATCGGCGCATGTCAGGCCGCGGGGGGCAACCTGATGACCGATGCCTTCGGTGTGGTGGCGCTGGTGGCGCTGACCCCGCTGATCGCCGTGCAGATCATGGGTCTGCAGTACCGCATCAAGATGGCCGCCATTGAAAAGACCGCCGCTGTGACCGCTGCTGAGGTACCGGGCGGCGACGATATCGTGGATCTGGATGAGGATGCTGCCGGCAGCGGCAGCAGCGAATCTGCCGGCGCCGATGAAATTATTGATTTTTGAGGAGGACGCACAATGAGCAATGAACCTTCCACCCCGGCAACCAGCGCCGCTCCCAGACAGGAGTACCGTCTGCTGGTGGTGATCACCACCCTGAAACTGGCAGAAAAAGCCATCCGGCTTTTCGCCAAGGGTCAGGTACCCCTGCAGTATCAGTTTATGGCCCACGGCACCGCCCCCAGCGCGATCCTCGAAACGCTGGGTCTGGGCAGCCGCGATAAAACCGTGCTGATCAGCATGATGCCGAAAAAATACGCCGACGCCATGCTGCGCCGTCTGACGGTGGATCTGGGGCTTGTAGCCACCAACAGCGGCATCGCCTTTACCGTTCCGGTATCCGGCGGCAGCAGCGTTATCATCAAAATGATCGAGAGCCTGGGCGCACAGGGCGGCCGCGGCTCCATGGAAAGGGATGTGATCGATATGAGCGTACAGAATTGTTCCCTGATCATGGCCATCGTCAATCAGGGCTACAGCGAAGAAGTGATGAATGCCGCCCGTCCCGCGGGCGCACGCGGCGGCACGGTGTTCCCCGCCCGCCGTCTGGTGAATGAGGAGACCATGAAATTCTGGGGTATCAGCATCCAGCCGGAAAAGGAGATCGTGCTGATCGTAGCACAGCAGCCCTACAAAAAGGCCATCATGCAGGCCATCGGCGAGAACTGCGGCTTCCACAGCGATGCCCACGGTCTGGTGATCTCACTGCCGGTGGAGGATGCCATCGGCCTGAAATCCCCCGAGGACGATTTCGCCCACGACATCACCGATCTGAAATAAACGGTTTTGCAGCAACAAAAAGCCTTCGCGCCGGCCGGCGCGAAGGCTTTTTAATTCACCGTATTCTAAACGTTAGATGCGAACCAAGCAATCACCTTTCTGCGTATTTTCTGCACTCCTTCACTTCATCCGGATCCTCATAAGTTTTATATACCTCACAATACCACTTGTACCCTTTTTTCTCCGTAGGATCACAGTTTTTGCAGTTCTTACATTTGCACCAGTAATCAGCCATGTTTTTTCTCCTTACACCATCAATTTTTGTCAATATATGCCGCATCAGAAAAGCCTTCAGTTTTCAAATACGCAACAAATCTATCAAGGTTTCTTCTCCAAAAACAGTGGAACCAGTCTCTTTTACCAAAATGCTCGACCAATTTAGGGCTTACCATATAATAAAATCTGATAAATATACGACCCCAAATGCTATTTTTCAATATTTCATCCCGAAATCGACGCAGCGTCCAGACCTCAGGACAGTCATATGAACCGTAAACCGCTGTAGCAATGTAACATCCTGTCGATGAAACCGGTTTATCCACGTGCAGCTTACAGTCTGGATATTTCTGCCGGATCAAATACACAAGCTGGTCAATCAATGTTTCAATTTCCCTATTTACATTTCCGGGCAACATAAAGCCAGGTATTTCTGTACTATAGCAGATGGCAAGATTGCCGTACAAACTCTCAATCTTTAAATCTAGATCGTCAAATATCTCCCAGAAACGGAACAAGTCCACAATGTATTGAGGGTTTTCCGCTTTCGCATCCTTCATAGCCGCTACGCAAAAAGCTTTTTCTCTTAAATAATCCTCAATATCCTCCATACTCCCTTTTACCAGTGAAGATACAACAAGTTGCAGATTTTCTATTTTCCCGCCTTCGTGCCATCCGATTCGATACGTTAAGCTAATCTCATTTGAAAGAAACAGAAAAGGGGATTTCCATTCGTCTGCACAGATTTCTTCACTGTCACTTCCGTTATTTTTGACCCACTGATATAGTACACCAAACCTTTTGATGAAGTAATTTACTCCAACCTGACTAATTATCTCTTCACCCTTACTGTTCACAACTGACATTATTATCACCTCTCAATTCACATCTTACCGCAATTTGCGGTATTTGTCAATACTGCAAATTGTTGTGTGTTAAACTAAGTCGGGTGATTTTAATGCTATACCGTCGTATACGCGAGCTACGTGAAGATAAGGATATCACGCAGCGGGATATGGCATCCTTGCTGCACTGTTCACAACAAGTGTACAGTAACTATGAATTAGGACAACGGGATATACCAACCGCTGTGCTGATTGCATTGGCACATATTCATCATGTGAGTACAGATTATTTACTCGGACTTTCCGACAAAAAAGATTCAGCCACGTAACCGTTTCAATGCCAACAAATGAAAAAGCCTTCGCGCCGGCCGGCACGAAGGCTTTTTGTATCGCGGGATATATACTCACTTTTCAGCGGAGAGATCAAAGCTGCCGTAGATGAGTTCCTTCTTTGTATACCACAGCAGATCCATACGGTCATCCGGCGCAGCGCCAAGACGGGTCTTGCTGCCGAACAGCGTGCCGGTCTGCGGGCACAGATACCGGCTTTCGCGGGTGGCAAACGGCATCAGGTAGGTGCCGGCGGCAAGGCCGCTCTCGCCGCCTTCTTTGCTCCATGCCAGATACACACTGCCGTCAGCGGCGGTATGGAAGAGTGCGCCGTATGCCGCCGCTGTTCCGTTTTCCTCGCCGGCTTCATCCACAACAAATTTCTCCTGCAGCACACCGCCGGCAAAGCGGAATACGCTCAGGCGGGAATACAGCTTCTCCTGCGGGAAGAAATGATCGCGCATGAAAGCCTGATGGACATTCTGCTCCCGCACCGCCAGCAGCATTGCGCCGTCCGCGGTATAGCAGCAATCCAGATTATCCGTCCAGCCGCAGGTGGCCTCGCGGTCGCAGACACGCTCGGCGGCTCCAAAATCCCGGGTACGGATATCCGGTGTGTATTTCATCCAGATGCTGCGGAAATCGTAATCCCACTCCTGTCCGGTGACCTGCCGCTTGTAATCCAGCCAGACCCGGTTCGGCTCCACGATATCCTGTACGCCGAAAACATAGGCCTCGCCGCCGCGCACAGCGGCGGTGTGGTAGCAGACTCGCTCGGGAAAAACCAGATCCCGCGTATACAGGGTGTTCAGCTCCTTATCCAGCAGGGCATAGATATGCTCGCCCTCGCTTTCGGGCGGGTAGTGCAGGTTGTCAAAAAACACATCGCCGGTAACGGCATCCACTGCGCCGCCGCGGTAGGAATGATCGAGAAAATTGTATGTATTTGTATCCCACGGCATGGGCAGGCGCTTTTCCAGCCGCACCTCACCGGACACATCGAACACATACAGCATCGGCGTACAGGGCACCACGCGGGAGGGCTCGTCCGGCGCATAGGCGCGGGCGGTGGGATTGACGGTGACCAGCAGCTTATCCCCCGCCAGCACCACGGGGCAGGGCTCCCGCTGGAACACGCCACCGTCACAGAACACCCGCTCCCACGGACCGTCGCCGCGCTTTTCGTACAGCTCCATCGAGGTGTGGTTGAACGGTTCCCGTCCGGGGATCACACGGGAATTGGTGCAGAATACCCGATCACCATGGCGCACGATCGGAGAGTTGCCGTGACTCCACGCAGGGCCGGAGCCGTTGTTGAAATCCTGTGCCTTGCAAAAGAGCTCTGTTTTCAGCATATAAAACTCCTTTTCTCTGCTTTAAAACGGTTCTGCTGCTGCGGCCGGTCTTTACGTAACGATGTGCTCGAAGCCGAAATGCTCAAAGCGCAGCACCTCGTCCGCCTCACCGCGGAACACAAAGCACAGGCTGTGGGTGCCGTGGGTATTTTCCAGACGGCAGGAGACCTCGGCAAAGCTTTCCAGACCGCCGGTGGGCTGCACCTTGCACACGCCCAGCACCGCACCGAAGGGGCTGCCCTCACGGATCTCGATCTTGGCCGGCTTTTCGGCGGCCACAAGGAATTTGATCAGGGCGTTCTGGCGCATGCCGTTGACATTCTGGTAATACAGGTACGAACCGTTTCCGATGCCGCGCATCTCAAAGCCGTCGGCATTTTCCTTTTTGTAAATGCCGTCGGAGGCGGCAAAGTACCACTCGCCTTTGATGGCATCCCACGAGGCATCGTACTGACCCACGCCCGCATCCTGAATGAACTCATCGATGACGATATCGCCGTTATCCTTATAATGGGCATAGATCATCTTGGTGGTGCGGTAGAAGGGATCCACTTTTTCCGCGCCCCAGTTTTCCGGTACGCCGTAGGTGAAATAGGTCTGGTTGTGGTAGTTGAAGAAGGTACCGTGATCCACATAGGCATCGTGACAGAAATTGCCGCGGTAGGTGTACGGGCCGTAGATATTATCCGCGGTGGCATATTCCGAGCCGTGGGCATTCAGATAATAGACGCCGTTGCGCTTGGTGACCCAGGTGGCGTCGTTCTGCCAGCCCTTGCCGTCCGTGAATTCGATGGCGCGGGGCGCTTCCGCCAGCGAGATCATATCCTCGTTCAGGCGGGCGATGTAATATTTTTTGCCGAATACAGTATAACCAAAGATGATATAGGGCGTTTTCGCTTCATCATCGTCCACAAACACGGTGGGATCGTAGCAGGCGGTATCCACCAGCCCCTTGGGCAGCAGCGGCTTGCCCAGCGCATCCTTGTAAGGGCCGCCGGGGCCGTTTTCGCTGACAGCCACGCCGGTGCAGTACTGCTGGTGGGAGAAATACATATAAT
This sequence comes from Oscillospiraceae bacterium, assembly GCA_017472965.1. Classification (GTDB taxonomy): domain Bacteria; phylum Bacillota; class Clostridia; order Oscillospirales; family Ruminococcaceae; genus UBA1762. The sequence continues at coordinate 63,829 of JAFUNR010000050.1, read as the reverse complement.
ACTTACCGTTGCGCTCGGCGGCATCGGTGGCGTAGCATTCCTCGCATTTGCCGAGGAAGGTATCCTCCGGGCGCAGCACGAATTCCAGCTTCCAGTTCAGCAGATCGTCACTGGAAAAAACCTGCCAGTCATCCATGCGGTAGATGGGCATACCGGGGCCGCGGTCGTGACTGGTGTAGAGATAGGCCTTGCCGTTGAAAATATGGACGTGCGGATCGCAGACACCCTGCTTGGGGATAATACGCATGATTTTTCCTCCTGTTTGATTGTTGCACCGGAGCCTTATCCGCGCCCCGGCATACAGTTTCAGGGATTATCCAGCGCTTCGGCAAAGAAGCGGAAGGAATCGATACGAAGCTCACTGGTTCTGCCGGGCTTGAGCACCAGACAGATGTCGCACACATCGGGCAGCGGCTGTTCAAAGAACACCGTACCGCCCACACCGGCGCGCCAGTTGAACCGCGGCCCGCTGGAGCCGAACTTCATGACCCCCAGCAGCGGACCGGTCTCATCCTTCAGGCGAAGCTCCACCTCGCCGCCGCCAAGACCGCCGTTGCCGGTGCAGGCGCCGGAGAAGGCAAAGCCGATCTTATCGGAAAGATTGCGCACATTGGGATAGATCACACTGGCCTGCTGCGTACAGGAGACCGAGAAGCCGGGCACATCGGCGTTTTCTTTTTTGGTCACATTTTTGCCCCGCATATACCATTCGGCTTCGATTTTATTCCAGTCGGAATCGTACTGGCCCACGCCGTATTCCACGATCAGCGGATCGGTGACCAGCTCGCCGTTTTCGCGGATATGCACATAGCACATCCCGCTGGAACGGTAGTGGCCATAGCTGTCGGTGACGGTGATGGCATTGAAGATCTGACCGTTCCACTCGAAATAGCTGGTGTGATCGCCGCTGGCGCCGGTGTGGCCCACAAAGGTATAAGGGCCGTAGACATTATCGGCCACGGAGTAAAAGCCGCCGTAGGTCAGGTAGTAGCGGCCGTTGAATTTATTCAGCGAGGCCTTGTCGTCCGCCTCATGATTCAGCTCGATGCGGCGGGGCTGCTCGGCCAGAGAGATCATATCCTCATTCAGGCGGGCGATGTAGTAGCCTGCACCCTCGCCGTAGCACCAGCCCGGCCCGCCGAACACGATATAGTATTCGCCGTCGTCATCCTTAAAAAGGGCAGGGTCGTACTCGGTGGTGGGGGTCAGGCTGCCATCCAGCAGCGGCTTGCCCAGCGCATCCTTAAAGGGACCGGCGGGCGAATCCGCCACGGCCACACCGGTGAACTGGTTGCCGTCGGAAAAATAATAGTAATACCTGCCGCCGCGCTCGGCGCAATCCACCGCCCAGCACTGCTCGCTGGGGCCGATGTACATATCCTCGGGACGCACCACACCCTCCAGCTGCCACTCCACACAGTCGGCACTGGACCAGATCTGCCAGTCACGCATACAGAAACGGGGGCTGCCGGCCTCGGCATCGTGGGTAGCATGCAGCCACACGCGGCCGTCAAACACATGCATATGCGGATCGCACACGCCCATGCGGGGAATGATGGGGTTCTTTTTGCATCTGACCGTCAGTTTTTCCGCCATGGTCATACCTCCTTATTTTTTGCGCAGCTGCGCGGGAACATAGTGCATGCTTTCGTCATACAGCGCCTTGATGGCCTCCGGCTTCCAATCCGGCGTGGAGCCGTTGCCCATGGTGAGCATAAAGCGGCCCTCCGGACGGGCATAGGTATCCATCAGATAGCGCACCTCGGCGCGGACCTCCTCCGGCGTACCGAAGGGGATGGTCTGCTGCACATCAAAGCCGGCAAAGATGCAGATGCGGCTGCCGTAGGTCTCTGCGATGGGCTTTGCATCCATGGCGGTGTGCCGCTGGATGGGGTGGACGACATCCAGCCCGATCTCGATGAAATCCTCGAGGAATGCCTCGATATCGCCGCAGGAGTGCAGCCAGTAATGCATACCCAGCGAATGGGCCTTATCGATCAGCTGCTTGTAGTAGGGCTTGAAGAATTCGCGGAACACCTCAACAGAAAAGAAGGGGCCGGTCTGGGTACCGATATCGTCCGAGATGAAGATGCCGTCACAGCCGGCCTCCTCATGCAGACGCTCGAACAGGCGGCTGTAGTACTCCACCAGACGGGCGAACAGCCGGTGCACCTGCTCGGGATACAGGTAGTAATCCGTCAGTGCGTTTTCCATGCCGCGCAGCGACCAGTGGCGCTCAAACAGAGTATACCACCAGTTGCCCAGCACATATTTGCCGGGCTTCGGCGAGAAATCCTCGGGGATCAGGCGGGGATATTCCGGATCGGGGAAGTTGGCGTAGAATCTCTCCACGGCCTCCTCATCCTCCCAGTCCTCGATGATAACAGCGGAATCAATGCCCTTTTCGCCGGTATCGATACGCTTGCCCCAGGTGTACTCCGGCTCGTCCGGTCGGCTGTCGGGCATCATGGCGTGCACAAATTCCACGGCGCGGGGCATCTGCTGCAGAAACTCCCGCATCTCTTCCTCTCTTTCACCGAACACTGTGGGGGATGTCCAGATATCATACATGAGAGGAATGGGGATATCCATACCCTCTGCGCGGCCCTCGATGACGGCGCAAAGCTCCTCGCGGGTGATATCTTTCATATGTACCTCCTGTTTTCATCGCCGTACAACAGCGGAATTTTCACCTTCATTATAAATTTCCGCCGCAGGTTCTTTCTATGTCAAACAAGCTTTTTTATATGACGATTTTGCTGTTTTACCATTTTTGGAGCTGTGCACAAAAGCTGCTTTTCTTTTTGTGCAAATCGTCTTTTTGATAAGAAACCGCATTCAGAAGATCTTCATGCCGTCAAGCACGGCTTTTTCGGGGCCGCAGTAACCGCCCTGTACTGTGGTCTGTGCGGAAAGACGGATGCCGGAAAGCACTTCGGCAAGGCTGCCGGCGATGGAGATGCCGGTGACGGGTGTAACATTCCCCCCATCGTGCCACAGGGCAAGACGCACCTCGCCGCCGATGTAATCGGTATAGAAATCCACCTGCAGACCGGACATGGAGAGCACCTCCAGCCAGGGGCCCTGTACCGGATCTGCGGCATCCGCAGTACCCGCATCCACGCAGATGCACTCCAGCACACCGGTGGGGACTTCGCCCAGATACTGGCCGTACCGGTTGGAGCCGTAGTAATTGACCAGTCTGCCGCCCTCCACCAGCCGGATGCTGCCCAGCAGCAGGCCGTCCGCATCAAATGCCGCGCTGCGGGGGCTGCCGGACACCGCGCCCGCCATGGTGATGCCAAGGATATCGCCGACGGGTTCTTTTTGCACTGCATCGCCTTTTTTGAATACGCCGGTCTGCCCGTAGGCCGCAGCATAACCGGCATCATCCGCAATGCACCAGAAAAGCTCGCTGAGCTCCTGTGCGCCCAGCACCACACTGCCGGTCAGTGGCGCGGTGGGAGCCGCGGCGGAATACCGGGCTTTTACCTCAGTCATTTTGGCGGCGATGCGGCTGCTCAGCTGCGCGGCATCAAAGCTGCTGAAGCGCAGCTGCTCATAAAGCTCCACGCTCTGCGCCTCGCCGCTGCAGGTGGGGATCGCTTCCACCATGGCATCGTAGCGCACCTGCGTTCTGTGCAGGCCGCGGCTGTTGAGCACCGTTTCGGTGTGCCGGTTGATGAAGATCTCCACCGCATTGAGAGAGGTGCCCTCCGGCGCTTCGGCCGAAAAAACAGCCCGTGCCGCCGCACCGGCCAGCTGCGCCGGCTCGTATGTGCCGAAATTGCTTTCCACCGCGTATTCCTCTGCCGTGCCGTCCCCGGCGGGCAGCTCATAGCTTTCGTTGTTGATAAGCAGCGCCCGGGCAACAGCTTCGTCAATGGCCTGTGCCAGCTGCTGCGGCGTAGTGGAGGGATACACGAAAAATTTCGCATCGCCCTTGTACGCACCGTGGCTCACATACACCGTCACCTCGGTATCGCAGGTATCGGTGCGGCGCACCGTCTCCAGCTTTCCCATCACATAGAAAAGCTCGCAGCTTTCCTTTTTATGGATATTGATCTTATATTCCTCTGCCTGCGGATGTGCCTGCAGCGCTTTGATCAGGTTTTTCATCCCAGCTTCACCTTCACTTTCAGTGCGGGACCGCCATCGCTGACACGCACCCATTCCTTATAGCCCTTGCCGCAGCTGCCTGCGCCGGTGATCTTCACCTCGTCCGAGATCATGGTGATGGAATTCAGCAGATCCGGCACATAGCCGCTCATCACCACCGGCGAGACCACATTTTCCGTCAGCTTGCCGTCCACGATCTCGATGCCGTATTCGGCCACGCACTGAATTGCCCAGTTTTTGGGATCCTCCATGCCGTTGTTGGTCTCGAACAGCATATAGCCGTGCTTGATGGAGGCGATCATATCCTCCAGCTTATCCGTACCCTTTTCAAAAAAAGTGTTGGTCATGCGGGAATAAGCCTTGCGACGGGTGGATTCGCGGCGGCCGTTGCCGGTGGGGGCAAGCCCCAGCTGCGCAGCGGAGGCAAGATCCGAAATGCCGGCCACGAGGATGCCGTCCTTTATGATCTGAGTATCCCCCGCAGGTACGCCGTCGTCATCAAAGAAATAGGAGGCGGCGCTGAGGGTGCTGGCCGCGCCGTCCCGCATATTGACGATGGGCGAGGCCACATATTTTCCCATATACTGTTTTGCAAGGGCGCGATCCTTGACGAACTGATCCAGCTCCACGCCGTGGCCGAAAGCCTCGTGGGCGATCAGACCGCTGATAGAGGGATCGGTGATCACATCGTACACGCCGGGGGTGACAGGCTTTGCCGCAGCAAGCATCTGCGCTTTTTTCAGCAGCTTATCCTGCAGGGCGGGCAGCTGCGCCAGCACATCGGCGATCCGGTGAGAGCTTGCGCCGTCAAAGGACTGCACCACACGCTCACCGGACTGGTACACCACCCACATCGTACCGTTGATCCATGCATAGTTCTGATCCAGCTCCCGGTTGACGGAGACAAACAGCTTGCTCACCTCGATGGAACCGAGGATCACCACCGCGTTGCGCACATTTTCGCTTTTGGCCAGCAGCGCATCTTTTTGCTGCGTACAGAAATCCAGCAGCGCCTGTTCGGAGAATTCCCCAATGTCGTTTTCCCGCACAAAGGAGCGCACCAGCGGTTCATCCGCAGGCAGCGCGCCGGTGACGGCATCCGCCAGCAGCTCTTCATTCAGCCGGAACGCATCGGTGATGCCGGCGGCCAGCACCGATGCATCGCCGGCGATATCATCCAGCGAATATTCAAAAAACGCACCGCCGTTGCTCAGCTTGATCACAAAGCCGCACTCGGTATCCCGGCCCGGGCTGATGGCCGAGGTATTCTTATCCGCCCGCACAGAACGGGCGCGGATATCCGCGCCCAGCACACTGGTATAGGCAAAATTCTTTTTAAGCTCTGCCACCAGCGCCTTTGCGGCGGCGCGGCGGGATTCCAGAAACACAGAAAAGCTCATATTCATCCCTTCTTCATCTTTGATTTTAATACCAGTATAACAGGTTTTTTTCAAAATGCAATGCACCCGGCGGGGTATATCCGGCGGTTTGCTGCACATGGTATGGGTAAAAAGAAAAACGGAGGTCTATTTATGCGGCACAAAAGCGAATCCTCTTCTGTTCCCTATCTGAAGATCCTGCTGGTGATCTTCTTTTCCGCAGCGGCGCTGCTGGGCGGTGCATATCTGCTGGGGCTGTGGCTTGCCCGCGATACCGAACCCATTGTCACCGAGCCGGGCGAAATTTACGATCCCATCGAGCCCTATGCGGCGGACCGCGCCCCGGTGCAGGATACCGCTGCGGCAGCACCGGCTGCCGGCAGCAAAACCGCCGCCGAAAACATTGCCGGCGGCGTGGAATGGCCGGTGCTTTCCGGCGAGCGGCGGGCGCAGCTTTCCGGCAATACGGTGGGCTGGGGCCAGGGCGTGGAGGTCAACGAAAAAAACCAGCCCACCGGTGCGCTGTACGGACTGCAGCAATACGGCGAGCTGGGCGGATATTTTATTCTGCCGGAGGCCGGCAACACGGTCTATCTGACCTTTGATCTGGGATATGAAAACGGCTATACCGCGCCCATTCTGGACGCCTTAAAGGAAAAGGGCGCTAGGGGAGTCTTTTTTGTCACCATGGATTATGTGAAAAGTGCGCCGGAGCTTGTACAGCGCATCATCGACGAGGGCCATGTGCTGGGCAACCATTCGGTGCACCATCCCAGTATGCCCGCCTGTACCCCGCAGGAGGCCGAGCAGGAGATCATGGGACTGCACGAGTATGTGAAAGAGCATTTCGGCTATGAGATGACACTGTTCCGCTTTCCCCGCGGGGAATTCAGCGAGAAAACGCTGGTGCAGGCACGGGATCTGGGCTACGCCAGCGTATTCTGGAGCTATGCCTATGTGGACTGGAAGACCGACGCCCAGCCGGATGTGAGCGGCAGCCTGCAGAAGCTGACCAAAGCGGCCCATCCGGGGGCCATCTACCTGCTGCACACCGTCAGCTCCACCAATGCGGCGCTGATGGGCGATCTGATCGATAACCTGCGCACAGAGGGGTATACCATCGGCCTGCTGCCGCACTGAATATTGCGCCAGGCGGTTCTGCGGACAGGAGAAGCTCTTCACACTTGCGGCAGCTTGCCCGGAACAGCAAATCAAATTGGACGGGGCGGTACGGTTTTCGTGCCGCCTCTTTCCGGTTTATGATTTTGCAGCAGCTCCTTTTACAGGCTCAGCTTTCCAGCTCCTTATCCAGATACAGCAGTGCCGCGCCGATCGCGGTGCCAAAGACGGCATTCTCCGGCAGGATAAAATTGACCGGATGCAGCTCTTCCAGTGCGCGGAACACATCGCGGATCTCCGGCATGACGGTGAGCGTACCGGTGAGGATAACATCCCTGGTCTCGCTGCTGCGCAAAGCAAACACCGCCAGCATACCGATGGTCTGGAACACCATGTTGACCACGCCCGCCACCAGATCCTCCGGCGCGGCATCATCCGCCAGCTTGCCGAAATTGGCGGCGGTGACATCGGCGTTCATATTGCCCACATCCCGGGTACTGATATCGCCGATGGTCAGATCCACCTTGTGCAAGTCACCCTTGTGGGCCATCTGCAGCACGGTGTCAAAGCTGCTGGTCTGGGCAAGACGCCCGCACAGACCGATCAGGGTGCCGCCGCCCACACCGCTGCCGCCGATATGACGGCTGCCGGCGGAACGGCTGGCCTCCACAAACGCCGTACCGGTGCCCAGACTGACCACCAGCGCATGTTCCTTGCCGGAAAGCTCCAGGCCGCCGCGGCCGATGGCCTGAAATTCCACCGCCTTGGTGGTGGGGATGCCGTACAGATCGCCGTCAAAATGGGATGCGCCCACACCGGTGAGCACGATATGCTCCACCTCGGAAAGCTGCAGCCTGTTTTCACTGATAAAGCGTCCCAGAGCGCCGTACACCGAGGTGACAGGATCCTTTGCCACCACGCGCTGCACACCCAGAAGGCTGCGATCCTTGCGGTATCCCACGATCTTGGTGGTGGACCCGCCCACATCAATACCGATGATGATCTTCATGCCAACAATCTCCTTTGTGCCGGTGATACTTTTGCAATGCAGGATTTATGTAATATACTCTTTTCAAAAAACAATTCTTTTATCCTGCGTTTTCATTATTTTACCATGCGGTGCTTCTGCTTGCAAGGGTCTCTGCCTGTTTCTACCCTTGCAATGCGCTGTAAATTGGTCTATAATGTAAAATAAATATATATAACCACGCGGTACTCACTGCGGGAAAGAGATACCCATGGAAACAATCCCATCCCCTTTCACACGCTTTGTTCATGGTTGGAAACGCGGCAAGCTGATTTTGCTGTGCTGCGCTTTACTCGTATATATCGCATTGATGCTTTCTGCCGGCGGCAGTCTGATGGAATTGGCTGCTGTGATCCTTGCCGTTGTTTTTTATATTCTGCTGCCGGGCCGTTTCTGGCGAAAGCTGCTGAATCTGGATGCCTTCCTGCCCGGATATACTTTTCCTCTGACACTGCTGTTGGGCACAGGCAGTCTGGTGGTATGCTTCTGCGTGGCGATCCGTCTAAACATACACTGGCTGATACAATACATCCAGCCGCTGTGCGGGCTGGCCGGGTTGGTGATATTCCGCCCCATGGTCCGCCCTCTGCGCGCGACCGCCGCGCGTATCCGGGAATTCTCCGGCCGTCTGCTGACAGGCGAACGGTTGTTGCTCGCTTTATTGGCTTCTGCGTTGATTTTCGTCTACGGTTGGTGCGGTGCCGTCAAGTATACCCATGCCACCATCGCGGGCATCATTCTGCCCAATCAGGATTTTCTGTGGAATGTGGGCAATGCCGAAAGCTTTCTCATCCAATTTCCTCCGGAGGACCTGCGTTTTTACGATGTACGGCTAACCTACCACTATCTTACAGAAATGATCACTGCCTGTTTGTCTCTGATCACCGGTACTTCCTGCTATAACATTCTGGCCTTTTATCAACAGCCGCTGACTCTGTGCGCATTGATAGCCTGCCTGTACCGCTTCGGCTGTTCTTTCTTTCGCAATCAAGACGGCCAGCCACACACAGGCAAAGCCATGCTGTTTGTTTTTTCTCCTTTTATTTTCGCCTGCGCCAGCCTTTGGGCAATCCTGCCCAACGGCTGGTCAAAGTTCTGGACCACCAATATCATCCACCTGGTGACCAATATCAATTCTCAGACGACACTCGTCATTCATCTCACCATCTTCACCGCATTATTCCTGCGGGCGGCGCAATTGAAATTCCGCATCGGCTTTATTCCTTTCGTGGTCACTGTCGCAAGTTTTGTACTGCTGTGTTTTGCCAAAGGCCCCGCCGCTGCCATTGTTGCCTGTGCCGTCGTACTGACCGTTCTGCTGCTGTTGGTACAGAAAAAGACTGGATTTTGCGGCGTGCTGCTGGCCCTGACCGTAGGAGCGGTGTTCCTCACGGTATACCTTACCATGTTCAGTTCCGGCCCCACCACCAGCGTTTCTCTCTCACTTTCCGGCACACTGGAAAAAGGTCTGTTCGGCAGCTGGCTGCTGGATCTGAAGGCCACTGCCCCCACCCTCCACAAAGTGATGCTGGTGGCACTTATACCTATACAGGCTATACTGATGCTGCCCGCTGCCATGCCCTTGGTTCTGGCAGGTGCCGTCGGAGACATCCGCCGATTGTTCAAGCTTGATGCCGATGTTCTTTTTGCCAGCGCCTGCGCTGCCGGCGGCACTCTGGCTTACTTTCTCTATGACCATCCTTCGCTGAGCCAGATTTACTTTTTCCTGCTGGCTATCGTTTTTCTGAATCTGCTGGCCATTCGCCAGCTGGACAATCTCCCTGTCTGGTGGCAGCGTCTCACCGGCCGTAATGCCGGGCTGCGCACTATTCTTTGCCGTGGCTGGGTCATCTGTGTTGCCCTGATGGCTGCTATCGGTCTGCTCACCGCTGCTTTCAACTATGTTAATCTGTGCGGCAGTGGTCTGCGTCAGCTGCTGCGCAATTACAACATCACAGAAAAATATGATTATGACTGTGAGTTGACCGCCGAGGACGAACTGGCTGCACTGTGGCTGCGGGAAAACACCGACGCACAGGTGTGCATGTTTGCCACCAACCGTATCCACACCGGCAATCGCAAGGAAGGTGTCTCCAACATCTATTCCGCATTTTCCGGTCGACAGGGCTTTATGGAAGGCTATCAATATGCCGTGACCAACATGGGAGTTTCCGAGGCCGTGGTAAACGAGCGTATTGCGGTCAACGAACAGTTGTTCAGCGCTGTCACAGATGCCGAAACCATCCGCATTCTTTGCGAGCGTTATGGTATCACCCATTTGATCTTCAGTTCTCAGTCTTTCTGGGGCACCGATACCCAACTGCAGTGCTTCCCCTGTGTCTTCTCACAGGACAGTGTACGCATCTACGAGGTCTTTCCCGCCAGTTAAACAATGGACCTATCAAATCACATTTCACACACGGAGGCCACCTATGAGTTCTGCCACTCTGTATCTCGTGATCCCCTGTTACAACGAACAGGAGGTTTTGCCTGTTACTGCGCCGCTTTTTCTGAACAAGCTGCAGGAACTGATCGCACAGGGTCTTTGTGCCGGAAACAGCCGCATTCTGTTTGTCAATGACGGCAGCCGCGATGATACCTGGCGCATCATCCGTGAGCTTTGCGCTGCAGACGAACATTTCACCGGTATCTGTCTTTCCCGCAACCGCGGCCACCAGAACGCCCTGCTGGCCGGACTGATGACGGCGCGGCAGTCTGCAGATGTGACCATCTCCATCGACTGCGACGGACAGGATGATATCAATGCCATGGATGAGATGCTGCGGCAGTTCCATGATGGCTGTGATGTGGTGTACGGTGTGCGCAGCAAACGGGATACCGACACCTTCTTCAAACGATTTACCGCCGAAAGTTTTTACAAGCTGATGAAAGGGCTTGGCGTAGACAGTGTGTACAATCATGCAGACTATCGTCTGCTGAGCCGCCGCGCACTGGACGGGCTTGCCCAGTACAGGGAGGTCAATCTGTTTTTGCGGGGCATGATGCCGCTGGTAGGCTTCAAAAGCACCAGCGTGTATTACGAACGGTACGAGCGCATTGCCGGCGAAAGCCATTACCCTTTGAAAAAGATGCTGGCCTTTGCCTTTGACGGCATCACCAGCCTTTCCATCAAGCCGATCCGCCTGATCACCGCACTGGGCCTGCTGATCTCTCTGGCCGGTTTTCTGGCCATCATCTGGGCCATCGTGCAGGCGATTCTGGGCAATGTGGTGGCCGGCTGGGCCTCTACGGTGTGCATTGTCTGCTTTATGGGCGGCATCCAGCTGCTGTGTCTGGGCGTGATCGGCGAATATGTAGGCAAGATCTACAGCGAAGTCAAGCGCCGTCCACGCTTCATCATCTGTGAATCCACCGATGGCAGCACCCCGGTGAAGGACAACTGAAATTCCTGCGGCAGAAAAACCGCCTGCAGGACAAAAGGAGAAATTTATGGCAAAACAGACCTGGAAGCCCGGCACTCTGGTGGCTCCTGTACCGCCCATGCTGGTCAGCTGCGGCACAATGGAGTCTCCCAACATCATCACCGCCGCATGGTGCGGCAATGTGAACAGTGTACCACCGAAAACTTATGTATCCATCCGTCCGGAGCGCTTCAGTTATCACCTGATCAAGGAAAACGGCGAGTTTGTGCTGAATCTGCCCACCGAGCGGCTGATCAAAGCCGCCGACTGGTGCGGTGTGCGCAGCGGCCGCGACCATCAGAAATTCACCGAAATGGGCCTGACCGCCGAGCCCTGCAGTCTGGTAAATGCACCGCAGATCGGTGAATGTCCCATCACACTGGAATGCAAGGTGTGCCAGATCATCCCCATGGGCAGCCACGATATGTTCCTCGCAGACATCGTTGCCGTGAATGTGGATGACAGCCTGCTGGATGAAAGCGGTGCGCTGCACATGGAGCGTGCCGGTCTGGTGGCCTATGCCCACGGCCAGTATTTTGCACTGGGCAAAAGTCTGGGACATTTCGGCTTCAGCGTCAAGAAAAAATCCACTGCCCGCAGGGAAGCTGTAAAAAAGGCGGCCGCCCGCAAACAGGCGCCGAAAAAATAACCACCAAAAACGGGAGCCGCTGCACATCGCCGCAGACGGCTCCCGTTCTTTTTACAGTTTTCGCAGCTGCACTTCCTTTACTCCGCAGGCCGCAGCAATTCATCCCAGCTGCGCAGATAGCGCATCGTAACGGCGCGGATAGCCTCCTCATCCGCAGCCGAGCTGTCATCATATACCCCGACAGAGAGCATTCCCGCTTTCGTCGCCGTGGACAGCGCCAGCAGATTATCATCAAAAAACAGGGTGTTTTCCGGCAGAGTACCCAGCTCGGCACAGGTTTTTACATAGATCTCCGGCTGGTTTTTCTTCATGCCCAGATCATCGCAGCACCACGCAAAATCGAAATATTCCGTCAGACCGTTGCGGGCAAGACATGGCCGGATCATGTGCTGCGGGCTGGCGGTGAGGATACATACCGGCACACCGGCGCTGCGCAGCGCATCCAGCAGGGACACCACGCCTGCCTTCGGCAGAATGGAATCCCGGTATTTCGGCAGCGCATAGGCATCCAGCTCTGCCTGAATGGCCTGCGGGGTCATATCCAGCCCCAGCACATCGATGAAGTACCGCGCCGAGCCGCCGTCGCCCAGCGGTGTGACGGTACGGATGATATCCGCCGGATACTGCACCCGATGTGTATTCAGTAAATGGAGCATCTTGCCTGCCCAGTCAGGCATGGAATCCATGATCGTGCCGTCAAAATCAAATACCGCACCGCGCACATCAGCGGCAATACCGGGGATTTTCATAGCATTTGCTGTTCCTTTCTGTATTTGTATTTCTGTATTTATTATACCACAGCAGCCCCGGAAAGAAAAGAAAGTGCTGCTGTAAAATCGCCAAACAACAGAAGGCGGCACGAAAACTGTGCCGCCTTCTGTCAGATCTGATTTCATTTACGGAACCGATGCTGCATTTATTCAGCCCTCGCTGCTGTCATCCGCATCCGATGCACCCGTGCCGGGATCGGCCGGAGGCGGCGTGATCGCCGTACCGACGGTAATGGTTGCTCTGCAGTCAGAGCAGATCACATCACCGGTATAGCTGTCACTGGCATTGACGGTCTCGGTACGGCCGGTATGTACCGCCGCATCCACGCTGCCCACAGCACCGCAGATGCAGCTGCCGGGGGTGATGCAGTTGGCACCGGTATAGCTGTGAGCGCTGTAGCCGTCCTTCTGGGTGTTATCGGTAACAGGACAACCGGCGACCGTGCACTCATGCCAATGGGCGGTGCCATCGCTGCTCCAGGAGGATGCCCACACATGGCTGTGCGCAGAGCTGCCGGAGGAGCTGCTGTCGGAAGCGGAGTTTCCGCTGCCGGAAGAACCGCTTCCCGAGCTGCTGCCGGAGGAACTGCCGCCCTCCGCCTTGAAATGAGCCACCACATTCAGATTCTCGGTAATGCCGGCCAGATTGAACTCCAACCGTGCTTCGCCGTACTGCGGGGTGCCGTTGTTGATGGTCCAGTAATCGAACACATAGCCGGCAGCCGCCTTGGCCTCGACGATATACTTACCGGCGGATTCCTGTCCGGTGACACTGCAGCCGCCGGTGCCGTCGGTCTTGACCGTAATGCTGTATTTGGGCTCGAACACCGCGGTGATCTCGACGGATCCGGTAGGCGTATAGGTATACTCCAGCTCGGTGGAAAGGGTGACAACATTGTTATCCTTATCCTTGATGCGCCAACCGGCAAACTTATACTGCTCACCGTAGCCGGCATTCAGGGAGGCATACAGCTGAACGCTCTTGCCCTCCTCTACATTGCTTTCCTTCAGCAGTTCGCTGCCGACACGGATACCAGCAGTACCCACTGCGGCATCACTGCTCTTGACGCTGACCAGATAGCCGCTCTTGACAAAGTTGGCGGTGACCACCACCTTATCGGTATCAAAGCCGCCGGGAGAAACAAAGATCAGCTTTTCGGTCTTTACATCATCGATACGGCCCACAGAGCAGCTCCAGTAGGCAAAGCTGTAGCTCTCCTTGGGCACAGCCACCACTTCGGTGCATTTTTCACCGGCCGGAACGATCTGTTCCACCTCGCCCTCCAGCGTGCCCATTTTGGCATCGTTGACAGCGAACACGATCTCCAGACCCTCCTTGGCGGACATGGAGCCGGGCACCGTACCGGTATAGCCGGCCTTGTCATCAACAGTAGGCGGCGTGGGCTCATCACGCTTGGGGATCTTCTTCAGCGGCATGGGACGACGATCCTCGGTACCGGTGAGCGCATGGGTGCGCAGATACTCAAAGATAGCATCCACGGCCTTCTGGTTCAGATGAATGCCGTCCGAAACGGTGTAGCCGTCCTTGGCAAAGCCGGTTTCCGGGTCCTTCAGCGTTTCGCTGATATTCAGGAACTTGCAGCCGCGCTCCTCGGCCAGAGCGGCCAGAGCGGTGTTGTATTTATCGATGACGGACATGGAGATATTCTGGTAACCGTCACGCACACGGGCCACCGGCGGAATAGCCGCAATGATGATATCCGCATAGGGCCACTTGGCCTCGATACCGTCCAGCATGGCAGCATACTGCTCAGCCATATACTCTGCCGACCAGTCGCCGTTGGCATTGTTGGTGCCCACACTGATCACAATACGGCGGGGCTGTACAATGGCCAGCGCCTCGGGAATGGTGACCCGGTCGCTGTAGCCGACGAATTTGACCAGCTTGGAGGTGAGCACATCCTGAATGCCCATACCGACAACACCGATGGTGTTATTCAGCGTGGTGTGGGAATAGCTCATGTAGCGGTAGGTGTTGCTGTCGCCCACAAAATAGGTGCCATCCACATATTCCTCGCCCGCATCCTCGGTAAGGGGCAGAATGGTGGCGGAGTATTTCTCCACATCCAGCACATCTTTGGTGGGATCGTACTCGGTATCCTCCACCAGATCAGCGGAATTGACGCTCTCGCTGCTGATGGAATCCACCGTCTCGACCGGGGGATCATTCTGCGGATTTTTGCTGAAGAACACGGCCACAGTGATGCCGATCACCGCTGCGACCAAAAGGATCACGCCTGCCGCAAGAAGCAGGAACTGCTTCTGCTGCCGGGTGAGGCCCTTCGCCCGGCCGCCGCCGGGCTGTCGTTCATTTCTGCTCATTTCTTATTTTTCTCCAGTAAAGCTTTGATTTTCTCGTGCGGATCAATGATCTCGCTCACCGAGATGTTATGGTTCAGAGCGGCGACAAAATAGGCGATGTACTTGGATACATCCACCTTGTGGAACCAGGGACGGTCAGCCAGCTCGGGACGCAGATAGGTCAGGTTGGTGCCGAATACGCCGTCGATCACACCCTCGGCATAGGCCTTGTCAAACGCCTCCAGACCGTTGGTGAAAATGGTGTAGGTGGCGTAAGTATAGATGCGGCGGGCATTCTGCTTCTTGAGGGCATAGGCGATATCCAGCATGCTCTCGCCGGAGGAGATGATGTCATCGGCGATGAACACATCCTTACCCTCTACGCTGTTGCCCAGATACTCATGAGCAACGATGGGGTTGCGGCCGTTGACCACGCGGGAGTAATCGCGGCGCTTGTAGAACATACCCAGATCCACGCCCAGCACGCTGGCATAATACATATTGCGGTTCAGAGCGCCTTCATCGGGGCTGACGACCATGAAGTTCTCGCGGTCCAGCTGCAGATCGGGCAGCTCACGGATCATGCACTTCAGCACCTGATAGGTGGGCATGACATTGTCGATGCTCATCAGAGGAACCGCATTCTGCACACGGGGATCATGGGCATCAAAGGTGATGATGTTGGCAACGCCCATGGCATGCAGCTCCTGCAGCGCAGCGGCGCAGTCCAGACTCTCGCGGTAGTTGCGGCGGTGCTGACGGGAACCGTACAGGCTGGGCATGATGACCGTGATACGCTCGGCCTTGCCGTTGGCAGCCTGGATCAGACGCTTCAGATCCTGAAAGTGATCGTCGGGAGACATGCAATTCTCCAGACCGTACATTTTATACTTAACGCTGTAGTTGCCCACATCGACCAGGAAGAACAGATCCTTGCCGCGCACGGTGCTGCGGATCAGGCCCTTGCCGTCGCCGGAGGAAAAGCGGGGGCATTCGCTCGGAATAACGAAAGTGTCACGGGGGTTGCCGCCTTCGGCCGCCCAGCGGGTCAGGTGACCGTCCACCTTGTCGCCCAGCTCGGATGCGCCCTTCAGAACGATCAGGCCAAGCTCGTTGGTGTCGGTACTGTGCTGCTGTGTGAAAAACTCCTGTACATTTTTGGTGCTCATGACTGCTGCTCCTCCTGTATTTACCGTTGGTTCTTCGTTTTTATCTCGGTATACCCGTTTTCGCAAAGGGTATGTTGTAACTAATACAGTATACACGATTTGGAACAAAAAAGGAAGTCGTTTTCCACAAAATACCGCAGAAAAAGCTTTAAAAACCGATTCTTTCCTGTTTATGTGACCTTTTCTGCGGATATTTTCGGCGGTGCAAGCCGTTTTTACGGCAGAGTTTTCTCAAAATGGGTGAAGCCTGCAGCCTGTGCGGCCTGCAGCCAGCTGTTTTCCAGCGCGGGATCGGCAGCAAGTGCGCCAAGATCCAGCGCAAAGCGCTGCGTGCCCTTTTCGCCGGCGGCAGCAGCGAAGTCACTCAGTGCGGCTGCATCCGCTTCCGGCAGCTGCAGGATGCCCTCGGCATTGCGCACGGCCTGCACCTCCAGCAGGATGCGCTGTGCGCCCAGCGCCGCAGGGCCATCACCGTACACCATCGAAACATCCGTACCGGAGAGCGCCGCATCCGCAGGCCAGATAAACCATGCATTTGCGCCTGCCTGCTCCGCTGCACTGTGCAGCATCGCCACGCACTCACGCAGACAGTCGGTACGGGAAAGCTGCGCAGCGCTCTCGCCGTAATAGCAGAATTCCAGCGCATAGCCGCTGGGGAACTGCACGCCGGAAAACAGGATATCCGTCATGCCGGCGGCGGCGAGTTCCTGCGCCAGTGCCGCCGCATAGCTGCGCGCATCGGCGCTGTAGGGGTTGAGCCAGGGCTTGCCGCCCAGCTCGGCAGAGGTATCCAGCCAAAGCACGCCCTCGCGCTCAAAATGCACGGCGGCATCGCGGCGGGCATAGGCGGTCAGAGGATCGCGGAAAACCTCCAGACGGGCGCAGGGAGCAAGGCCGTATTCATCACACAAACGCACAAACAGGGCAATATCCGCCTGCGCACGCACCGCATCGGCGGCCATCTCCACGCCGGAATCGTAATAAACATAGCCGCGGTCATCCTTCAGGGTGAGCACCGCATGATCCGCACCGGACTGCGACAGCACCGAAAGCGCCGTACGCAGTGTCTCCTCGGTATTCAGCGCAGAGAGAGCCACCTCGCCCCATGTACCCGCATCGTCGGTGACGGGCTCGGTTTCCGCCGGAGGCTCCGGTCGGGATTCAGGCTCGGTTTCGGAGCTCCCGGTCACAGTGCTGTCATCGGCGGGCTGCACCGGATCCTCCTGTGCGGGACGGCTGACTGAGATGTGGGTATACCAGAACTCTGTGATGGCATCGATGCAGCGGGAGGCGCCAAACCAGCCGATGGCAAAAATGACGCCTGCGAGGAGCAGAAGCACAAGCAGCCGCACCACCACACTGCCGCGCTTTCTTCCGGCGCCGCTGACGGAACGGTAGCGCTTGATCTTCATAGCTTTCTTTGCCATGGGTAAATTCCTCCAGAAATATGATGGGCGAAAAAAAACTTCGCCCGCAGGAATAAACGGCGCCGGGGAGAATTTTCCTTCACGCTTTTTCAAAAAGTATACCCCGGTCGGGGTCTTTTTAACAGCGCAGGTGTTTTACACCGACAGACCGTGCCCGGTAAACGCATAGATCAGCAGCGAAAGGATGCCCAGATACACCAGCGTAGAAGGCAGGCCGCGGAAGCTTTCGGGCAAATCGGCCCTTTTAAGCTTGCGGTTACCCTCGATCATCATCAGCAGCGCCAGCATATAGCCGATGGCACTGCCGGCGCTGAAGGCCAGCGTCTGCAGAAAATCATAGCTCTGGTTCCCCATGAGCAGCAGCGTACCCAGCACACTGCAGTTGAAGGCGGCGATGGGCAGCTGTCGCGCCACGCGGCGTGCCGCCTCGGTAGGAAACAGCCGGACCACCACCAGAAACAGAAAGAAAAACACAACGCTGATGCACAGCACCAGCACCAGCGGACGCAGGTGAACACGGGCCGCGCCCAACAGCGGCAGCACGGTCTGTCCTGCCAGCCAGCTCAACGCGCCGGAAAGCACCTGCACCACAAAAAGCAGCACACAGAAAACACCGGCATCGCCGTCCTCGTCGTTGACCAGCTTGGTCATGCGGGAGGAGCCCAGGCCACGGCCCAGAACCGCATTCTGGGAAAGCATCGCATACAGGGCGTGCAGGATCAGACCGCCCAGCGTACCGGTAAAGATGGAATTGGCGATGGTCATGCTTTTTTCGCCCCCTCCTTGAAGATCTGCACCAGATTGCGCCACAGTGCGATGAAGACACCCACAAAGATGAAGCCGCCGCCGAGGAAATACAGGTACGGTACGGGAGCATTCGCAAACACACGGATACCGAAAAAGGTGCCCGCGCCCAGAAGCTCACGGCAGGCAGCGGTCAGGAACATCACCAGCAGAAAACCCACCGTGGTAATCAATCCCTTGGTGGTGGCGTTGCCCATGCGCTCGGTACCGGTACGGGCATAGCGCTTGATGATCAGCGGCTCCAGCACCAGCACCGGCAGATACAGGCCGATGGCCTGTGTGGGCAGCTTGAAAACATCCACGATCAGCCAGCTGACAAGGGCATAGATCAGCGCGCTGGTGACGGAATACGCCACCGCGCGGAAGCGGAAATGGGTGCTGCGGGAAAGAAATGCCGCCACGATACGGGTGGGAGTGAGCAGCAGCAATACCGCCAGACCCATGATGCAGGCATCGCGCAGGGTGTTGCTCACCGCCACGATGGGCACAAGACCCATGCCCTGCATGACAACAGGATTATTCAGAAAGATACGGTCGCGATTTTCCAGAACATCCCGGTTGATGGCATAATAGCCGCGAAGCTTATCGATCATTTCCGACCGCCCCCTTTCCCGGCTTTTTCCCGACATTCAGGATCCGGCTGCGCACAGCGATATCGGCGTGCTCCAGAAAGCCGGAAACGGCGTTGGCACACAGCACGCCGAAACACACGCCGTAGGGATACGAACCGTAATACTGATAGCCCATGGCGAACACACCCGCTACCAGACCGTACAGCACGCGGGCCGGCAGGGTACGCGGGGCCGTGATCTCGTCCTGGATCAGAAAAACCGCACCGAAAGCAAGACCGCAGACCATCAGCTCCATAGTGAGCAGATCCACACGGTCCACGCCGGCAATGCGGGGCACCAGCCAGCACACAGCGGTACAGCCCACCGCAAAGGAAAGGCCGCCTGCCAGATCGAACCGGCGCACGGCAGCCAGCGTCAGACCGCAGGCCAGCACCACAATAGCGGCACAGGCCCCCAGAGGGCCGGCAAAATCGCCCAGCAGCACATGGATGCCGCCGATATTGGGCAGACCGCCCAGCTTGAGCGTTTCAGCCGGCGTATTCACCGCAGTGAAATACACGGTGTTGCCCAGCGGCAGCGGCGTGAGCGGCGCAGGAAAAGAGAGCACCTGCACCGGCCAGCTGATCACAGCGATCAGATAGCCCAGCGCGGCGGGATGGAAAGGGTAGCTTTCCGCACCGCCGAACAGATGCTTGCCCACCAGAATGGCTGTGGCAACACTGACCACGACCACATGGTACGGCACCGATGCGGGCAGCAGACACACCAGCAGCACACCGAACAGGATACTGGAGACATCGCCCCGATCCCAGCTGCGGCGGCGCATGGCACAGGCCAGCAGATCGCACAGCACGGCGGTGACTGCAGCCACGGCGGCCAGCACCAGCGGACGCGGGCCGTACAGATAGACCGCCATCACCAGCAGCGGACACACTGCAGCCAGACGTGCCCTTGCATTGGCGCGGGCCCTGCTGTACAGATCCGCATAGGAAATGATCTTCAAATGGCTCATAAAACACGTTCCTTACAAATCAATGAATGGGTTTCCGGCGGCAGTCCGCAAAGGATCAGCCCCGGATGGCCGCCACGGCGGCGGCGGGATCGGCCGCACCGAACACGGCGCTGCCCGCCACCAGTACATCCGCACCGGCAGCGCGGCACTGCGCAGCGGTGACGGCGTTGACACCGCCGTCCACCTCAATGAGAAAATCCAGCCCGCGGGCGGCGCGCTCATCGGCAAGGCGCCGGATCTTGGAAAGCTGGTCGGGCATAAAGGACTGACCGCCGAAGCCGGGCTCCACCGTCATCACCAGCACCAGATCGGTATCGGCCAGCCACGGCAGGATGGCATCCGCCGGCGTAGCCGGCTTGAGCACGATCCCGGCTTTGCAGCCGGCGGCATGGATGGCTTCCAGCGTCTGCGGAACAGAGGATGCTGCCTCCGCATGGAAAGTGATCCAGTCCGCACCGGCGGCGGCAAACTGTTTGATATACGCATGAGGGTGACGGATCATCAGGTGCACATCGTACACCGCATCTACCGCTTTGTGCAGGCACTGCAGCACCGGCACACCCAGCGAGATATTGGGCACAAAATCCCCGTCCATCACATCAATATGAAGCCAGTCCGCACCGGCATCCAGAATGCGGCGGCAGTCCTGCCCCAGTGCGGCGAAATCCGCCGCCAGAATGGACGGTGCCACAAGAACCCCGCCCTTTTCGTTTTTTTTCAGCATTGTCTGACCTTTCCCCGGCGACCGGCGCCGCCTTTTGGATTCCTGTCCGAAAAAAGGGCGCACTTCCCCTTTTATTATCGGTATAGGTAACAAAATTATAACAAATACGGCATAAAAAAGCAAGAGAAATGCCGGTATTCCGGCAAAACACCACAGAATTTCACAATTTTGAGCGATTTTCACATGAAAAACCGGCATGCCCTGAGGCACACCGGTCTTCTGTTGTCTGAGCTGTCCGGGAACTCATTCGCCGGCTTTGGAATCCTTCAGCAGCACATCCACTGTGATAACATTGTTGTTGTAGGAGTGCAGGATCTCCATGCGGATGGTATCGCCCGGGCGGAAGCTTTTCAGTTCCTCCGTCAGGTCATCCGTGGTGATCATCTCGCGGCCGTTGGCCTTGAGGATGACATCGCCCGGCTCGATGCCGTGGTTGAGCATATCGCTGTACTCCGCAATGGAGGCGATATACAATCCCTGACTGGGCAGACCGTTGGCAGGGCCGTTGGTGGCATCCAGTGCGATGACCGAGATGCCCAGCACGGCGCGGTCCTTGACATAGCCGTACTGGATCAGGTTATCGATGATGGGCTTGGCCTCGTTGACGGGGATGGAGAAACCAATGCCCTCGTAGCCGCTTGCCACGATCTTGGAGGAATTGATGCCGATGACCTGCCCCCAGGCATTGAGCAGCGGGCCGCCGGAATTGCCGGGGTTGATAGCAGCATCGGTCTGGATAACATTCATACTGGCGACGGTGTTGTCGGAAAGGGTGATGGTGATCTCACGGTTGAGACCGGAAATGATGCCCTGCGAAACACTGCCCGCAAGACCGCCGGGATTGCCGATGGCAACGGCTTTCTCGCCCACCACCACCGCATCGGAATCGCCGAATTCGGCGGGCTTCAGGCCGGTGGCATTGATCTTGATAACGGCCAGATCCGTCTTTTCGTCATAGCCCACCACGCGGGCGGTATAGCGGCTTTCGTCATGCATGACCACCGTCAGGCCGGTGGCATCCACCACAACATGGGCATTGGTGATGATGTAGCCGTCCTCGCTCATCACAATACCGGTACCGCCGCCGGCAGCCTCCAGACCGAAGCCGTCATAGATCAGAATACCGACCACGCTGTCACGCACCTGATCCGCGATATACTGGGTGGTGAAGCCGTCCTCCTCGCGGGGCACCTCGTGCACCTGCAGAGAGGCATCAGGGTCGGCGGGCGTCTGCTGCTGGGACTGCTGGTTCTGCTGTGCGCCCGGCGCAGGACGGATGACGCCGCGGCCGGCGCTGACGGCAAGGCCTGCCAGCATGGCGATACAGGCACAGCAAAGCGCGCCCAGCGTCACGCCGATGATAATGCCCCAGACCCCGCCGGGATTGCGGGAATTCTTCTTTGCGGGGGCCGGCATGGCATAGGCCGGCTTTGCGGAAGTGACTTCCTCCACAGGGGTTTCTTCCATAGGGGTTTCCTCCACAGGGGTTTCTTCCGCAGCGGCTTCCTCTGCAGGGCTTTCTTCCGCAGCGGGGACCTCACCCTCCTGCCGGACGGATGCATCTTCCTTTGCAGCCGCTTCGGCGCAAGCCTCCTCCGCAGGGGCTTCCTCCGCAGCCACGGCAGCCTTCATCTGTTCGGCGGCAGCGGCAAGGCGCTGGGCAAAATCCACATTCTCCTTTGCGAAAGCGTCTGCCGCAGCGGTTTCGGCGGCAGCATTCTCCGACGGAGTTTCCGCAGGGCTCTGTGGGGTATCCATCGGCTCGTTTACAGGAAATTCGGACATAGGGGTTCCTCCTCTTACGGCGCTTGCGCCGTTCCTTGGTAAATTACTGTTCTTGCAAAGCCATCAAAAATCACAGCGATCACTGCTGTTTTTTCCGGAATTTGATCAGGCGGCCGCCGCGCGGACGGGGCGGGGGCAGCTCGGGGCGGCCCGCAGGCAGATCGAAGGTAAACTCCGTCCAGCTGGCAGAGTCGCTGTCCACACGGATACTGCCGCCGCTGACACCGATCAGCACCTTGCTGATATGCATACCCAGTCCCGCACCCTTGGCATGAATGCCGCGGCTTTTGTCGCCCTTGTAAAACCGTTCAAACAGATAGGGCAGCTGATCGGCGGGAACGCCCTCGCCGCTGTTGCGGATGCTCACATACACCCGGTCTTTCACGGCGGCAACATTCAGATCAATGCGCCCGCCCTCCGGCGTGAACTTGATGGCGTTATCCACAATGTTGTACACCACCTGATAGATCAGATCGGCATCCGCATAGACGATGGTACGCTGCGGATGGTAGCCGCCCACACCGATACGCCCTTCCACCAGCCGCTGCTCGCTGTTCATCAGCACCGCGCCCAGTGTCTGCCAGATATCGTAGTTTTTGGCGTTGACCTTGTATTCGCCCGCCTCCAGCTTGGTGATATCCAGCATGCTCTGGATCAGCCGGGTCAGCCGCGCCACCTCGTCGCTGACCAGCCCCAGATAGCGGGGATAAAGCTCGGGCGGGATGACCCCGTCCAGCATACCGTCCACAAAACCCTTGATGCTGGTCATGGGGGTGCGCAGCTCGTGGGCAATGTTGCCCATGAAGCTCTGGCGGGAGCGGTCGATGGCCTCCAGATTGGCGGCCATGGTATTGAAATTCTGCGCCAGCTGGGAGATCTCATCGTTGCTGCCGTCGGCCACCGTGATACGGGCGGAGAAATCCCCCCGTCCGAACTGACTTGCCGCTTTGGAGATCTGGGAAAGTGGCGCACAGACCCGGCGGGCGGTGATAACGGCCAGCACCGCACTGATGAGCAGCATCAGCAGGCTGGCCCACATAAAGGCCAGCACCAGCTCGGAAAGATACCCGCTGAAGCGCCCCGCATCGGAGAGCACTGCCAGATAGTTTTCGCCGCCGTCGCCCGTATAAACACTGCCCACCACATAATAGCGCTGCTCCAGCAGACCGTCCAGATCGGTGAGGCTCTGCGCACGGCTGCGGGAAACGGCGCTGCCCGCCTCGCGGAAGCGCTGCATGGTCTTTTGCGAAAGGGTATCCCCCCGCAGCTGCACATCGCCGCCGGAATAGATGATGCGGCCCTCGTGGTCGGCCACCAGCAGACCGGCATCGGTGATCTCGGTCACCAGCGCGGCGGCATGCCGCGCCAGCTTTTCCATGACGGCGGGATCGTCGATCTCGCTTTCCGCCACGCTCATCACCTGACTGATGCGCTCCACGGCGATATCCAGATTTTTCAGATTCTCGTTATAGATGAACTGCCCCGCCAGTGTCAGAAAGATACCGGCCAGCAGCACCATGCTGCAGAGCACCACCAGCGTTACCGAGGTAAAGTAACGCCGGGCAATGCTTCGCTGTTTTTCCTTGCCCATACCGGCACCTCACCGCATCATTCCTGCTCCAGCGATTCAAACTTATAGCCCACACCCCAGACGGTCTTGAGGCTCCATTTGTCGCTGACGCCCTCCAGCTTTTCGCGCAGGCGCTTGACATGCACATCGATGGTGCGGCTGTCGCCGTAGTAATCAAAGCCCCACACCTCGTCCAGCAGCTGGTTACGGGTGTAGACACGATTGGGATGCGCCGCCAGAAAATGCAGTAGCTCCATCTCCTTGGGAGGAGCTTCCACCACTGTGCCGTCGATACGCAGCTCGTAGCGGTTCAGGTCGATGCTCAGCTTATCGAATTCCACGCAGTTGGGATCGCTTTCCGGTTTTTCCTCGGCACCGACGCCCTCGGTGCAGCGGCGCAGCACCGCCTTGATGCGGGCCACCACCTCTTTGGTATCAAAGGGCTTGACGATGTAATCGTCGGCGCCCAGCTCGAGCCCCAGCACCTTGTCGAAGGTCTCGCCCTTGGCGGTGAGCATGATCACCGGCACGCGGCTTTTTTCCCGCAGACGGCGGCAGACCTCCCAACCGTCCATGCGGGGCATCATGATATCCAGCAGCACCAGATCGGGCTTTTCGCTCTCATAAAGCTCCAGCGCACGCACGCCGTCGCCGGCGATCACGGTGGCAAAATCCTCTTTTTCCAGATACAGCCGCAGCAGCTCGCAGATATTTCTGTCGTCATCCACGATCATGATCTTCTGTTTGGCCATTGTATTTACTCCTTTCTTTCGCCGCCGCAGGGTGGCGGCACGCAGCACATTGTATTCCATTTTTCATTATACAGGAAAAATGTGAACAAACTGCAAGGCGGATGTTAAAAATTGTGAACGACCGCCGCACAAAAAAGGCTCATTTTGCGCCGCGGCGTTTTTTCTCCGCTTTCCACAGCGGGATCACCTTTTTATACACGGCGCACACGGTGGTGCCGACGGGCTGATCCAGATGGTAGCGGCCGAAGCACCACAGCCGGTACTGCGCCCGCTTCATCAGACCGTCCAGATACAGCTCCAGCGCGTTTTCCTCGTAAAGAACGCTGTCCTTATCCAGCTTGAGAAAGCCGAGCAGGCGGGCGGGGGCATCGTGGGTCAGGATGAAATCCACCCTGCCGCCGCAGGCGTCCAGCGCCGCATCGCAGCGGGCAAGCTCCTCCGCCGCGGGCAGCTCCTCCGGCCACCAGGTCACACCCTCCTCGCGGCTTTCGCGGTCAAGGCTTTCGCCGCCGCCCAGCACCAGCAGGGTCTTGCCCTCTATAGTATACAGCCCGCCGCGCTGCAGCCGGTACAGGTTTTTGCCCAGCTGCTGCGCCCGCCCGCCGGCGAAATCCACCTCGGGATACTGCGCCAGCAGCGCAAAATTTTCGTGGCTGCCGTCGATGAAAAGCAGCTTGTAACGGCGCCGGCTCAGCTTTTTCAGCTGTTTTTTCTCAGCTTTCGAGCCATCCCACACAAAGCCGAAATCCCCCAGCACCACCAGCGTGTCGCCGCGGCGCAGTCTGCGCACCGCCGGCGCGCGGAAACGGTCGGCATCGCCGTGGGTATCGCTTGTCACATAGATCATGAAAAATTTCTCCCCGCCGGTATCGCGTACAGAAAATACACAGTTTTTCGCTTTTCTTTTGCACGCGGATGTGATATGATTGAAGAGAACCGCCGCCCGCCGCCGTTTTATATACAGACGGGAGGTGAGGATCCTGCACATTTTTTCTGTGTGCGGCGCGCCGTTTGTGCCGGCGGCTGCACGGGATATATTCATTCTATCACAATTCACGAAAGGGGGCAAGGAGTCCCATGCGAAAAAAGATAGCAGCCTTTGTGCTGTGCTGCGTGCTGGTGTGCTGCTTATGCCCTGTCCAGCCTGCGCAGGCGGCCTTTACCCCGCCGTTTGAGGTGAATGCCGATGCGGTGTACATGGTAAATCTGGACACCGGCCGGGTGGTATATGAAAAGAACGCCAAAAAGGCCCGCGCTCCCGCCAGTCTGACCAAGATGATGACCAGCCTGCTGCTGATGGAAAACTGCGCCGATCTCGCCGGTACCGAGGTCACCGCGCCGGGCTACATTTATGACGAAATGTTCGGTCTGAAGGTCTCCAATGCCGATATCCGCCCATGGGAGACCGTCACCGCCGAGACCCTGCTGTATGCCATGCTGCTGCCCAGCGGCAACGAGGCGGCCAGCATCACGGCGGATTATCTGGGCGGCGGCAATCTGGACAACTTCTTCTTCACCATGAACGCCCGCGCCAAACAGCTGGGCTGTGTCAACACCAATTTCACCAATGCACACGGCATCTGGGGTATGGAGGAAAACCACTACTCCTGCGCCTACGATATGTATCTGATCGCCAAAGCCTGTTACGACACCCCCGGCTTTATGGAGGTGGCAAGCAGCGAAAGCTACGATATGCCCTTTACCAACAAGCACACCCACCCCGAATACGCCAGCAAGCCGGACTGTGCCTACACCATCCGCTCCACCAACTATCTGCAGCGCACCTCCTCCAAGATCTACCGCAGCGATGTGCACGGCCTGAAGACCGGCTCCACACCGGATGCAGGCTACAATCTGGCCTCCACCGCCACCAGAAACGGCGAGACCTATATGCTGATCGTGATGGGCACCCCCTACGAGCTGGATGAATACGGCTATGGACTTTCCTTTTCGGTATCCTCCGCTTTGTACGACTGGGCATTTGCCAATTTCAGCGTATCGCCTGCGCTGGATGTGGACAAGCCTCTGCAGGAGGTGCCGGTCAAATATTCCGATGTGACCGACACCGTGCTGCTGTATCCGGAGGAAAGCTTTGCCACCCTGCTGCCCAACGAGGCGGATGAAAGCGTGCTGCAAAAGACCTACCTTTTGCCGGAGAGCGTGGCCGCGCCCATCAAAAAAGGCGATGTGATCGGCGCCGTAAAGCTGAGCCTTGCCGGCGAGGAGCTGGGCACGGTGGCGCTGGTCAGCCACACGGATATCGAGCGCAGCGAGCTGCTGTACAGCTGGGCGCAGCTGAAAGAATTTGCCGGCAGTCTGTATTTCCGCACGGTGCTCATCCTGCTGGCCATCCTGATCGCCGCCTATTTTGTGATGATACACCTGTTGGAGCGCCGCCACAAAATGCAGGCCGAAGGCTATACCGAGCCGCGTTCCGCCCCGCGCCGCGGCGCACCGGTGGAGCGCAGGATCAGCCGCCAGCGCCGGCCGCGGAAATGACCGCGAACAGCCATAAACAGAAAAGACGGAACCGCTGCACCTTGCCGTGCAGCGGTTCCGCTTTTTACATTTCCGGAAAACTTACAGGTTCAGGTAACCCTTGAGCACCTTCAGCGTGTTCCACACGCCGTCGATGTGGCTGCGCTCATAGCCGTGGCTGGCGTACACGCCCGCGCCGATCAGACCGTGGCGGATATCGTAGCCGGCGCGCAGGGTCATCTCCACATCCGAGCCGTAGCGGGGGTACACATCCACCGCATAGGCGGCGTTTTCCTTTTTGGCGGCGGCGATCAGACCGCCCACCACATCATAATTGTAGGGGCCGCCGGAATCCTTGGCACAGATGGAGACCATCTTTTCGGTGCAGCCAAGGCCGGTGCCCACGCAGCCCATATCCACGCTGATGGCCTCGGTGACGCCGGCGGGCACATTGGAGGAGCCGCCGTGGCCCACCTCCTCATACACCGTGACATGCACCCACACGCGGCGGGCAGGCACGGCGCCGGTATCCTTCAGATATTTGGCGAAGCCCAGCAGAATGCCCACAGAGAGCTTGTCATCCAGAAAGCGGCTCTTGATGTAGCCGCTTTCCGTGATACGGGTACGGGGCTCAAAGGCGACAAAATCGCCCACCTCGATGCCCAGCGCACGGGTATCGGCAGCGGAATCCACATCCTCATCCAGCACCACCTCGGTGGTATCGAAATTGCGTTTGGCATCGCTGTAATCGGGGTTGACATGCAGCGAGGCGTTGCACAGCTGCAGCGTGCCTTCGATGACACGGCCCTCGCGGGTGTGCACACGGACACATTCTGCCTCGCCGTTGTAGGCGCTCATGCCGCCCAGCGCAGTCAGCCGCAGACGGCCGCTTGCTTTCACCTCGGCCACCATGGCGCCCAGCGTATCGGCGTGGGCCTCCAGCAGCAGCGCATCGTCGGCATCGGCACCGCCCAGATCGATGATCACGCCGCCCTTGTTGGTGATGACGGCATCAAAGCCCAGCGCGGCAAAGGCCTGCTGCACCCACTGTGCGGCGGCGGCCGTGTAACCGGTAGGGCTGTCGACGGCAAGCAGCTGTGCGGCGGCTTCGGCGGCGTATTCGGCATACGAACGTTTCATAAATAAATCCTCCCCGGGTGAAATGTATCGGTTTTGTAAATCAACTATACCGCAAAGCCGCCGTAAATGCAAGGGGAAACGCAAAGAGGGCCGCCGCCGGAAAAGAAGTGCGGGCGCTGCGGCGCCGTGCCGCAGACGGCAAAAAAAGAAGCCGCCGCGCAGAAGGCGGCAGCTTCGGTATATACAGACCGGTCATTCCTCCGTGCACAGGAAAGCGGCGTGCAGCGGCGCGGCGGTGAGTACCCGACCGCAGGGCAGCATGACGGATGCGGGGGTATAGCTGCTGCGGTTGACCAGAATGGCGGCGTGGCTTTCACCGCTGGTGCGGGTCAGGGCGATGGTCTCGGCGGTGGCGGAAAGCACCCGCAGATCGCCGTCGTGCAGGGCGCGGCACTTTTTGCGCGCCGCCGCCATGGTGCGGATGACGCTGCGCAGGCTGTTGTCCCCGTTGCTCCAGTCAAAATAGGCGCGGTTGAAGGGATCGCGGTAGCCCTCCATGCCGATCTCGTCGCCGTAATAGATGCAGGGGTTGCCCGGCAGGAAGAACTGCAGCCAGATGGCCAGCCGCAGCAGCCGCATGCCGGCGGCGCGGGCGGCGGGGCTCATGGCGGTGTGGTTCTGCCAGTGGCGGTCATGCCCCTCGCTGCTTTCGCCCGCCAGCATGGTGATGGCACGCTCGGTATCGTGGGTGCCCAGCGAATTCATCAGCGTATGCAGCGCGGCGGGCGGGTAGTGCTCACAGATGCTCATAAAGCTGCGGGCGGCGGCCTCGCCGTTGCCGAAGCGCACAAAATCCAGCACGGCGGTGCGCCAGGGATAGTTCATCACGGTATCCAGCTCGCTGCCCCAGAAATACTTCCGGCGGCCGCCGTAGCTTATCTTGGTGGTGGCATCCTCCCACACCTCGCCCAGCAGGAATTTATCCGCGCCCTCCGCTTTGACAGCGGCGCGGATGGCAGCGATGAAATCATCCGGCAGCTCGTCGGCCACATCCAGCCGCCAGCCGTCGGCGCCGCGGCGCAGCCAGGTGCGCAGCACCCCGTTTTCGCCGCAGATGAACTCCCGGTAGGCGGGGTCGTTCTCCTCCACCTCCGGCAGAGTCTCGAAGCCCCACCAGCTGCGGTAGCCGCATTTGTATTCGGCGCTGAAATCATACCAGCTGCGGTAGGGGCTTTGCTTATCCTGCCACGCGCCGCGGGTGGGATAGCGCCCCTCCTTGTTGAAGTACAGGCTGTCGGAGCCGGTGTGGCTGAATACGCCGTCCAGCAGGATGCGGATGCCGCGGGCATGGGCAGCGCTGCACAGGGCCGAAAAATCCTCGTTGGTGCCCAGCACCGGATCCACCTTCATGTAATCGGCGG
This sequence comes from Oscillospiraceae bacterium, assembly GCA_017472965.1. Lineage (GTDB taxonomy): Bacteria > Bacillota > Clostridia > Oscillospirales > Ruminococcaceae > UBA1762. Next base: position 34,228 of record JAFUNR010000050.1, on the reverse strand, counting down.
TGTTGTAGCGGTGGTTGGAGTGCGCCTCGAAAATGGGATTCAGATAGATGCAGGTGACCCCCAGCTCTTCCAGATAGGGCAGCTTCTGCAGGATGCCCTTCAGGTCGCCGCCGTAATAATCCATGTTGAGGTAGCCCTCCGGCTTTTCATTGGGCCAGTAATAGGGCGGATTCTGCTTGTCGGTGCGGTAGACCCGGTCGGCAAAGGGCATGGTCTTATCCGGCTCACCCTCGAAAAAGCGGTCGGGGAAGATCTGGTACATCACGCCGCCGGTCATGGCGGTATTGACGGTGAAAGCGGGATCGTACACGGTGAGCTGGTAGGGCTGACCGTCCTGCGTGGTGACCGTGCAGGCGCCGCCGGCCTCGCTCTCAAACACCTTGTTGTAATCCCGGTACAGATCAAAGAAATAGAAATACAGGCCCGGGCGCTCCACCTTCAGGGTACAGGCGTACACATCCGTACCATCGGGACGGTGCTCCTCCACCCGCATGACGGTGACGGCGGCCTCCTCCCTGCCCTGACCGTCCTCCATCAGGAAAAAGCGGGGACGCAGGGCGCGGGGATCGTGGGGCAGCAGCAGACGGAAGCGAACCTCCTGTCCGGCAGGCACCGCGCCGAAGGGGCTTTTATGGAACGGATCGTAGCTGTTGTAAACCGGAGTGGTCATAGACGTGCGGTCTCCTTTTCACCGTGCCGCGCGGCGGCCGGGGTATAAAAGACGAAGCTGCCGCAGCGTGCAGACTTGGCTGCGGCAGCCTGAAATTGCCGGAAATAAAGGTTCAGCGGACGGGACGGGTGCCCCAGATATCACGGTTATAATCCTGCACGGAGCGGTCGGCGCTGAACACGCCGGCGTTGGCGATGTTCATCAGGCTCATGCGGTTCCAGACCTCGGGCTGCGCATACAGGGCGCGGGCACGGGCCTGTGCATCGCGGTAAGAGCGGAAATCGGCCAGCACCATATACGGATCGCTGTAGGCCAGATTGTTGTACAGATCCTCAAAGCTGTGGCTGTTCCAGCCCTTCTGGATGAAGGCCAGCACGGCGCGGGCCTCATCGTCGGAGGCAAGGAACGCCTCGGGATGGTAGCCGGTACGCTTGAGCTCGTTGACCTCGGGGGTACGCATACCGAAGATGATCTCGTTATCCATACCGGCGGCATCGGCGATCTCCACATTGGCGCCGTCCAGTGTGCCCAGCGTGATGGCGCCGTTGAGCATGAATTTCATGTTGCCGGTGCCGGAGGCCTCGGTGCCTGCAAGAGAGATCTGCTCACTGATCTCGCTGGCGGGCATCAGGTGCTCGCTGGTAGTGACGTTGTAATCCTCCAGATAGACGATGCGCAGCTTTTCGCGGATGAGAGGATCGCGGTCGATCAGCTTGCCCAGGCTGCAGATAAAGCGGATCATCTGCTTGGCCATGTAGTAACCGGGGGCAGCCTTGGCGCCGAAGATGTAGGTCTTGGGCGCAAATTCCGCGTTGGGGTTGTTCTTCAGGAACAGGTAATCGGCGGCGATGGACAGCGCATTCAGATGCTGGCGCTTGTACTCATGCATACGCTTGACCTGCACATCAAAGGTGGAGGCGGGGTCGATGCGCTGGCCGGTCATCTTCTCCAGATGGGCGGCGAAGATCTCCTTGTTTTTCCGTTTGATGGCGCCCAGCTGCTCCAGCACGGCCTTATCGTCGCGGAAGGCCTCGAACTTCTTCAGGTTGGCGGCATCGTACTTGAAATCCTCGCCGATGGTCTGCTCCAGCAGGCCGGTCAGGCCGGGGTTGGAGGCCAGCAGCCAGCGGCGGTAGGCGATGCCGTTGGTCACATTGGTGAAGCGGTCGGGGGCATACAGATAGTAATCGTGGAAAACGCTGTCCTTGATGATCTGGCTGTGCAGCTTGGAAACGCCGTTGATGCGGTGGCAGGTGTAGCAGCAGATGTTGGCCATGCGCACCTGACCGTCGCCCACGGGAGCCATATAATCGATCTTGCCCTGATCGCCGGGGAACACACGGGCCAGATCGGCGCGGGCGCGGCGGTCCATCTCGGCCACGATGGCCCAGATGCGGGGCAGGGTGGCGCGGAAGATGTTGACATCCCACTTCTCCAGCGCCTCGCTCATGACGGTGTGATTGGTGTAGGCAAAGGTGCGGCGGCAGATATCGAAGGACTGATCCCAGGACAGGCCGCAGTCATCCATCAGGATGCGCATCAGCTCGGGGATGGCCAGAGTGGGATGGGTATCGTTCAGCTGGATGGCCACCTTGTCGGGCAGGCTCTCCATGCTGCCGTACTGGGCGGCGTGGCGCTCCACAATATCGGCGATGGATGCGGCGGACAGGAAATACTGCTGGCGCAGCCGCAGGATCTTGCCCTCCTGATGGTTATCATTGGGGTACAGCACCTTGCTGATCAGCTCGGCAGAGGCGTTGGCGCTGATGGCGCGGCTGTAATCGCCCCGGTTGAAGCTGTCCATATCCATGCTGGGGGCTTTGGCAGCCCACAGGCGCAGCTGGCTGACGCCCTGACCGTCAAAGCCGGACACATACATATCGCTGGGCACGGCCATGACGCTGTCGTAATTCTGGTGGATGACACGGTGGTAGCCGTTGGCATCCCAGCTCTCGGTCAGATCGCCGCCGAAGCGGATCTCGATGGCCTGATCGGGGTGGCTCTTCAGCCACACGCCGCCGCCGGGCAGCCAGTTGTCGGCGGTCTCCTGCTGCCAGCCGTCCACGATCTTCTGCTTGAAGATGCCGTACTCATACAGGATGGAGTAGCCCATGCCGGGGGTGGAGGTGCTGGCCATGCCGTCCAGATAGCAGGCGGCAAGACGGCCCAGACCGCCGTTGCCAAGGCCGGCATCCGGCTCTTCCTCGTAGATATCCTCCAGCTTGATGCCGGCAGCCTTCAGCGCGGCGCCGGCGGGCACATTCCAGCCCAGATTGAACAGGTTGGTCTTGAGAGAACGGCCCATCAGAAATTCCATGCACAGGTAGTAGACCTGCTTGGAGTTGTTGCCGTAGGTACGCGCCATAAAACGCTTGCGGTCATCGCTCAGACGCTGACGCACCAGCAGGGCCAGGGCGCGGTAGATCTGCTGGTTGGAGGCCTCCTCCAGCTTGACGCCGAATTCGCCAAACAGCTTGTCGCGCAGCAGGGTATCGAACTGCTGCTCGGTGTAGGTGGGTTTCATAAATCGAAAAAAGCTCCTTTCGGGGTTTCAACAGATAGCTCTGCCATTTTAATTTCACATAAATAAGAGTATACAAAAAATCCGCAAAAAATTCAACCTCCAATGCGCGAAATCCGGTATTTTCGTACCATCGCGCAAGAAACGGCGCTTCGCGGCAAAATTTTCCGTGCAAAAGCACTGAAATCGTTCCCGAAAACGCTACCGCCGAAGCATATTCCCACATTCCGCAGCAAAACTGCCGGAAAATGTTTGCGGTACAATGCGGGAAAAAAGCTTTGCATTTTGCCGTGTTTCGTTTATAATAAGAAGGACAGGATACACAGCTGCGCCGCCCGGCGCGGACGCGGCTTTTCACAATACGGAAAAGGGGTGCTTTTTCATGGCGATGAACAGAGTGAAAATTGAAATTTGCGGTACGCCGTATCTGCTGGCAGTGGAGGGTGAACCGGAATATTATGAGGAGCTGGCGAAGGATCTGAATGCCAAGATGCAGGGGCTGCTGGATTCCAGCGACCGCATCACCGTCACCGGCGCGGCGGTGCTGACCGCGCTGGATTATCTGGATGAGCTGCGCCGCTCCAACGACGGTGCGGACAACCTGCGCAGCCAGCTGAAGGGTTATCTGGAGGATGCCCTTTCCGCCAAGGCCACCGCCGAGAATGCCGCCCGCGAGCTGCGGGAGCTGACCGCCCAGCTGGAGCGCAGCCGCATGGAGTGCGACCGTCTGCGCCGTGAGGTGGGCTATATGCGCGGACAGGATATGTGAGGCCGCCGTGCAGAATAAGACAGAGAATTCCGCCGCGCTGCGCGGCGAAAAACGCATCGAGATCCTTGCCCCGGTGGGCAGCCCCCAGACACTGGAGGCCGCCGTATGGGCAGGGGCGGACAGTGTTTATCTGGGGCTGCAGGGCTTCAACGCCCGCCGCGGCGCCGGTAATTTCACACCCGAAGAACTGAAGGATGCCGTGCGGCTTTGCCATGCCCACGGCGTAAATGTGCATGTGACCCTGAATACACTGGTACGCGCCGACGAGCTGCCCGCCGTGCAGCGTGCGCTGGAGGCGGTGTGCGCCGCCGGTGCGGATGCGGTGCTGGTGCAGGATTGGGCTGTGGCAAGGCTGGTCAGGCAGTGTGCCCCCGGGCTGAAGCTGCACACCAGCACCCAGCTGGCGGTGTGCGATGCCGCCGGCGCACTGGCCGCCGCCGCCCACGGTTTTTCCCGCGTGGTGCTTGCGCGGGAGCTGAGCGGCGCCGAGATCGCCCATATCACACAGGTCTGCGGCATCGAGACCGAGGCCTTTATCCACGGCGCACAGTGCATGAGCGTTTCCGGCCAGTGCTACATGAGCGCCTTTCTTGGCGGCCGCAGCGGCAACCGCGGCGGCTGCGCCCAGCCCTGCCGTCTGCCCTGTGCCGCTTTTACGGATGCAAAGCCCCCGGCGAAAACGGCGCAGAACACCGGCTGCAATCATCTGAGCCTGAAGGATATGTCCGCGCTGGCACATCTGCCCGAGCTGGAGGCGATGGGCGTGGCCAGCGTGAAGATCGAAGGCCGCCTGCGCGGCCCGGAATATGTGGCCGCCGTGGTGCACGCCGCACGCCTTGCCCGGGACGGGCAGCCCTATGACGAGGAGGAGCTGCGCAGCATCTTCTCCCGCAGCGGTTTTACCGACGGCTATTTCACCGGAAAGCGCAGCGGCGCCATGTTCGGTATGCGCACAGCGGAGGATGCCGCCGCCGCCCGTGCCGCCGCACCCCGCATCCGGGAATACTACCGCCGTCCCCTGCCCCGCGCCGCCGTGGATATGGCACTGGAGCTGGATGCCGACGGTGCAAAGCTGACGGTGAGCGACGGCGTTCACAAAGCCGCTGCCTACGATACCGCCCCCGCACAGGGCACCCCGGGCGAAAGCTATCCCGCCGCGCTGAAAAAGAGCCTGTGCAAAACCGGCGGTACACCGTTTTACACCAAAGAGGAGCACATCGCCCTTACCGGCGCACAGGAGCATTTTTTGCCTTTAGCCCGCATCAACGAGCTGCGCCGCACCGCACTGGATGCCCTTTACGAAAAGCGCGCCTCCGCCCGCCGGGTGGAGTACCGCCCGTGGGCGATCCCCGCAGAGCTGTGCGCTCCCGTGGGCAGAGAGCCTGTGAAGAACCCCGCCGCCGGCTGGCGGGATGAATACGGCCGCCGGATGCTGGTCGGCCGGTTTGAATCCCCCCGGCAGGTGCCGCAGGGACTGGATGCGCTTTTCCACCGGATGGTGTTCCCGCTGCGCAGCGCCGGCGAGATCCCGCAGGAATGGCGGGGCAAAACGGTGCTGGAGATCCCCCGCGGCAATTTCGGCGCAAGCGATAAACTTGCCGCCGCCGTCGCCGCCGCCCGCAAAGCGGGCTTCAACCGGTTCGAGGTGACAAACATCGGTCATCTGCAGCTGCTGGGCGCACTGGGCGGCGTACCGGATGCCGCCGGCGAAAAGCCGGAGCTCTGGGCAGGCTGGAGCATGAACCTTCTCAACCCGCTGGCCGCACAGGAGCTGGCCGCGCTGGGTGTTACCACCCGAACCGTCAGCTGTGAGCTGCCGCTGGCAGCGCTGCCGCTTTTCAAAGCCGAAGGCGTGCGCACCGCGGTGCTGGCCTACGGCCGGCTGCCGGTGATGATGACCCGTGCCTGTCCGCTGCACAATGTCACCGACTGCGAAAGCTGTCCCAAACGGGGCCGTTTGCTGGACCGCAAGGGCGAACAGCTGCCGGTCGTCTGCCGCGGCAGCGTGCGCGAGATCTTCAACCCCATCCCGCTGTGGCTGGGCGACCGTCAGGACGAGTGCGACTGCGATCTGCTGACGCTGTATTTCACATGGGAAAGCCCCGAGCGCGTACGCGCCGTCACCGAGCTTTTCCGCGCGGGCGCACCCTTTGACGGGCGCTTTACCCGCGGTCTTTATTACGGCACACCGGACGGCATCTGAGGCCGCACCGGTTTCTTCACCGCTATCTTTTGCCGCCGCGCCGGTTTCCTGCGGCTGTGCGGCTTTTCAAGGAGGATCCCCCATGAGCGAATTCAAGAAAAACCTGCTGTTTATTGTCTGTCTGCTGGGCGGCATCGTCACCGGTGCGCTGCTGGCCAATCTGTGCGAGGGCGTGCCCTTCCTTTCCTGGCTTTCCTACTATGTTTCCTTCGGCATTTCCGCCGACCGGCCGCTGGTGCTGGATCTGGGCATTCTTCAGCTGACCTTCGGCGTGAATTTCGGTCTGTACACCGCTCAGATCTTCACCATCGCGCTTTCCATCCTGATCTACAACCACTCCCGCATCCGCTGATGCACCTGTAAGGAGAAAACATCCATGGCACTGATCCTCGCTTCCGCTTCGCCCCGCCGCCGTGAGCTGCTGGGGCTGCTGACCCATGATTTCTGTGTCCGCACCGTGGATGTGGACGAAAGCGGCTTCTGCGAAAGCAATCCTGCCGCGCTGGCAGGCCGGCTTGCCGCCGAAAAATGCCGCACTGCCGCCGCGCTGTGGCCGCAGGATTGCGTCATCGGCTCCGATACGGTCGTCGAGGCCGGCGGCGAAGTGCTGGGCAAGCCCCGCGATACCGCCGATGCGCGCCGGATGCTGCAGCTGCTCAGCGGCAAAAGCAGTCTGGTACATACCGGCGTATGCATCCGCCGCGGCGAAAAGGAACAGCGGTGCACGGTGACCACCGCCGTGCATTTTGCTCCCATTCCGGCTGCGGATATCGAGGCCTATATTGCCACCGAAGAGCCCTATGACAAAGCCGGTGCGTACGGCATTCAGGGCTGGGCGGCAAAGCACATCACCGGTATCGACGGCTGTTTTTACAATGTGATGGGCTTTCCCGTACAGGCGGTATACAGAATGCTGCTGGCGCTGGACTGGCCGCTGTAAGCCTTTTTCTCTGCTGCTTCCCTGCGCGGCGCACTCCGCTTTGTCTATGGGGAAACGGGGGGCTTTCCCTGTCTTTTTGCCGAAAAATCTTAATAATTCTTCATAAAAGTTTCCAATTTATCAGTTGAGAATTTACCGTAAATACGATATACTATAAGGTGACAAAGTAAAAATACAACGGAGAAGGCTCTTTCCCGGGAAAATCTCCTCGAGGAAGGATCCCTCCTGAATCGTGAGGTACAAGGAATATGTTTACGAAAGATATCGGTATCGATCTGGGCACCGCCAACACTCTGGTTTTTATGCGCGGCAAGGGCATCATCATGCGTGAGCCCAGCGTCGTGGCCGTGGATACCAAAACCGACACCGTCCGCTGCGTCGGTCAGGAGGCCAAGCAGGTCATCGGCCGTACCCCCGGCAGCATCGTGGCTGTCCGTCCGCTGAAGGACGGCGTCATCGCCGACTTCGACATCACCACCAGCATGCTGAAGCTGTTTATCAAGCGTGCCTGCGGCGCAGCCGTGCTGTTCCGCCCCCGTATCGTCATCTGCATTCCCTCCGGCGTTACCGAGGTGGAGCGCCGCGCCGTGCGCGAGGCCGCCGAGCATGCCGGCGCCCGTTCCGTCATGATCATCGAGGAGCCCATGGCTGCCGCCATCGGCGCCGGTCTGCCCATTGAGGAGCCCACCGGCAACATGGTGGTGGATATCGGCGGCGGCACCAGCGAGGTCGCCGTCATCTCTCTGGGCGGCATCGTGGCTGCCCGCAGCATCCGCAACGGCGGCGATGAATTCGATTCTGCCATCATCGCCTTCATCAAACGCAAATACAACCTGCTGATCGGTGAGCGTACCGCCGAGCAGGTCAAAATCAACATCGGCAGCGCCTATCCCATGGAGGAAGAGACCACCATGGACATCAAGGGCCGCAATCTGGTGGATGGTCTGCCCAAGAACATCACCATCAGCAGCGAGGAGATCCGCGAGGCGCTGGATGAATCCGTTTCTCTGATCCTCGATGCCATCAAGGAGACGCTGGAGCTGACCCCGCCCGAGCTGGCTGCCGATATCATCGACCGCGGTATCACCCTGACCGGCGGCGGCGCGCTGCTGCGCGGCCTTTCCCAGCTGATCCAGAAGGAGACCGGCATTGACGTTCATGTGGCGGAAAATCCGCTGGACTGCGTGGCCGCCGGCGCCGGCTCGGTGCTGGACAACATGGAGCTGCTGCGCGAAGTCGTGGCGGACGCCGAGCGTTCCGTCTGAGCAAGCACTTCACCTGCGGACCGCCGATGACCCCGGCGGTCCGTTTTTCGCATTTTCCATCGCCTGACCTCATTCTGTATCTTCCGGAGCTTACGCCATGAAGAATTTTTTCACCTCTGTCAAATTCAAGGTTCTGGTCTTTCTGCTGGTGCTGATGGCCGGATTTCTTGCCTACGCCGGCGCCAACGGCCGGTGGAGCGCTGCTCCGCAGGAGCTGCTGGCCACCGCACTGGTGCCCTTTCAGCGGCTGGGAAGGATGATCTCCGGCGGCATCGAGGCCATGTATGAGCGCACCGTCGCCATTGATGAGGTGCTGGCAGAAAATGAAGCACTGAAAGAGGAGCTGAACCGGCTGCGCCGTGAGATGGTGGATTACGACGACATGAAAGCGGAGAACGAGCTTTTCCGGGCGTATTACAACATCCGCGACACCTACAGCGATTACGAGCTGGTCACGGCCTTTGTCATCGGCCGTGACCCGCTGGAAAAATACTACTCCTTCACCATCGACCGGGGCAGCCGCGACGGCGTTGCGGTGGATGATGTGGTGATCAGCCCCGAGGGTGTGGTGGGGCGCGTGGCCTCGGTAAGCTATAACTATGCCGAGGTGCTGACGCTGCTGGATCCCGCCGTCAGCATGGGCGCTGCCGTGGGCCGCACCCGCGATATCGGCCTTGCCGAGGGCGAGAGCATGCTGGCGCAGGAAACCCGGCTGAAAATGAGTTATCTTCCCCGCGAGGCCCGTGTGGCCGCCGGCGATCTGGTGGTGACCACCGGTCTTGGCGGTGTGTTCCCCTCCGGCCTTGTGGTGGGCACGGTGGAGGATATGCTGCCGGAGAGCAGCGGAAAAAGCATGTACGCTGTGATCAATCCCGCCGCCGATGTGCGAACCATCACCAGTGTTTTCATCATCACCGACTACGAACCCGACACCGTTTTCTCCGCCTCCGCTGCAGAGGATACTGCCGCAGAGGAATCTGCAGGCACTGTCCCGGAGGATACCGCGCAGCAGACAGTCCCTGCCGGTGAAGAGGAATAACCCCGATCCCTTTTTGGAAGGAAGGTCTTCTGACCATGACCCATGATATCAACCGCCGGCGGCTGCTGGTTACCGCACGCTGGCTGTGTTATGCCCTGCTGCTGGCGGTCTGCTATATGCTGCAGACCAACCGGGTGCTCTTTGATCTGGGCGGCATCCGACCGCTGTGGCTGCCCGCCGCCTGTCTTGTGCTGGCCATGTGGGAGGATGCCTTTCCCAGTGTCCTGTACGGTATGTTTGCCGGATTGCTGTGGGATGTATCCTCCAACCGGCTCGCCGGCTTTTTTGCCATCTGCATGATGGTGTGCTGCTTTTTCTGCAGCAGCATCACCCAGCTGGTGCTGCGCCGCACCGTATTCAACACCTGTATGCTGACACTGGGCTGTCTGTTTCTTGTCACCGGGCTGGATTTTCTGTTCAGCTATGTGCTGTTCAGCCTGCCGCAAAGCGGCATTTATTATGTGGGCACGCTGATCCCCACCATCGTTTACACCGTGGTCGCCTGTGTGCCGCTGTACCCGCTGTGCAGCCTGATGCACCGCATCGGCCGCACGGAAAACTGACGAAAGGAGCCGCCATGACCAAACGCTTTACTGTGCGCAGCGTGATCCTTATCTGCCTGCTGCTGTGTATTCTGGCGGTTTTTGCGGTGCGCCTGATGCGCCTGCAGATCGTCCACGGTGAGGAATATCTGGAAAAGGCCAGCTCCACCGTCACCGTCACCGGTGCCATCACCGCCGCCCGCGGTGAAATGGTGGATCGCTACGGCCGTGTGATCGTGGGCAACCGCGTGGGCTACACCGTGTCGCTCAACCGGCTGTACCTGCCGGATGACAACCTGAACGACACACTGGTCCGGCTGACGGAGATCCTGAGCGCCGCCGATGAGGAGTGGAGCGATTCCATGCCGCTTTCAAAGCAGGAGCCGTGGAGTTTTACCGGCGATGACGCTGCTGTGAGCAAGCTGAAAAACACCCTGGAGCTTTCCAGTGTGGCTACCGCCGAAAACGCGTGGAGTCAGATGGTGCGCCGTTACAAGCTGGAAGACTACGACACCGCCACCCAGCGCATTCTGTGCGGCATCCGTTACGAGATGGAACTGCGCGAATACTCCAATGTGACCCCGTTCACTCTGGCCAGCGATGTTTCCATGAAAACGGTGGCCACCATCCGTGAACGTAGTCAGGAGTTGGTGGGTGTAGAGATTCTGGAGGAATCCATCCGTCATTACGCTGACGGCAGCCTGATGCCCCATGTGCTTGGCTCGGTGGGCCCTATTTATAAAGAAGAATACGCCGAGATGAAGCAGCGCGGCTACAGCATGAACGCCATCATCGGTAAAAGCGGTCTGGAAAAAGCCTTTGAGGATGTGCTGCGCGGTACTGACGGCACCCGCCACACGCTGCGCAGCTCCGGCGGCGCGATCCTTTCCACCACAGTAGTGAAGGAGCCTGTACCCGGCGACACGCTGGTGCTGACGGTGGACAGCTATCTGCAGCAGCAGCTGAATGCCTCGCTGGAAAAACTGGTGGCCACCATCACAGGGTACTCTGCCGGCGGCTCAAAATCCCAGACCGAGCTGGGCCCTGCCGAAGGCGCCGCCGCCGTGGTCATCGATTGCAAGACCGGCGGCATCCTCGCCTGCAGCACCTACCCCAGCTACGACCTGAATCTGTATTCCTCCAACTATTACAACTATCTCAATGATGAGCTGAACCCGCTGTTCAACCGGGCGCTGCACGGCACCTACCGTCCCGGCTCCGCTTTCAAGACCTGCACCGGTCTGACCGGTCTGCTGAACGGTGAGATCGTGGAAAACAGCACCGTGTACTGCGGCGGCACTTATATGTACTATGCTCCCACCTACACCCCCGGCTGCCTGATGCACGGCCACGGCTACGGCAATATCAACATTGTGCGGGCACTGATGGCCAGCTGCAACAGCTTCTTTTACGATGTGGCGCGCCGCGTGGGTATCGATTCCATCGTGGATACCGCCTCCACACTCGGGCTGGGTGTTCCCACCGGCGTGGAGATCAGCGAATCCACCGGCAGTCTTTCCAGCCCGGCATACCGCCGCGCCCAGATCGATGCGGGTCTGCCCGTGGAGGACTGGCAGGAGGGTGATATCCTGCAGGCGGGTATCGGCCAGCTGGACACCTTTGTCACTCCCATCCAGCTTGCCACATGGGCGGCTGCACTGGCCAACGACGGTGTGCGCTACCGCACCCATTTTGTGGGCGCCACCACCACCTACGATTACAGCCGGATCACCGAGATCGAGCCGGAGATCCTTGGACAGGTGAGCGATCCGGGCGGCGCATTCGATGCGGTGGAAAAGGGCATGGTGGCCGCCTCGCTGCAGGGCTCCTCCAGCCTGTATCTGGCAAACTACCCCTACACCATCGCCACCAAAACCGGCACCCCTCAGGTAACGGTAAACAAAACCAACGGCACCATCATCGCCTACGGCCCCACCGAGGACCCCGAGATCGCCGTGGCCATCGTGGTGGAAAACTGCGCCAACGGTTACTGGCTTACCCAGACCGTGGTGGATATTTTTGACGCCTATTACTTCAGCAAAAGCAGCAGTCTGAATGTCATCCCCGAAAACACTCTGCTGGGATGAGCCTGTTTTTTCAGGCCGTTTGGCCGGACAACTCCTTTTTTGAAAAAAATTGTTCAAACTGCAAACAAATCTTTTCAAAACACTTGATTTTCTGTGAATATCCATGATAGAATGGTACTGATTTGAAAGGTGGCGACCTATGGCAGCGACCATCACAATGATCACCTCCGGCAAAGGCGGCACCGGCAAAAGCACGGTGGCCGTACATTTGTCCGGTCAGCTTGCACGGCTGGGAAAAAAGACCCTGCTGGTGGAATTGGACAGCGGTCTGCGCAGCGTGGACATCATCAGCGGCGTTTACGGGCGCACGGTGTATGATATCGAAGATGTGCTCTCCGGCGCATGCGAAGGCAGCAAGGCCGTAGTCAAAAGCCCCTTTTCGGATAACCTGAGTGTGATCAGTGCACCGGTTTCCGGCGGCGCTGTGGAAACGCATTCGCTTCAGCTTTTCTGCCAGCGGATGCAGCCTTATTTTGAGGAGATCGTCATCGATACCGCCGCCGGTCTGGAAGCTCCCTTCCGTGCCGCCGCCGCAGTGTGCCATCGCGCTGTGCTGGTCATCACGCCGGATCCCGTCGCCGTGCGGGACGGTCGGGTGGTATCCGATCTGCTTTACGATTGCAGCATCACACAGCCGCGCATGGTCATCAACCGGCTTGTGCCCGAACGGCTCAGGCGCATGGGCATCCCGGATCTGGACTGGTGCATCGACCAGACCGCCGCACGGTTGCTGGGCGTTGTGCCGGAAAGCGAAACCATCGCCCTGTGCGCCGCTGCCGGCGAACCATTGCCGGAGACCTGCCGCGAAACGGAGATCTTCTGCCGTATGGCCCGCCGTCTGAACGGCGACGAATGCCCGCTGGTACTGGACAGCTACTGATTTGAATCCCGCCATTGACTCAGGCCACCGCCTGTGTGACATATTGAAGAAAGGTGTGACGTCGACCCATGAACATTGCTCTGATCGCTCATGACTCCAAAAAAGAACTGATGGTACAGTTCTGCATTGCCTACTGCCGCATTCTCAGCCAGCACTCACTGGTGGCCACAGGCACCACCGGCAAGCTGGTAAGCGACGCCACCGGCCTGAAGGTCCAGCGTTGCCTGTCCGGCACGCATGGCGGCGATCAGCAGATCGCCGCACACATCGCCTGCGATGAGATCGACCTGCTGCTGTTCTTCCGCGATCCCATCTCTGCCAAGCCGCACGAGCCCAACGAGATGAACCTGCTGCGTCTGTGCGATGTGCACAACATCCCCATAGCCACCAACATCGCCACCGCCGAGGTACTGATCCACGGTCTGGAGCGCGGCGACCTGGATTGGCGCAACATTGTCAATCCCCACAACTGATCTGCTCCGGAAGGTTTTCCGCTGCTGTTTTTCTGTTGTGTTTTGTTATATGCATATCGAACCTGTGCAACAGTATCTTTATTTGAATACAAATTGAAAGCCGACCGTCCGCAATTGTGCAGGCGATCGGCTTTTTATATCTGTCCGTATATGCTCCCCGCAGCCTTTTGCTCCTTCTGTTATCGCCAGCGGTGCAGATCCTTTTTGGCTACGGCACAGGGGGTCGGCTTCTGCAAGGCAAAAATCTCACGGGCATTGTGCGCAAAATCCTCGCAGATCAGATTCCGCGCAGGCTCTTCCAGCGAAGCGGGACGCACAAAGCCCACCTCATACAGCCACGGGCCGCTGTAGCCCACGCTTTGCAGCGCCTGCAGGATCGCCGTCCAGTCCAGCTTTCCCTCGCCGGGCAGCCAGTGGCGTTCATCGTAAAAATCGTAATCGGAAATATGCGTGGTGACGATGCGGCTGCCCATGGCGCGGATGAATGCAATCGGGTCCTCTGCCAGCAGGTGATTTGTATCAAAACAGACCCGCAGTGCCGGATGCGCCGCCAGCAGCTGCTCCATATCAGCGCTGTCGCGGCCCAGACAGGTACGGGGCAGATCCTCCACCGCCAGCTGTGCGCCGCATTCCGCCGCAAGCTCTGCCAGCGCCGCCAGATGCTTTTTAGCGCAGCACAGATGGGCCGTACGGTCCTCTTCGGCGATCGGCTCGCTGCTGGGATGCACCACAAAGGTTTTGATCCCGACCGCCGATGCGCGGCGGATCAGCTGCGCATACCGCGCCGCCGTTTCTTCAGCGAAGGCGGCGTCGTCGATGCGCACACGCTCGCTGAACGGCAGATGGCAGGACCACAGTGTCACCCCGTGCTTTGCCGCCATGGCCGCAAGCGCATTCCAATCCGGCTCCTTATTCACATCCGTGGAGACGATGACCTCCATAGCGCCGATGCCCGCCGCACGGTATGCGGCAAAAAGCTCATCGGAAATGATTTTTCCGCAGCTGGACAATCCAACGGTGTACATATCTGTTTTCCTCCCGCAATTCTGTTTTATTCCTTTCGGCTCCCGGCAGCACCGTTCAGATGCTCTGTCCGGTCGCCGCAGCTGCAAAATCCAGCACCGGCCCGAAGGGGGATGCCGCCACGCCGCCGAAACCGGGCGCCATGGCAAAATGCTCTGCGGTGGTGACAATGGGCGTCACCGACCAGCTGCCCAGCAGCAGCAATTCCGCCTCCCGCAGCAGCTGCTGCTTTTGCTGCAAGGTGGCCGCGGTACGCGCCTCCCCCAGCAGCGATTCAAATCCGGCATCGGCATAGCCGGTCAGATTACCGGTGCTCGCCTGTGTATATGCTGCCAGTGCCGCAGGTACATCGTCCTGTGCGGTGCGGGTGCTGAGGAATGCGATATCGTAATCGCCGGCGCGCACCTTGGAAAGGATCTCTGCCTCCGGCAGGTACTGCACCGAGAAAAAGGCGGAAAGCTGCTGCTGCCAGCCCAGAGTAACGGCAGCATACAGGCTGTGCCATTCCTCCGTGTCCGGCACCAGCACCGTAACACCGCTCAGTTTCACCTTGCCAAGCTCGGTAAGGCCCTGCCGGTATGCCTGCGCGCCATCATCGGGCAGCGCCGCATTCAGCAGGCTGCCGGCGGTATCACGCCAGCTTTTTACACCGAATCCGACCGAGCCCGGCACAAGCCCCTGCGCAGTGGACCAGCCCTCCGGCAGCTCTTCGGGCAGACTGCGGTACAGTACGCTTGCCAGGCCGGCACGGATATTCCGGTTTGCCAGCAGTGCATCCCTGCAGTTGATCACCATCTGCAGTGTCTGCACACAAAAGACGGGGGAACCGGCATCCTGCGGCACGCCGGGGATGAATTCACCATCGGTCAGCTGTTGTGCCAGCCGGTCGGCGGCAGTGAGCGCCCCCTCGGTGCGCAGTGCTTCATACGGCAGCAGACGCACCCGGTTGACCAGTCCCTCCTGCGGAATGGTGCGGCGCATGGTCACGCCGTTTTCGGCACTCCACAGCGTCAGCCGGAACAGACCGTTGCACAAAACGGTATCCGGCTCAAGGCCGTAGGTGCCATCGGTAGCTTCATAAAATTCCCTGTTGCAGGGCATGGCGCCCGCACAGCACAGCCGGCGGGGCAGGTTTTCATCCGGTGCCACCAGCCGCAGCATCAGAGTGCGGTCATTCAGCGCATAGGCGCCCAGCGTTTCGGGCGCAGCCTCGCCCGCAGCGATGGCCGCCGCGCCTGCCAGATCCAGAAAACTCTGGCGGTAGGGACTGTTTCCGCCCGCTGCAAACAGCCGCTGCAGGCCAAAGGCATAGTCCTGCGCGGTGACCGGCACCGGCTGCGCATTTTCCTCCTCCGGATCGGTCTGGTAGAAAAGCCCCTCCCGCAGAGTGAATGTCCAGGTCAGGCCATCCTTACTGACCGACCAGCTCTCACAGGCGGCGGGCACCGCCTCGCCCTGTGCATCCAGACGGAACAGCCCCTCAAACAGGTTCACCGCAAGAATACGCTCCACATCGCTGTCCGCAAGCTGCGGATCCAGCGTGTCGGGCGTACCGGATACGGCGTATACAAAGGCATCATCCCCCTTGCTGCAGCCGCACAGGCCGCAGCAGCACAGGATGCACGCCAGAAACAGACACAAAAAACGTTTCAATCAGGAACCTCCGATCTTCGGCCCGTTTTCCACAGGCCGGTACAGTGATCTGCATTTATCTTACCACGCACAGCGCTTTCTTGCAAGAAAAAAGCGGCAATACAGTTGTGTAACTCTTGTAAAAGTATTATAATAATAAAGAATACCCATATGAAACGGCGGCCACAGCGCCGCCGGCAGAAAGAGGCGCGATACAATGAAGAACTATGTGGATTACCGGGATTTTTACAGCGGCATCCGCGGCAGGCGGGTGTCCTTTATCGGTGCGGGCGTCAGTCATCGGGAGCTGATCGTCCGTTTTGTCAATGCCGGAGCGAAGGTGACCCTGTGTGACAAAAAACAGCTGGCCGATTTCGGCGAATACGGCGAGCAGCTGCTCGCCATGGGCGTGACCATGAGCCTTGGCCCCGATTATCTGGAAGGGCTGAAAGGCGCGGAGCTGATCCTGCGCACTCCCGGCTTTGAATACTATACCCCCGCCCTGCAGCAGGCCATTGCCGCCGGCAGCGAGGTGACCAGCGAGATGGAGCTTTTCTTCCGCTGCTGCCCCTGCCGCATCTATGCGGTGACCGGCTCGGACGGTAAGACCACCACCACCACGCTGATCTCCAAAATGCTGGCCGCCGCCGGCAAACGGGTGCATCTGGGCGGCAACATCGGCCGCGCACTGTTCCCCATCATCGACACCGTGCACCCCGACGATGTGGCCGTGGTGGAGCTTTCCAGCTTCCAGCTCATCAGCATGCGCCAGAGCCCCGAGGTGGCAGTGGTGACCAATGTCACCCCCAACCATCTGGACCACCACAAGGATATGCAGGAATATATTGACGCCAAGCGCAACATCCTGCTGTATCAGGATGCCGCCTCCCGCACGGTACTGGGCTGGGAGAACGAAGTCACCCGCAGCATGGAGGGCGATGTCAAAGGCAGTCTGCGCTGGTTCACCCGGCTCTCCCCCGTGGAGGAGGGCGCCTGTCTGGACAGCGAAAACCGGCTGTGTCTGGTGCACGGCGGCGAGTACACCCCCGTACTGGAAGCCGGTGAGCTGCTGCTGCCCGGCCTGCACAACATTGAGAATGTGCTGACCGCCATGGCCGCGGTGGACGGTGAAGTGGATATCCGCACCATGCACGATGTGGCCGCCACCTTCACCGGTGTGGAGCACCGCATCGAGCCGGTGCGCACACTGGACGGTGTGAAGTGGTTCAACGACAGTATCGCCAGCAGCCCCACCCGTACCATCGCCGGTCTGCGCAGCTTCACCCAGAAGCTGGTGCTGCTGGCGGGCGGCTACGATAAAAAGATCAGCTATGCCCCGCTGGCGCCGGAGATCCTTGCCCATGTCAAACTGCTGATCCTGATGGGTCCCACCGGCCCCATCATCGAAAAAGAAGTGCGGGCCCTGCCGGAATTCGAGGCAAGCGGCCTTGTGATCCTGCACGCGGCAGATATGGCCGAGGCTGTGCGCCTTGCCAGAGAGAACACCGCCGCCGGGGACATCGTCACCCTTTCGCCCGCCTCTGCCAGTTTTGATGCCTACCCCAACTTTGAGGTGCGCGGCCGCCACTACAAGGATCTGGTGAACGCACTGTGATCCGCCGTCTGGAGGAATACATCCCGGCGCTGGAGGCGGCTGCCGCCGCTATGCCGCATCCCGGCATACTCGCAATACTGTGGCAGCACACCGCAGGCGGGCTGCCGGGCGGACTGACGGTATACGACTGCGGCAGCGGAGTGCTGCTGGCTGTACGCCGCGGCGCCGCCGTGCTGCTTGGCAGGCCGGATGCCGCCGGCCGGCAGGAGCTTGCCGCCTTTGCCCGCTTTGCCGGCATCCGCTGCCTGTATACCGGCGCCGAGGTGCGCCTTGCCGGCTGGAAGCCGCAGCCGCTGGCATGCATGGCAAGCCCTGTATGCCGATTCGATAATATCCCCGCCTCTTTTTGCGGCCACACCGTCTGGCCAATGACCCGTTATTTCGCCGCCGCGCAGCTTGTGTGCGGCGATGCGGACGAGGACACCCGCAACGATTTTTATGCCGAGCTTTGCAGCCGCCGCAACCGCGGCATCGGGCAGGTGCTTGCCATCGGCAGCATGGATGCACCGGAGGGCTGCATCGTGTGCAGCGGCCCCGTGCCCTGTGCGCAGGCTGTATCCTCACCCAAAGCCGGCCGTACAGGAAAGCTTTCCCGGCTGCTTGCAGCACTGCAAACAGCTCTGCGCCGACAGCAGCCCGCTGACAGGCCGGATACCCCCGCCGAGCTGCTGCCTACCGTCCATCTCTCCGATCTGTTTGTCGCACCGGACAAACGCGGCGGCAAGCGTGCAGCAGCGCTGCTCTGTGCCGCGCAGCAGGGCTTTTCCCTGCCGCCGGAGGCACGGCAGTTGACGCTTTACTGCGCGCCGGAGCTTATCCCCTTTTACGAAAAACATGGTTTTGCCGTCTGCGCACGACTGTGCCGCTGGCAGGCCGCCGAATGACAGCAGTCCCACACAACTGACAGTATCCCCCATTTTCAGATAAAAAGGAGCTATTGACCCCATGATCCGCGATTTTTTTGATATTTCGGAGGAGCTTCTCGCTCTGGATGCGCAGGTGCAGGCCGACTGCGCCCCGCTTTTTGCCTCTATCGAGGAGATCCGCAACTACAATCAGTTGAAGATGTTGAAAGCTTTTACCGATTGTAAAGTTTCCTCCACCCATCTGGTGGGCACCACCGGCTACGGCTATGACGATGCCGGCCGCGAAAAGCTGGGCGAGGTCTTCGCAAAGCTGGTGGGCGCGGAGGATGCGCTGTACCGTCCGCACTTCCTCAGCGGCACCCGTGCGCTGACCGTGGCGCTGTTCGGCGTGCTGCGCACCGGCGATACGCTGTGCAGTGTCACCGGCCGCCCCTACGACACCCTGTGCAGCGTCATCGGTCTGACCGGTGAAAAAGGCTGCGGCAGTCTGGCGGATTTCGGCGTGAACTATGCACAGGTGGATCTGAATGCCGCCGGCGAGCCGGATTTTGCCGCCATCGAGGCCGCCCTGACCGGCAAAAAGGCCTCCGGCGAGGGCAAAACCATCTGCTACATCCAGCGCAGCCGCGGTTACGCCGACCGGCCCGCGCTTTCGCCAGAGACCATCGGCAAAATCGCCGGGATCGCCCATCGCGCTGCCCCCGGCATGGTCGTCATGGTGGACAACTGCTACGGCGAATTCACCCAGACCGTGGAGCCCACACAGGTGGGTGCGGATCTGATCATCGGTTCGCTGATCAAAAACCCCGGCGGCGGCATTGCCCCCACCGGCGGCTACATTGCCGGCAAGCATGAGCTGGTGGAGCTTTGCGCCCAGCGGCTGACCGCCCCCGGCACCGGCCGTGAGCTGGGCTGCACGCAGGATGTGCTGCGCCAGATGTATCTGGGCCTGTACTTTGCTCCCGGCGTCACTGCCGAAGCGCTCAAGACCGCCGTCTACGCCCAGCGGCTTTTTGACAAAATGGGCTTCCGTGTCACCCCCGCCTTCGATGTGCCCCATAACGATATCGTCACCAGCGTGGAATGCCGCACAGGCGAGGCGCTGGTAGCGCTGTGCGGCGGCATTCAGGCCGGCAGCCCGGTGGACAGCTACCTTGCCCCCGAGCCCTGGCTGATGCCCGGCTATGAGAATGAGGTGGTCATGGCCGCCGGCGCTTTCACCATGGGCAGCAGCATCGAGCTTTCCTGCGACGGCCCGCTGCGTGAGCCGTACATCGCCTATATGCAGGGCGGTCTGAACTTTGCAGCCTCCCGCGCAGGTCTGCTGCTGGCTGCACAAAAGATCATGAACAGCAAAAACTAATCATTTTTGCCGGCGGGACTTCCCGCCGCGCCTTCGGTATGCTACACTGATAGATACAAAGGATTTTTCAAAGGAAAGGGAGAACCGATATGAAAACCCGTACTTACAAAGCCACCGGCGAGGAGATTTCGCTGCTGGGTCTGGGCTGTATGCGCCTGCCGCTGGCTGAGCCCGGCAAGCCCGCTATCGACGAAGAAAAAGCCATGGAGCTGGTGGATATCGCCTACAAGGGCGGCATCAACTACTACGATACCGCATGGTTCTACCATGAGCGCACCAGCGAAAGCTTTATGGGTCGTGCGCTGAGCCGTTACCCCCGTGACAGCTTCAAGCTGGCCACCAAGATGCCCGTCTCCATTCTGGAAAAAGCCGAGGATGTGCCCGCCATCTTTGCCAAGCAGCTGGAAAACCTGCAGACCGATCATTTCGATTTCTACCTGTGCCATGCACTGAACGCCTCCAACTTTGAAAAGATGGAGAGCATGGGCGTGTACGAGTTCCTCAAGCAGAAAAAGGATGAGGGCATCATCAAACAGCTGGGCTTTTCCTTCCATGACAGCGCCGATGTGCTGCGCACCATCTGCGATGCCCACGAATGGGATTTTGCCCAGATCCAGCTGAACTATCTGGACTGGGAGATGCAGGATTCCGCCGGCCAGTATAAGGTGCTGGAGGAGCACGGCATCCCCGTCATCATCATGGAGCCGGTGCGCGGCGGTACCCTTGCCGATCTGGGCGAGGAGGCCAACGCCGTGCTGAAGGCCGCCCATCCCGACTGGAGCATCGCCAGCTGGGCGCTGCGCTACGCCGCCAGCCTGCCCGCCGTGATGACGGTGCTTTCCGGTATGTCCAACAACGACCAGCTGCTGGACAATCTGGGCACCTTCGAAAGCTTTGAGCCGCTCTCCGAAGCCGATCAGGCCGTGCTGGCCGAGGCGCTGGCCATCTTCCGCCGCAACACCTTTGTGCCCTGCACCTCCTGCCGCTACTGCTCCGAATGCCCGCAGAGCATCGATATTCCCACCGTTTTCAAGCGCTACAACAGCTATATGCTGCACAAAAACGCCGAGATCTTCAAGAAAAATCTGGAAAAGCTGGACGAGGGCTGCCGCCCCGCCGACTGCATCGGCTGCGGTCTGTGCGAGAGTATGTGCCCGCAGCACATTGCCATCCCCGCCAAGATGCAGGAGATCGCCGCGCTGTAAGCTATTCCGGCAAAAAGGTACACACCAGTGCCAGCAGACACAGCAGCAGCCAGACCAGCGCCGCTGCCAGCCCGCCGCACCACAGTGCGGCAAAAGGACGCGGCAACTGCAGGCAAAGCAGCCCCAGCGCTCCCAGCAGGCAAAGCACACAGGCCGCGGCAAGCGGCAGCGCCAGCCCCTGCAGCGGAGCCGACCGGCGGGAGACACACCGCCAGCCGCCGGGCTGCTCCGGCTGTTCGCTCCACGGCGGCAGTGCGCACAGCACCGCCGTGAGCAGTGCGCCGCACAGCCAGAACAGCATCCAGCCGGTACGGGCATCCGGCACAAGATATCCCCGCCAGCACAGCCACGCTGCAAGTGCGCCGAAGGGCAGCGCCGCCATGCCGGCCGCCGTGCCCCAGCGTTCCGTCTGCTGCATCGCTCCACCCCCCCTCACTGCCAATTTTATGCCTGTGCCGCCGCGGTTATCCCCGCCGGAAACGGGCAAACTGGAATAAAACGACCAAGGAGGTATCACCATGTCTGTTGTGACCATCACCAAGGATAATTTTGAAAAAGAAGTTCTGCTTTCCGACCGCCCCGTGCTGCTGGATTTCTGGGCACCGTGGTGCGGCCCCTGCCGCATGGTCAGCCCCATTGTGGATGAGATCGCCGACGAAGCCGCCGACAAAAAGGTGGGCAAGATCAATGTGGATGACGAGCCGGAGCTGGCCCGTCAGTTCGGCGTGATGAGCATCCCCACGCTGGTGGTGATGAAGGACGGCAAGATCGCCAACAAGGCGGTCGGCGCGCGTCCCAAGGCCGCCATTCTGGCCATGTTTGACTGATCCCGCACATTTGCACGAAAAGGGTACGGCGCTTCCGTACCCTTTTCCTTATTCCGGCTGTCGCAGAAAGGAATCTTTATGAAAAAACAAGCTGTCAAAGACATACTGCTGCGTGTTATCATCCTGATGGCCGGTCTGACCGTTGCCCATCTGGGTGTCACGCTGTTTATTCTGGCGGATCTGGGCACCGATCCCTTCAATGTGCTGGTGCAGGGCATCTTCCGGACACTGGCGCTGCCCCTTCTTACCCACGGACGGGTACATATCCTGATCTGTCTGCTGATCATCGCGGTCCTGCTGCTGACCGACCGCAGCTACATCCGCATCGGCACGCTGCTGTGCATGGCCTTCGGCGGGCCGATCATCGACGGCTTCACCCTGCTTCTGACACCGTTGGCCGCGGTATCGCAGCACATCGTTTTTCGCATTGTGATGAATCTGCTCGGCTGCGTGATCCTCGCCTACGGCATGACCATCGTCATCCGTTCGGAGGCCGGCACCGGCCCCAACGATCTGGTGGCTGTGGTGATCAGCGACAAAACCAAAAAGAAATTCAGCACGGTGCGTATTATTACCGACCTCGCCTTTGTCGGCATCGGCTGGGCGCTGGGCGGTTCCGTGGGGCTGGGCACCGTACTGTGTGCTTTCTGCGTGGGGCCGGTGGCGGGCTTCTTCCTGCCGCTGAACAAGAGGCTGATCGACCGCATCCTGCAGAGCGCTCTCGGCAGTGCAAAGAACTGATCCCCTTTGGTTTTCAAGCGGCAAAAAACACCCGCGTTTCCGGGACTGCTCCGGAAGCGCGGGCATTTTCTTTTGCTATATTCCGTTTTGTGCAGACACAGCCATCGGCGCGGCAGCCGCACAGCAGCGCAGAGTGCTCACGGACGGTAGTCGCGGCAGGCCTCCATATAGGCAATGACATTTTCGATGGGGACCTCCGGCTCCAGCATATGGGTGGGGCAGATGAGCAGACCGCCCTTCGGGCCGACCATGTCCAGATATTTTTTCACGGCGGCGCGCACCTCCTCCGGCGTGCCGAAGGGCATCAGGGTCTGGGTGCCCAGCAGCCCACTGAAGGAGAGCTTATCGCCGTACTGCGCATACAGCTTTTCGAAATCCATGCATTCGGGCTGTACGGGGTTGAGCACATCGATACCGGCTTCGATCAGCTCGGGGATGAACGGCTCCACATAACCGCAGCTGTGATAGATGACGATGATATCCGGATTGACGGCGCGGGCGGCATCGATGACACGCTTGAGCCGCGGCTTGAGATAGGTGCGGTACAGCTCCATATTCATCATCACCGTGGACTGCATACCGATATCGTCACCCAGATACAGACCGTCCGCACCGGCTTTGGCGTAGTTTGCGGCGCGGATACAGGCATTATCCGTCACCGCATCCAGCACGATCTCTGCCAGCTCCGGCTCGGCGACCATATCCATCATCAGCACCTCCATGCCGCGGGCATACCAGGCGGTCTCCCACACGGTACAGGGCATATTGCCCATGGCAAAGCGCCCCTGCGCATGGATACGCTCCACTGCGGCAAGTTGCTCCGGCGTGGGACCGGGCAGGTATTTCGGGAAGGGATAGGCCCGCAGCTCTTCCGGTTCGGTGAATTTCTCCAGCGGATGGTACATATAGGTCAGGTGCATACAGGCCTCGCTGCCGGGCTCCCGCGCGACGCCGTACTGGTCGAACACGGTGCCCTCGCGGAAGCCGTGATCATAAAACTGCAGCCAGAAATCCGGCTGCCGCTCCGTTTCCAGCTCGCTGTCCGGCAGATTGTCAAAGCCCATGGGCGGGCAGACGAAGCCGGTGGCTTCGCAGTATTCCTGCAGCTTGCGGGCGATGGCGGGCGACATGGAATATTCCAGCGGCATCCGCTCATACCCGGTGCGCCGCAGCAGCCCGATCAGATTCTCGCGGTCAGTCATGGTGTGATCCTCCGTACAGAATGTATTTCCTATTCACTTATAGCACAAATATTTATCTGAGTCAATCTGCAAAGAGATAAAACAGATGTTTAAGCCGGGACGCAGCCGCCGTCCCGGCTTTTTTATTTGCAAGACCCAAAAATATTCCATTTTTTCCGAAATGAAATTATAGAAGCGGGGACGGGGCGGGATTTATAATGATGCTGGACACCTTTATTTTACAGAAAAGAGGATTTTGCTATGGATATGAAAAAATGGCTGCAGGACCTGCATGACGCCCCTGTGAAAAAGGCGATGCCGATCCTTTCCTTCCCCAGTGCAAAGCTGCTGGGCATGAGCGTGGCGGAGCTGATCTCCACCGCAGAAAATCAGGCCGCCGGTATGGCCGCCATCGCCGCGCGGGTGGATTCCGCCGCCGCCGTGAGCATGATGGATCTTTCCATCGAGGCCGAGGCCTTCGGCGCCACCATCCACGCCAGCGAGGATGAAGTCCCCACCGTGGTGGGCAACATCATCAACACCGAAGAGGATGCCGATGCCCTGCGCGTGCCCGCCGTGGGTGAAGCCCGCACCGGCCGCGGTGTGGAGGCTGTACGCCTTGCCTGTGAGAAGATCACCGACCGCCCTGTGTTTGCCGGTGTGATCGGCCCGTTCTCGCTGGCCGCCCGTCTGATCGATGTCACCGAGGTGATGATCGCCTGCTACGATGAGCCCGATATGGTGCACAAGGTGCTGGAGAAGGTCACCGCCTTCCTGATCGAGTACATCAACGCCTACAAGGCCGTGGGCGCCAACGGCGTGGTGATGGCCGAGCCTCTGGCCGGCGTGCTTTCCCCCATGCTGGTGGATGAGTTCAGCTCGGAGTATGTGCGCCGCATCGCCGATGCCACCAAATCCGATGAATTCCTTTTCATCTACCACAACTGCGGCGACAACATCAACCGCATGGCCGAATCCATCCTCTCCACCGGCAGCGACGCCTACCACTTCGGCGATGCCGTGCCCGTGGCGGATATGCTGGCCCAGTTCCCCGCCGATACCGTGGTGATGGGCAATGTCAGCCCCTCGGTGCAGTTCCTGGGCGGCACGCCGGAATCCATGCGTGCCGACACCCTGCGCATCATGGAGGAAAACTGCGCCAAATATCCCAATTTCGTCATCTCCTCCGGCTGCGACATTCCGCCGCTCGCCCCGTGGGAGAATACCGATGCCTTCTTTGCCGCCGTGGCAGAGTTCTACGCCCGCTGAAGCGCTTTGCAGACCGTTATTCCGCAACCAAAAGAGCATCCGTCCTGTTTGTGAGGGCGGATGCTCCTTTTTTGATTGGTCAAAAGCAAAAATCGCGCGGTTGTCCGGTCATTCCGGCCAAAGCAGCACACAAAGCCGCATTTCGGGATCATCCAGCCGGTACTGCGGCTGCAGGGCGGGACCGCAGCTGTGCGAGCCGATGCCGTTCAGCAGCTGCAGACGGGCAGACTCCGTACGCGGGGCATCCGGCTGCATCCGGCATGCTGCGGGAACATAGTAGGCACGATCCGGCATGGTGTTTTCATGCAGAATGGCCGGGTTCTCAAAATAACGGGGCACGATCATGGCATTCATCCTCCTGCCTTGGTTTGTCGGCTCTATCATAACACATTCCGGCTCCCCGCATAAGGTAAAAAGCACGCACCCTGCGGACGGTGAAAAACCTGCGCGGAAAGAACAAAAAGACGCCCTCCGCGCGGGAGGGCATCTCTGATGAACGGTTTATCCTGTTTTTTCGCCCATGGTTCTGCCGTTACGCGGCATCATCCGCGGCTTCTTCGCCGGAGGCTTCCAGCACCACATCCTCCACGGCCTGATCCGTGACAACACCGGTGATATCATCCCGCTTGGCGCAGAAGGCGCACAGACGGGTGCGGTTGGCGGCAATGGCCTGCTCCACGGTGCCGTAGGTCAGCTCCTCGCTCTGGTTCAGTGCCTGACAGTCATCGTGGGTGTGGTATACCTTGCCGAAGGGGCTCCAGTACACATCGTCGGCAATGGCGGCCATGGCGGCCTGCTGCTGCTCGGCGGAGACAGGGTCGAAGTCATAGCTGGCCACGCCGCCGATGAGCAGCGCGATGACAGCCACCACCACGGCGATGGCCTTGGTCTTTTTATCGCTTTCCTTGTTGAGCAGTGTCAGAATGACAAAGGGCAGGAACGCCACGGCGCAGGCGATGACACCCATATTGTTCCACAGCCAGAACAGCAGTTTATTCTTTTCACTGGCGGGCTTGATGCGGTTGGCCTTTTTCCACAGCTGCGCGCCGATGATGACGCACACCAGATCCAGCACCAGCGCGATGATGATCTGGGTCAGGGTGGGCATAAAGGTAAAACCGATGCGGCCGATGAGCATCAGGTAGGCGACCACCTCCAGCGCGATGGCGGCAAGCCACAGTGCCGCAGCACCGATGCGCAGGCCGGTGGCGTTGCCCACAGGGGCGGCCTCCTTCACGGCGGCCTTCTTCTTCGAGCCGGCCTCCACCTCAAGGCCGGTATCGGCGGATACGATCCTCTTCTTCTTTTTCTCTGCCATGATCTTCTCCTCTTTTCCTCTTTTTGGGTCTTTGCTTATATTCATTATATCGGATTTTACCGTGTGTGCAATAGTTTTGTGAAAAACAGAAGAGATTTTCTTGACAAGCCCCGCGGCGGCGCGCATAATGATATCAAAATAAACAATGACAAGGAGATACCGCCATGGATCTTTCCGCCATCATGACCACGCTGCTCAGCTCTGACAGCGTA
This sequence comes from Oscillospiraceae bacterium, assembly GCA_017472965.1. Lineage (GTDB taxonomy): Bacteria > Bacillota > Clostridia > Oscillospirales > Ruminococcaceae > UBA1762. Next base: position 7,587 of record JAFUNR010000050.1, on the reverse strand, counting down.
AAAACCCTGAGTAAACGCACCGATGCCAGCCAGACCGATATCAAAAAGGTACTGAATGCCGCACTGCCCGCGCTGCTGGAGGGTGTCAGCGGTCAGGCAAAAAACAAATCCACCGCCGCCGGTCTGGAAAAAGCGCTGAAGGATCACGCCAAGGATGACACCAGCGATCCGGCTGATTTTCTGGGCAAGGTGGATCTGGCCGACGGCGCGAAGATCATCGGCCATCTGCTGGGCGGCAGTGCCGACAGCACCGCCAAAAGCGTTGCCAAAAAGAGCGGTGTTTCCACCGACAAGGTCACAAAGATCCTTTCCGCCGTGGCCCCTCTGCTGCTGAGTCTGCTGGGCAAGCAGGCCGATGAAGACAAGGACAAAGCCTCCGGTGCGGGCGCACTGGTAGGCGCACTGCTGAGCAACGTGGATGTGGGCGGCCTGCTCACCGGTCTGCTGAGCGGTGATGATGATGACGACAGCAAAAAGAGCAGCAAAAAGAGCGCTGCGAAGGATGACGGCATCGATCTGGGCGATGTGGCCAGCCTGCTGGGCGGCCTGCTGAAATAACGGATATGGAAAAACGGGAGCCGCAGTGTGCAGCTCCCGTTTTTTATCAGAGCTCCAGCCCCTTACAGGTGGCGTTGCCGCGGATATCCACCCGGACGGCTCCCCCCACCTTATCCTGTTCATCCACAAGGATGTAATACTCCGTCAGATTGGCGGAGGAGCAGGCGTGGTTGGGGATGATCTGAATGCGGTCGCCCACCTTCACATCCGTTTTGCCCTCCACACGCAGCTTGCCCACCTCCTCGGAAAGGGAGGTGACCAGAAGCTCGGGATGCCCCGCCACACGGCCGTGGCCCTGTACGGCGCTGTTGCCGTGGGCACCCTGATCCAGACCAAGGCATTTTGCGCCCGCATCGCAGATCAGCAGCCCCGGCGCGGGGGCGCTGATCACGGTGGCGTATACCGTCAGGGCGCAATCCTGCGGCTGCGCGGTACGGTTTGCCAGCTGGATGCAGTCATTGAACACATAGTTACCGGGGTGGTACACATTGATGTATTCGTCCGCCACGGTGTATTGAAAGGTGGGGGTGGCGCCGCTGGTGACCAGCCGCACCGCAAAGCCCGCGCCGCGCAGCTCATCCACCGCACGGTGGACGGCGGCAAGCTCCTGCTGCGCATACAGCGGCACCTTATCCGCATCCGGTTCGGCATACACATGGCCGCAGTGGGTGGAGATACCGGCGAATTCCAGTGCATCGAACTGCTGCAGCTGATGGGCAAAAGGTAAAATCTTTTCCGCCGGCAGGCCGAAACGGTGCAGCCCGCAATCCAGAATTATCGTGTACTGCACCCGCACGCCGGCGGCGGCAGCGGCTTCGTTCAGCTGCCGCGCACCTTCCAGCGTATCGATACGCACATAAAAATCACATTGCTGCGCCAGCCGCACCACGCGTTCGCAGGCCACCGGCCCCGCCGCGGGATAAGCGTACATCAGCGTTTTCATGCCGGCGGCGCACAGCGCTTCACACTCATCCAGCGTGCCGCACAAAAAGCCCGCCGCGCCCGCCTGCTGCTGCAGCTGCGCCAGCGCGGTGGATTTGTGGGTCTTGACCATGGGCCACAGCTGCTTGCCATGGGCATTGCAGGCCTGCTGGTATACCTGCAGATTCCGGTGCAGCGTCGCCGTGTGCAGCAGGATCGCCGGCGTCTGCAGTTCGCTGAGCTTCATCTTTCATATCCTCCCGATTGATCCGCAAGGCGTTCTTTTTAAGAAAATGTACCATACGCCAAAAAAACTGTCAATATTTTTGCTGAAAAGACTATTGATTCCCGCCGGATTTACCGCTACAATAAGGATGAATCCGGCGCTGCCTTGCACGCCGCACAACACAAGAATACAGTGCCCCAAGGAGGTACGCCATGTCTCGTGAATTTGAACTTTTTGCTTCCGTCTGCGATGAATACCACCGCTGCAGCGGCAACCAGCTGCGGGATCACATCTACACCCGTCAGCTGAAAAAACTGGATGAGGGCGATGCCGTGCGCGCTGCCATCAGCACCAGAGAGGAACTGGAGGCCTATAACCGCAAGGTGCGCCGCAGCTTTATCGACTGTCTGGGCGGTCTGCCGGATATGAGCCTGCCGCTGGATGCCGTGGTGACGGACACCGTGGAGACGGATGAATTCACCATGGAGAGCATCCTGTATCGCTCCACTGCCCATACCTATGTGCCTGCCAGCCTGTATATCCCCAAGGGCATCACTCTGCCTGCGCCCGCCGTGCTTTTTGTGTGCGGTCACACCATGGACGGCCGTCTGGGCTACCGCTATGTGCAGCAGACGCTGGTTCGCGCCGGGCTGATCGTCTTTACCATCGATCCCGCCGGTCAGGGCGAACGTGCCAACTTCTACAACCCCGAAACCGGCGAATACGATATTCTGCGCACCGTGCCGGATCACGACGGCTGCGGCATTCCCGCCACCGCCAACGGCACCTTCCTTGAGCGCTGGTTTTTGTGCGACCAGTTCCGCGCCGTGGATTATATGCTCACCCGTCCCGAGATCGACCCCGCCCGCATCGGCATCACCGGAAACTCCGGCGGCGGCCTGCAGAGCGTTTCCATGATGGTGGCGGACGAGCGCCTTGCCGCAGCTGCCCCCGGCACCTATGTCACCACCCGCCGCGACTGGCTGTACACCGACTGCGCCATGGATTCCGAGCAGATCTGGCCCGGCTGCGATGATTTCCATTTCGATCATGTCAGCATGCTGATGGCCTTCGCCCCCAAGCCCGTGGCGCTGATCACCGACCGGTGGGATTACTTCCCCATCGAGGGTACCCGCCAGACCTTCGAGGAAGCCAAACGCTTCTATGCCATGTACGGCAAGGAGGACAATCTGCGGATGTACGAGGATGACTGCTGGCACAGCTACACCAAAAAGCTGGCGGTCAATGCGGCGGAGTTCTTTACCGAGGTCTTTTACGGCAAGCCCCGCACTGTGACCAACGAGGATCTGCCCTATCCCGAGACCGAAAACCGTTTTGCCGCAAAGGGCGGTTATGTGCTGGGCAGCGTGCCCGATGCCCGCAGCCTGCCCGTACTGGTGCGTGAGGATGCCGCCAAACTGCGCGAGGCCCGTCTGGCGCTGCCCGCCGCCGAGCGTCTGGCCCGCGCCGAAAACTGGCTGCGCGAGCTGGTGAACGCCCAGCGCCAGCCCGTATCGCCGAACCCCCGCATCTTTGGACCCGAGCAGACCCAGCGTGCCGGCGGCTATGTGGCCACCCGCCACAGCTGGTGGACCCAGCGCCGTCTGTTCAGCGAAGGCCTGCTGATCCGCAAAGAGGAGCTGGAAAACACCAAAGGTGTACCCACCGTCATTGCCATCTGGGATGACGGCACCAAAAAGCTGGCTGAACACGAGGACTGGATCCGCGCACAGTGCGAGGCCGGCAGGCAGGTGCTGGTGCTGGAGGTGCCCGGCGTGGGCGCCAACGCACAGAACCGCTTCAGCGAATGGTATCCCTACAAGGCCGGCTACGGCACGCTGTACAAGCTGTGCTGCGATCTGATCTACATGGGCGACAGTATGCCCGCCATGAATACCTGGGATGTGCTGCGCGCCATCGAGATGGTCGAGCAGTTCTGGGGCACCGCACAGCAGGATATCACCCTGTACTGCGACGGTGAGGACGGTGTTTTCGGCGTGATGGCCGGCTTCCTGAACAAAACCGTGCGCCGCGAATACGGCGAGTCTCTGCTTATCAGCGTGGAGGAGACCTGCCTTGGCGCAGCCGTGCCCGAATACGGCGACTATATGCGCCACATCGTGCCCGGTATGCTGAAGTATTTCGATTACAGGGAACTGATGGAGTAAGCTCTTTACACAAAATAAAGTGCCGCCGGATACCCGATCGGGTGTCCGGCGGCGTTATATTTTTGAATAAATTTCCGGCGCTTACTTCGCCCACATGGCAGGGCTTTCCAGCCAGTCGGGCTCGGCCTTGTCCAGATCATGCTCCTTGGCAAAGCTTTCGTGCATCAGCACGATGCCGTGGGCAAGCACATGGGTGTACAGCACCTGTGCGGCGGTGCGCATGGCATCCTCGGCGGCGGCACGGCCGGCATCCCCCTCGGCCAGCGCATCACGGCGCAGGCGGGCCACATACCACTCGTACACATCCAGCTGGATCTCGGCCCGCTCGATGCGGGTGCGCTGGGCGGCGGTGGAGCCCAGCTTTGCGGCGGCGAAATCGGCGCGGCCCTTTTTCAGGAAAGCCTCTGCCTTCGCCAGCGTATCGCCCGCGGTGTCGGGATCGGTATACACAGCGGTGGGATCCTCGAAATAGATACCGAAATGAGTCTCGCCCACACCGGCGTGCATCCGGTCAAAATAGCGGCGCAGTGCCTGCCAGCCCTCGCCGTAGTAACCCTGCAGGAACTCATCGATGTGGGTCTGGTACTGCTCCTCGGTCATGTACGGATCCCACAGCAGCTTGGCCAGCAGGTAGGCACGCAGCTCGCCGAATTCACCGTTGACGGACTGGCCGTTGCCCTGCTCGAACACGCCGCGCACATTGTTTTCCGCAAAGAAACGGGCGTTGCGGCGCAGCACGCTGAAGTTGGGATAGCTGACATTGTAGTTGCGGAAATTGGTGGTGTAATCCCAGATGTAGATGCGGCCGCAGTGCTCCGCCCATGCGCGCAGCGTGGTGGAGAAGGGATCGTCCTCCACATCGTAGATGGCGGCGGTGCATTCATCGATGGGATGGGCAAAGCAGCACTCAATGCTGCAAAGCCGCACGATGACATTGTGGCGGGAGGTGAGCGTGGCGGGCACCTTGCGGGTATAGCGGTAGGCGAGGGTATCGATGGCAAGCTCGGGGTACTCCGGCTCCATGGCCTCGGCCACCCGGTTGACAAAGGGCAGCAGCGAGCCCATAGGCGTGCCCTCGGCATCATCCTTTGCCTTGCAGGCGGCGCAGGTACAGCCGCGGCCCCACTCATGGCTGTCGTTCTGGGACACGGAGGCGATGGCCGCGCCGGGATCCTTCTCCATACGGGCGCGCAGGTTCTTTACCACCGTCTCAAAGGTCTTTTCATCGCTCAGGCAGGGCTGGCGGTCGGTGTATTCGCCGTCGATCTTCTCCATTTCGGAAAGATCGCCCAGCGTGTGCACAAAGCCGTTGTACCGGATATCGCCGCCCAGCTCCTCGGGGATGGACGGACCGTGCAGATCGTTCAGGCGCAGGCGCACACCGAATTCTGCGGGCTGACCGCACACACCGCGCCAGCTGGTGGAGCGGTACTCGAATACCGGCTTCTGGCGGATATCGGTATCCTCCGGCAGGACAAGCTCACTTACCGCAGGCAGGCGCTCACAGTCCGGCGCAAAGAAGCGGCAGCCCAGACGCTCCAGCAGCTCATACGCCGCATACAGGAGGCCGCGCTCACCGCCGTCCAGCCACAAAATACCGTCAGCGGTACGGATGCGCAGCTCTTCCTTTTCCAGACCGGCGCTTTCGGCGCCAAGGCACAGCTCGCCGGCAGCGGCTTCGCCGGTGCGCACGGCAGGAGCTGTACCGGCCATTGCACCAAGGCAGCGGGCCAGCTCGGCAGCGGCGGCAGGGGCGGTTTTGGGTGCGGCGGGTGCAATGCAGATGCCGCACACAGCGCCGGAACGGACCAAGACAAAATCACTCATAGTCGTACCTCCTGTCCTGTTCGGATCAGATGATTTTTCATCGTCCGCTTTCTGCGGGCGCATTATTTTTCAATGACAAAAGGCTCCAGCGCGGCGCACATGACATCCAGATCGTAGCCGCGGTCCTTCTGGAACTTTTCCTTTCGCAGATAGGAGCGCAGATCGGCGACCTTCATCACACCGGCATCGCGGGGAATGCACAGCTCGGCTTTGGAATCGGTAAAGACCACCACAGCCTCACTTTCCGGGCTGCGCACACCGGCCTTCATCAGCGCTTCGCGCATCATGCGGGCGGCAAGGGTACATTCCTCCATGGGATTGGCAAAGCTTTCACGCTTGTCGGCGCTGACCCACAGCCACTGCTGCTCTTTGGGATTACCGTAAATCTGGCCGTTGTAGCCGATGCCTTTGACACCCAGCACACCGAACCAGCCCACCAGCACGCCATCCAGCGTGACGGTCTGTTCCCCTCTGGTGAAACGAACGGGGCCCAGCACCTTGCAGCCGTTGTTGACAGCAAAGCTGCGCAGCGCGGTGACGGCGGCATTGGCGTTGGCCTTTTTACGGCCGCGGGGCAGCTTTTTCTCGCGCTCCATGGTGACGATCACCACGGTGACAACGACCACCAGCGCCAGCAGAAGATAGATCATATTGTTGAAATCCATTTGCTGATTCACGAAAAGAAATCCTCCACAAAACATATTTTGTATAGTATAACACAAACAGCTATGACTCGGCTACCCGTAAAATCACATTCCTTGCGTGAAAAAAACGAAAAATTTACATATTTCCTCCAATTTGCTCTTTATAAATCTGCAGCAATCTAGTATAATAAGGTAGTAATTTTGTAAGCCGGGCGCTTTTGCGGTATATCCGGCGTTTTTGTGAGCGCGGCTGTGTGCCGGACGCTCTTGTTTTTGAGAAGGAAAACAGACATGAAATTTGAAAAAAGCTGCGGCGCAGTCTGCGTGTGGACCGAACAGGGCCGGCGGCAGGTATTGATGGTGCGCCATATTGCAGGGGGACGCTGGGCGTTCCCCAAGGGTCATGTGGAGGCCGGCGAGATCGAGGCCCAGACCGCCCTGCGCGAGGTGCTGGAGGAAACCGGCGTACGCGTGGTGCTGCTGCCGGAATTCCGTTTTGTAACGCAGTATTCCCCTGTCAAAGGTACCATGAAAAAAGTGGTGTATTTTGCAGCCAACGCCTGCAGCCACACCGCCATCCCCCAGCCCGGTGAGATTGAGGAAGCCCGCTTCTTTGATGTGGATGAAGCCATGGCCCGGCTGACCTACCCTGCGGACAAGCATCTGCTGCGCCGCGTGATCAAATATCTGGATGCAAAAAAGCAGGCAGACGAGGCCCTGCCCCAAAGCTGACATCCCCGGGCCGCCGCATCCCTGCCGCCGCATTTTTCAGCAAGGGCAGTCTGTTTTAAAACTTTTTGAATTTCCTCAAAAAAAGGGTTGACAAAACAGCTTTTGAGTGATATTATATATCATGCGCCGTGCGTTGGTAGCTCAGCTGGATAGAGTGACTGGCTACGAACCAGTAGGTCAGGGGTTCGAGTCCCTTCCATCGCACCAAAACAAGGACATCCATCTGGATGTCCTTGTTTTTTGTGTTGGGAGGGCGAGAACCCCTGCGGCAAACCGCAAGGGAATCTGTTTTCTTTCACAACCTTGCCGCGGTTTGCGAAGTTGAGCGCACAGCAGTGCGGTCAACTTCATTCGAGCTCCCTTCCATCGCAGTGATTTGTCAAACTAAGTGCAACACAAAGCAAGTTCAGAAGCCCACAAATCGGCAGCAGAACGAAAACCTAAAACTTTACGAGGCCTGGCGTTGATCAACGCCAGGTTTCGTTTTAATGTAGCAGGAGAAACGCGGGAG